>CAXPPC010000007.1:0-168625 GCA_964219255.1 Henriciella pelagia
AAACTTTTTTTAAAAAAAATTTCAACCTCTCAATCTTTGCTTTTCGCAACCACTTTACGTTAAAAGCGGGCCGCAAAGGTATGCATCTTTTTTGTTTCAACAAGCGATTTCAACAAAAGTTTTTTGAAAACATTAAAAGTATTTTCTAATCGATTGATTCACAAGTATTTTTTAACGTAAAAAAAAGCGATCAACTTGACCGCTTTTCATATTTACTCTAAGTTGTCGAGTTATTTTTTCTTCTTACCCCCTTTAGTTACCCACTTGTCACTTTTCATTTCGCCAAGCACAGTAACATCTTTCATTCGAGAGTAATCTTCTGCAGCAAGATTCATTTGTTCTTCAGTGTCTCTTCTGATCAAGACTCCTCCACTCCCTTGGTTCTTAACTTCGATGTAAAAACCATCTTTCAATCTTGCCGGCTTCGTCGCTGGTCTTCCCATTCACCTAATATATTAGTTAATAATGGCCTCAATATAAGAAAGAAAGTGTCTTTTCAAAATTTTTTGTGTTTTTTTATGAAACTAAAATGCTGTTAATGTGATTCTTTTAACCAGAAACAAAAGGAGGTATACTCACTAGTAATCCTACTCGCAGACACTATAAGTAGTGCCCTGTTCTGAAATATTCATTTCAATAATTTCCCAAACGACCAATGTTGCGAGTAAACTATCTACCTTTTTCAATGATAAGTTGGACTTTCGATATAGTTTAGACAAACTAACCGGCTCGAGTTCTTTTACAAGATGAATAAACTGTAATGCTTCGTCATCGAATTTTTCAGGTCGATTAACACCTTTTTCTTTCAAGTACCACACTTTATTCAGGATCTTGTTTCCTATTAAGGTATGATCTTCAACTCGGACATAGGTTTTCCAAACATCATTTTCATCCTTAGCTTTGTGCTTGACATTCGATTTTTCGACAATTATCTCGAGCACTAAATGATGTCCTTCTTGCCAAACTTGCGAACTAAAATCGACTCTTGGCTTTGTATGTAAATCTGCTGCTCCCTCGATCATGTAATATTCCTCCTCGGGATTTGTACCAGCGATCTTGCCATTATCTTTCACTCCAATCAATAAACTTCCGCCTTCAGTATTGGCAAAAGCCGCTAAAGTACGTGCGATTTTCTTCTGATCATCAATTCGAAACTTGAAATCAAGAGACACGCCTTCACCTTGCAGTATTTTTCGTTGGAGTTCTGACATTTATTCTTCGTTCCAAATTTTCCAAGCCTTCAATGCCTGTTCTTTCAACATTGACTCTCCATTTAATATAGTCGCACCAAATTTTTCAGCATGCTCCAAAAATTTTGTCTTTACAGGATTATAAATCAAATCCACACACAGATGATCATCGCTTATACTATTATAGTATATAGGAAGTTCGTCCTCAACATTCGGATACATTCCAACCGGAGTACAATTCACCAATAATTTACATGCTTTGATCATGTGCTCATTTACCTCATCGTAGCCGAAGTGATTTTCCTTAGAAGGATTTCGAGTCACAAAGATGACATCAATTCCGAGTGACTCAAGAACAAAGTTGATTGCCTTAGAAGCACCACCTGTTCCAAAAATAATTGCTCGCTCGTGTTGATTCGTCAAAAAAGGTTTAATTGATTGATGAAAACCAAAAGCATCTGAATTAAAACCGATCGACTTTCCATTTTTGAACTGAACAACATTAACGGCTCCAATTTGTTCGGCAGTTTCATCTAATTCATCGAGAAAAGGGATGATTGCGTCTTTATAAGGTATGGTCACATTTAGTCCGGCAAAATCTCCATTAAGAATTCCCTTCACTTCTTCGATTTCTTGCAATTCTAGATTCTCGTAGCTTGCATCGATTCCATTTTTCTCAAAATATTCATCAAAAAATCCACGAGAGAATGAATGAGAAAGTGATTTTCCTATTAAGCCGAATTTCTTCATTGATCTTATTTAGTTTCTTTCGGTCCAAATCGTTCCAATGTGAAAATAATTGCAAATCCAACAATCGCACATACTATTGCCATCATCAATTGTGAATTATCTCCAAAATCACCAGGAAGGACATTGGCCATCATCCAATCTTCACGACCATCCGAATGGGTAACCAACGGTTCAGTTCCCACTTTGACTTTCCAAGGCCATACTTTATATAGTGAACCGATCATAAATCCTGTCAACAAAGCTACTGTGATAGTCTTTGCCTTTTCGAATAACCATTTAAGCAATCGCGCGAAAGAAAGCAATCCGATTACACATCCGATAGCGAACAGACCAACGATAGTTACGTCTAAATCTTTAATCGCACCATAAACTGTATGGTAACTTCCCATCAAAATCAGAATGAATGCACCTGAAATTCCTGGAAGAATCATCGCACAAATCGCCAAAGCTCCACTTAAAACGATGTACCATTGTGCCTCGACAGAAGCAACCGTTTGAATTGAAGAAATCCAGTAAGCAATAAAAATTCCGATCAATCCTATTCCAATTTCACCTATTCCCCATTTATTGATAGATTTCCCAACCAGCCAAACGCTCGCTACGATCAATCCAAAAAAGAAACTCCACACTAAAATTGGCTGAGTTTCTAATAAATACATAACAACTTTCGAAAGTGAGAAGATCGAAATTCCAATCCCACCGAATAAAAACACGAAGAAAGTACCGTTAATGTGTTTCCAGAATGCAGCTATTCCATCCTTTTTCAAAACTTTTAAAGCTCCAAGATTGATTTTGTTAATACTTTCAATCAGTTCTTCATAAATTCCAGAAATAAATGCGATTGTTCCACCCGAAACTCCTGGAACTACATCTGCAGCTCCCATCGCCAAACCTTTAAGTCCGACAATAATATATTGTAATAGTGATCTTTCCATTAATACACTTCTAAGTTAGATTCTACTTTTTCAATCCACGACATCATTCCACCTTCCATAACAGCGACATTCTTAATTCCAAAATCGATATTCAGCAAATTTGCTACTGCCTCGGCACGTTTTCCTGTTTTACACATAATCACCAAAAGTTTATCCGTTTTTAGCTCATCGATGCGTGAACAAATCTCTCCCATTGGGATTTTAAGCGAGCACGTGTCACAGATTTGTACTTCGTAAGGTTCGCGGACATCCACCACCAACGCCAAGTCTTTTTCGACAAGCTCTTTTATTTCAAGAACATTTAAGTATTTCATCGCTTCATTTTCTGTGCGCAAATGTACAGAACTAAGCGGAATAGTGAAAAGCTATTTTACTTTGACTGAAACAATCATCTTAAATCGCGCCACCTCTTCATTCATTGAATTGATCGCTGTAACCAAAATTGGTTGATTTACGCGTTCACCAGAAGCTTTAGATTGCTCCATTGCTTTTTTTACTAACTGACCTTCATCACTTTTAAAGATGATGTGCGATTCAGCACGCATGAGAAATTCAGCATCCATTCCTTTAAAAGCAAAAGATACAGGAGATCCCATTTTTTCCGCAAAATAGAAAGCATGAAGTCCAGCAGCAACATCCGCACCAACAGCCAACGCACCAAAATACATCGAGTTAAGGTGATTCTTTGTTCTTCTTCTTAATCTGATTCGAACTTCAGCGGAAGTATCGTCAATTTTTAACAATTTCGGTCGAACAAAATGAATAAGTGGAATTTTCACCAAACCAAGAAGGAACAACTTCCATCTCATTTTCTTCAAAGACGTTTCATGCTTGCTCATATTCTTCCCTTATTTGTTTGACGATATCCACTAGCGGTCGCACTTCTTTGACATGTTCTATTGACGGTCCGGCGCACCATACTGTTTTATAAGTAGTACTAAAAGCCGCTTTTTGAAGACTTTTCATTCCTCGCAGAAACGTAAATGCTTTCATCCACTTTTTCAATCGCTTGTTTTTATTGAGCACTCGCTCCAACCAATTCTGCTTCGTTCCGACTTTTTCAACGTAAGGAGTTTTAATTACCGTGCATGGTGTACCCGATAATTTAGTTGTCATTACGATATCATCTTTTCCAAAATCGATGCAAGCCTGCTTGTACTCATCAGAAACTCCAGACTCTGTGCTTGCAATAAAAATACTTCCCATCGAAAGTCCATCAGCACCGTATTCGATCATTTTTGCTGCTTCGAATCCGTCTCCTACTCCACCTGCAGAAATCACTGGAATGTTACATTCTTTCTTGAGCAGTGGCAATAGTTCAGTGTATGACATCGGTCCAGCGTGACCACCAGCCTCTTTGTTTACTGCAATAATTGCATCAGCCCCCAATGCTTCGACTTTCTTGGCGTATTTGACATCGGTGACATCACAAAACACTTTAACTCCCGATTCATGTGCACGACGAATCGTTTCCTCCGGTGACCCAAGTGATGTTATAATATAGTCTACCTTTTCTTCGCAGATTACCTCCAGTTGTTCTTTGTAGAGAAAATTCGATTTGTTGACAATCAGATTGATTCCAAAAGGTCCATCAGTAACTGACTTTATATCGCGAATTACATTTCGAAGTTCATCTACCGTTCTATAATTCAACGCTGGGATCGCTCCAGTTACACCTGCTTTTATCGCAGCAATGATCATCTCCTTATTCGAAACAAGGAACATGGGCGCTACAATAATTGGAAAATCAATTCCCAACATTTTCGACAACGCTATCTCACTCGGATTCTTCTTCATAGTCTCGAAGATATTTAAAATTTATTATGTACGCACAATTAATTTCTTTAAAACGGGTTCATTTCTAAGTGAAGTCGTCTTGCGTATCGACAAACGCATTAATTTTGTAGAATGTCAAAAACGAGTGCATGGATTAACGCGATGCGATTGAGAACACTTCCGCTTTCGCTTTCAGGAATTATTGCAGGATCTGCAGTTGCTTATTATCAAGGATTTTGGGATTGGATCATTTTTGGTTTAGCTATGCTAACAACCGTTTTGTTTCAAATTCTATCTAATCTGGCGAATGATTATGGTGACGGAGTAAAAGGTACGGATAACGACAATCGCGTAGGTCCAGAACGCATGGTGCAATCGGGATTGATTTCTCAGAAAGAAATGAGAAACGCCGTTATTTTACTTTCAGTACTTAGTTTTATTTCAGCTGGACTTTTAATTTACTTCGGAGTGCAACAAATGCCGGTTTCAGTCCTTTGGTTTTATGTAGTACTAGCAATTCTTTGTGTTGCCGCAGCAATTACCTACACAGTTGGAAAAAAAGCATACGGATATCACGGTCTTGGTGACTTAATGGTCTTCATTTTCTTCGGATTGGTGAGTGTTCTTGGTGTCTATTCACTTTTTTCGAAGGCTTTTGTAGCTGAAAACATTCTTCTTGCGACTGGAATTGGACTATTGAGCGTTGCCGTTTTAAATTTAAATAACATGCGAGATATCATTAATGATACAGCAGCTGGAAAAAATACTATCGTTGTAAAAATGGGATCGAATGCAGCCAAAATGTATCATTCACTAATTATCATTTTAGCTTTGGCATCCTTTGGGACATTTATAGCTCGATTCAATCAGCCTTTACTTTTTATTGCATTATTGCCTGCGATCATATTGATTGTTCACCTTCGAAAAGTGATGCAAACGACAGATCCTAAAAACTATGATCCAGAGTTGAAAAAGGTCGCATTAAGTGCATTTGCGATTTCTGTAGTGTTTTTTGTGACATTGATTTATTTAAAATCGACGATTCAGTAATGAAAATGCGTTTCGAACATAAAATCTTTCTATTTAAACGCCCAGCTGGAACAAGTCGCGGTGTTTTAACCGAGAAACATGCTTGGTTCATTGAATTGTGGGATGAAATCAATCCAAATGTAGTTGGAATTGGAGAGTGCAGTGTGATTCCAGGTTTGTCGCCAGATTTCACTTCAATTGAAGATTATGAACAACAATTAGTTCGACTTCAGGGTGATTTATCAATTGATCTAACAGAATGGCCGTCTATCCTATTTGGACTTGAAACAGCAAAAATGAGTCTTGCCGCTCATGAATCGAATCAACTTTTTGACAATTCCTTTGCTAAGGGAGAACGAGCAATTCCAATTAACGGACTGATTTGGATGGGTGATGAAAAATTCATGTCCGAACAAATTGAGCAAAAACTGACTGAAGGATTCTCCACGATAAAAATGAAAATTGGTGCCATTGATTTTGAGACAGAATTAAAATTATTGGCGTCGATTCGAAATCGTTTTTCGGCAGAAGAAATTACGCTTCGTGTAGATGCAAATGGTGCTTTCCAACCGACGGAAGCATTGGATAAATTGAAGAAATTATCGGTTTTTGATTTACATTCGATCGAACAGCCTATTAAGCAAGGTCAGTGGGAAGAAATGCGAAAACTTTGCGAACAAACACCAATTCCGATTGCATTGGATGAAGAACTGATTGGAATCAATGACCGGAAAGAAAAAATTGATCTTCTTGAAACGATTCAACCTCAATTTATTATTCTAAAACCAAGTCTTCACGGTGGAATATCTGGAACGAAAGAGTGGATTTCACTTGCTGAAGAGCGAAACATTCCTTGGTGGATGACATCAGCTTTGGAGTCAAATGTAGGACTGAACGCTATCGCACAATTAGCAGGCGAATACGAAAATAATTTACCTCAAGGTCTTGGAACAGGATCGCTCTACGTTGAAAACACGCCAACAGATTTAGTCGTTGAAAACGGAACTATTTTCAGAAAGCTAGGAGATAAATAGCATATATCCGAGCGTAACTATCAAGGAAAAAATGGTGCCGCTTACAAAAAGTAACCATTTAATGCCGATTGGAAGTCCATCCTTTTTCAAGTAGTATCTTATAAGAACATCAATCCCCCATCCTGCGCAATAACCGACATTGGCTAGTACAAAAAATATTGCCGACTGAATCAGCATATTGTCATAATAATATCGTTCTGGACGAATTGCTGAAAGAAAAAGATACACCTGAAGAATTAGAATCAAAGAGGCAAAAATCCACCTTTTTCGCTCCCACCATCTAATGTGAACAACCAAATCTCCCGAAGGCTTTTTATCAGAATCTAAAAGTAAATCTTCCAAATTAAAGTCGTTTCAGTCCAATTCTTTTTCGCGCAGCATCCACTTCCATCACTTTCACTTCTACGTGTTCATCCAAAGATATGTACTGGGCGGGATCTTCCACATACTCGTCTGCCAACTGCGACTTGTGAATCAATCCATTTTCTTTTATTCCAATATTCACAAAAGCACCAAAATTGGTCACATTCGTTACAATTCCAGTCAACACCATGCCTGGTTCTAAATCAGCAATTGTTTTAATACGGTGGTCGAACTCCAACACTTTTGCCGATTGACGTGGATCTCTTCCCGGCTTTTTTAATTCAGCCACAATATCATTGAAGGTATATTGATCAATTGTTGGGAAATCGGTCGACTTCATTTTTCCCAAGATTTCTGTATTGCCTACTAGTTCGTTGACCTCAATTCCAGATTTTTTCGCCATTTGGTTGACAAAAACATAGCTTTCTGGGTGAACTGAAGAATTATCAAGTGGATTTTTAGCATCACGAATTCGAATAAAACCAGCAGCCTGTTCGAAAGCTTTGTCTCCCAAACGTTGTACCTTCTTCAATTCCTCTCGCGTAGAAAACTTACCATTTTCTGAACGATACTTCACGATATTTTCCGCTAAACCGAGACTTAAACCAGAAACATAACTCAACAAATAAGGTGAAGCTGTATTCACATCAACACCAACACTATTCACACAGGATACAACGATATCATCCAATTTACTTTTAAGCAAAGTTTGATTCACCTCATGCTGATATTGACCAACTCCAATTGATTTTGGATCGATTTTTACCAATTCCGCCAGTGGATCCATTAATCTTCGGCCAATAGAAACGGCTCCGCGAACAGTAACATCGTAATTTGGAAATTCTTTACGTGCGATAGAACTTGCCGAATAAATCGAAGCACCATCTTCACGCACAGCAAAAACCTGAACCGTTCGATTTAAATGAATGTGTTTCACTAGATTTTCAGTTTCACGACCAGCAGTTCCATCACCAATGGCAATTGCATCAATTTTATACGATTCAACTAGTTGAGCCAATTTCGCCTTTGCTTTCGCTGTTTCTTTTTGAGGAGCATGAGGAAAAATCGTTGCATTCGTCAGCAAATCACCAAACTCATCAATACAAACAACCTTACATCCAGTTCTAAAACCAGGATCTATGGCTAAAATTCGTTTCGCGCCCAATGGAGAAGCCAACAGTAATTGACGTAAGTTCTTTCCAAAAACACCAATTGCATCTTCATCTGCTTTATTTTTTAAGGTCGATAGCAGTTCATTTTCCAACGAAGGACGAATCAACCTTTTGTACGCATCTTTGCAAACCTCGCTTACAATTGAAGAACACTCATCATTTCCTTTGACGAAAAATCGTTCTACCTGTTCAATCGCCATATCTTCTTCAGGACGGGCTTTCAAATTCAATAATCCCTCACGACTTGCACGGTAAATCGCTAAAAATCGGTGTGAAGGAACACGATTTGCTGATTGATAAAAATCAAAATAATCTTTGTATTTGTCAGCATCAGCTTCTTTTCCTTTTACCAATTTCGACTGTAATTGAGCCCTTCTTTGAAAAGTAGACCTTAATCGATCGCGAAGAGCTGCATTTTCATTCATCCACTCAGCCATGATATCCTTCGCTCCTTGAATCGCCATTTCTTCATCAACAACTTCGCCTTTCAAAAAACGACCGGCCATCACTTCTGGGTCACCTCCTCGTTGAGACATAATCATCTTTGCCAGTGGTTCCAAACCTAATTTCTTGGCCTTTTCCCCTCTCGTCAAACGTTTCTGTTTGAATGGAGCATACAAATCTTCCAATTGAGTTGAAACAAAACAATTTTGAATTCGCTCCAGCAGTTGATCGTTCATTCTACCTTGCTCTTCGATCGCTGAAATAATAGTTTTTTGACGAGCAACGAGATCTTCATACGATTTAGAAGCATCGCGAATAGCAGCAATTTGCAATTCGTCCAATCCACCTGTCATTTCCTTACGATATCTCGCGATAAAGGGAATTGTCGCTCCTTCGGAAAGCAATTGAATCACATTTTTAATCGACTTTTCTGAGAGTCCCGTGATATTTTGGACGAATTCTTGTAGTTGCATACTCAAAATTTGAAGAACAAAAATAGAATTATGCACGAGTAAAGCGCTGTTTTCTTATCTTCGAAACACAAAATTAGAACTATGAAAAAATTAACATACCTATTTGGATTTGCAGTATTTGTGGCGGCATGTTCACCTAAGACAACGGAAGCAATAACAGAAGATGTTTCTGAAACTGAAGTAAATGAAGAAATGCCAAAAGCGGCTATCGGAGAAGGGAAAGTAGTTTACTTGAAAGACTGTACTAAATGTCACGGGGCAAAAAAAATAGAAGACTTTACTCCTGAACAATGGGCGAATATTTTACCGCGAATGGTGAAAAAAGCACAGTTGAATGAAAAGGATGCTTACAATGTTGAAGCATACATCACCTGGGAAATCGAAAATGATTAATCCACTTGATGGAATAAAAGTTATTGATGCTAGTACAGTGCTTGCTGGTCCTTCAGTGGGCACATATTTAGCAGAATTGGGGGCAGAAGTCATTAAAATTGAGCATCCCAAATATGGAGATGTTACCAGAACATGGAAAACTCCAAAAGAAGATAAAAGTAGTCGTGTTTCGGCTTACTTCTCTTCAATAAATTACCTGAAAGAATATCGCCAACTCGATTTATCGAAAGATAATGATCGCATCGAGTTTTTGGATCTAATAAAAGATGCAGATGTGCTGATCACCAATTTCAAAAAAGGCGATGACATTAAATTTCATATCGAAGATAAAGTTCTTCACGATCTTAATCCACGATTGATTATTGGAAAGATTAACGGTTATGGAGACGAAAGTGATCGAGTTGCTTACGATTTAATTCTTCAAGCTGAAAGTGGATTTATGTCCATGAACGGAACTCCAGGTAGCGGCCCTGTTAAAATGCCCGTTGCTTTAATCGATGTTTTGGCCGCGCACCATTTGAAAGAGGGAATTCTTTTATCGCTTTATCAACGTGAAAGAACTGGAAAAGGAGCAAGCATGAGTGTTTCTTTGTACGATGCAGCGATCAGTAGTTTGGTCAATCAAGCTTCGAATTATCTAATGTCGGGTCACATTCCTCAACGAATTGGTAGTTTACACCCAAATATCGCTCCGTATGGAGAGCTGTTTGAAACAAAAGATGGAGCAACGGTGACCTTTGCCATAGGATCGGATAATCATTTTAAGAAGTTGTGTTCCGTTTTGGACTTGTCTGAATTGCCTTCGGATGAAAGATTTGTTTCCAATATTGATCGCGTTCAAAATCGCACTAAGTTATTCGATCTCATCAATGAAAAAGTACAACAATTCGATTCGAATGAACTTTTGGCTCAATTAATTGAATTAAATGTTCCAGCAGGAAAAGTGAAATCGTTGGATGAAGTTTTTAGTCAGCAAACAGCACAGGATTTAGTTCGAGAAGAAGAAATAGAAGGGGTTTCGACAAAACGTGTGACTTCAACAGTGGTAAAATGGCATTAGAAATTCGATCACCCCAAACAACCGAAGAGTGGGAAAACTATTATTTCCTCCGTTATGAAATCCTGAGAAAACCACTCGGTCAACCTGAAGGAAGCGAAAAAAATGATGGAGATAAAGATGGAATTCACATCGCCCTTTTCGAAGATGGAATTATCAGAGCGATTGCTCGACTGGACGTTTCAGAGCCAAAAATTGCACAAGTACGATTCGTTGCTACTGATTCAAGTTCCAGAAAGAAGGGATTTGGGAAGATGATTATGCTCGAAGCAGAACGAATTTCAAAAGAAAGGGGTGATAAAAAACTGATTCTTCAAGCACGCGAAAATGCTGTTGATTTTTACTTGAATCTAGACTACAAAATGATTGAGAAAACGCACCTATTATTCGGTCAAGTGCAACACTATTTGATGGAAAAAGAATTCTGATTACTTCATCTTTCTTACTTTCTCCTCCACTCTTTTCGTGAGTAGTTTAAAAAGCAATTGCGCATCTTTCTCTTCTAATTTTCTTCCGAAGCGAATAACACGACCTTGATAATCGAATTCTAGGCGCTCACCTCCTGTTATCCATGGTGACTTCTCCCAAGTTGCTTGAAGCGATCTTTCTTTCGGCTGATGCATGCGCATTTTATGGATATTCTCTAATAAATAACGTTTCGCTTTTCCGTAAGTTTTAATTGATCGTTTGTAGAAAAATGCCGCTTCATCAATTTTAATGAGCTCTTTTCCCCATAGCATCCAAAGAAAAGAACGACCAACACGAACAGCGTAGTAAGCCCAAAATGCAAGGAAAACCCAAACAATAATCTGTTCTTGATTTGTCATTTCCAACGTGAAATACGCCCAAATCATGGTAATACCAATAGTAAACCACATCGCCACCCAGGCTCCCATTAACGCTTTCACCCAACCTTGACTTTGAGGTTCGATTACCACGGTCAAATTTCCGTTCTTCTCAACAAATGAAATACGTTCTCCGATCCACTTCATGTCACAAAAATAGCTGTTTCATTGGGTTAAAAAACAAAAGGGTGGTACAAACTGCACCACCCTTTCCAATTTATTGAATTCTATTATTTAATAGAAAGACGTTTTGTGATTTTCTGACCGTTCACAGTCAATTCAACCAAGTAAAGTCCAGCCGTCATACCTGAAGTATTCAACTCAACAACACTACTTTGGTTCATTGTTCCGTAATCCGCTGCTGAAACAACTTTTCCTGACATATCTAGTAAGCGTAATTGAACATCAGATTCCTGGTTCAAGTTCATTTCGATATTCACGAAAGAAGACGCAGGGTTTGGATAAACGCGAAGAACATCATCCAATTGACCTGGAAGCAATTCTCCAACAGATAAGTTACAAGCTTGAACAAATCCATTTGCTACTGCATCTGGAATATATTCTTTCGCTGCATTATCAATTTTCCCAGTTGGATCAGCCAACATACCAATGATGTGAATTTTAGTTTCATCCCAATCCGCTGGTAATGTAAACACGTAATTTGTTGTTACTATATCACCTGCATTAATTGTAGCAGGGAAACACGTGTTGCTTCCTGCAAATGACGGTGCTATCGCTCTTGCAACATGATCATAAACCATCTGAGAAGCCGGAACTGGATTTGGTAGAGACTCATATCCTCCCATTACTCCATTACCACCACCTGCGTATGCATTCGATTGGTTGTATCCACTACCAGTACCAGTAACTCCATCTTCTGTTAACACACACAACATTTTATATTGATTCGTTGCTGCAACATCAAAAACAGCAGTAACAGAAACTTGTAATTGACGTGTATTTGCATCCCAGATTGCACCGTTCGTCATTTGAGCAGCTGGCGCCGTTTGAAGTCTGTCATAGAAATCATTGTACATAGCCGAAGGATCAACATCTCCAACACGGTCAACGAGTGCACTTGGGTAACCACCAATTAGCGTACCGATACCAGCATCATAAACAGCAACCTCCATTGGGTCATTGTTGTGAACAGCAATTCCTGCCCAAAGCGGACCAAAGTCTTGTTCAAACAAGTCCATGTATACTGCGCCACGTGGACACCATTGACACCATGTTCCTGTTCCTTCTTCTCCAACAACTACTTTTCCTGCAGCAGGGACGATTGGGTCAACATTCAACACATTTGAATCATCTGAAGGATCATCATCTGTTCCTCCGTTTACATTGCTTACTGTAGCTGTCGCTGTCATTGCTCCTGCAATTAATGGAACTGGAGTTGTGATATCAACTACGTAGTTATTTGTAGAAGTTACGTTAACTCCTGTGATATTTTCTGTGTATTGATTTCCGTTGTAATCAACTGTAACATCGAAAGAAGTAATTGCCGTCATACCTGCATTTACAACTGTCACTGAAGGATTAGCGTTCAATCCTGCAATATTTCCTCCCATTGAGAATCCACCAACAGTCGCGTTTAAGTTTTGCATTGTGTACGTCTGGTGATCGAACATTACCTCATCCACATAGAATTGACTTCCTTGTAACGGGAAGATATCTACTGAACCTAAAGTATTAATACTATTCACCCAAACTCCGATAGAAGTTCCATCAATAAATGCCTCCCAAACTCCAATTGACAAGTTGGCTTCGATTCTCAATTTGAACCAAGTATCTTGAGCATACGTTGCTGTTGCTAAATCAGCTGTAACACCATCATCAATACTTAAGTTACCATTTGAGTACATGTTACAATTCATTGCCCATGATTGACCTGGCGTTCCTGTTGCTTGGAAATTGAAGTAAGCATTCGCTCCACTTACAACATAAAAATCCGATTCGTAAATAAAGATTCCATCTGTGTATTGCTGACCGAAATCCAAAATCACATCTTGCGGTCCACCCGAAGCAGCCGTAGATGAAAAATAAATTGAATTTGAACCAACACTCGCTTCGTTGTCTGTTACTTGTGCATCTTCTGTTCCTCCAGTTGCTCCAGACCAAGTCGTCCAGTTTGCACTGTTCGGTCCATTTCCGATATAATCTCCCACAGAGTATCCTTCCGAAGCTTCGAAACCATCTGTGAAGAGTTGAGCATTTGCCGTAAGTCCGAATAATGCACTTGCGACCAAAAGAGTAATTTTCTTCATAGTTTTCATTTGTAGTTTGACTTCTAAGTTACAATGATTTAATAGAAATGTAACTTTTAAAAGCCTGATTCTTGACTTATTCTTGAATTCTTATTTGATATAACGAAAATCTTGCTTGTCTTTAATCGTCAACAATGTCTCGTAAATCAATTTGATTGTATTTTCAACATCTTCTTTTCTACACATTTCAACCGTCGTATGCATATAACGAAGTGGTAATGAAATCAAAGCACTTGGCACTCCTTCATTCGAGTAAGCAAATGCATCTGTATCTGTTCCTGTTGCGCGAGAAGCAGCTGCTCTTTGGAAAGGAATTTTTGATTTTTCCGCTGTTTGAATGATTTGTTTTAAGAGATTGTTTTGTACTGCCGGACCATAAGTCAACACAGGTCCATCACCAGATTTTAAGTCACCTTGCTCGATTTTATCGATCATCGGCGTGCCTGTATCGTGACATACATCTGTTACGATTGCCACGTCTGGTTTGATTTTCTGAGCAATCATTTGTGCTCCTCTCAATCCAACTTCTTCTTGAACTGCATTAACAATGTATAGACCAAAAGGCAATTTCTTTTTATTCTCTTTGAGTAAACGAGCCACCTCAGCAATCATAAATCCACCCATTCGATTATCGAGTGCACGACCACAATATCTGTTTTCGTTTAACACCATGAATTCATCTTCGAATGTCACAACGCAACCAACATGAATTCCTTTTTCCTCCACTTCTTCTTTCGATGAGCAGCCACAATCCAAAAAGATATTCTTCATGCTTGGAGCATCATCTTTAGTGTGACGCGTATGAATTGCTGGCCAACCAAAAATCGCTTTTACAATTCCTTTTTCGGTGTGAATATTTACTCTTTTCGACGGAGCGATCATGTGATCTGATCCACCATTTCTGCGTAAATAAATGAATCCTTCTTTCGTGATATAATGTACAAACCAAGAAATTTCATCAGCGTGAGCTTCGATAACAACTTTGTATTCTGCTTTTGGATTGATCACTCCAACAACAGTTCCATAGTTATCACTGAAGTATTCGTCAATGTATGGTCTTACATAATCCAACCACAATTTTTGCCCCTCCGCCTCAAATCCAGTTGGAGATGGATTATTCAAATATGATTCTAGAAATTTCTGAGATGATTTAGTTATAATTTTCTTCATATGTCAATTTAATCTGGACAACTAAACTAACGAAATGATGGAAAAAAGCCTATCGAATTAAGGTAACATTTCCTTTAATGATCGATTCTTGCTTGTCGATACAAATAGCCTTCAGGTAATAGTCGTACGTATCTGGGTCCATCAATTTACCACGGAATGTTCCATCCCAACCTTCACTCCTGTCAGTTGTTTCAAAAACCAATTCTCCCCAGCGATCGTAAATTCGGAACACAAACTCTGCGATTACAGGTCCGCGCACATAGAGAACATCATTGTTATTATCTCCATTCGGGGAAAATGCATTTGGCACATAAACGAAAGGTTCACCACAGACAAATTCAAATGCCTTAACTAAAACTGTATCCGATTTCGTGCATATACCATCTGAAACGGAAAGCGTATATAAAGTCGTTTCATCAATTATTGCAGAGGTGTTCTGATTTGTTGGTTTACCTAGTCCGGAAGTTGGACTCCACGAATAAAAATATCCACTTGGTTCTCCATACAATGTCACCGTTTGACCGACAGGAACTGAATATTGCGAAGCCGATACTTGAATCACTCCATTGGGAATATTTCCTACATGAATCAAAATTGAATCATCTACAACACATCCATTACTCGCCGAAGCGGTGACGTAGACATATTGTGTCACCGTTGGATCGACAGTTACTGTTGAACTTGTTGAAGGCGAAACGATAATTGAATCCGGACTCCAGTTGTAAGTGAAAGTAATATTCGGATTTAAATTCGTGGCAGTTATGGTGGTTGATTCGCCTAAACAAATCGAATCGTTTGCCGACAAAACCAGAGCCGAGCCAATAAAATCGACCGTTACACTATCAATTTTCGAGCAACCTCCATTAGAAACCTCAACGTAATAAGTTGTTGATCCAGAAGGCGTAATTGTAAGCACAGAATCCGATAAATTAGTATTCAAAGTATCCGTGAAATTCGCATTAGACGACCAAATAAATTGTTGGGCAGTTCCATTAGTAAATGCCGTGAAGTCTAATTCAAACGGCACACATAATTCCTGGTAAGGAGACATTGTTAACTCGATGGAGTCTAAAACGGTCAATGTTATTTTTGCAGTATCCGTAATAAGACAAATACTGTCCGTCACTAATAAAGTTACTTCGTAAATTCCGGGCGTAGTGTAGGTCACTGTTGGCTCAAAAATGATGGTTGATGTATCTCCATTTCCAAAATCCCATTGATACGAATCCGAATCCGTTGAGAAATTGTCGAAAGTGACTGTAAATGGTGTACAACCAATTGCATTATCAACAGTAAATTCAGCTTGTGGAATTAATTCAAAATCGAACTTGAACACCAGATTATTGCAATTCGTACTCAAATTCTGAGAAGACCACGCTCCGGGTGTCGTATTGAAATCACTTACTCCGGTACATCCACCACAAACCGACTGATAAACTACCCCATTTTTATCAAAACGAGACGTTCCTCCATCTACATGTTCTTGTGCCTGATTTCCTCCGATGTAGGACCCATAAAGCAATCCTGTAAAATCTCTTTCAATGACCATCAAATAGAAATCAAATCCATTTGGAGCTGACAATTGATAGGCATCCGGAGTAGTTGGCATTCCACTCATTGGTGTTCCCTGCAAAATATTCGCTCCCCAACCAGATATGTACATATTCCCGCAGATATCGACCAAGAATGCCGAAGGAGAAATATTAATATTTCCACTACCATTTCCGAAAACAGTCGAATTTAGAGGAACTGCCAAAGTTGGATCGAGCTTAATCACAAATTGGCTACTTCCAGGATTCACAAATGCTGTATTCAATACAGGAAAAGTTCCACCGATTGATTGTCCCAAAACAAAAACATTATCATTTCGATCAATTTCAACAAAAAATGCCTGATCGTAATTTGATGTCCCCAGGTAAGTCCCGTTAGTGATCGCCGAAGCAGTTTGATTCAATTTAAAAACAAATCCATCTGTTTTACCACCTTGATAAGATGATTGCCATCCATTCATTCCCGGTAAATTATTGGAGCACGTTCCACCGGCGACGACCATATTGAAAGAAGAATCGATTTTCACCGAATAACAAGCATCGTTCTCAGTACCACCATAATAACTCGACCATTGAAGAGCTGACAAATCGGAATTCAACTTAAAAACTACCCCATCTTGTTTTCCAGCATTGGCAGATTGAAAGGCATTTTGAACTGGGAAATCTGTTGAGCGTGTACATGAAGCAACTATACAATTTCCAAGTGAATCAATCATGATTTCTCCTCTAAACTGATCTCCGTAGTTCGTTGTCAATGAATCGTATGCAGCAACACTGTTGTAATTCCCCGATGAAATCTTGTAGTTTACACCATCATTTTGAGTTCCTCCCATGTACGTTGACCCTAATAAATTGTGACCGTTTGCACTGAATTTCGCGACGTAAATATCCGTTCCATCATTGTGAAAATTAGTTCCGTTAAAGTTGACAGAGAGTGTTGTTCCTCCTCCAAAAACCGATTGGTAACCATTTTGAATTGGAAAATCATCTGAAGAAGTCGCACCAAAGAGATAAACATTGTTCTGAGTATCACAAATCAAGCTGTGAACTGTTTCCGTTCCGTGTGTATTATCTCCACCACCGATGAAAGTCGTCCAAAGCATTGTCGTTCCATCAGCTGAATACTTCGAAATAAAAACATCTGTTGTAATTACACCAACATCAGCAACGGTCATATTTGAATTGACATCATAGGCGTTTGGATCGGGCGTTGGATAGGCATTTCCGTAGATCGTTCCTCCCGAATAAGCCGTACCGTCATAACCGTAGGTTGCGGTCATCCCGAAATTATCTGTTACCGATCCACTGTACGTGGCAAAAATCAGAACTGGATCAATCACCAACTCAACATATTTATTATACTCACCTAGCTCAAATCGAACTTTGTTATTCTCGACGACAAACGCACAATTGACTTGGCGAATATTTCCATTGACAATCTGATAGGCATACGGTTTTTCTTCTAGAATGTCCCCCAACTCTGTCTTAACCACAAGATCACCATCGCGATTGACTTGCAATTTTTTCTGACCAACATATTCTAACTGAATCGAAGATGGGTCAGCACCCGGAGCAACATGATATTCATACTTTAAAACCGATTCCTTTTCAATCAGTTTAAGATCAATTCCGTCATACAAGTCATTCAACGTTGCTTCACCGTATCCATGAACATCAGAAACCCATTTACTTTTGTCGTTCCCAATAAAATAATTTTGATAAGCTTTTGTTTCGTGTGATTTTTCGATTTTAGAAACCTTATTGGCGTTCACGAAATTCACATTTAATGCTAGTTGACGAAATTCACTCACATCAACACCACCTTTCGGATCTGCGTGATATGCATGCAATTTCGAATAATCCATTAGGTGATACAATAAACGACCTTGTTCTACCCATAAATTCCCTCCTTCAAAATGCGCTTTGAAGAACACATCATCATTCCACTGACCTTTATTTTCGATAAACGCATGATGAATTGAATGATCGTGGGTGATTTCCTGAGCATTCAAAGATTTACCCGACACCAAGAGTAACAGAAATAAAAGTAGGTGAAATTGTATCTTCATATGTGACCCTAATTTACTCAATTTAAGATAAGACGCCAAAAGCCACCCAAAAGTTCACTGAAAGCCTTATTTTTGGAGGAATCAAACAGATTATGGCAAATAGAATTACAACACTCTTTAATATTCAATATCCGCTAATTCAAGCGGGGATGATTTGGTGCTCGGGATGGGAATTGGCTGCGGCGGTTTCGAATGCGGGCGGACTTGGAATTATTGGTTCGGGATCGATGTATCCTGAAATCCTAGATGAACATGTACGTAAATGCAAAGAAGCTACAGATAAACCATTTGCGGTGAATTTACCTATGCTTTATCCGGATATCGATAAACACATAGAAACAATCATCAAATACAAAGTTCCGATTGTTTTTACCTCAGCTGGAAATCCAAAAACATGGACAGAGCACTTAAAATCTCACGGAATTAAGGTCGTTCACGTTGTTTCAAGTCTAAAATTTGCGTTGAAAGCGCAAGATGCAGGAGTCGATGCCGTTGTTGCTGAAGGATTTGAAGCTGGTGGACATAACGGTCGAGATGAAACAACAACGCTTTGTTTGATTCCAAATGTGGCGAAGGAGTTAACCATTCCAGTAATTGCGGCAGGTGGTATCGCTACTGGTCGTGCTATGTTAGCAGCAATGAACTTAGGTGCCGACGGTGTTCAAATCGGAAGTCGCTTTGTCGCTTCACACGAATCAAGTGCCCACCAAAATTTTAAGGATACTGTAGTTAACGCTAACGAAGGTGATACACAATTGACTTTGAAAGAAATCACTCCTGTTCGCTTAGTAAAAAACAGTTTCTTCAATCAGGTTCAAGAAGCTTATGCAAAGTGTTCTACTCCTGAAGAAATGAAAGAACTTTTAGGTCGTGGAAGAGCGAAAAAAGGAATGTTTGAAGGAGACCTAAATGAAGGTGAATTGGAAATCGGACAGGTTTCTGGATTCATCAAAGAGATTAAACCAGCCGCGGAAATTGTATCAGAAATTATCGAGGAATATAAGGTGGCGCTGGCAGAACAATCATCAGATAAATTTCAATTTTAATGATCGAATTTGAACGATTTCAGCTTGAGAACGGACTCAAGGTGATTTTTCATAAAGATGCCACAACGCCAATGGCTGTGGTGAACGTACTCTACGATGTAGGTGCACGTGATGAAAACGAAAACAAAACTGGATTCGCGCACCTTTTTGAGCATTTGATGTTCGGTGGATCAGTGAATATTCCAGAATTTGACACTCCACTTCAGTTAGCTGGAGGAGAAAACAATGCGTTTACATCGAACGATATTACTAATTACTACGATGTGCTTCCGGTTGGAAATATAGAAACAGCTTTGTGGTTGGAAAGCGATCGCATGCTTTCGTTGGCCTTCACTCCGAAAAGTTTGGAAGTTCAGCGCTCTGTGGTAATTGAGGAATTCAAACAACGTTATTTAAATCAACCTTACGGCGATGTTTGGTTGGAATTACGTCCTCTCGCTTACAAAGAGCATCCGTACAAATGGGCGACGATTGGTAAAGAGATTTCTCACATCGAGGAAGCGACCATGGAAGATGTGAAAGGATTCTTCAAAAAACACTATCATCCTGGAAATGCCATTTTATCGATTGCGGGGAATTTAGAACTCGAAGAAGTGAAAGCATTGGTGGAAAAATGGTTCGGATCAATTCCAGCAGTAGAAAAAACAGAAAGAAATCTACCTAAAGAACCGGTTCAATCAGAATTGCGAGTAAAGACAATCGAACGTGATGTCCCTTCAGATGCATTTTACTATGCTTTCAAAATGGTGGACAGAAGACACGCTGATTACTTCGTGACGGATACGCTATCTGATGCTTTAGGACGAGATAAATCCTCTCGTTTGTACAAGATTTTGAAGAAAGAAAAGCAGTTGGTTTCTAGTATTGGTGCTTATGTAACTGGATCTATGGATGAAGGACTTTTGGTGATCTCAGGAAAACTAAACGATGATGTAACTTTCGAACAATTGGATGCTGAACTGTGGAAAGTACTAGCTGAATTGCAAGCGAAGCCAATTTCGGAAACAGAAATGCAACGCATCATGGCGAAAATTAGAACTTCTCGTGAGTTCCAAGAACAAGGTTTGTTAAGTCGTGCTATGAACTTAGCTATTTACGAACTTTTGGGAGATGCCAACGATATTAACCTCGAAGATAACCGTTACAAGTCCATCACTGCGGAAGATATCCAACGTGTAGCAATCTCCATTTTGAACAAAGAAAATTGCTCAATTCTAAACGTTAAATCGATCGAAAATGCTGAATAGAACACTTGCACCAGAATTAAAAGAGATCGATAAAATCGACTTTATTGCACCAAAGAAATACGAAATCGATAACGGAATTGTGCTTTATCATATGAAGGATGTTCCGAATGAAACTTCTCGATTTGATTTGTATTTCGATGCGGGAAAATGTCGCGGAGAAAAGGGAATCCCAGCTTTTGTAAACGGACTTTTACTTTCAGGTACGTCTGAGAAATCATCGACAGATATTCAAGAGGAAATCAATAGGATGGGTGGATTCATGGAATCGGGCATTTCGGTTGAAACATCCACTTTCTCGATGTACTGTCTTCGCGAATATTTAGTTCCGATTTTAGAAACTGTGACCGATGCGATTTCGAATCTCGCTTTTCATGAACACGAAGTGAAAGAGCTTTTAGCGGATCGCAAACAACAATTGAAAATCAACGAAGGAAAGGTAAATTATTTGGCGCAACGCATGTTTCAAGCACAACTTTTCCAATCGAATAAGAACTATTCCAACTCGCTAACTCTCGCTGATTTTGATACTATTCAAACACAAGATCTCAAAGATTTTCATGCAAAACATTACTTGAAAGGATTGCAAAAAGTAGTCGTTGTAGGTGATATAGAAGAAGATCAAATTCAAAAAATCATTGCTCTTTTAAAACCACTCTGTGCTGAATCTCCAGTTTCTTTTGAGGACAATCTTCAACATCAAACAGGAAGTTTCCATGTAGAGAAAAAAGGTGCGATTCAATCGGCTATCCGCGTTGGAAGAATTTTGTTCACGAAAAAACATGAGGACTATCTCGATTTTATTGTCTTAAATACAATTTTGGGTGATTATTTCGGAAGTCGTTTGATGAATAACATTCGCGAGGACAAAGGATACACATACGGAATTGGATCGATGGTGGCAGAGCTGAATGAATGTGGTTACTTTTTGATCGCTACGGAGGTTGGTTCGGACGTGAAAGATCTTGCACTGAAGGAAATTCGCTTTGAAATCGATCGATTACAGACAGAATTAGTTAGCGAAGCAGAGTTAGCATTGGTCCGAAATTATATGCTTGGTCAGTTACTCAAAAGTGCTGACGGTCCATACGCTATGACAGATTTATTCCTGAGCGCCGAAATGCATGGAAAAGAATTGGATTTTTACAATCTTGCTCTCGAGCATTTACATGCAATCACACCTGAGCGCATTATGGAGTTAGCCAACAAATACTTGAAGTGGGAAGATCTAACAATTGTTACTGCTGGGTAGCAACGAACTTATTGATTGATCGTCTCCATACTACGTATGGTTTATTTACGTTATAGTGTTATGCTACGAAATCTGGCCTTATTTTTCTCTTTGTTTCTCTTGAGTTTTTTCTCACGAGCGTCACATGTTGCTGGTGGTGACATTACTTGGACGTGTCAAGGTGGAGCTTACGTTTTTCAGTTAGCATTTTATCACGATTGTAATGGATCAGCACCTCTAAATTCTTCGAATGAAACGATAGAAGTTTGGGGACATCCAACGATTTCTGTAATTCAGTTAGATTTTGTTTCAAGCACTGAAATCACGCCGACATGCACCGAAGTTGCTGGCGGACCTCAAGCTATTTCTTGTGGACCAAATGGAAATTCCGCGACAGGAGTTGGTGCAATTATCAAAGTAATTTATCA
Organism: Henriciella pelagia; assembly: GCA_964219255.1. Taxonomy (GTDB): domain Bacteria; phylum Bacteroidota; class Bacteroidia; order Flavobacteriales_D; family Crocinitomicaceae; genus UBA4466. The sequence continues at coordinate 22,467 of CAXPPC010000007.1, forward strand.
AAGTCAGCCCATTGTTTTAACAGGTACTCCACCGGCTTCTGGATGGATTTTTACCTATCAGAATTTTGCACGAAGTAGCACGATCACCAATTTAATCGACCCGGGAATTAGCGGTCTAACATTAGTTTCTAAAATGTTTGAAGCTCCAGGGGCAGCCGCAGGAACATGCGTTGATAATTCACCTCAGTTTTTGCAAGATCCGCATTTTGCGAGTTGTGCTGGTGATCCATATTCATATAACATGAATGCGGTAGATCCCGATTTAGATTCGATGCGTGTGGTATTTTCAGAAGCACTGAATTGGTTTAACGGTCAGACGTACAATCCACCAACTGCGCCAGCAGCAATGATTTATGAAACAGGATTTTCGGCAAATTCTCCGACCCCAGGGACGGGATTAAATCCGGGGAATATTCCAGCTCAAATTGATGCTTCTTCAGGCGAATTAACTTTTCTATCGAATACAGCGGGAACATTTTTGGTGAAAGTCACTGTTCAATCGTATCGAAATAATGTGTTGATTGCGGAAGTAGATCGAGAAATGCAGATCGTCGTTCAAAATTGTGCAGGAACGAATAATCCACCTGTTGTTGCAGGACCTTTTGGTGGACTTTTCGAAACGACTGTGGATGCGGGAACTTTGGTCAACTTTACATTAAATGCCACAGATGTTGAGTTACTTCAGGATGGATCACCACAAAACAATTCACTATCGGCAAGTGGACTTCTTTTTGGAACTAATTACACTTCCAATTCGGGATGTGCTATAGCACCCTGCGCGACTTTAAATGCAACTCCATTGATTACAATGCCTCAGGGAGTATCGACGGATTTTAGTTGGCAAACAGATTGTGCACACTTAACAACGCCTTTGGGAATTAATAAGACAACCATTCCCTATCACTTCGTGTTTAAAATTCAAGACGATTATTGTCCTATTCCCAAGGTAACTTATGCAACGATTACCATAAATGTGCGCGATCCCGGAGTTGTAGGTGCACCAAGTATCGACTGTATTCAATCGGACGCTGCGGGAAATACCACAATCAATTGGACACCGGTTGTTGATCCCTTCGGAACATTTAATGAGTATCAAATTTATTCGGTTCAAAGTGGATTACTAGGTAGCGAACCAAATATCGGCGGTAATACATTCACATTTACTTCAGCGGGACAAGAAGAAGATTATTATATCGCCGTAGCATCTGGGTGTAATGGTACAACTTTATCTAATTCGGATACAGTAAAAAATATCTTCCTAGATGTTATCAATCCGACAAATGGAACGGCGGTTTTACAATGGAACGACCCAACAACGCCGGCAACATCTGGAATGAATGATTTCTACCACATTTACCGTGAATATCCAGCGGGAATTTGGTCGCTTTATGATAGTGTAGCTTACGGAACTAATTTTTATGTCGACACGATTGATATTTGTGATGTATTCTTGAATTACCAAATTGTACTTCCAAATAGTCCGTGCGATTTTATTTCTAACATTGATGGTGATCAGTTTGAGGATATGATTACTCCAGATATTCCACTGATTGATTTTGTCACAATTGACACCTTGACTGGGAATGTGATTTTAACATGGAATGAAAACAGTCAACCGGACACCTACGGATATGTAATTTACACTGAAGATGCCAATGGATTTATTGTTGAAATAGATACTGTTTGGGGAATTGGAAATACGACGTACACACATTCAACCAACACCGATAACGGTTCATTGATTTATTCGGTCGCTGCGTTTGATTCGTGTTACACACCTGCGACTCCACCGACTTTCCAAACTTCAGCCAAAGCAGAATTACATCGAACGACTTTTATTCAAAGCTCTTTAGATATATGTTCAAAGACGGTTTCTTTGACATGGAATGAATACGAAGGTTGGTCGGGAATCGATCATTATGAAATTTATGCACGAATCGATGGCGGAAGCTGGTCGAATATTGGTTCTTCTCCAACAAACTCCTTTCAACTTTCAGTTATAGAGAATTCGAATTATTGTTTTGTCGTTGAAGCTGTTTCTGATGAAGGTGTTCGAGCTTTCTCAAATATTAGTTGTATCTATATTGAAGCACCACAATCACCAGCTTACAATTATTTAACCGTGGCCACGGTGACGAATGAAGCAGTTGTTTTACGCCATGTTATTGATAATTCCGTATTTATTTCTGAGCTATCGGTTCAGCGACTAAATGACGATGGAGTTTTTGAAGAAATTGCACGCATTCCAGGTGGATCAGCAACAAATACGTATACAGACACTGAAGTTGACGTATATAGTTCTTCGTACACCTACAGAATTCAAGTTATTGATAGTTGTAATTTAGAGGCAGATGCTTCGAATGTTGCAAGAACTATTTTATTGGATATTGTGAATGATGAAGTAGCGAAAGTGAATTATTTGTCATGGAATTCTTACCAAGATTTCGACGGTTCCGTTCTAGGATATCGCATTTATCGAGGTGTTGATGGTGTATTTGCTAATCCACCTTTAGCGACATTGAGTTCAAACATTCGAGCGTATGAAGATACAGTAAATGCCGTTGTTTCTTCTGGAGAGATTTGTTATTTAGTTGAAGCGATTGAAGCGACAAACACATTCAGCTTTGCCGAAGTAAGTCGTTCAAATGAAAGATGTATTGTTCTTCCACCGCTGATTTACATTCCGAATGCGTTCTATCCGGATGGAATCAATAAGGTCTTTCGACCTGTGATTTCTGATTTTGATGCGAGTCGATACGAAATGATTATTTATGATCGCTACGGAAGACCAATTTTTGAGACTAACGATTACACTGCAGGATGGACAGGTGAGATCAGTGCGAGTGGAAATATGGCGATGCCTGGGGTTTATGTTTACTTGATTACAGTGACAGACGTAAATGGTGTTGAGATCGTGAAACGCGGTCATGTTTCATTGCTGAAATAAGTTATTTTTGTCGAGTGAATCGAATATTGGTCATTCAAACAGCTTTTCTTGGTGATGTCATTCTTATGACGCCCGTTGTTTCTGAATTAAAACGACTTTACCCTTCTGCTACGATTGACGTACTTGTCAAAAAAGGCAATGAATCTTTACTGAACAATCACCCTGATATTTCCGAAGTCTTTGTTTTCAATAAGACAGAAGGAAAATGGAAAGCAATGCGCTCTTTAATTCGTCAATTCCGAAAAACGAAATACGATTTAGCCATTAATTTACATCGATTTGCGAGTTCTGGAATCATTACTTGGTTATCGGGAGCGAGAGAGAAATATGGATTTAAAAAGAATCCGTTTTCATTTGGGTATACCAAGAAGTTCGATCATGAAATTGGCAATGGAACGCATGAAGTTGAACGAAATCTTTCCATCATTAAGCATTTAGGAGGGAAGCAATTGGTTCGACCAACACTTTATCCTAGTCAAGTTGATAGTGATAAAATAGATTCTTTCGTAACTGATGAATACTATTGTTTGGCACCGGCATCCGTTTGGTTTACGAAGCAATTACCAAAACACAAATGGATTGAGTTGATCGATCGAATTGGAGCTGACAAGCGCATATTTTTACTGGGAGCTCCAGGAGATATTGATTTGTGCGAAGAAATCCGATCTGAAAGCAAGGGAAACAACATAGAAATTCTAGCAGGAGAATTGAGTTTGTTACAGTCTGCAGCGTTGATGGAAAAGGCGACAAGAAATTTTGTTAATGATTCCGGTCCACTTCATTTAGCTTCATCGGTTAATGCGAAAGTGACGGCCTTTTTCTGTTCAACAGTACCAACATTTGGTTTCGGGCCGCTTTCTGAAGATTCGGTAATCCTCGAAACAACGGAGCAACTGGATTGTCGACCTTGTGGTTTACATGGACATAAAGCTTGTCCAAAAGGTCATTTCAAATGCGGAGAGATTGATTTAAGTTCGATTAGTCAAGCACTTTAACCATTACGTAGTCTTCCATTAGATAACCCCGTCCGATTTTAATGTCTTCTTCTTTCACAATAGTGAAGTCTAGCTTTTTATAGAAGTCAACTGCTTTATTAAAACGGTTCACATTTAAGTTAATGGAGCTAAGATCTAATTCGTGTGCAACTTCAATTGCTTTATTCATAAGTTCTCGACCAAGTCCTCTATTATGATCATTGGGCTTCACATAGAGCTTATGAATACGAAGTGTTCCAATTTCTGGATAATTCGGTTCCATTCCAATGAATCCTTTTGGAATACCATCATCAGTGATCATGTAAAATAGATGACCGGTTACGGCTTGCTCTTGCAATGTGTTTACTTCATACATCCAATCGAGCATATAATCGATTTGCTCTTTCGATAAAATATCCTTGAATGCTTCCGGCCAAATATCTCTCGCCAATTGATTCACGATAATTACATCGTCTTTCGTCAGTTGTTTAATCTCTGTCATAAGTCGTAATCTACACAAAATTACAACGGAAGATTGTTTGATGGAAAGTATTGCTGTTTGAGTTATCTACGATGATTTGTGAACGAAGCAATTATACGCGTTAAGGATGGAAGCAGGTTACCGTGTAACGCGAACAGCCTGACCGTAGGGAACGCCCAAAATAAAAAAGGCCGCATCTTTCGATACAGCCTTCTTCGATATTGTATTCAACTAACCCCCTATTCTAGTCGACTTAGGAGCCGATGGTTTTGGAGCTGACGGCTTAGGTGCCGCTGGCTTTGGCTTAGGAGTTGTTGTTCTTGAAGGTTTTGGCGCCGGTTTCGGAGTGCTAACCTTCGGAGGTCGCGTAGTTGTTGGCGCTTTCGTTTCGTTATTTGAACTTGTTCCAAAAATTGTTCGTTTCGCAGGCTTCTCTTCTACTTGTGGTGCCGTAGTTTCTTTTCTTTCGTTCAAGTTACCATCCGTATTATCAACTGGTGTTTGTCGCGTCCCTGAATTATTATCTTCAATAGGAGCTGGAGTTAGGCGACCTCTTGGCTTTTCAACATCTCCGCTACCAGTTGGACGAGGGTTGGTGTTTACAATTGGCTCTTTAATTGGACGAAGAACAACTCCCTCCGTAGGGTCTGGAACCACAGTTGGTGGTGTTGGAGGCAATCCTAAGTGTGCATTATCGAAAATACATGCATTTAAATCTCTACCCGTCACTCCTTGTTGCTCACATCTTCTTCGAGCAGCATCTCTATCACGTTGTGATAATTCGTCAAGTGTTCTGTGTACACTAGGGAACGATCGATCCGTGAAAGTCAATGTCGACTGACCGATACCATATTCAAATAAAGTTGTCAAATTCGACACACGGTACTTATCAGCCATTGTATTTGCTAAAAAGGCAAGTCTTTGTTGTTCGATTTCTCGTGAACTACCGAAAATTCCACCTCCAGCAGGAATTCGAAGATCAGCACGATCATTCATTCCTTGGAAGTCGTCTCTTTCGATACCGTTTGCGTTTCCTAGGAGTCCATCATAAAAAACAGGTGCACATTTTGAGACACTAACTACAACATTGATGAAAGCACTTCTACCTGAACCTCTCATCGTTGCCGTTACTGCTTCTCCACTTGGCCATGAAATCAAATACTGATTTCCAGTTCTAGAAATCGTACCTCCATTTGGCAAAAAGTATGCTTTTGTTGATGAAACTTGAACATCTCTACCATTTACACGAACAGGAGAAGTGGACATTCCATCAGGATGATCTTTTGCGTAGATTCCAACACGGTCGCCACCAACATTCATGGCAACTGCTGTATTCAGTGAGAAATCATCACCACTAGCACTTTGACGCGCCTGAACTTCCATACCAGAAGATGATTTTGCCAATACAAACTCTCCTACCGTTTGGAAAGAATATCGAGCTCCATCAAACGATTGAATATGTGGGTCTCCGTATGAACGAGCAGTTCTTCTTCCACAACCATCTCTATTGTCTGGCATTGTTGGAGTAGGTCGACCTACAACTGTTCTAATTTTGTTCCAGCGATCTTGATCTTCCACCGTTCCTGTAGTATTCGACGCAGCAATTTGTGCTACTTCAGAACGCGTACTTGCAGGAAGCAACTCGATCATTTGAGCAGGTGTTAAGTCCTCTGGAAAAGTTCTATCTGGAATTGGTTCGTTTTTAGACATTGCATCCAAACTAGATGCAAGCCAAGGCCCTCTGATTGGGTCCCATTCCTCTAAAGAATTCTGAATTGGTTCATAATCCTTTGCAAACGTTGACTCGGTATCTTGCCCGAAAGAAACGCTAGCTGAAAGAGATAATACCAATAATGTGTAGTAAAGCTTTTTCATATGCGATCAATTTTGTACAAGTAATTTAACAAATTGTGTGCCAAATAAAAAATCCCACTCTTTCGAGCGGGATTTCTAAAGTTATTTGGATTAGCCTCCGAAGTCGTCGAAACGAACATTCTCGTCAGGCACTCCCCAATCTTCACACATCTTAACGACTGCGTTGTTCATCATTGGAGGTCCACAGAAATAAAATTCGATATCCTCTGGTGCATCATGATGCTTAAGGTACTGATCGATTACCGCTTGGTGAACGAATCCTAAGAATCCATCTCCTTCTTCATCATGAATATCTTTTTTCTCTACCCAGTTATCTTCAGGTAAAGGCTCAGATAACACCATATAGAATTTAAAATTCGGGAAATCTTTCTCTAGATCACGGAAGTAGTGAATGTAGAACAATTCTGCTCTAGAACGACCTCCGTACCAGTAAGAAACTTTACGACCCGTCTTAAGTGTTTTAAACAATTCGTATAAGTGCGATCTCATTGGTGCCATTCCAGCTCCACCACCGATATAAAGCATTTCTGCATCCGATTCGTTGATGAAGAATTCACCATAAGGTCCTGAAATAATTGCCTTGTCTCCTACCTTCAAGTTGAAGATATAAGAAGATGCTACCCCTGGATTAACATTCATCCATGCATTACGTGCTCTGTCCCATGGTGGAGTTGCAACACGAACGTTCAACATAATTCTTCTTCCTTCAGCTGGGTAAGAAGCCATTGAGTATGCACGAACAACTTCCTCGTCATTCTTCATTACTAATGGCCAAAGACCAAACTTATCCCAGTCTGCTTTGAATTTATCAGGTTGACCTGGGTGATCTTGTGGGTGCGCAGTGATATCCATATCTTCATATTTCACTACACATGGTGGAATCTTAATTTGAATATATCCACCTGCTTTATAGTCCATATCCTCAGGAATCTCGACGATAAACTCTTTAATGAAAGTTGCCACGTTATAGTTAGAAACTACTTCAGCTTCCCACTCTTTAACTCCAAGAACATCTTCTTCAACGTGAATTTTCATGTTCTCTTTTACCTTCACCTGACAACCAAGTCTCCAGTTTGCTGCAATCTCTTTACGAGAGAAGTGTGGTTCCTCAGTAGGAAGAATGTTTCCTCCTCCTTCAAGAACTTGGCAAGTACATTGAATACAAGTACCACCACCACCACAAGCAGAAGGAAGGAAAATTCCGTTACTACCAAGTGTGCTAAGTAATGTTCCACCACCATCAACTTCAACTACTCTTTCACCATTATTAATGTCGATTGTAATTTTTCCTGATGGAGATAATTTAGCTTTTACGAAAAGCAACATTGAAACGAGCGTCATTACGACGATCAAGAATGCTGCAATAGTTATTCCAATTGTTAATCCCATTTTTTAGCCGATTTTTTCAGTTACTGGTTTCTCAACAAGTTCGATTTTCGCCTTACCTGTTTTATCGTCTTCTTTTACTTCTTTACCGTATTTGATTCCCATGAAGCTCATGAAAGCCATACCCATCAATCCAGTAATAATAAAAGTAATACCTAATCCACGAAGTGGCGCTGGTACGTTAGAGTAACGAATTTTCTCTCTAATTGCAGCGATAGCGACGATCGCGATAAACCATCCAATACCTGAACCAAGCGCAAATGCAGTAGCATCACCGATTGTTGAGTATTGACGTTCTTGCATGAACAATGCAGCTCCAAGGATAGAACAGTTTACAGCGATAAGTGGAAGGAAAATTCCAAGCGCACCATAAAGTGCAGGGGCAAATTTCTCAACCAACATTTCCACTAACTGTACAATCGAGGCAACTACCGCGATGAACATAATGAATGAAAGGAAGCTCAGGTCGATGTCCGCATACGATGGATTCAACCAAGTCAATGCACCTTCTTTCAATAAGTAATTTTCAAGTAAGTAGTTCACAGGAACTGTAACAACCAATACAAAAATTACTGCTGCTCCAAGTCCAACTGCCGTCTTCACTGTTTTAGAGACCGCCAAATAAGAACACATCCCTAGGAAGTAGGCGAAAATCATATTTTCCGAGAAAATCGCCTTTACAAATATATCTAAAGTACTTTCCATAATCTTTAATTTCTATTGTTCGATTTAGTGTTCTTCGATCAATTCTTTATTTCTAGAACGTTGGATCCAGATGATGATACCAACAACGATCAAGGCCATTGGAGGCAAAATCATCATGTTATTGTTAGCGTATCCCATTGTATACAATCCCCATTCTTCTCCAGGAACACTGCTTCCCAAGATTTTGAATCCCCAAAGTGATCCAGAACCAAGCAATTCACGGAAGAATGCAACTGTAAGAAGAATCCAAGCATATCCGAATGAGTTACCAAGTGCATCCATTAATGAAGGCCACGGTTTGTTACCCATTGCAAACGCCTCGAAACGTCCCATGATAATACAGTTCGTAATGATCAATCCAACGAATACTGAAAGTTTTTCAGAAACATCTGGTACGAATGCTGCTAGTAATTGGTCAACAATAATTACCAAAGACGCAACAACTACCAACTGAACGATAATACGAATACGAGAAGGAATCAAATTTCTCAATGCTGAGATTGTTACGTTTCCTAATGCCAATACGAACAATACCGAAGCTGACATCCAGAAAGCTTGCTCAACCTGAACAGTAATTGCCAAGGCAGAACAAATTCCTAATACCTGAATTGTAATTGGGTTATTATCCGTTAATGGATCAGTAACCAATTTCTTATTCTTCTTTGAGAAGAGTGGCTCACTTGGAGCTTTTGTTTTTTCTGCTACTTCACTCATTGCTCTTATTTTTGCTTAGTTTGAAAATAAAGGACGTATGGTTTCAAACAACGATTCACCATTTCCTCTACACCTTTTGAAGTAATTGTACCTCCAGTGATTCCATCAACTTTGTTTGGAGTTGTTGCACCCGAGTTATCTTTCACTACTTCGAATTTACTGAAGTTTCCGTTCTCATCAGAGACTTCTTCTCCAACCCATCCTTTGATAAAGAAAGCTTGTTTGATTTCAGCACCAAGTCCTGGAGTTTCACCTTTGTGATCGAAAGTAGCTCCTTGAATTGTCTTCATGTCATCTCCCAAACAAATGTTTCCCCAAATAGGACCCCAAAGTCCTTTTCCAACAACAGGGATAATGTATGCTGTTTTACCATCTACTTCGGCAACATACATTGGGAAGTTCTTATCTTCAGCTTTTAATTCTTTGTCGCGATATTCTTTTCTAATGTCTACATCAAAGGCTTCAACTCCTTCTTTTACATTACCATTCATATCAAGAACAATTGCATTTTCTAAGTTCACATATTTATCAAACTCAGACTCTGCATTTTTTCGACTGATTTTTTCCGCTTCTTCAGTTGGTAGTAAAGCTTTCAAAATATTTGCTTTCTTCTTTACTACGTCGTTTGCTTCCTTGAAAGGTTTAGTCCAAAGTGCGACTCCCGCAAGGATAGCTCCAACTACTACCACTAGTGTAATAGCGAAACCAAAAGTATATCCGTTACTATCTCTATTTGCCATGATTAAGCAGTTTTAAGTCTTTTTAATCTTCGTTTAATATTCGCTTGTACCACATAGTGATCAATGATAGGCGCCATTACATTCATAAATAAAATCGCTAACATTACTCCTTCTGGGTATGCTGGATTCACTACGCGAATTAAAATTGCTACAACTCCTCCGAAGAATCCGTAGAATAATTTACCAGTAGCTGTTTGAGCAGCTGTAACCGGATCTGTAGCCATGAATACCGCTCCGAATGCGAATCCACCAATTACTAAGTGGAAATGAGCAGGAAGATCCAAGTATGCATTACCACCAACTGCATTCAACAAAAGAGCCATGACATATCCCCCAGCGAAGAAAGAAGCCATGATTCTTAATGAACCAACTCCCGTAATCAAAAGGATAGCTGCACCGATCAAGATTGCAATGGTAGAAGTCTCACCAATAGAACCAGGAATCATTCCAACAAATGAATCCCAAAGAGAATAAGTATTGGTATAAGTCGCAATGCTATCGAATACCGGAGCATCAGACATAAACGAGGCTAAGTCCCCTAAGGCAGTCGAACCTGTAAATCCATCAACAGCTGTATTTTCTTGACCAGCCATCCAAACTTTATCTCCCGACATTGAAGTTGGGTAAGCAAAGAATAAGAAAGCTCTAGCCGTAAGTGCTACGTTGATAATGTTCATTCCCGTACCTCCAAAGATTTCTTTACCGATAACTACGGCAAAAACAGTCGCTACAGCAACCATCCACAATGGAACATCTGCAGGCATTACCAATGGAATTAGCATCCCAGAAACCAAGAACCCTTCATGTAAAGAGTGTCCTTTGATGATTCCAAAGATGAACTCAACTGTAAGTCCGACTACATATGAAACAATGATTATCGGAAGAACAATTAAAAGTCCAGACCAGAATTTAGCTCCCACTTGATCCCAATAAGGAATTGAGCGATCACCTAATTCCGCAACCATTTCGTAATGACCTGTGTTATAAATTCCGAATATGAGACAAGGAATTAATGCTATAATTACTGTCATCATTGTTCTTTTAAGATCCACAGCATCACGAATATGTGAACCTTTTTTCGTTACGATATTAGGCGTAAATGCCAATGTTGCGAACGACTCAAAAACTGGATTCCATTTTTCAAGTTTACCACCCTTGGCAAACTTAGGTTCCATCTTGTGTACTATATTTTCTAAGAATTTCACTCTTTCTTAATTTATTAGTCCTACATACATTCGCTTTGGATCAAATCCAACCCTTCGCGAATTTTATCTTGAATATCAATTTTAGAAGTACAAATGAACTCACACAGAGCGAAATCTTCAGGAGCCACCTCATAGATCCCTAAATTTTCCATTCCATCAATATCATCTGTAATTGCAGCTTTCGCTAGTTGCATAGGTAAAATATCAAAAGGGAACACCTTCTCCATTTCACCTGTCACAACGAATGCTCTTTCTTCACCATTCGTATTAGTATCTAGTCTAAATTTCTTACCTGGAGTAAGTTTAGATGCGAACAATCTTGAGTTCGAGAATTTTTTAAACCCAAGCGGCACCATCCATCCATCTGTTGGTGCAAACTTCAAGTGATCTCCTTCTGGAATTACTGTAACTTGATTGTGGTAAAAACCAAGATGTCCATCTTTTTCAATCTTATCACCTGTCAACACGTTTCCGCTAATCACACGAACATTATCACCTACAATTTTTCCATTTAAGAGTTCCGAAACATTTGCACCGATAATTGTATCGAAATACTGCGGTCCATCAATTTCAGATCCAGTAAGAGCGATTGTTTTACGAACATCGTACTTTCCTGTCTTGAAGAAACGACCAATAAGCATCACGTCTTGAGCATTAACCGTCCAAACAAACTCTCCTTTATTGATAGGATCAATATGATGAATTTGAGTCCCAACATTTCCAGCTGGGTGCTTACCAGTAATTTTATTTATCTGAACACCTTTAGCACTTGTAAAAGCCTCGTCAGCAGGAGTCTTCCCATTCAATGTTAAATGAACTTTACCTTGAGTAAGTTTGGCAAGAGCATCAAGTCCAACTTGAAACTCTTCACTTTTTCCGTGCATGATAAAATCAAAATCAGGAGCCAATGGAGAGCTATCGAACGCCGAAACAAAAATTGCTTTTGGACTATTTTTTGGGTTCGCTACAATATCAATTGGACGCTGTTTAATAAACGGCCAAAGTCCAGAAGATAACATGACCTCCTTTACATCGTCACCAGACATTGAAGATAAATCTTTCAAAGAGTGCTGAACAAATGTTTGACTCGAATCACAGTCGATAACCACATCCAAAATACGGCGCTTTTCACCTCTTACGATAGCCTTTACCGTTCCTGAAACAGGAGAAGCGTACTTTACGCTCTCATTATATTTATCAAAGAAAATAATGGATCCAGCCTCAACTGTTTCCCCTTCTTTAACAACCATCTTAGGGGTTAGTCCATGAAAATCTGCTGGTTTTACAGCTACTGATTTCGGCATCGGTAGTTCTGATTTTATCTTCTCAGCACCACCGAACAACTTGATATCCAACCCCTTTCTAAGCTTGATCGATTTTGACATGCTTAAAAACGTTTAAAAAATTCAAGGCAAAAATAAGAAAATCAAGAGTACAGGGACACTCAGAAAGACATTAGATTAATTATGATATTAATTTAGAATGATTCTAAATTGAATTAATTCTAAGCGAATTATGTGATTTTTACGTCTCACTAATAATAACTGATATGTTTTATGGACATTACAAAGATTACATCAGGAGTTAGGATCAGCGTTCAGCCATTTTTTAGAAATGATTTGTCAGACCCTTTGCAACTTCGTTTCTTTTTTAATTACAAAGTCCGCATAACAAATGAAAACAACTTTAACATCAAGTTAATTTCTAGAGACTGGTATATTTTTGACAGTTTAGGCGACGCAGCATATGTCAATGGAATGGGTGTGATTGGCGAACAACCGCTATTGAAACCAGGAGAAAGCTTTGATTATATAAGTGGTTGCGAGCTAGTCTCTGAATTTGGTTATATGAAAGGGTTTTACACCTTTAAAAATCTTGTAGACAATACTCATTTTGAAGCAACTATTCCCCCTTTTAGTTTAGAGTATCCAAATAGACTTAACTAGATTTTTCTTGTTGAGAAATATAATATCCCCAAAGAAAACAAGAGCAAGGTCAATACAGAAATCGTTTGATAGATCCAGAGATATTTCCGACTTTGAGTATCAATAGGAAGTGTTTCATTTCTATTCAGCATTACTGAAACAACACCTGTCGATATTGGATCAATTTCGCTATTAATTTCTTGTGCATTTCTCATTGAGTCCAATTGAATTCTAAGCTTTTCTACCTCGGTTTGATTATTTTCCCTGTCCAATACTTCCATCAATAACTCAGTCAAATCCATCTGCTCTATTGTTAATCCATTTTCATCCGCAATCATCATTGCTGTATCAATATAGCTTTTTGCACTGGTATACTCATTCAACATTATTTTAAAGCTTGCCAGATTAAAGTAAGAGTCCACTATTGGCCTTGATGAACCTAACGACACTCTTAACTGTAAAGCATTTTGAAAAAACAAGTATGCTGAGTCTACTTTTCCAGAATTGAAAGCGACAATTGCTCTATTAGTTAAAGAATTTGATTGCATACTTCTTGAGTCACTTTTAGACGAATACTCATGACCTTTCTTGTAATAATAATCTGACATCTGTTTATCGCCAATATCTTGATAAATGACAGCTAGAGCACCACAGGCATCGGACGATGCTTCCATTTTTTTCAATTCTCTTGATCTTCTTAAGTACTCATTGAGTAATTTAACTCCAATTACAGTATCACCAGCTGCACAGTATGACCTACCTAATCCTAAAAATGCATTAAATTTTGCCGTTTCATCATCACTATCGTGACCTACTTTAAGTGAGTTTAGGTAGGAATTCACAGCCATATTTAATCTTCCTCCAGTAAAGTATGCATTTCCTAGTTCGTTATAGGATTCTGAACTTAACTGAAACCTTCCATTTTCGCGAAGAATTTCACTCGAATGATTGAGATAAATCGCGGCTGAATCTATCTCTCCTGTTCTGTACATAAAACATCCCTTGGATAATTTCAATAAAGCAACTTCCAAAGTACTATTAACCCAATCACTATACAGCTCATTTAGAATAACAATTCTATCGATTCGATTCATGATAAGCTCATCTAAAAGATCGGAAACATAATTAAATCTATCTTCTGAATTCATTTGTGATAGTTCCTTACTAAGCCTATTTGAAAACTCTTCATCACTCAAGAACTCCTCTGATAATATTTCTTGAGAGTAAAGAATATCCTGAAAATTCAGAATTAATAAAAACACAAATGCAATGGAGGTTAGCTTGAACATAATTGCAAGGATAATTAACATTGATTATTTTTGCAAAAACAATTTTTATGTCAAACGCAATTTCAGTAGTACCAATTGCAAAAAATGAACCTGTTAGGTCATACGCTCCAAATTCTACAGAGCGTGAATCGCTTTTGAGTACATATAAAAGCATGTTGAACAATGAGAACTTTGAAGTTCCAATGCATATCAATGGTGAACATGTCTTAACCAATACAAAAAAACCAATACACCCTCCTCATGATCATTCAAAAATAATAGGGCATTATAATTACGGTGGTGAGGAAAATGTCGAACAAGCAATTAATGCAGCATTGGCTGCAAGAGAGGATTGGGCAGCATTGCCATGGGAACAAAGAGCTGCAATCTTTTTAAGAGCAGCAGATCTACTCGCTGGACCATATCGCGACAGAATGAACGCAGCGACTATGCTTTGTCAATCAAAAAATGTATATCAAGCTGAAATTGATGCTGCTTGTGAACTAATCGACTTCTTTAGATTCAACGTTCAGTATATGACGGAAATCTATTCTCAACAACCAGAATCTCTCCCTGGAACATGGAATAGATTAGAATATCGTGCACTCGAAGGTTTTGTTTTTGCAATTACTCCTTTCAATTTCACTTCGATCTGTGCTAATTTATGTGCAGCTCCAGCAATGATGGGAAATGTTGTTGTTTGGAAGCCAGCTGAAACACAAATGTATTCAGCTCAAATAATCATGGAGCTGTTTGAAGAAGCAGGTGTGCCACCAGGTGTTATCAACATGATTTCTGTAGATGGACCTGTAGCTGGAGATGTAGTTTTCAAACATAAAGATTTTGCTGGACTTCATTTCACTGGTTCAACTGGAGTTTTCCGTCACCTTTGGAAAGAAATAGGTGCAAATATTGAGAAATACAGAAGTTATCCACGTATCGTTGGTGAAACTGGAGGTAAGGACTTTGTTATGGTTCATAATTCAGCCAATGCCGCACAAGTTGCTACAGCACTAGCCAGAGGAGCTTTCGAATTCCAAGGACAAAAATGTTCAGCAGCTTCAAGAGCATACATACCTCAAAGTATGTGGTCTGATGTCAAAACCATTTTAACGGAGCAAGTTAATTCATTCAAAATGGGAAGTCCTGAAGACACTTCCAACTTTATTACTGCCGTTATTGATGAGAAGGCATTTGATAAAATCGCAGGCTATATCGATTACATTAAAGAACAAAAGGATGCTGAGGTAATTATTGGTGGTGGATACGACAAATCTGTTGGATACTTTATCGAACCAACTGTTGTGCTTACTTCGAACCCTAAATTTAGAACAATGTGCGAAGAAATTTTCGGACCTGTTCTTACTATCTACGTTTATGAAGATGAAAAATACGTAGAAACACTCGAGTTACTTGATGAGACATCAGACTATGCATTGACTGGATCAATTATGGGTAACAACAGATATGCCGTTAATCTTGCCATGAAAAAATTGGAAAATGCGGCTGGTAACTTCTACATTAACGATAAACCAACTGGAGCTGTTGTTGGACAGCAGCCTTTCGGTGGTGCTCGTGGATCTGGTACAAATGATAAAGCTGGTGCACCAATGAACTTGCTTCGATGGACCTCAGCTAGAACAATTAAAGAAACATTTATACCACCAACAGATTATAGATATCCATTTCTTGGATAAGTACAAAAAAAAGAGGCGTCAATTGACGCCTCTTTTTTTTGTAAGTAATTTTCTTAAAGCTCTCTGAAAGACTCAATCATCATGTTTGCTTCATCTTTAAATGAGCTTTTTCTATCAGTCAAAGTCCAAGCCATTATTGTATATAAATTATCTTTTCCTTCAACAAACCCCAAATAATATGTTACTGGCTCTGGAATTCCAGCTACATCTGAATCAAATTCAACAAGTTGAGCGGAAAGTCCATCAATTTTTTTCTCTTTGCGATGCACATCCCCAATTACAGCCTCTTCATTGATAATAAAGCTTTCCTTAGCTTCTGCAAACATATCTAGTAATTCGCGGTCTTCATCGTAGATTCCAAAATCTTTTAAATCCTGAATAAATACATCTTTATCTTCATCAAGAACAATTATGTATTTTTCTTTGTAAAGATTATTATACTGGAGAGTTGCTTCATCATTTAACGTAGTTGTTGACACCATAAAATCAGGAATGTCGACAGAATACAAATCATTCACCTTTTTAGTGTCATACTTTGTAGATGCAGCTTCTTTTATCTTATCCAAAAATCCGTCAAGTTCTTTAGATGTCTCTGTTGATGAGGATGTACAAGAGCCTACAGCTAAACTTAATAATAGTCCCCCGAGGATCACAATTCGTGTTTTCATAGTAGAATTTAGTTTTAATTTCCACTAAAATACGATTTTGTTTATATCTCGAGCTATTTAAGACATTTGAAATAATCAAAAGGTTCTAAACAACTATTACATTGATATTGTGCCTTACATGCAGTGCTACCAAATTGGCTAACCAGCTTTGTATTATCAGAACTACATTTTGGACATTTGATTTTAGGTGGATCAGCAAACAGCACACTTTTATCTGGTTCATCGACAGGTGGGGCAATACCGTATTCCTCAAGTTTCTTCTTACCATTATCAGACAACCAATCAGTCGTCCATGCTGGTGAAAGGACAAGATTTACTTTCACATCAGAAATACCATTTTCAGATAATTTTTCGTGAATATCATCTTCGATTCGTTGCATCGCGGGACATCCGGTATAAGTTGGTGTAATGTCTATCTCAACTTTTCCCCCAATCAACCTCACATCACGAACCACACCAAGGTCGACAACCGTTAAAACAGGAACTTCAGGATCAAAAACCTCCTCAAGCAAGGACCATATTTTGTCAGCTTTTACCATTCCATTCCTGGGTATGCACGTTGCATATATTGGAGTTCAGCTAAGATATAACCCAAGTGTTCAGAATGAAGACCTTTTCTGCCTCCTTCCATCTTCCAATTATTTTCTGGAATCGACAAGGTTGCCTCATCAAAAATCTGCTTAACATAAGATTCCCACTCAGATTGAATCTCATCCAAACCAGGTAAAACTCCATTATTTTTCAGCTCAGCTTCAACTTCATCTTGATAAAAAAGCTCTGGAGTGTATCGCCATAATGTATTGAGTGATTCTTGAATCCTATTGTGTGATTCTTCAGTCCCATCTCCCAAACGAATTACCCATTCTGCAGAATGTCGTAAATGATATTTAGTTTCTTTCAATGCCTTTGAGGCAATTGCAGCAATTTGTTCATTATTAGAATAAATCAAACGATCGAACAACAATTTGCGATACGCATCAAATAAGAACTGACGCATTATCGTCATTCCAAAATCACCATTTGGTTGCTCAACGAGAAGCAAATTTTTGTAATCTCTAGCATAGCGTAAAAAGGCTAAATCATCTTCATTTCTCCCTTCTCCTTCCACTTCTCCTGCATATTGGAGAATATTCGTTGCTTGACCAATTAAATCCAAAGAAATATTCGTCATTGCGATATCCTCCTCCAAAATTGGACCGTGACCACAAAGCTCAGACAAACGATGTCCAAGAATTAAACTATCGTCTCCTAAACGAATTAAATACTCAAATAAAGCGTTCATAAAACAAGATTACATGTGTTCAATTCCGTCTGGAACATCATAAAAGGTAGGGTGACGGTATACTTTCGAGTGCGCTGGCTCAAACAAGGAATCCGAATCAGAAGGGTGAGAAGCTGTTATATTATTCGACTCAACAACCCAAATACTAACTCCTTCGGATCTTCTTGTATATACATCACGTGCATTTTCAATCGCCATTTCTGCATCTGCTGCACGCAGACTTCCAACATGTTTGTGATTTAAACCTTGTTTACTTCTAATAAAAACCTCCCAAAGAGGCCATTCTTTTTGTGTCATCTTCTAGTTCTTTATGATGCTTTTCTAGCTTTCTTTTTTGCTGCGTATGCATTGGCAGCTTCTCGCACCCATGCCCCATTTTCTTTGGCATTTCTTCGAGCGTCAATTCTGTCTTTATTACAAGGTCCGTTACCTTGAACTACCTGCCAGAATTCATCCCAATTAATTGGACCACTCTCGAAATGTTGGGTTTCCTCATTCCACTTCAAATCTGGATCTGGAACTTCCAAACCAATCATTCTAGCTTGAGGAACTGTAATATCAATAAATTGTTGGCGTAATTCGTCGTTTGTATGGCGTTTGATTTTCCAAGCCATAGACTGTGCCGTATGCTTCGAATCCGCATCATTTGGTCCGAACATCATCAACGCAGGCCACCAAAAACGATTCAATGCATCTTGTGCCATCGCCTTTTGTTCTGGAGTTCCATTCGCCAACTGGGTCATAATTTCAAACCCCTGGCGTTGATGAAAAGATTCTTCTTTACAAACACGCACCATCGCTCTTGCATAAGGTCCGTACGAACATCTACATAACGGAACTTGATTCATAATCGCTGCTCCATCCACAAGCCAGCCAATCGCTCCCATATCAGCCCAAGTCAACGTTGGATAATTAAAAATCGAACTGTACTTTGCTTTACCAGAATGAAGATCGTCAATTGTTTCTTCACGGTCTGCCCCTAGAGTCTCCGCTGCACTATATAAATACAAACCATGTCCCGCCTCATCTTGAACCTTTGCAAGTAAAACTGCCTTTCTTCTCAAGTTTGGAGCTCTAGTAATCCAATTTCCTTCTGGTAACATTCCCACGATTTCTGAATGAGCGTGCTGCGAAATTTGTCGAATTAACGTCTTTCGGTATTCATCTGGCATCCAATCGTTTGGTTCGATCTTCTCGTCCCGATCAATTTTCTCTTGAAAACGTCTTTCTAGTTCTTGAATATCTATTTCTTTCATGATCATCGAGTGTGAATAACAAATTTACGAAAAATCCATAAACCGATTTAGAATTCGTCTAAACCAAAAACAGGAAAAAAAACGTAAATTTGGGCGCAAATTATCATGGTAATGACTCCAAAATTTCACACACTACTTGTTAAGGATATTATTAAAGAAACAGACGACTGTGTTTCAGTGAGTTTCTCTGTTCCTGAAGATCTTATTGATGACTATTCATTTGAGTCTGGACAGTACTTGACTTTGAGAACTGACGTTAACAATGAAGATATCAGACGTTCTTATTCACTTTGCTCCTCTCCTCACGAGGGAGAATGGCGAGTAGCGATCAAACAAGTTGAAGGTGGGAAATTTTCAACATATGCCAACAATGAATTGAAAGTTGGGGATGAACTACAAGTTATGACACCGATGGGTGGATTTAAGGTTACTCCTGATAAATCGGCTTCAAAATCATATGTTTTGTTTGCGGCAGGATCTGGAATTACTCCAATTATTTCAATTGCAAAGACCGTTCTTACGCAAGAACCTAATTCGGATGTAACATTGTTCTTCGGAAATAAAGGTTTCAACTCTATCATTTTCCGTGAAGAAATCGAAGCGCTCAAGAATGAATACATGACTCGTTTAAGAGTAATTCATGTGCTTTCTAGAGAAAGTCTCGGCACAAAACTTCAAAAAGGTCGAATTGATGTGGAAAAAACGGAAGCTTTATTTGATGCTTTCTTGAGAGATACTGATATCGATGCTGTTTATATTTGCGGTCCTGAACAGATGATTTTAAGTGCTCAAGAGGGACTTAAAAACAAAGGTGTAGACGAATCGATTATTCATATTGAGTTGTTCACGACGCCAACATCGAAACAACCAGCTGAACCAGTTACGGCGAATGAGCCGAAAGTTGAATCGAATGTGGAAATCATTTTAGATGGTGATCATATCGACCTACACTTAGATTCTGACGGACAAACAATCTTAGATGCAGCTCAAGAAGCGGGTGCTGACCTACCTTTTGCTTGTAAAGGAGGGGTTTGCTGTACATGTAAAGCGAAAGTTTTAGAAGGATCAGCAAAAATGGATGTCAATTACGCATTAGAGCCAGATGAAGTTGAAGCTGGTTATATATTAACATGTCAGTCGCACCCAACTAGTGATAAGTTAGTGGTTTCGTTTGACGACTAAAGAAATAAAATGCTCAAAAAATTATTCAAGAAAAATAACAAGAGTAATGCTCCTAAAGGATTTGAAACACTGATGATTTCGAACCTAGTTAAGTTGAGCAACGATACTGTAAAAGTAGAACTAGATGTTCCTGCTAATTTGATGTCGGATTTTAAATTCACTCCTGGACAATACCTGAACTTCGCTATCACAATTGATGGTAAAGAAGAAAGAAGGTCTTATTCAATTTGTTCTGGAGAAAATGAACCATTAGCAGTTGCTGTGAAGCAAATTGAAAATGGAAAAGTATCTACTTGGTTCAATAACACAGTCCAAGTTGGTGATCCAATTTTCACTAGTCAACCAGAAGGGAATTTTACCTTATCTAATTCTGAAAAAAACATCGTTGCTATCGCAGCTGGATCGGGAATAACTCCTATCCTATCGATCGCTAAATATATCGAAGAAAGTGGTGAGTCAATTCGACTTTTCTACGGAAATAGAACACAAGCTGATATTCTTTTCAAGTCAGAAATTGATGGACTTTCAAAAACGAAAGTTGACTATTATTTAAGTCAGGAAACAGCAGATGGATTTGGAAAAGGTCGTTTTGATAAGACTGCCTTGATCGACAAAATCAAAGAGGACCTATCAATTTTGAAGTCGGATGGCTTTTATCTGTGTGGACCGGAACAACTTATCATGGATGCAAACGATGCATTGAAAATGTTTGGTGTTGCCGAAGATAAAATTCACTTCGAGCTATTTACTACTCCTGTTTTAATGAAACCAACTGCTGAACCAATTGAATCTGATTTTAATGGTGTAAGTCATGTTAAAGTAATCATCGATGATGAGGAACTAGAGTTTGACTTAAGCTCTGACGGGAAAAACATTCTTGACGCAGTAAACAATGAAGGGTTTGATGCTCCATATTCGTGTAAAGGCGGAGTTTGCTGTACTTGTAAAGCAAAAGTTTTAGAGGGAAAAGCGACAATGACATTAAATTATTCATTGACAGATTCAGAAGTTGAGGAAGGATATATTTTAACCTGTCAATCGCACCCGGCATCTGAAAATTTAATTGTTTCTTACGATGAGTAAAACGATCGTTGTTGTTGGAGCAAGTCGTGGAATCGGACAGTCGATTGTGGAGTTATTCGCCAAAAATTCGAGTAACAAAATCATCGCGCTTGCGAGAAATATAGAAAAAATGAAAGCTAATTTTGGTGGACTGTCAAATGTTGAATCGTTTGCTTTTGATTTGGCAAGTTCGACTGTTAGAGAGGATGCTGAAAACATCTTTTCTCAACTTGATTCCATCGATATTCTGATCAATAATGCAGGATATTTGGTCAACAAACCTTTTCCAGAATTAACGCACGAAGATATCTCGACGAGTTATCAGATTAATGTAATCGGTGTGATGCAAACAGTTCAGGCTGCATTGCCAAAAATGGATCAAACGCACATAGTAAACATCAGTTCAATGGGTGGCTTCCAAGGAAGTGTTAAGTTTCCCGGGTTAGCGGCCTACTCCACTTCAAAAGCTGCAATTTGTAGTTTTACAGAGTTGTTTTCTGAAGAATATAAGGACACGAACATCACGATGAACTGTTTATGTCTTGGTGCTGCACAAACAGAAATGTTGGAAGCTGCATTTCCTGGTTACGAAGCACCCGTTTCTGCTGAAAAAATGGCCGAATACATCGTTGACTTCGCTTCGAATGCCCAAGAATGGATTAAAGGAAAAATCATTCCTGTTTCTTTAAGTACTCCATAAGTGTTACTTTTAAATCAAACTGCATTTCATTGGTAAAGACGCTAAGTTTGATACGGAGAAAGAAAATTCAACTGACTGAGAAGGAAGCCATTGAGAAATCGAAGGAGGATAGCTCATACTTTGGTATTCTCTACAACACGTATTTCGATCAGATTTTCCGTTTCATCTTCTCCAAAGTGGGTGGTGATGAAGATTTGGCAGGCGATTTAACTCAACAAACTTTCATGAAGGCAATGGCGAACATCAGTCGATATGAAGATCGTGGTTTTCCATTTAGCAGCTGGTTGTATCGAATCGCGCAAAATGAAGTCTTGATGCATTTTCGGGCTCAGAAGAAAACGACTTACGTTCCGATTGACGAAGGAAGAATTTCTGAATTAGCAACTGAAGCAAATGTCGGGACAGGCTACATGAGCTCAGAAGAGCAAGAAAAGTTGATTGAATTGTTGAACGATTTGGAATCAGATCATCTCGATATTATTGAGCTTCGGTTCTTTCAATCGATGAGTTTTAAAGAAATTGCAGAAATATATAGTATCAGTGAAGCAAATGCCAAAATGCGAACATATCGTATCTTGGAGCGAATAAATAAAGTGTGGAACGCGAAGTAATGAGAAAGTTCAAAGTAAATAAGGACAAAAAACCGTTGACTCCGTCGGAAAAACAAATCCAACGGCAGAAGGACTTCGCGCGGCTTCATCATGACTATGAAAAGCTCACGAAGCACTCGAAAAAGCGATTGTATCAGGATCCAAAAATGTTCTTGTTCTTGCTGATTATTGCCATCATTTTATTGCTTGTTTTCTTAGGAGAATTATGATCTATCGAGCGGAAACAGAACGATTAATGCTTCGTGAATTTCACCCAGAGTCGGATGCTGAACCAATGTTTCTTCTAAATGAAGATCCTGAAGTAATGAAATACACAGGAGACAAACGATTTACATCAGTTGAAGATTCTCTCCAATTCCTCAGAAACTATTCTGACTACGAAAAAAATGGGATTGGTCGTTGGACGGCTGAACTCAAATCAACAGGTGAAATTCTTGGGTGGTGTGGACTCAAATTCCATAATCAAGAAGGATTCATTGATATTGGTTATCGTTTGTTTCAAAAATACTGGAATCAAGGTTACGCAACTGAATCAGCTTTTGAAGCACTGAAGTATGGATTTCAAGTAAAAAACTACAATGAAATAATTGGTCGTGCCCACCATGAAAATCTTGCTTCCATTCGTGTATTTGAGAAATTGGGAATGAGAAAAATCGATGTTAAAACATTTGATGATTATTGCGATGTGGAATATGCGATATCCAAAGCTGACTTTCTTAATAGTTTGTAAAAAGAAATCTATACGCTGATTCCATTGATTTTTCGTAACTTCAATCGACCGTTGCGACAATTACTTCAAATAGGGACTATCTTCTGCTGCTTTATGTACATTTCTAGTGTGCAAGCTCAGGATATTCACTGGTCGCAATTCAATGACAATCCCATTTTTCAAAACCCAGGAAATGCCGGTCAGTTTGATGGCGACATCCGCTATGTTGGAAATTATCGTGATCAATGGCGAAGCGTAACTGTCCCTTTCAGTACAATTTCTGCGTCGATCGATGGGCAATTATTCAACAAAAAAGAAATTGGTGGCGGACTACTCTTCTTTCATGATGTGGTCGGAGATGGACAATTCAGAACGGTGGACATCCAGGCAAACCTGAACTATGCAATCAAATTAACGCAAGATTCGACACATACCATTCGACCGGGAATCAGTCTAAGTTACGATCATCGACAGTTTAATGCAGATCAATTCTATTTCGACAGTCAGTATAACGGGATTAACTTCGATCCATCTTTACCAACTAACGAAGTATTTCAGACCGATCGCGTAAACAACTTGTCCATTGGAATTGGTTCGATCTATCAATATTACGTGAACAAACGCTTCAATTTTACAGGTGGAATTGGATTTTTCAACTTAAATCGACCAAATCAAGGATTTTTTGGAACCGTAGTTGAGCGCGATATTCGCATGAATGTTTTTGGAAAGGGAATTTACAAACTCAATTATGATTGGGATTTGGTGCCTGGAATGCAATTCAGCATGCAAGGAAAATACCGTGAATTTTTAATTGGATCGAGTGTAAAATACACACTCGTTGATCGTTTGGGAGAATATCGTGCTTTGTATGGAGGACTTTTCTACCGTAATCGCGATGCCGCTTATTTGTCGGCAGGTTTGGATTATCAGCAATGGTTTGTCGGCGTTAGTTATGATATTAATTTCTCAAAACTCGTTCCTGCAAGTCGACTTCGAGGTGGATTCGAAATTGCTGTTCGTTACATAATGCATCGTTTTAAACCTAAAAAAGTAGTTCATAGAATATGTCCAGATTATATCTAAGCATATTATTCGTTATCAGTTCGATGTTCGCTTCAGGGCAAGCCAATATTTCTAAATATTTAGATTTTGCACAAGAACAATTCGATAAGGGCGACTATTACTACGCGCTTCAGTATTACGAAAAGGCCATGGAAATCGATTCGAATACAATTGATATTTTATGGAGAGTTGCTGAGACACATCGCGCTTACAAAGATTATCGAAAAGCAGAGTATTATTACGCAAAAGTCTACAGTCAGGAAGAAGCAAAAATCTACCCAGCCAGTCTATTGAACTTGGGCTTGATGCAAAAGCAAAATGGGAAATATGAAGCTGCATTATCCACATTCAAAAAGGCAAAGAAGAAATATTACAAAGACAAAAAAGGCTATTTGTATCAAAAAGCAAAACGCGAATTAGAAAGCACAGTTTGGGCGAAATCCAATCAATCTGATAGTGCTAAAGTGATAGTTGAACAACTTCCAACAACGATCAATACTCAAAATGCCGAGTTTGGTCACGGTTTAATTGGAGATAAATTCATCTTCTCAAGTTTACGAGCAGATTCCATCAATCAGAGCGAAGAAGTCTATTCAACTGAATATAAAACACGATTGTATTCAAGTACAAAAGTCGACAGTACTTTCGAAGAATCGGCACTGTTGAAAGATTTATTTATGCAAGAGTTTCACAATGGGAACGGAGCTTTTTCACTCGACAGTTCACGATTCTATTTCAGTGTTTGTGGTGATCAAGGGTATAATTATAGATGTAAAATTTATGTGGCTCAATACAGTAATGGTAGGTGGTTTCATATCGATTCGTTAGGTCCAATTATTAACGAACCAGGATCGAATACAACGATGCCTTGCATTGCGGATCTTGATGGTCAAGAAGTACTTATTTTTGCTTCGGATAGAGAAGAATCTGAAGGAGGTCTTGATTTATTTATGAGTAAGGTTCGAAATGGAAATCAATACAGTAAAGTTCGAGCGATTAAAAAATTGAATTCTCTGGATAACGAAATAACTCCGTGGTGGAATCCGGCAGAAAGTCGACTTTACTTCTCATCTTCTTGGCACGATGGGTTTGGAGGATACGATATTTTCTACTCAGCATTTAAAGCTGGGTTCGAAGCACCCGTGAATGTCGGTCAACCGTACAACAGTCCCGCTAACGATCTATACTACTTCATGGACGCAGACACGGCATACGTTTCTACTAATCGACTTGGTGTTTATTACAGTAAAAACCCAACTTGTTGCAGCGATATATTTGCGATTCACCCGCCAAAAATTGTCATTCCACCTACGAAAGAAGAAACTCTTGCCGACTTAAATAAGCGATTGCCTGTGACACTCTATTTCCACAATGACATTCCAAATCCGCGCAGCAGGGACACAACTACTTCTGTCAATTACATTGATTCTTACAACGATTACACGGCGATGCTTCCTACTTACAAGGATGAGTACTCAAAAGGATTAAAAGGAGAAAAATCCGATGAAGCGAAGGAAGACATTGAGAGTTTCTTTATTGAGTACGTCGATCAAGGAGTAGCCGATTTAGAATTATTTCGTGATCTTCTCCTGAAAGAATTAGAAAAAGGCGCGAAAATTAATATTACTGTAAAAGGATTTGCAAGTCCACTAGCGAAGACCGATTACAACGTAAATCTTACAAAGCGAAGAATTGCTTCGTTGGTCAACTACATGCGTGAATGGAACAATGGAACTTTTATTCCATATTTAGATGGAACAGCTTCAAATGGAGGACAAGTTGTGTTCTCACAAGTCCCATTTGGTGAATACACAGCCAATCAACTTACCAGTGACAATCCAAATGATGTGCAAAATTCAGTTTATTCACGTGCAGCTGCTATCGAGCGAAAAATTGAGATTCAGAGTGTGAGTTATTTGGAAAACGAAGAAGAATTTGCCTTAGTAACGAAAAATCCGGTTCATGACTTTGGTGCAGTAACAAATGATCAAGTTTTGGAAAAGACTTTTGTTATTACCAACCAATCCAATAAAGAAGTGACTTTAAATGATCTTCGAATTCCATGTGATTGTGTAGAAGCAAGTATTGAAAAATCAGTATTAGGACCAGGTGAATCTACAGAACTAATCATGAAGTTAGATTCGAATAAACTTCAGGGCTTTTTCGTACACTCAGTTTACCTCTCCATTCAAGGAAGCGAGCAAGAACTTCGAGTATATACTTCAGGGCAGAAAGCTGAATAACAAATTAAAGATTTCGTACTTTTGGCATCCAATTCAGCAAGTAAAGTGAGTAATACAATAGATACTTTAAAACCGAAACGACTTAAGTTCATCGACATGGCGCGATCATTGGCCATTTTGATGATGTTGGAAGGTCACTTTACTGGAGCAGCACTGGCAACTCAATATCGTAGTTACGACTATACAGCATACAAGATCTGGCACATTATTCACGGGCTTACATCACCTTTGTTCTTTACAGTTACGGGGATTGTCTTTGTCTACTTATTGAGTAAACAGATCGAAAAGCCATTCTGGGAAAATGATCGTGTTCGCAAAGGATTTGGACGTGTACGAATGCTCCTTTTTTGGGGATATTTTATTCAGTTTAACCTCATTGTTTTTGGTAAAAGTCTCTATTACGGCTTCAAAAATGTCTTCAACGGAAACGGTTGGGTTTTTCACTTCCATTTCGATTGGTTTTATGCATTTCACGTATTACAATCAATTGCAGTTGGAATCTTTTTCCTTTTGGTTATTTACGGAGTGTATAAACTCTTAAAATTCGGTTCACTTCACTGGTATTACTTATTTGGAGCAATTATCATCTTCACATGCTACGGTTACATGAAACACCACATTTGGTGGGATGACCATTTAATTGCCATTGGAAAATTAACAGAAGGAGAAAGAAACTACATCCCTGAAAATGCACCCAAGTTTATTCAAAACATGTTTTACGGTCAATTCTCCGACTTTAGTTTTGTTCGATATGCCGGATACACTATTATGGGTGGGATGATCGGAGCTATAATTCGCAAGTACGAGCATAATGTGCGCAAATATTGGTTTGGACTTTCATTCATTGGGATTGGATTGTTCTTCGCGATTTTAAGTCCAACTCTTTTTAAAAACGTTGATATTTTCACCAATTGGATAGGACTTACTGAACATGGACACTTCGTTTTTAATGGCACCAGTGTCTCTCGACTTGGTCAAGTTGTTACATTAATTGGTGCTCTCATGTTGATTGATGCAAACTTCAATGTTAAAGCACATCTTTTCTTGAAGATTGGTCAAAATACCTTCCCCGTATATATCGTCCATGTCATTATTCTGTACGGAGGGATATTAGGATTAGGATTTGACGGGAGCGATTGGTTCCATCGACAATTTAGTCCAGGCCAAGCAATCGTAATTTCTGGAACATTCATCACCTTATTCTTTATCATGGTTCGTTACATTGAGCCACTTACAGAATTGTATTACAAAATTTTTGGATTCCTTTACAGAAAGAAACACGGTTCATTAAGAACTCTTTTTGAGAATAAATTCAAGAAAAACGACTAGTCTTTTCGCCAGAATTGAAACCATTTTTTTCGACGTCTACGGTTATCTAATGCATCAATTCGAATTTCTTTTGATAAAGTTCTTTTCCCTCCATCTTTAAACTCCACTGTAAGCATAACGGTGTGAATTCCGAGTGAATCATAGTAATGACTTCCCTTCCATTGATGACTGATTTCATTTCCAAAATCCCACACTAATTTTGAGGCATCTGGAAAGTTTGCAGAATAATCTAAACGGTATCTCTCAACCCCAGTTGAATCGATTTCTAATTTACCATCGATGAAGAAAGTCTCTTTATCAAGCCCATAAACTGCACGATTCTCAATCAAATAATCATTAACTTTTTCTCTTATGATTGTCGCATCTGTTTCGTCAATAATTCCTAAATCTGGTCTTGCCTGTATTCCAAAAATCGACTGAAAAAATGTATTAGCTATTAAATAAGATCCTTTTTGGCTCGGATGGGCACGATCACTAGCATATAGATCAATAACGCTATCCTGCTTAACGCTTTTCCAGACCATACCAACTGGAACTACGGGGAAATTGTACTTCTCCCCTAAATAGCGATAGCCTTTTTCGATTGAATCAGCCATTTTGAGGTAAGTATTAACCTCTTCACGCTCCTGAAATCCATTTTCGTAACCCCAAGTCATATAGAACAGTTTTGTCGCATTTGGACTGCTCTCATCAATTGATTTAAGGATTTTATTAACGTAAGGAATTGTTGCGGTATCAATATGTGCCGTATCCCAAGTCAACTCGCGACTATATCCTTGCAAAATAATGTAGTCCCACGAACGTGATGCGATTGCCTCATACATATCTTGTCGTTCTGAATGAACTTGGAAAGAAGCACCCGAAAGTGCACTTTTCTCCACATGAACTTTCAATCCTTCCGCTTTACATAGTTTGTCAAACAGTTTAGGCATTTCATTCATGTGTGTGTAACTATTTCCAATGAATAGCACACTTAACTCAGGAGACTGAGCTAAGACGGAACTTGTTGTAAACAATGAAACTATAGTTTTAAAAAAATGATTCATTGCGAATACTTTTATTGAATCCAGAATAGCCATAGCATAACATTTAGTTATTCTATAACACAAAAGTCGAACCAAATTACACTTTTAATTATGCAGATTGAAGTTTCGCAGCTATTTGAGCCAACTCATCATTCGAAAGTTCAAGCTTTTTGTTGGCAAAATTCATGTCGCTTATGTGATTAATTGGAATCAAATGAATGTGAGCGTGAGGAACTTCTAAACCGACAACTGCAACACCAACTCGATTACATGGGAAAACAGCTTTAATTTTCTTTGCAACGTTTTTTGCAAAAACCATCATGTCCCCCAGCTGATCATCCTCAATGTCAAAAATATAATCAGTTTCTTCCTTTGGAATTACCAAAACATGACCTTTCTGTAACGGCATGATATCAAGAAATGCCAAGAATCGATCATTCTCAAAAACCTTATGACATGGTATCTCCCCGGCTACTATTTTTGAAAAAATGTTTGACATTATCGAGAGATTTCAATGATTTCAAATTTGATTATTCCGTTTGGCGTTTCTACATCAGCAATTTCACCTACAGACTTACCTAGTAATCCTTTTCCAATTGGTGACTCAACACTAATTTTCTTGGCCTTCAAATCTGCCTCATTCTCTGCTACTAAAGTGTATACCATTTCCATTCCATTAGCTACATTTTTAATTTTCACTGTAGATAGAATAAACACTTTAGAACTATCAATTTCTGAGTCATCAATAATTCGTGCATTGGAAATAATTGTTTCCAACTTAGAAATCTTCATTTCTAAAAGACCTTGTGCTTCTTTTGCTGCATCGTATTCAGCATTTTCCGACAAATCTCCTTTGTCCCTAGCTTCGGCAATTTGCGCAGAAATAGAAGGGCGCTGCACCGTTTTCATCTCATGCAATTCATCCTTCAATTTTTTAAGTCCTTCTTCAGTATAATACGTTATCTGTGACATTGTATGACAGTTTATATAACAAAAACAAGAGAGCCCAATGGACTCTCTTGATACTCAAATATAGTAAATTAATTTTTTACTTCAGACTAATAGTAGCTCCGATTGTATGGATTGTACCAAAAATACCAGCGAAACGAGCAGCATACTCAATTCCTAAGGCATTCTTACTGTCTCCTACTAAAGCGTCTACTGAGAATCCTGCTGTTGGTCCTATCAAAGCATTAGAACGATTTTCAGCATTGAAGATATTCTTCTCATAAACGAAACCAGCTCTAAGATTGAAAGCTAATTTCTCTTTCGTCATTCCGTAGTCTGCTCCAATTCTAAACTGGTCGCTTGAAAATGAATTTGCTGTAAATGCTCCCATCGCAGTTAACTTATTGTTTTCATCAAAAATGAAATCATAAGAACCACCGATAGAAAGTAACGAAGGCATCTCAAATGAACCAGAACGCTGCTCTAATGTAGCTGTAATTCCAGTCGCTACATAATCCACTTGCTGAGCCAATCCGTCACCAGAGTAACGCATTACAGGTCCAACATTTTTAAGAGCAATACCAAACTTAATTTGATCTTGCTCTCCACTCACGTAGCGGATACCAGCATCGATAGCAATACCGTTAGCTCGCATGTTTGAAATACTTTCTGAAACTACTTTGAAGTTAATCCCTCCATAAATAGAACTTGAGAAAGTTCTAGCGTACCCAACATTGAAAATATTCGAACGCGGGTTAAAGAAACCAATATTTCCTTCTGGGTTGTCTTCCGTAGTTATCTCGATTTCACCGAAGTTCATCGATTGAACACTAACAGAGATTACATCATTTTCTGAAATTCGTTGAGCGATACCAGCCGAATTAAAGGCAATTCCTGCTGTCCCCATCCAGTTACTGTAGTTAAACTTCAACTGTGTTTTGTCAGTAAACGCAAGACCTGCAATGTTAGTAAACGTACCTTCAAGTCCGTTTGCATTGGCAACACCAGCATCACCAAGTGCTGAAGTTCTAGCCCAAGGATTAATTAATAACTGTGATGCTCCCGCTGAACCTACACGGTCTTCGTTACCGGCGTTGACACCAAAACTTGACATCACGGCAACTCCAACGATTAAAGCACTTTTAATTTTTAGCATTGAATTATTCATTTCTGCTCGTTTTAATCTTTATTAAATTCCTTGTAAGTCAACTTGGCGCATACCACCAAAGAACTTCACAATTTTTTCTCCTACTCCTGGCACATCAACATGAATCAAATAAACACCTCCTGCAACAGGAATACCTTGGTGGTTATTCAAGTCCCAATCTAATGATGTTACCGGACTATCTTTCTTGAATGTTCTTACCAACTTACCATTCACAGAGAATATCTTCACTGTACATACTTCTGGAAGGTTAGTAATTTTCACTCTTGTATCCAATCTTGAACGCTCATACTTCGAGTATGCGTAATATGGATTTGGAACTACATTAATTATGTCAAGAACTTCTGCAAGACGATCAGCACTTCCTGTTTCAGTACTAATATCATCCATATTCCATGAGTACATTGGACGACCATTGTTCTTCCCAGTCGCAGTGTAATTCTTGTACTCCTTGTTTACACGGATTTTGATAGTCACATCTGTTGGCAAGTTATTTGGATTAATGTCATATCCTGACTCTGCCAATGGATATGAAATCCAACCAATATGTCTATAGAAGTTAGACTTTTTCGAGTTGATATTAGGGTTTGCGATGATATCATCCAAAGCCACTTTCAATTCGTTAGTTGCATCGTTTTCACCAACAGAAGGAATGTAAGCTGGGAAATCACCACCACCTAAGTAACCATTCTTAGTTCTAATTTCTTCAGAGAAGATGTATACTGGGTGCATTCCTCCCATTAAAGGAGTTCCTACACCATCCACTAAGCGGTCAGTTGGGTTCCATAACATATCCGCTCCGTTCTCTCCACCTAGGAAAGAGTTCTCACCGAACATGATGTATAGACGAGCTCCAGATTCAACATCAATTGCATAACCTGGGAACCATCCCATACCAACAGTACCAGAACCATCTGGATTTCCGTTCTTATCAACACTTGGGCTTTGTCTAAGCTCTCCAAGTTCCGCACCACCAACTGTCAAAGCAGGGTCACGACCCAGTTCTATAACTGGACATCTCGTCCACTCATTTTTGTTGTTAGTTAATACAATATCAACACTTGGCAAGAAAGCAATTGCTGATGATTTTTTAGCAGCATCACTATCATAGTTAAAGTATCCCAATGGCATGTAATCCGCTTCATATCCTACTAACTTATGTGGAGCAATTGTACCATTCAGAATGTTAGAATAAACTTGGTCATCATCCGCTCCCGACATCACCATATAATTACATGGATTCAAGTAAGGAAGTACATTTGGATTACAGTCATCAGGATCAGTTGGGCCTTCAGCACCAGAGCGAATCCAGTTTGTTGGGTAGTATTGTCCATCATCACTAACTCCAGTTAACCATCTCTTAGAACTATCAGCAAAAGAAATAGATGCTTCAAGGAAATCTGTAGAATAAGCTGTAGGTCCCGACTCTGATGATGTCTCAGGAATGTAATGCTTGTATTGATTAATCTGAACAGATACGCCCCAGTCTGGAATAATTTGTTCATTATCCTTATCAATTGAGAAAGTTGAAGAAACAGAGTCTAAAAGTGTACCACCTTCGCTTGCGTAGCGGTAAATCACCCAGTCAGCTGTATCAGCCGCATTACCAAATTGCGTGTTGTAATCAACAAACTTCAATTCGAAGAATCCTCCAGCAACATTCAATGGATCAACAACTTTAACGTTAATTGGTCCTCGACCATACGTGTAAGATGGACGATCTATTTTACCTGTGTTAATAATTGCAGTTTTCGAAGCTTCAGTTAACTCTAAAGAACGATTTCCGTTTCCGTATCCATCTTCACGTGTAATAATTGGTGAAGAACCATATTCGATATTTGAAATAGTTCCTCCTGCTTCCGGTGAAGGATTGTGAGGTACAGCCTCAACAGGAGCAATTGCAGTTCCATCAAAACTCAAACGAGAAGAAATGTAAGGAAGTTTTTGTCCATCCAAACCATCAGGATCGTTAGGATCGTATGTTTTGAAGTTGTTGTATGCATATGCTACAGCGACATAGTAATACGTTCTGTGATTCACTAACGTACGGTCTCCTTGCGCGAATTGATCTTCAGTAATCAAGAATGAGTGACGGATACCTTTATTCTCTCCATCCACTTTCAGTGTTGGTACTGAATATCCTAGTCCTTCATCGAACTCAAAATTGATAATTCTGTCTACGTCGTTCTCAATATCACATTGTGCAACCAAACGTGCTTTTGTGTTATCTGTGATATCCGAAATCGAAGCATCACCATCTACTAACTGATAAATCTGGTATCCTTCAAATCTATAGTATCTATCAACACTTGGGTCAGTAATGTTAATTTCATCTTCTTCTTCATAAGCTTCTTGGAAGTTATTAGATGTAGATGGGTTTTCCAACATCAATACTAATTGATTTTCTAATTCTTGTATAACCAATTTAGGTGCATCTGGTGGAGTCAAAATACGGAAACAAGCGTCAAATAAAGCTTGAGCTTTAGTATCTGCTCTTTTCATTGCATCAACAGAAGAGAACAAGTCTCCTCCATTTCCTCTACCATAAACGATACCAACTGTAATGTTGTTTACAGCACCTGGCTCAAGTGTAAATGGTCCAGCCGATTGAACGAAACGTCTATCATCTGGTGCATTGTTATTAGTAGTCTCATCCCAATCAAACCCAGGATCAGTTCCACCTGTTGCCCAATGTAATGGATCTGAATCTCCAGGGAACATGTAATCAGAAAGAATTGCTGTACCAGAAGTACCATATCCCGTTCCTCCGTAATACATTTCAGTACCATCTCTCCAAAGACCAGACATGTAGTTATAGAACTGAGCAGCTGTAGAAGGGTCAGAAACCCCGAATGCAGCTCCATTCGTATAGTAAGTAAATCGGCGCATACCGAAACGCTCATTATCAATTAAGCTATCACCGTAACCTACACCAATACCGCTATAAACAATTCCGTCTCCAGCTAAGGCATCTAAAACTGTTGGAGTAACAATAGAATCAGCAATTGAATCATAGTAAGGCCCAACATTGTCAATTCCGTCAGCATCCTGATAAGGTCCTTCAAAGAAGTCAACTCCAATTGCTGGAGGATTATCACCGTACCCTTGAGCTGAGTTACCATCTTCATCAAAGTTATCACCATTAAAGATATAACCAAGTCCTCTAGATACATCACAACCAGCATAATCATCACCTGAGAACCCTAAATCCCCATCTAAGTATTGCGAGAAGTATGTGTTGTATAAAGTTTGAGTACCACGGTTGATCATTTCATAGTTGTAGAATGTCATGCGGTTAATCTCATCGTTCGTAGCAAATGCAAAAGCTTGAGCACGAATTTCCATCCCGATTGGATCACCACCAGTTTCAGTGTGAATATTTCCTTTATCGTTGAATACCCACCAGTGTGTCTCATCACCAAATAAAGAAATACGACGGTCGATACCACATTCGATATCATCACGTCCAAGAATATCATCATACCAAGGATAATCTCCACCATCCACTGGATCATAAACTCCATTTCCATTACGATCGTAGTACGGTGCCAAGAAGTAATCTTGTCCTAAAGAAACATCTCCGTGTGCAGGCCAGCTATTAATTGCTAATAGTTCTTCAGCAGAAATTTCTACTTCATCACAACCATCAACAACTAATCCATTTCCACATTCCCAGTATAGGTTATATCTGATAACTGCAGCTTTTGAAATAGAGAAGAACTTATCGTAAGCAATACACTGTTGTTGATCAATGTTCGCATCTCCATAGTCACGAACAGCGTCGTCACCTACAGGGCTTAAAGGATTATAGTTACCCGTTCCTTGAGTTACAGTTAATGGACCAGGCCAAAAATCGTTACCAGTATTACGGAATGTCAAAGCTGCAAGCTTTAACTGTCCGTTAACATCAGTTCCTCCCATCCATAAGGCACCCGCATAAATTGCAGTATGACCACTTCCTTTCGGAACCTCATACTTAGCAACGCTTGCATTACGATCTTGGAACATACTTCCCCCCTGTTCAATAAATGCACTTACATCATTGAACTCCATTGTTAGGTTAGCCAATGCTGGCGCACAGTTTGCACTTTTTGCTTGAGAAGCAGCAGCGGAACTGGAACTAACCGGTTGGTTCGATGCACTTTTTCCGTTAATGTTCTTGTAAGCAAACGCACTTCCGCATGCAAAAACAAATGCTGCCCCTAGCGCTAACTTATTCATGTAATTTCTCATAATTGCTATTGCTTATGAATTAAAAATCGAATTTAACACCCAAACGAATTGTTCTTGGCGAACTGATGTTGAATGGGTTTTGAATTTTCATTAGGTAATAATCTCTGAATGATTGCTCATCCAATTGTGCTTGGATTGTATTCTGGCTATCTGCCGCAGCTAAGTAACCATCATCATCCCAGTTTCCTGTAGCGCGATACACATTCAACACGTTAAATTGGTTGAACAAGTTTGTAACACGTAAGTACACATTCAAGAATGTTGCTCTTTTCTTATCTTCTTTTCCAAGTTCAAGAGCAATTGTTCTATCCAACTGAAGATCTAATCTGTACGACCATGGTAAACGAGAACCATTTGTTGTACCGTCAAGACCTCCTGTATTTTGTGGATTAAATTGACCTTCATTAGAGATATTTTGCTGTGATGAATATGGTGAACCAGAGTAAATGTTTGTTACAATGTTCATACCTGTATTCTCAAACAAAGCGAAGTCACCAATCATTGGTCCGTTGTAATCGCTTCCTTCACCATATCTGTAATCAAATGTAATTGCAAATGCGTGACGTTGATCGAATGAGTAAGGGAAGATAGCTCTTAAGTTCGGTAATCCTGCATTGATAAGACCAGCAGCAGAAGTTGCATCCGAACCAGTACCATCAGCGAACTGTAACGTATAGTTAGCAGTCATACGAATGTTTCCTGTTCTTCTCATATCGTAAGCGATCGTCATACCTTTTACAGTACCAAAGTCACGGTTACCAAATGTTCTGTACGTTGCAGGGTAAGCCTCAAATACGTTTACTAACTGTACATTATCACGTTGTTCACGGTAGAACGCTGAGATTTTTAATGATGAAGTCTTCGTAAGTACTTGTTGGAAACCTAATTCGTAGTCAACTGTTTTCTCTGGACGAAGGTTTGAGTTATTGATGATCGCACTTCTATCATTAATAAATTGATATTGGAATGGATCAAAACGGAATCCACTTGTTGGACGCTTCGTTAAGATATCATAGTGAGCGAAGAACGATGCTTCATCAGAGATTGGGAATGAGAATGCAATACGTGGCATTACATTAACTTGTGCAGTATAATCTTCAAATGCATCACCAGAAGGAGTTTGTTGTCCTGGGTTTAACAACCAAGGAGCGATACCACTCTTTCCACGAATTACAGTTGGATCTTCTACCTGAATACCATCTGCATTATACCAGTTCATACCAGTTCTAAACCCGTTGATTTGTGATGGGTTATTTACATCATCAACGTAAACAACGTAATCATCTCCCATTGCATCAGGAATATCAATCCAAGTCAAAGATGGATCGTTTGCCAATTCAGCTTTAGCTTCAGCAACCGTTCTCGCGTTGTAGAACAAGTACTGATCCTTAAGTACTGGTTGGTTTGCATCGAATACATCAACACGAAGTCCAACGTTGAATACGATATCTTTGAATGCGAATTTATCCATTACATAACCTGCCATATAAATTGGTTGGAATGCCCCAACAAAACGCTTGTAGTTTCCGTTTTCATCGAATTCTGTAAAGTACTTATCAATATCTGTTGTACCGCGTACTTTTTGTCCTGTGTGATCATATCCCCAGTAAGAAACGTAAGAACTACCATTGTTCAATAATTCGTCTGGAGCGAACATATCAAGAGAGAAAATATTTGGATCGTATTGGTCGATGTCAATGAAATCAAGTCCATCTCCACCGCTTCCGATGTAACCATTTTCGAACAAGTAATTTCTCAAGTTGTAATCGAAGAAGAATTGGTTATCTCCATTTTCAGCTCCACCATACTCTCCAGTACCTGACTGATAAGCATAACCAGAATTTAATCTTTGGTAAGTAATTCTTTTAAACGAACCATAATCTTCAACTGTCGCTGCGTTCTCATTCAACTCTGTAATGTGGAAGTTGGCCAACTGACGAGCAATACTCCAGATTCCGATTGGACCATTCGAACCACCACCTGTTGTTGTACCAGAAGTCCAACCTCTATCCCAACGTTGCTCATACTCAAATCCTAAAGACAATGAGTGGTCACCGATATTCACCGAACCAGAACCAGTCACACGGAACTGATCATTTTCAGTTTTTCCGAAGAAGTTATATGGTGTACCAATGTTACTCCAAATATCGTAAACTGAACGAGGAATATCTCCATTACGCAAAGCGTTACCTTGTTGTAATTGGAATAAGTTTTCGTAATTACCGATTGGATCATCTTGGAAAATCTCGTAATACTGAGAAGTCACAGCAGCTAACGCACTATTTGTTTCCGACGGAGTAAAATCAACCACAACATCTTGGAAACCATTGTGAACATATAAATCATCTTTTCCATCACCATTTGAATCGATCGCTTCATAACTTGGGCGACGAGTAGTAACGAATGTACCTACGTGACCGTAGTTGAAAATATTGTATTGGTGTTTCGGATCGAAGTTATCATCCTTTGACTTCGAAAAGTCAACCATAATATTGTAGAAACCAGATTTGATTTTCGAACTACTTCCTTCTGTATTATTGCTAAATCGTTGACTAAAACGACCGAATACTCTCCAATCAAGTGATTTAAATGCTCCAAAGTTTGAGAAATTCAACAAAGAGTTAGAATAAGAATAATTACTTCCCCATCCGTAGTTCAATGATCCACCAAATGTCAAGTTCACCGATGGCCCTGTATTTACATCAATTTTAGCTTGAGCTGAAACATTCGTTCTTCTCGCGTTCATTCTCCAAGGAGTCTTTTCGAAATCTTCTGCTCTTAAGAAGTCAGCACTACTATATGTACCAATTCCAGTTGCAGTTGGACGAAGAGGAGCTGCAAGTAACGAGTCTCTAACATCTTTTTTAATTCTGTAACTTCCATCAGCTAAAGGACGGCTATCCAATTGATCTGTTAAGTTAGCAGAAACCAAGAAACCTAATCTCGGTTTTGTTTTATTACCTAATGAATCTCTCTGCATCCATAATGGACCAGAGAACATTCCTTCTACAAGGTTGTATCCGTATTTATCTAAACCGAAAACTTTTCCGTCATATCCATCCGGATCTTGACCATTAAAATAGAAACCTGAAGTAACTGCCTCCAAACTTCCGAAGTATTTAGAAGAAGGACCACGAGTTGTTACAGAGATAATCCCCCCTGTTGCATCCCCGTAGTTCGCTGGAAGTCCACCAGTAATTACAGAAACTTCCTCAATCGCTGATTTTGGAAGACTTGCTGAACCTCTTACTTTAATACCATCAATATAGAAGTAGGTTGCATCTGAACGAGAACCACGTACACTAATATCACCTGATCCTTCGTTCGTATTTACCCCTCCTACTGTTCCAGCTACACCAGCAGCAGAACGAACAGGAAGACGAGCGATATCTTCACGAGTTACTGTAGCTCCCGAGGCTCCACCATCTTTATCGATAAGAGGAACACGATAAGCAATTACTTTAACTTCTTCAATTTCCTGAACATCCGATGCTTTACCAATCGATAAATCATCTAAGAAGGTAATCTTACCAGAGCTTACAACCACCCCAGTTAATAATTGAGGTTGATAACCTTCAACTTCATTTCTCACCTCAACGTCATACGCTCCTGGATCGATTGAGTTAATTTGGAATTTTCCATCAAAGTCGGTTTTAGCACCTCCTTTAACAGTTCCATCTTGCATAATTCGAACCGTGGCGAACGGAACTGGATCTTTGGTATCGGAGTCCGTAACCGTCCCTCGGATAGTCCCGAGACCCGTTTGCGAGAAACCGTAAACCGCTGTAAGCAAAAAGCTTACCAATATCAAGTTAAGTTTTCGTAACATAAGTACAGTTTGTTTATTTTAACCTTTTTTACTCGTAGAAAGCCCGTAAATATAGAAAAAATCGAGTTGAATGCGCCAATTGTTAAAAAAAATTAAACGGCATTCGACCTAACATTCTTTAACAAAAGTATTAATAAGCAGTTAACACATTTTAAGAATTCACATTCAATTTGGGATAAATTATACACGTCTAAAATCATGACGTAAATTTTATTCGTTCTTTTGTTCTTAATGAGTCAATTTACATTTAGTAAAGTTTACAGTGGTTCTTCAACCATCCACCTACTTGAATATGATCAATTCGAGATCAATAATTACACTCATTATTTAAATGAATCGGAACTAACTCGGCTTAATTCCTTTGGAAATGATAAAAGAAAACGTGAGTATTTGGCAACACGAATCTTATGTCAATCAATTTTCCCGAAGAGTACTATACATTATAATGAACATGGCGCACCTTATATTCACGAAAACGAATGGATTAGTATCAGTCATAGTAAACAAATGATTGGCATAGCTGTAAACACTCATTATAAAGTAGGATTAGATATGGAGCCTCACAGACCAAACATCCTTCCGATCACAAAAAAGTTTTTATCTGAGAATGAAAAAAAAGTCTTTGATGTTAATTGCCCGATAGAAATGACGAAGGTGTGGTCAGCTAAAGAAGCACTTTATAAACTTGCGGATAGAAAAAAGATCATTTTCGCTACAGAACTCTTACTTGATAAAGACGAAAATCAAAATTGGCTTGGGACCATAATCAACCCGGACCATTCTTTAGAAGTTAAATTAGATATCTTTGACAGACACAACACTATAATATCAATCAACTCACAAGAAATTGAAAAAAGACCAAAACAATCTTAATTCGTTTGCTGCTCGTAAAGGCCAAGTGGCAGTATTAATTGATCCAGATAAATGTGGTGATAAACAAAAACTCGGTGAATTACTTCGCAAAGCTGAATTTGCAAAAGTTGATTATTTATTTGTTGGTGGCAGTACCGTTTCTCAACAAGACTTTCAAGAGGCCATACATTATATAAAGTCTAATTCTTCTATCCCATTGATCATTTTCCCTGGGGCATCTCATCAAATTTCAGAAGAAGCAGACGCATTACTTTATTTAAGTTTGATATCAGGTAGAAATCCGGACTTCCTAATAGGTCATCATATACAATCTGCGAAGGAAGTTTTCGATATGGATATTGAAGTCATTCCTACAGCTTACATATTAATTGATGGTGGAACTGTTTCTTCAGTAGCTTATGTAAGTCAGACCACCCCTATTCCACCTGAAAAACAATCAATCATTTTAAACACTGCGAAAGCCGGGATCCTTCAAGGAAAAAAACTCATCTATTTAGATGCAGGAAGTGGAGCAAAAAACTCAATTCCAACTGAAGTAATTAGAGAACTAAATAATTTGAATATCCCAATAATTGTCGGCGGAGGGATTAAAGAACCTCATCAACTCGAGGAGTATATGCATGCAGGAGCGAATATTATCGTTATTGGAAATAAATTAGAAGAGGATATTGATTTCATGTTAGATATAAAATCTTATCTTTCTAATACATGACAGCAAAACAACAACAACTTTTAAAGCGACTAGCCGGAATAGCTTTTGCAATTTCGTTTCTGATGGCGATTGTGCTATTTACCCGAACAGGGACTCAGTACATCCCATTCATCACAGCAAAATATGTCTTCATCATCTCTGGAGCTATTGCACTCTTTCTAAACTTGATCAACTTTCAAGCAAGTAAACACAATCCCGTTTACAGCTTAACCTATTGGTCAGGAAGTATAGTCTTGTTTGTTGGATTAATCTTCTTTTTAATGCGATGGCCGTATGGCTTTTACATTATTGTGGCAGGATTAGCTATTACCGGATTATCTTTTCTCATCCCAGCAGATGCTAAACTCGAAAAAAACGAGTCGGACAAAGACATTCTTGACAACTTCTAATTATTCGTAGACTGCTTTGAGCGACATGTCCAGGCTTTCAAAGCTATGCGTTAATGCTCCAACAGAAATAAAATCAACTCCTGTTTCTGCGTAAGCGCGAATAGTCTCTTTCGTAATTCCACCTGAAGCTTCAGTTTCGAAATTATCTGGAATTCTCTTTAATGACTCTTTGATTTGCGCTGGTGTGAAATTATCTAGCATAATGCGATCTACATTCCCAACCGCCAAAACCTGATCTAATTCATCATCATTGCGTACTTCGATTTCGATCTTAAGATTCTTTCCAGTTTCTTTCAAATATGAATTTGCTCGTTCAATCGCATTTGAAATTCCTCCTGCGTAATCAATATGATTGTCTTTCAACATGATCATATCGTAAAGCGCAAAGCGATGATTGTGTCCACCACCTATTCGAACTGCCCACTTTTCCATGTAGCGGATACCAGGAGTCGTTTTTCTCGTATCAAGTAATTTAGCGTTTGTCCCCTCAATCAATTTAGCAAGTTCATTAGTTTGGGTAGCAATACCGCTCATACGCTGCATAAAATTCAAGACTAATCTTTCTGTCGTCAAAATCGATCTTGAGCTCCCCTTTAAAATAAAAGCAACATCCCCTTTTTTAACAGATGATCCATCTTTGATGAATACTTCTAACTCTAAAGAAGGATCGTATTTTTTAAAAATGATTTCGGCTAATTCAACACCTGCTATTATTCCATCATCTTTTACAAGAAGTTTCGCTGTTCCTTTTCCAGATTCTGGAACACATGACAATGTTGAATGGTCTCCGTCACCTATATCTTCTCGGAGTGCATTTTCGATTATTTGATCAATCATAAAAACAAATATAGCTTAGAAAAAGAAGTTATTGATCTTCGATGGTTAAACTCTCGATTTTAAAATCACTTCCTACCTTATTGAAATGGATCGTCACCCTAAACTTTTGACCGCCTCCAGAATAGTTGCCGATAGCAAAAGTACCATCCGAAGATTCTTTTCCTTTGAACATGTAATCGAATGAGCTACCGCTGTATTTTTTAAAGAAATCACCCAACACAAGAGCTGCCTGTTGTTGACTATAAACCCCTTCTTTGCCTAAAATTTTAATGATAATCTTTGATTTCCCCTGAGCCACAATAGCCTTTGCATTATTCTTTTCGAAGCCACTTTCAATTGCTGAATACGGCACATCTCCAGAAAGACTAATGGACATAATTAAGGAAGTTAAAACAGCATATAGTAAATTCATTTGGCGACTATTTTGCCACTAAAATAGCAAATATAATGCCGAAAATTAAGGTCGATCATCAACTGCAATTTGTATTTTTGATTTATGAAGATGAGTTTGATTTGTGTCGGCAAAACCGTTACGCCTTATTTAATTGAAGGTGAGCAAGAGTACTTGAAACGACTGAAGCATTATGGGAAAGTAGAAAAAATCGAAATCCCCGAATTAAAAAACGCACGAAAACTCTCTCAAGATCAAATAAAAGTAGAGGAAGGCAAACTGATTTTGGCAAAATTAAATCCGAACGAAACACTCATATTACTTGACGAAAACGGATCTGAGTTCAGCTCAACAAAATTCTCGGCATTTCTTCAAAAAAAGATGAATCAAGGTGGCAAAGGAATCGTTTTTGTCGTTGGTGGTGCTTATGGTTTCTCTGACGAAGTGTATGCCGCAGCAAGTGGAAAAATAAGTCTTTCCAAAATGACCTTCTCTCATCAAATGGTTCGACTATTTTTTCTTGAACAATTGTACAGAGCTCACACAATTTTGCGCGGGGAACCATATCATCACAACTAAATTTGATTTTTCTCGTACAAACTTTCAGAATATAGAATAGCGTGCAACAAGATTACTTTTCTTTCTTACAATTAATGGCGGCCTTTATTTGGCTGATCATCATTGTGGCTGGAGCTGCCGTTTGGAGAAGTAGCAAAAATAAACTAGAGCACTATAAGTACTATATGTGGAATCTATTTGCGAAGCTCTTTTTTGGTTTTGCGTTCTCAATGGTTTACTTATTCTATTACGGAGGAGGAGATACAACTGCATATTTTGAAGGATCAATTACCTTAAACAACCTGTTTTTTAAGTCACCAGAACTGTATTTTGATCATTTATTTAAAGAATCAACTTGGGAGCAATTTTCTTCCGACTTTGACAATAGAACAGGCTATCCTCCTGGCTGGATTTACCGTGAATCGGAGGCGTTTCGTATCAGTAAACTAATGTCGGTCTTGAGCTTCTTCTCGTTGAAGAGTTACTTCGCTATGACATTTATTATGTCAACAATTACGGCATTTGCTTCTTGGAAACTCTATTCTTTGCTACGCACTTATCGTTTTACAACAGATTTCAACCTTGCTCTAGGAGTTTTGTTTCTTCCTTCTGTAAATTTTTGGTGTTCTGGAATCTCTAAAGACACTTGGGTGTTTATTGCAGTAATTTTATTGATTTATCATGCTTTCAAAATCATTAGTCCACAATTCAAAGCAACTCTTTGGAATTGGATCATGTTAATCTTCTTTGCTTTTATCATTTTTAAAGTTCGATCTTTTATCCTTTACCTGACTCTTGTTCCACTTGCATTTGCAGTAACAACGAGAATTACCAACATCTTTGGAAGAAGGGACTTAAAAATGGTACTTCTAAGGCTGGCTGTATCTTTCGGTGCTCTAATAGCTGTATTTACAGCTATACAGCCG
This sequence comes from Henriciella pelagia, assembly GCA_964219255.1. GTDB lineage: Bacteria > Bacteroidota > Bacteroidia > Flavobacteriales_D > Crocinitomicaceae > UBA4466. The sequence goes on from CAXPPC010000007.1 coordinate 66,374, forward strand.
ACTTCTGAGGATCAATTTTTAGAAGAAAATCAATTTCTTCAGGAAGCCGCTGTAATTCAAAAAGATTTTGCCAGCAATGAGTCCTATGGGTCAAACCGCTATTCTTTAGGGAGCGTTGAATTCACTCCAACTGGACTTGCCAGAGTTGCTCCAGCCGCAATTATAGCCGGCTTATTCAGACCCTTCCCTTGGGAATCACTCTCCCCCACATTACTTTTTAACGGTCTAGAAAGTGCACTATTCTTGTATTTTACATTTTTATTCTTCAAGAAAAAGGTACGCAAAAAAATATCATTTATCCGATCGCAGGAAATTCTGATGTTCGCATTTTTCTTCAGTATTTTAATTGCCTTTATTACTGGATTAACTTCAGGATTATTTGGAGTATTAGTACGCTTAAGAGCAATTTTACTGCCATTTCTTTTTTTACTTTTAACCGTTGAATGGGAGATCATTATTAAACCCAAAGAAGCAAATGTTTTGGATTGATCATTCCTTCAATTTTATTAGCTTTACAACCGTTAACTCCCTTGACTAATGAAAAAACTAATCATAGACGCTAAAAAGAGCAGCCTATTCCCCAATTTTAGGGAGATACGGGACTACAAGGATCTGTTCTTGACCTTAAGTTGGAGAGACTTCAAGGTTCGTTACGCCCAAACTACTATCGGGTTATTATGGGCTCTAATTCAGCCAGTAGCGACTCTTTTAATATTATCACTCGTTTTTGGACGATTTGTCGGTGTCGAAACGGAAGTACCTCACATTCTTTTTACGGTTGCGGGAACTAGTATTTGGACTTACTTTTCGTATGTAATGACGAATTCGGGAAACTCAATTATTAGCAGTCAAGCGATGGTCAAAAAGATTTACTTCCCTCGAATTATAATACCATTATCCAAAGCAGTTGTAGGTTTCATAGATTTTGGGATTTCTTTGCTGATTTTAACAGTCTTGATGATCTATTTTGGAATCGCTCCATCAGCTAATATTTGGGCTGCGCCTATCTTTATTTTATTTGGAGTACTTGCTGCATTAGGAGTTGGAATCTGGTTGAGCGCGTTAACTGTTCGATTCAGAGATTTTCAACATGTGGTTCCATTTATTGTTCAAATAGGACTCTATTTAACGCCGATTGCATACCCAGCAGATTTTGCTGTAAAACAACTTCCAGAATGGGCATCTACAATCTACTTTTTAAATCCAATGGCGGGCGTTGTACAAGGGTTTAGATGGAGCCTTTTTGGTGGAAGTCCGCCAGATATATTTACGCTAATTTCCTTTGGAACAGTGATCATCTTATTCCTGACGGGATTGATGTATTTCTCTAAGGTTGAAAAAGAAATGGCTGATTACGTATAGAAATGGGAATAGCTATCAAAATATCAAACCTTTCCAAAAAGTATCTTATTGGTAAAGAGAGAAGCGGTTCTCTGCGTGAAACATTAATGAGTTACTTCAAGTCAAGTGCTGCGAAAAAAGATCAATTTTGGGCACTGAAAGACATTAATTTAGAAGTTAAACAAGGAGAGGTATTAGGAGTTGTTGGCAGAAATGGTGCTGGAAAAAGCACTCTACTCAAAGTTCTATCTCAGATTACAAAACCCTCTGAAGGAAGAATTGAAATTAATGGTCGTGTAGCTTCTTTACTAGAAGTTGGAACAGGGTTTCATCCAGAATTAACTGGACGTGAAAACATCTTTCTGAACGGTACCATCTTAGGTATGACTCGTAAGGAAATTCAGTCTAAAATTGACGAAATCATTGAGTTTTCTGGGGTTGAAAAATTCATTGACACCCCGGTGAAGCATTACTCTTCCGGGATGTACGTTAGACTTGCATTTTCGGTTGCTGCACATCTTGAACCTGAAATATTAATCATTGATGAAGTTCTTGCTGTTGGTGATGCAGAATTCCAAAAAAAGTGCCTCGGTAAAATGGAAGATGTTGCCGGCGAAGGTAGGACCGTGATTTTCGTTAGTCACGATACTGAAGCCCTCAGTACACTTTGTAAAAGTGGAGTTTTATTAGATAAAGGAGAGGTAAAACAGACTGGAACAATCAAGGAAGTCCTTTCTACTTACCACAGTAAATTCCAGGATTCTTTTGTCCAATTTGATGCCGAAGAACAACCAAAAGATGAGTATGTCGCGCTAGAAAGTGTGAAACTTGTAAACAAAAATCAAGAACAAATTTTTGACGTTGGCATCTCAGAGGATTTTGGAATTCAAATTGAATATTCTATTACAAAAGAAACATTCAAACCTTGTCCAAACATTCACCTCTACACGAGTAGCGGAGTTTATTGTTTCGCATTGGTTTTTAAAACACCTGAGTCTTTCGCACCTGGTAAATATCTAGCCACATGTTGGGTAAACGGCAACTTGTTAAATAACATTACGTATAATGTAGGAGTGGCATTTACGACTATGAAAAGTCAGCATATTCACTTCTACAAAAAAGACATCATCCAATTTGAAGTGATTGAGAGAAAACTCAATAGAAATCATGAATGGGGAGGCGGATTTCTTGGTGCAATTCGACCATCGCTTGAAAATGAAATAATTAAACTTGACTAAGAAATAACAAAACAACATGCTTGAACGTGCAGTAAGAAAAATAAAACATATACTAAAGGGAACGCCTAAAGACGAACGAGTAAGTTTTGATCCTTTATCACTTTACTACGGTCACCAAAAAATCACTTATCGAGGAGTGCAAGCTATTCGCTGTCCATTTGACTATGTAATGTACCAGATGATAATTGAAGAGGTAAAACCCGATTTAATCATTGAAATAGGCACGAACAATGGTGGAAGCGCCATCTACTTCAGTGATTTAATGGACATCTACAAAATAGATGGTGGTGAAATTCATAGCATAGACATTCATGACAATGCCGCCAAAAACGTTGCTGACTTCGATAGAGTAAAACTCTTCACTGATGGTTGGGAAGCGTATGATCTTAATTTAACAAAAAAATTCGAGCGTATTCTCGTGATAGAAGATGCTGCACATACCTACGAATGCACAATCGGAGCAATGGAAAAATTTGCTGACTTAGTAACTCCGGGTTCATATATGATTGTTGAAGATGGTATAGTAAATGAATTGAGTCGTGAGAAAGAGTTTCATGGGGGACCTCTAAAGGCAATTAGAGAATTTTTGCCCAAGCATAAAGAGTTTATTGTTGATGAAAAGTGGTGTAATATGTTTGGGCACAATGCTACATTCAATGTTAACGGCTACTTGAAAAAAATCAAATAAGCCAACGTCATTAAAATAAATGACAGAAGTATCCATCATCATAGTACACTACAAAACTCCCGAGCTGACAGAAAACTGTATCCAAAGCTTTTTAAGGAGTGATTTTCAAAATTTTGAAATAATTGTTGTCGACAACAATTCTAATGATGGTGCCGGCGCTCAGCTTAAAGCAAAATATTCAAAACTGAATTGGATCTATAACGACAAAAACGAAGGCTTCGGCAGAGCCAATAATCTCGGGATCTCTGTAGCAAAAGGAGAATACATTTTTTTAATCAACTCTGATATTGAAGCACACACTGATACCATTAGTATCTGCTTACAAGAGATAAAATCCTTAAAAAAACCTGGTGTTCTTGGTTGTAAATTGATTAATAAAGATGGAACAGACCAAAACTCGCAATACTTTCATTCGAACGACTTTAAAGGGATTTTGAAGGATAATATCTTGTACAACTATCTCTTTTACAAAAAGCCTTCGGAATTGAAAGCTGTGATGGGTGCGTTCATGGTTATTCCTCGCAATGTCATAGAGAAGTGCGGTGGTTTTGATCCTGATTTTTTCATGTACACTGAGGAAATTGAACTTTGTCATCGAATTAGAAGCAACGACTTCAAGATTCATTACACGGACAAAACTTCTGCAATTCATATCCATGGAGGTAGTAGCGTTGGATCAGACTGGTCACTGCGACAAAACCTACTCTCGAATGCATTGTTGTTCTGGAAAACGAGAGGATTGGTTGGGATAACTGGATTTCATGTTCTTTTTCAACTGAATATGGTAACAAACCTCATTCTCTTGTGGAAATTACCCAAACAATCAAGAAAACACTATTTTAGATTGAACAAAAGCTACTTGAAGAATTTTTTCACTTTTCTCTCCATTCCTTTTAAATATAAGAAAGGTCTGGGCACGGGGGATAAAATGCTAAGACTAAAATTGTAATAGCTCAATAAAGAAATGGAAGCTAAACAAACAGATCCTCGTCGATTAATAATAGAAATCCCCTATGGTGGACTAGGAGATCACTTATTTCACAGTCATCTACCTAAAATTGCCAAGGAATCAGGACGATTTGATAAAGTTTTCATTTCGAACAATTCGCTTTTTCGTCACCCCGACAACAAAATCTTAGTTTGGGATTTAAATCCATATGTAGACGGATTTACCAATGAAGAAGGAGAAAGCTGTGACTTAAAAGCGCTCGTAAGTAAAGTAAACAGTAATACTGTTACCAACTTATTAGACGAAGTAATGTTGGCTTATGGACTCGACAACGGAAAACGTTGGAATGACCCAGAAATCTACTATCAGCCAAAATATATTGACGCCTACCATAAGGTGGTGTACGACCCAAATTTCCTGTCATGGATCGGAAATGTTACTGCAGAAGAAGCCATGGCCTTTTTCAAAGCCAACAACTTCTATTTTGAAGCGATAATGAAGATTCGAACGGATAAAAAAATCTATATCGAACAAGGAAATGAGCACATTATCGAAACTCCTACTTTAATGGATTTTTGCGATTTAATCCATTCATCTAAGTCTTTGTTCTGCCTCACATCTGGAACAGCAACAATTGCTAGTGGTTTGGGAAAATCGGCTACTGTGTTCTATGGAGAAGGGCAATCAGAAGGGTTTCGACATTCAAAACTCCACAAATACATTCAAATTGAAAACAGTAGAACGAATAAACTGAAGAGAAAACTTAAAAAGTTAATCAAAAAGTAAAATCGCCCGGATACAAATAACTCACTACTCAAGAAATCGATTCATAAAGTTACTTTTGTTCGTACAAACACTCTGATTTAATGACAACATTACGCAATAAAACATTTAACGATTCAGAACCAATCATGGTTAGTGTTGCTATGATCGCGTACAATGTCGATAAATATATCGAAGAAGCAATTGAGAGTGTTCTAGATCAAGAGTCCGACTTCAGAGTAGAACTTGTTGTTGGAGAAGATTGCAGCACAGATTCAACACGGCAAATTGCTTTAGATTATCAAAAAAAGTATCCTTCAATTATCAAGGTATTACTTCCTAAGAAAAATCAAGGACTCACTCCTAATTGTGTTGCAACAATCAATAATTGTAATGGGAAATACATCGCCATGTTGGACAGTGATGATTACTGGACAAGCAAGGATAAATTACAAAAGCAAATAGACTTCTTAGAACAAAATGAGGAGTATGCTGGATCTGGACATCAATCAATGAAAATTTATGATGACCGACCAGATATCGAAGTTCAGTTTGGGGAGACAGAAACAAAAGATTATTCGTTACTCGACATGATTACTCATCGTAAATTTCATACATCATCTTTTGTTTTTAGGCGAGCAATTTGGGAACAAACCGGAGGAATTCCACCTTCAATATCCTCGAATGAAAGAGCTATTTATCCAATGGTCGCCATTTTTGGAAAGATTAATTACTTTAGTGATAATATGTGTGTTTATCGCTTCTCTGGATATGGACTGTCTTCAAGAATTGATTACAAAGAGTTAGAAACGGATTTAACGATGCTTCCTTGGCTCAAGAAAATTGATCCTTCATTTCCTGTTGCACGATTTAGATCCTTTCTTCATTTATGCATGTTTACATATGGTGTTTCTAAAATACCTTTTGGTAAACTTGTCAAACACTATTGCTCTTTTGCTTGGTACTCTTTCTCATATTTCCCAAAAAACTTGGGAGATTTAAAATGGGGAACAATCGATTTTTTCAAACGATTGAAGAACAATAAGATCTCTTAGATGAATGAGTAACACACGAGTCACAATAGGAATGCCTGTCTTTAATGATATCCTTTTCATTGAAGAGTCAATAAAGAGCGTGCTTAATCAGACTTTTGAAGACTTTAAACTCATTATTTCAGATGATGGAGCAACTGACGGGAGCAGTGATATTTGTTTAAAATATGCTGATTTAGATAAGCGTATTGAATATATTAGACAACCAATCAATCTTGGAATTTCCAAGAACATGCAGTTTCTTGCACAAAAGGCAGAAACTGAATATTTTATGTGGGCCGGCGATGACGACCTCTGGGATGAGAATTTTCTGCAAAAATGTGTGGAACTATTAGACTCTGATCCAAATACTGTAATTGCTTTTACGAAATACGATTCAATTACTGAAGCTGATGAAAAAATTGAGTCCGTTTCCCATCCTGAATATTCACAAGACAGAACTTTTGATCGTCTAAAATGTTTTATTCGAGATGCTGACGATGGTTTTGGCTACGGAGTTCTCAAAACTTCAGTGGCCAAAGAAGTATCTTTTCCAACGTGGTGGTGGATAAATAAGAAAACTCCATACAACAACATATATCCAACATTGTGCTTCTATCTAGCAAAAGGAAATTACAAGGAGTACACGGAGAAATCACTCTTTTTTAAACGAGTGAAGACAGAAGGGAGAGTTAATCACAAGTTAATTGGAAAAGGAAATGCTTTCTATGAAACATTTGCCTATATAGTTAGACGATTTAATCTTGTTGTATTTTCATCACGTGAAATTAGACGTGCTAACAATTGGATAACTGCACTCAAAATATACCCTGTACTTTACTATAATTGGTTCCTTGTATCAAGTTGGAAGCAAATTAGTTTGGCAGCAAAAAGTTTCTTCAAAAACAGAATCAGTCGTAAGTGAAAAAAGTACTCATCATATCCTACTTCTATCCTCCTTCAAATTTTGTTGGAGGCGAGCGAATTGAGACTTGGGCCAAAGAGCTACACAAATACAACCTGTATCCTGTTGTAATAACACGAAAATGGAATGATGGTCAGACAGACTTAACTGATCGGATTGAAAACAACAAGCTTGAAATAGAAAAGCATGAAGGATACGAAGTTCATAGGCTGCCACACAAAGAAACTTTACGGGATAAATTAGCCCAGAAAAAGAAATTTCGCTTCATTCAAAAAGCACTAACGTTAAAAGAACTAGTCTTTTCAAACTTCTCAATAAATGCCCTGTCATTCTCTAACTTCTACTCATATTCAAGAAAACTCATTCAGGATGACGATTCTTTCAAAGTAATAATCGCATCAGGAAGACCTTTTCAATCGTTTTTCATTGGCTACAAACTAAAAAAAGTATTTCCAAAACTTCTTTGGATTCCTGACTACCGTGATGAATGGACAACCCATAAAAATGTTAGCGACTATTCAGTGGGATTTAAAATCATCAATACTCTCGAGAGAAAAAGTGAAAAAACCTGGACTAGTAACGCTGACTTCTTTATTGGAACTTCGAATTATTGGAATGAATCGATCAATAAATTAATCAATAAACCAAGTATCCAAGTTATGAATGGGTACAAGGAAGACAGGAGAGAGAAATTTAAGCAATTCAATGAAGATCAATCTCTAACAATTTGTTACGCTGGAACCCTTTATCCAAACCAAAATATTGAATTGTTAATTCAGACCATAGAAAAACAAATCCTACAGCATAAACGTGACATCAAACTAATTTTCGTTGGTATAAATATGATTCCAAGTGAGTTGAGTCGAGTTCAGAACCTATCATCAAAAATCAGAGAATCAGTCACAATTCTCCCCCGCGTTCCTCGGGAAAACCTGGATAATATTATTGCTACTGCAGACATTTTATTCTTAACTGGATTTACAGGAATTAACGGATGGATGCCTGTGAAATTATTCGATTATTATGCCACTGGTAAACCAATATTACTTTCTCCTGGAGATGGTGGGGTTATGGAAGCTTTTGTAAACGAAACAATCTGTGGTTATACTGCTAACAGTGAAAAAGAACTGGTCGAATTAATTGATAAAATCCATAAAGACAAAAATTTCATCAAGAATGATCGGTCAAATTCATTAAACAAAAAGTTCAGTAGATCGTACCAAACAGAGATCTTGGCGCGAGAAATTAATAATAGAATCTAAAACAATTCTTGATTTTGTCATATTTCTTAAAAATCACAATGTTAGCTTAATTCTATTCATTATTTTTACAAAACCTTCACTACAAAGGAATTGATCAACTTGATAGCTACACAGCCCAAAGCCCCCACTGCGAGCACAATCGAAAAATGTTTGATTTGTAACTCGAACGAAATCCATCCAATAGATGGATTTGAACATGCGTACCTACACCAATGTTCCGATTGTAATTTTGTTTTTTCAAATAGAATTCCTCTAAAAAGTGAACTGGATGAGATCTACAAAGATGAGTTCAATCACACAACTTACTTCTCTCCTATCACCATAAAGCGCTATGAGAAATTATTGGCAGATTTTGAACCTTACCGGAAGACAAATCGTATTTTAGATGTTGGTGCTGGATGTGGTTTTTTCATGGAAACAGCCAAAAAAAATGGTTGGGATGTTGTTGGGACTGAAATTTCGGAACTATGTATCGATCAGTGTAATAAAAAAGGACTTGATATATTTCGTGGAGATATTAAGACCATTAATTTTGATCCAGAACAATTTGATGTAATTGTTGGATTAGAGATAATTGAACATGTTCCAGATCCGAAAGGAATGCTAACTGAAATTTACCGGTTACTTCGTAAGGGTGGACTATTGTACATAACAACTCCAAACTTCAACGCAATTAATAGATATCGACTAAAAGGACAGTATGATGTGGTAAATTATCCTATTCACCTAACATACTTTACACCAAAAACATTGCGTAACACAGCAAAAAGCATTGGTTTTAATCCAAAGAAAATCTGCACCACTGGCTATAGCATCACACGAGTAAAAACAAGTAAAGGCACCAGCAATCAAGCCTATATTTCAGAAACATCCGACGATGAAATGTTGCGACAAAAAATTGAAGGAAATGTTCTTTTGAAATTGGGGAAGTCAATTCTGAACGGTGCTTTAAATCTCTTCAAAGTTGGTGATAGCCTCAAAGCTTACCTCGTTAAATAGTCCAGTTGATTAATATTTAAGTAGTGTTTCCCCGACTGTTTTTCTAGTTATATTTGTCTTTATGTGCGGAATAACCGGATTCATTGATTTCAACAAACAGACTGAAGTTACCACTCTTCAGAAAATGACTGATTCTCTAGAACATCGCGGCCCTGATGGACGTGGTGATTTAATTATCAATGATCCTTTTGCACAAGTGGGCTTTGGACATCGAAGACTATCGATAATCGACCTGAGCGATCACGCAAAACAACCAATGTCGTATGAACACTTGACCATTTGTTTTAATGGTGAAATGTACAATTATCAGGAGATTAAGGAGGAACTTCTCAATCTTGGTCATTTTTTCAATAGCGACTCAGATACAGAAGTAATTCTTCACGCTTTTTATGAATGGGGAACGGATTGTATCGAACGATTTATAGGAATGTTTGCCATTGCCATTTACGATGAAAGAAATCAGAGAATGACTTTTATTCGTGATCGAGCGGGAGTAAAGCCTTTGTTCATTTACAAGAAACAAAACCTGATTCTTTTTGCCTCTGAATTAAAAGCTTTTCACGAACATCCTAAATTCGAAAAACATATAGATCACAATGCAGTTGCCGCATTTTTACAATATGGAAATGTTCCAACTCCGCATTGTATTTTTGAAGATTGCTTTAAAGTAAAGCCGGGAGAATACATTCACTTTTCTTTGAAATCCAGAGAGATGGATCGTGTTCAATACTGGAATGTTTACGATGCGTACAATCAACCTAAATCGAAATTATCTTACGAAGAAGCGAAGTCGGAAACAGAATCAATTTTAACTTCTGCCTTTAATTATCGAATGGTCGCTGATGTTCCAGTTGGTGTATTTTTATCTGGTGGGTACGACAGTGTTTCGGTAACTTCTATTCTTCAAAAAGATCGAACTGAAAAATTAAAAACTTTCACCATTGGTGTTCCGGATATTGGATTGAATGAGGCACCATATGCCAAAGACATAGCAAAACACTTAGGAACAGACCACACAGAAATAATGTGCACGCAAGATGAAGCGTTGGATTTAATAAAAGACTTGCCTTTTCACTTTGATGAACCTTATGCGGATTCTTCCGCTATTCCAACAACTTTGGTCAGTAAAATGGCGCGAAAAGATGTCACTGTTGCTCTAAGTGCTGATGCTGGAGATGAAATTTTCGCAGGGTATAATCGATACGATTATCTCTATCGATACGGTAAGAAATTGAATAGCATTCCAGGATTTGCACGAAAATCAGCTTCATCTCTGATGGACATTATTCCTTCGAATGCACTACCAATACTGAAGAATAAATACAATTTCCATAATCGCTATGAGAAATTAAAACAAGTTTTGAAAGATCCATCCGATCAAAACATCATGCTCAGTTTAAGTCAGCAGTTTACAGATCAACAAGTTCAAAAATTGATGGATAATTTCATTTCTCCATTGGAAACAGCCTTTACTAGTACTGAGTTATTGAGCGAATTCCGGTCTCCTCTATCATACATGATGGCAGTGGACTATCAAACGTATTTACTGGATGACATTCTTCAAAAAGTAGATCGTTCTACAATGGCAGCGAGCTTGGAAGGAAGAGAGCCGTTTTTAGATCACCGAATTATTGAATTTGCCGCAACATTACCTGATGAATTTAAGTACCACAACGGTGTTAAAAAGCGCATCCTAAGAGATATTGTTCATCAATATGTTCCACAAGAATTACTGGACAGACCGAAAATGGGGTTTGCTATTCCAATAGCAGAGTGGATGACAAATGACCTTCGTCCTTTAGTTGAAGAATATATTTCAGAGTCACGCATAAGGAAGCAACAGATTCTCAATTGGGAAGAAATTAATCGCATTAAAAATGCATTCTACTCGGGTAAGAAAGAATACGATATGAAGATATGGTACATCCTCATGTTTCAGATGTGGTACGAAAAGTGGATGGAAAAATAGGAGAGCTCCCCGAAAGAAACTCCCCTATTATCAACCAGAAATATTATCTCATTAAGGTCACGTGCCCCACAAAAATCTTTGTATCCGTCGAATTTTTCAACCCTGCTTCGATTTTCCAAGTATAGACTCCATCTTGAACATGATCGAATCGACCAGCATACGATCCATCCCAACCAACTTCCATATTGTGTGATTCAAAAATTAAATCCCCCCAACGATTAAAGATGTACAAGGTAAACTCATCCTCATCAAAACCTTCCATCACCGGCTTAAATATTTCATTCACACCATTGGCATCGGGAGTAAAAGTATTCGGAACGTAGATGGTGAAATCCTGTGTTACATATACATATTTGATCTTTTCTGCGATACATCCATACTCTGTCTCACCTGTCAATATCACTTCATAAGTTCCAGGTTCATTCGTTGGAAATTCATGAAACGGTTCAAAGTCATTACTATACGACCCATCTCCGAAATCCCACGAATAATAGGTCGCTCCTGAACTCAAATTATCAAATCCTGTCATTGAACTTACCGTTGTTAAAGAAGGATCTAAAATTTTAAAATCGATAAATGGCAATGGATTTACCTCAACTTTTACTGTTGTAGAATCGACACAACCATAGATAGTAGTCCCGACTACAGTGTAAAAATCAGATTGGGTTGGGAAAAACTCAACTCCATTGATCACTCCCTTATTCCAAGTGTATGAATCAGCACCTGATGCTTCTAATGTGACTCCATCACCTTCACAGATTACTTTGTTCTCAGCTGTAACATTCGGACGAGGGTGGACTACCACCACAACTGTATCAAATGACGTACACCCTGTATTATATACATCGTTTAAGGTGTAAATTACTGTTCCAACAGGTTGAGAGAAAGGAACACCGTTCTGATAACCTCCGTTCCAATACATATTCGCCGATCCTTCTCCATTTAGCACCACCATTTCTCCTTCACAAATTGATTGATATTCTCCTGCCTCTACAACTGGATTTGGATTAACAGTTACTAGAACTGTATCCGTATTTTGACAACCATTTATGTCTGTACCAGTTACGACATAGTTATCTGAACCAACTGGTTGGATAAATGGAATCGCATTGGTAACTCCCCCACTCCAACTAAAAGTAATTGCTCCATATGCCTGAAGTACAACAGAAGCTCCATCACATACTGTTTGATCTGGTCCGCCAACTACATTTGGAAGCGAATTTACATTAACAGTCACTTGATCCGTATTAACACAACCATTTTGATCTGTCCCAGTAACAGTATAAATAGTGCTGCCAATTGGAGCTAAAAATGGTATACCATTCGATACTCCTTGATCCCAAACAATCGTATTTGCACCAGTTCCGATTAGCGTAACCATTTGATCGGCGCAAACCGTTTGATTAACACCTGCTGAAATTATTGGAAGAGGGTTGACTGTAACATCTACATTGTCAGTATTCTGGCAACCATTTACATCGGTTCCGATAACAGAATAAGTTGTCGTGCCGAGTGGTGGAGTGAATACCACGCCATCAATAACTCCGTAATCCCATACATAACTTACTGCACCTGATCCGGATAAAGTAATTTGATCACCAATACAAACTGACTGGTTTTGTCCTGCAACAACTGCTGGTAATGGATTAACAAGAACATCAACTTGATCAGAGTTTTGACAACCATTCGCATCTGTTCCAATCACAGTGTAAGTTGTAGTTCCAACTCCTTGTAGAAAAGGAACTCCATCCATAACACCATTATTCCATTGATATGTAGCGGCTCCAGATCCTGTGAGCGTAATTTGTTCTCCATCACAAACAACTTGATCTTGACCAGCTACCACGATTGGAAGTGGGTTCACATTTACCGTTACTTGATCCGCGTTTACACAGCCATTTTGATCTGTGCCTGTCACGGTATAGATTGTACTTCCTACTGGAGCCAAAAAAGGAACTCCATTAGTCACCCCTTGATTCCAAGAAATTGTAGATGCTCCAGTTCCAGTTAAAGTTACCATTTGATCGGCACAAACGGTTTGGTCTACACCAGCTGAAATAATAGGAAGAGGATTTACGGTAACATTTACGTTATCTGAGTTTTCGCATCCATTCGCATCCGTACCGATAACTGTGTAAGTCAAAGTCCCTAACTGCGGTGTAAATGCAACTCCATCAAATATACCATTATCCCAAGCGTAATTTATGGCTCCTGATCCAGACAAAGAAACTTGGTCACCAATACAAATAGATTGGTTTGGTCCGGCATCTACTACAGGTAATGGGTTTACAATTACATCTACCTGATCCGAATTTTGACAACCATTCGCATCTGTTCCAATTACCGTGTATGTTGTTGTACCAACGGCTTGCACAAACGCTACACCATCCACAACACCGTTATCCCATTGATAAGAAACAGCACCTGAACCATTCAAAGTAACTGGAGAGCCATAGCAAACAGTCTGATTATTACCCGCAACTATGGTAGGAAGCGCATTCACAACAATATTATTTGAATAAGTGTCCGTACAACCATCTGCTGTTGAAACAGTCAAACTTACAGTGTATGTGCCATTATTAAGATACGTGTGCGTAGGATTTAAATAAGTACCTGTTGTATTCTGAACTCCGGCTATTCCACCCGTTGATATTGGCGTGACTGTACCATCACCAAAATCCCATTGATAACCGGTTATTTGTCCAGGATTCGGAATTGAAGATTGATCTGTAAAGACAACTGGATCACTTTCACAAATTGTATTAACATTACTCGAGAAGTTCGCTACGGGCTCTGGATATTCAGTAATAGTTATATCCAAAGTTAATGTACATCCTCCACCTTGATATGGAACTAAAGTACACGTGTAGGTTCCACCAGAGGTAACTGTAATCGATTGTGTTGTTGCACCATTACTCCATTGATAAGCCGAAGCCCCAGGTGGTGCAGTTAGAGTAGTTGCATCTCCCGTACAGATTGTGTTTTGCGTAGCAATAATATCTTGCATTCCACACGAAGCATCAACGTAAGCATATCCGAAATGTCCAGTTAAAGAGCAGTCTCCAGAAGTAAACTCTACAGTAACATTCTGACCGATATAAGCACTGAGATTTGTAAATACGGTTGTCCAATCTTTATACAAGACAGTAGATCCTCCCCAATTTGTTGTGAGATAATCGGGAGAATTTGCTGCATCAGCAATGGCTGTATATTCACCGCAGGGCACGTTCCCGCCAAGAGAATCGAAAACTCGAACGGTAAAATATGGCAATTGATTTAACCCATGACCAGCAGGAGATTGAAAAACGACAGCATAGCTGTAGGTGAACATATAGTTCGTGTTATCAACAAGAAAGGTCTGACTCATTTTTGCAGCAACTGCTCCTGCTCCAGTTCCATTTCCAAGTCGAACTGAAAAGTTTCCTCCTAAAGGTCCTACGGTTGGTATTCCGGTTACTGGATCATTTCCTCCATTCATTATTTGATGGTATGGTCCTGCCGCTGCTGGTATTTGGTTCACAAAACTAAATGGTGCAGATCCATCTACCTCACCACGATACAAATCCCAACCACTGAGGTCACCATTTTCGAAGTCCATATTCACACAAGGACCATTCAATTGTTTCGGGACAGGGATAACAACAGAAGTGTCCATTGTTTGTTTGTGATTCTTAACTGCAAGAACCAGTGAATCATAGCTCAACTGCAAGGTTAAAGAATCAATTTCAACTTCATTATCTACTAATTGCTGAACAGAATCATGAAACTGCTGATACTCAAGATCGACATAACTGATCATTGCAGAATTATAGAAATCGTTACCCGATAATCCTACCACAATTTCGAAATCATAAAGGCCTTTTTCGGTGAAATAGTTTTCGGTTTGGTGATGATTGTGCTGCGTCAAGGCTGAAAAAGATAAAGCACAAAAGGCCGCAGCTAAACATTTAGTAGTTTTCATAGCCTTTGTTTTTGGGGTTCTACTAATTAAACGATTTAGCTCGAATCTGGTTGTCGCCCCAAAAATTGACTTTGTCTTTGTTTAGACCTAATTTAAACGATAAAAATAAACTGTTCAGCGATAGAATTCGTCCAAAAATCTACAATTTTAGATATTATGTCTGCATAAGAAAAATATTTAAGAATTATCAATTTGCTACTCCGAGTGAATATTTCTGGATTTAGAGCGTTAATTTAGTCGACGGAATACAACAGTTCATCGAAACCCGCTAAAAAAGGAGTTTTTTCAATGCTTCACGATCGGCATTTAAGGAGTAAATTTTCTCTTTATCGGATTGAGATAAGACTTCAAAATTCCATCTACTAGCGATTCGTTGTATTTTCTGGATGAAATAATAGGCAAATAATCCAGTTGCTGGCATCAGGAAAAAGTAAAGTAATTTCCACCAGCCTTGAATCCCAAAAAAGTAGTCACCCAGAAATAAAAACCCTACATAGGTTAACGGATAAGTCACTATACCAATTAGAACAGCAATCGGAGCATAATATTCAATTTCCTTGACCAAAGATGGCATGATTAGATTGGTGAATTGAAAAGGAATAACATTGTGAATAAAACCGAAGACAAAAATTGGGAATCCCACCAAAACAGTGATGAAGCTTTCCATGAAGTGAATGATTGTCCTCTTCGGCTTGAATTTGTTATCCAATAAATTGGCATTGATTTCCATTTTATCAAGGCGCCATTTGATGCTTTGAACCAACTGTTGAACTCTTTCAATTTTCCATGGCTCATGAACATAAATCTGATTTAATGCTCGATGTGTCTTTCGAACGAGATCAACCTTATTTTCTAACGGATCGAAATTCTCATTTTCCGATTCGATATCGAGCACCTCAATTATTTCATCCACTAATTCATCCTGCTCTCGTGATTTCGAATCGACCAATAACTTCTCTAATTCTACTCGGAAAACTTCTGTTAACTTCTTCGAAGCCTTTGTCGGATCCGTTTTATACTCTTCAAAATAAGGGCTAGGATCAATATTTTCTCCCACATATGATAAAACAGAACTTCGGAATTTCTCTCCTCGTGTATAGATCAATCCCATTGGAATGATAGTCACTTTGTCGACTTTACCTCTTTTTAAAATTTCCAAAGCAATTCTTGCTGTACCAGATTTCAAGTCGCGCAGCTGTCTTTCTAAAAAACTATTTCCCTCGGGGAATACCACAAGTGTTTTTCCCTTCTCTAATACTTCATAACAAAGTTCAAATGAAGCTTGATTAGAAACGCCTTTTGTTCTTCCATCGGTTGCTCGATTAATTGGAATGAGTCCCAACTTCATCAACAAGGAACGCTTCCATTTGGTGTTAAAAAAAGTTCCCTTTGTCATAAAATAGATTGGTTCCTTACACAGCTGACCTATAATCCACGCATCCATCAAAGTATTTGGATGATTTGCAATTATTATTTTGGCTCCAGGTTGACGGAGACGTTCTTTATGCTTGATTCGAATTTCACTGTAATAAAAACGAATAGCAATCCCCAACAATATTTTTAAAAATCGATACAACATTTCTGGCGACTAATATACAATTTAGATACTGACAATCAGTTGCATTATCCACAACTCAAAATTAAGTAGTTGCGAAAATCACAAATCCACCAAAAATGCTTGTCAATTCAGCAAGCTCACTAAATTTGTTGTATGTACGATTTTCCTGTAGCATATTTCAATAGCAATGATGGAACCGCCCGATTGGCTTTCGGTGAAGGTCCATTTTTAAAACTCACTGATGATAATCCTCTAGAGCAAATTCAGCGGTTTGTTGATGAGCATAAAGGCTCATACATTTTAACGAATTTCTCGTACGATTTGAAAAATCACATAGAGGACTTAACATCTCATAATGATGATCAAATTGGATTTCCTTTGGGATTTTTGTGGGTTCCACAATATTTAGTTGACTTAAATAAAGAACATTTATCATTCGTTCAAGGACAACATGACCGAACTTCCATCGAGTTTATTGACTATTTTATGGAGGAAGAAATTGATCAGAATTTTCACCCATTTCCTCATAAATTCAAATCGAAAATTACTAAAGAAGAGTACATTGAACACGTAAAATCACTTCAAGAAGAAATCCAAAAAGGAAATATTTATGAAGTGAATTACTGCCAAGAGTTTTATGCAGAGAATGTTGAAATTGAGTATCCACTGGACTCCTACTTTAAATTAAATCAGATTACGAGAGCTCCATATTCTTCATTTATTTCTTTCGAAAACTTCATGATCTTCTGTGGAAGTCCAGAACGTTATTTACTTCGTAAAGGAAACAAATTAGTTTCCGAGCCAATAAAAGGAACTTCAAAACGAGGAGGCACTCCTGAAGAGGATGAACAGTTGAAGAAAGCATTATTTGAAGATCCGAAGGAAAAGGCAGAAAATGTGATGATTGTTGACCTGGTACGAAACGATTTATCCAGAATTGCGAAGCCAAATTCAGTCAATGTGGAGGAACTATTCGGCATCTACACATTTGAAACCGTTCACCAAATGATCTCTAGAATCTCTTGTGAGGTGGAGGAAGATGTGAAATTTTCAGATATTTTAAAAGCTACTTTCCCAATGGGATCAATGACGGGTGCACCGAAAGTGAGTGCCATGAAGCTGATCGAGGAGCAAGAGGAATTTAAGCGTGGGATTTACTCTGGTTCGATTGGTTATATTAAACCAAACGGCGACTTTGACCTGAACGTTGTGATCCGCACTTTAATCTACAATAAAGATAAAAAATACCTTTCTTGTCCGGTTGGTGGAGCAATTACCATCAAATCTGATCCAGAAAAAGAATACGAAGAGTGCTTGGTTAAAGTAAAGGGAATTCTGGATGGAATGAATGAATAAACTTCAAGAACATATTCTTTCGAATTGGTCGGAATTAAAATCGACAGATTTATTTGTTGCTTGCAGTGGTGGACTTGATTCGATGGTTTTACTTCATCTTTTAAGTAGTTTAAACTTCGATCCGAAAGTCCTGCACATGAACTATCAATTACGAGGAAAGGAATCTGACGGAGATGCTGATTTCGTTGAAAACTATTGTCGAAAAAATGGAATTGAATTCGAAAAAAAGACTGTAGTAGTTCCCAAAAACACCAATCTACAAGAGGCAGCTAGAAATTTAAGATACGATTGGTTTGAATCTAAAACTTCATCGAATACAAAAATTGCTTTAGCACATCATTTTGATGATCAAATAGAGACTTTTTTCTTGAATTTAGCGCGTAAATCGGGAGTTTTAGGTATGTCTTGTATTCCTGAAAGAAGAGATCAGTTTGTTCGACCACTTTTGAATTTCTCGAAAAGTGATTTGAGAGAATATGCAGTTTCTGTTGGACTTACATGGCGAGAGGACAGCTCGAATCAAAGCAATAAATACAGAAGGAATCGGTTGAGAAATGAGCTAATCCCAGAAATGAGAAAAACCGTTCCTGAACTTAATGAATCGGTTCGGAAATTAATTTCTGTCTTCCAACAAAATCAATTAGCCTTAGAATCTAAAATCAATCCGATTTATTCTGAACTGCTGAAATCAAAAAAGCTTGCCTTCTCTACTTTTGACAAACTTACTTCTGAAGAGAATTTTGAATTATTCCGAAGGCTTAACCTGAGTTCTCCGCAATTAGAAGAATTAAATCAACTCCGAAACTCCGAAAAAGGAAAAAAACTGGAAATAAATCACTCGAACTTCAATTCAATTGTTGTTGAGCAAGATAGATTTACGCTTGAGGAAAGAAACAGGATTAAATTTAATCTCATCATTGAAAAAGTAGATCAACTTCCTTCAACATTCGACTTGGACTCAATTTACCTGGATTCGGCGAAAATCCATGGAGAATTATCCCTTCGTAATTGGCAGATTGGAGATAAAATCGATCCAATTGGAATGAAAGGGAGTCAGCTCATTTCTGATATCATCAAAGACGCCAAACTAGACATTAATACAAAAAACAATTGCCTAGTTCTCCACGATGACAAACATATTTTATGGTGTCCAGGATTGAAAGTAAGTCGACATGCCTTTGCTAACACATCAACATCTGAAATTCTTCACTGTTCTATTTCTCGAATAACTCCGTGATTGGTTTTCCTGTCAACAAATTTGGTCGTTGTACATAAAGAAGATGCGTCAACGTAGCTGAAATATCCGTGATATTTATCGGACGAAGTACCTCTTGCTCAGGAACATTTTTTCCATACCACAACAATGGAACGTGCGTATCATAACTAAACGCAGAACCATGACTAGTTCCTTTTCTAGCGACTTCAGAGTCCACTTCTTTTGGAAGATAACCGGCCTCAAGAATAAACAATACATCTCCACTTTCAGCATGATGGAACCCACGACGAACAAAATCTCTCCATTCATCATCAACTGCACTTCCATACATCTGATCAGCAGTAAAAGCACGCTTTACACCATTCCATTTCTGTACTTCCTTCGCAACATACGATCGAACACTTTCTAAGTCTAAGCCCATTAGCTCAATCGTGTCTTGTTTCAAATAAATATTCAAGTTATCCTGATACTCCATCAAAGGAGCTCCATATTTTGCCGTTAATTTCGCTTGAAGATCAGCAAGGTGTTCGTGCAAGAAAACATACCCTCCTGGCAACTTGTTATCCACCAAATATTGAGGAACTGGAACTACAGCATGATCCGCAGTTAAGAACATCACGAAGTTGTCCTTTCCGACTTTATCTTCCAATGCTTTGATCAATTTCTTGATTTCAAGATCTAGTCTCAAGTAAGTATCTTCAATCTCAATAGAATACGGTCCGAATGCATGCCCAATAATATCAGGCGTTGAATAACTGATGCAAAGCATATCCGTTTGACTATCTTCTCCAAGCTGATTTGGTTCGATTGAAGAAATCGCAAAGTCTGTCAAATAGGTATTCGAAAAAGGAGTGTACGTGAATAGTTTGTAATTCATCGAATCTCCTGTCATTTCGTTTAAATTATATGGAAAAGTGGGTGTTGTTTTTCCCGGCAACAAATGTTCGTAAGGACGATCATCCGGACCACTTTCAGCATAGTTCTCGATCGGCATGATGGTATTCCACTCACCATCTAGTATCGACTCAACATATTTCTTATCGTTAAACTCATTTACCCAATTTGGTAATTGATTCATGAAAAATGTACTCGTAATAAACTTCCCAGAATCGAAATCGTACCAGAAACTTCCATTCGATAAATGTCCTCCAGGAAGGATCGCTCCACGGTTTTTAATCGACATTGAAATCACCTTCGCATCAGGATAAGTCAACTTAAGTTGGTCAGTAATCGTATTTGCCTTCAATCGCGTCGGAGCAAACTCGCCGTAGTGAGAAGTTGTTCCAACAGAATTTGCATTGGTATCTTCCACACAGTTCACCGAAGCTTGCAAATCACGATCGTACCAGTCGTTTGCTACAATTCCGTGATTACTCGGCGTTGTTCCTGTATAAATCGAAGCATGTCCAGGTCCTGTATAGGTTGGAATGTAATTGTATGATACATTTCGGCAATTTGTCCCCTCCTCCATCAATTTTCGGAAACCACCGTCGCAGTATTTGTCGTAATAGCGATATAAGTACTCGTAGCACATTTGATCGACAACAATTCCTACAACCAATTTCGGTGACTCATACTGTTGTGATTTTCCGCTGAACGTAATCAACAACATCAAAACGATTCCAAATACCTTCATAAAAGCTTCAATTTGTTTCAAAATTATCTAAATATTCGCTCCAACTCCTATTTCAAGCCTTAACTTTGTATTAAATTGAACAGAAAAATGCTCGGATTAAAATTGCCAACCGATCCAAGATGGATCAACATCGTAGAAAAAAACATCTCTGAAATCTTAACAGATCATGCTTATTGTGAACAAAAAGCGGCGAGTAATGCCATTTCAACGATCGTAAAGTATCCACAATATCCGGATTTAGTTCAAGCAATGACTGAGATTGCACAGGAAGAGATGGAGCATTTTGGAATGGTTCATGAGAAAATCCAAGAGCGCGGATTGGAATTAGGTCGCGAAAGAAGAGATCCATACGTTCACGACTTGATTGATTATATCAATAAAACATATCAAGGTGGATCTCCAGACGGTCAATTTGTAAATAAAATGATGTTCTCTGCTATGATTGAGGCGAGAAGCTG
Organism: Henriciella pelagia; assembly: GCA_964219255.1. Taxonomy (GTDB): domain Bacteria; phylum Bacteroidota; class Bacteroidia; order Flavobacteriales_D; family Crocinitomicaceae; genus UBA4466. The sequence goes on from CAXPPC010000007.1 coordinate 87,723, forward strand.
CGAACGATTTAAAATCCTGTCAGAAGAACTCGAAGATCCAGATTTGAAAAAATTCTACTGGGACCTTATGGAGAGTGAAGCACGTCACTACACTACATTTTTAAATTTCGCTCGAAAGTATGGTGGAAAAGTTGATGTTGATCAACGCTGGAAAGATTTCCTAGAATTTGAGGCCACACTGATGGAGAAATACGGCAAGACAGAAACAATGCACGGTTAGTTATCATAAAAAATCCCGCCTTTTGAGCGGGATTTTCTTTACTATAGAAATGATTTAGTGAATTACACTCAGTTTAACTGGTTGTACATTCAATCCGTTTCCTTCAATTTTCACGAAGTATATTCCTACCGATAAGTTGCTAGTCGTTAGCTCTACTTTATTTGAAAGCTCTGTAATCGACTTGCTCATTACAACTGCTCCAGATTGATTGTAAACATGTACAGTTCCATTTTCAATTGGTTGTGACAAGCTAATCATCACCTGATTATTCGCTGGGTTCGGAATCGCTTTCATTTCTAATGACAATTCCTCCAAGCTATTTGAATTATCTAGATCGTAGCTGATTGCGAAATCATCAAAGTAGAATCCATCTTCACGAACACCACCATCTGATTCCAATTGGAAACGCACTTTAATCGACTGACCTAAATAATCGCTTAAGTTGATTTCTTCTAGCACCCACGAATTTTGAACACCTTCGTAAACCGGCTCATTATTTGGCTGAACACTTCCATTCGCACTTGTACCATCCACTGTATAGTTACCACATTGACCAATCCAGCTTGCACCGTTATCCGTCGAAACTTGGAATTGACAATAATCATAATCCGCTTCGATGTTCCATTTTGCAAAGAACGACACTTGAGCACCAGTAGCATTCGTTAAATCAATTGTTTGATTGTACTCGTAAGTTCTGTTTGCATTATTCGAGTAATTCGAATTAGGACTATCTGTAAAACTTGTACTAGGTGAGTAAGAATCTTCTGTAGTTGGCGACCAGTTTCCTGACCAATTTGCCGTTCCCGATTCCGCATCATCAAATGCCTGTAGCGTTAAAGAACCAAATGTCTTTGTAATTGTATCACGATGCGTCCATGCACCATACTCTGTATTCAAAACATATTTAATCTCGTCTCCAAACTGAATCGCAGGATCAAGAACGTACGAAATTCCATTCGAAGCCGTACCGCGAATTCCGAGATTGTAAGGAACTCCGCTACCAACCGATTGAATGTTTACTAATGGTTCAATTGAAACAGTAACCGTTCCATTTTCTAACCCTAGTCGTTGTACATCGTGATTAAAGTTTCCTGTCATAGCTGAGACACTTCCTGGGTCTGCATCCGATACAACATAATATTTATGCGCTAAATGAGATAACACCAAGTTCGGATGAATCATTTCAAGACAAGTAGGAACAATTAATCCTTGTGAAGGCCAGAAATCATCTCCAACCTCAGGAGTAATTGCAAAAACTGTATCCTTTACCCCAACACCGATATCTACTTTATAAGCGTAGTCATCTGAGTCACCCGAAGCCGGATACAAGCCTGAACTTTTTTGGTACACATAACCATTATATATTGCCATGTGCGCAGTAAAATCCTGGAAATAATCGTGATGATCTGCAAATTCATTATTCGTTGTCCCTACAGGATGTAATAATAAGTCACCATAAGTGTGAGAGTTCGAAGCCAACTTAAAACCATACGTTTCGTACATGTACTTCATCGCTTGTGTTTCTGGCTCAGAGAAAGCTGAAGTTCCCGGATAAGTATCGTTATTTGGATTGGAACTAACTCCAGTTGTATTCCATCCATACGAGTAATTTCTATTCAAATCTACACCTGGATTTGTCGACCCAACAGGAGCCATATTCTTTCTATGCATTCCAAAGCCATTTGGATCGTTCGTTTCATTTCTGATGTATCCATCTGGATTGATACAAGGAACGAAGAACATTTCTGTATTATCTACTAAAAACTGTACTTCTTCACTTGACGCATAATTCTCTAACAAATACCACATGTAGAAAATCGTTTGCGACATTGAAAGTGGCTCACGCGCATGGTGAATTGCTGTATACAATGTTTTTGGTTCTGCTTCAGTTGTAGCAGGATTATCAGAAATCTTTACGTAGTAAATTGGTCGACCCTCATGTGTTTGATAAGGATTTCCGTTTGGACCAATTGGAGTTTTTACCGTAATCAAGTTTGGATACTGAGCTTTCATTGCATCCAATGCATCCAACATGTCTTGATACTTATAAAAACCAGCGTATGAATTATTTTCAAAGTGATTTGTTGGAACCGTTGGATTGTAATTTGATCCTCCACTTCCACCGCTACATGTTGCATTTTTCTCAACTGCTTGAGTCGATTGTTGTGCATAGTACGCTTGAACATCATCGATCAGTACTTCATATTCAAATCCCGTACTTTTAATTATCTCGATTTCATCCGAGGAGAAATCACTAATAATAAAAGTGTTCTTTTTGAAGGTTCCATGATCCACTGCCACACCCATCTCAGCCAATTGCTGAAGTCCATCTGAGTCGGCATAAATTTTCACTTTGGAGTAGTTCATTTGAGCAAAGGAGAATCCACCCAAAAGCATACCTGCGATCAACGTAAGTGTTTTTTTCATTTTCATAGTTCTATAGTTCGACCTCCAAGTTACGGACTTTTTTTCTATTAACGAATTGAGATAATTATGAATTCACTCATCCATAAAAACGATGAACTTATGTAGATTACATTGCCATCCATCCGATAATTTCAAATCAACCACAATTGTCTGCTTACATTTGAATGGTATCAACCTATGAATCAAGAAATATGTCAGAAAGAAAAGTAACATTTGGAAGAATCTTTTGGCCAAGCCTTTGGGCAGCGCTAACAGTATCTATTATTGGATTAATTATTTGGGTAATCGTCATCGGAAGTTTTGTAAGCAGCTTTGAGACTAAACCGGGTGTAAGTGTCGATAAGAACACGGTATTACACATGAAATTGGATGGAGTTATTGCCGAAAGAGGTCAAAGTTCATTCAACCCAATGGCATTCAATGTTGAAAAGAAAATTGGTCTTGCTGACATCTTATTCGGATTCGAAACAGCGAAAAAAGACGACAAAATAAAAGGAGTTTTCATCGAAATTGACAACCTTCAATGTGGACTTGCGACTGCTAGAGAAATTCGCGAAGCTATCAATGATTTTGAGGAATCAGGAAAGTTTGTTGTGGCGTACAACATTGGTGAAGCAGTTTCTTTAAAAGAATATTACGTAGCATCTGCTGCAAATGAAAACTACGGATTCCCAAGTTCAAATGTTGAGTTTTTAGGATTAGGAGCTGAGTTGGCTTTCTTCAAAAAGACTTTTGATGATTTGAATATTGAAATGCAGGTGATTCGTGGATCTGATAACGATTTTAAAAGTGCGGTTGAACCGTTATTCCGCTCTGAAATGAGTGATTCTTCACGACTTCAAATTGAGCGTTACTTGACTTCACTTTGGGGAGATATTCGTGCGGATATCGCAGCTGATAGAAATGTATCTGTTGAAGAATTAGACGCAATCGCCGAAGAAGCGAAAGTAATGGATGTGGAAGATGCCGTTAAATACAAATTAATGGATGCATCTAAATACCGTGATGAGGTATTGACGCTTTTAGCTGAAAAAATCAACGAAAAATCTGGAGACGATGTGAATTTATTTGTCTTCGCAAAATATGCTAAAAAGAAATTCCTACAAGACCAAACATTGACTCAAGCGGGAGAACCAAATGTAGCTGTGATCTTGGCTGAAGGTGGCGTAGCAAAATCAGGAGAGGGACTTACTTCAAATGAAATTTGTCAACTTTTCAAAGATGCACGCGCTAATAAATCAGTAAAAACAGTTGTTTTCCGTGTGAATAGCCCAGGAGGTAGTGCACTTGCCAGCGATGAAATCTGGAGAGAAGTAAAATTGACGAATGAAGTGAAGCCGGTTATCGTTTCAATGGGAGATGTTGCCGCTTCTGGTGGATACTACATTTCTGCTCCTGCTGAACGCATTTTTGCTGAGCCAACAACGATTACAGGATCTATCGGAGTGTTCGGTGTGATTCCTTACACGGGTGCTATGCTAGAAAATAAATTGGGAATTACATTCGATCGTGCTACAACGAATCAACACGCCATTTTAACGACAAATAGAAAGTTGACTGAAGATGAAATGACGATGATTCAACAAAGCGTTGATGACATTTACGACGATTTCAAAGGTGTAGTTGCTGATGGAAGAGGAATGACAAAAGAGCAAGTAAATGTGATTGGTCGAGGTCGCGTGTGGACTGGAAGAGATGCACTTCGAATTGGTTTGGTTGATGAATTAGGTGGATTGAAAGATGCTATTAACTATGCCTCTGAAAAAGCTGGAATTAAAGACACAAAGGTAATCTACTACCCACTTGTAAAGGAAGATAAATTAGGACAATTATTTGAGCAGTTGGAGGAACAAGAAAATATTGAAGCGAAAACTTCAATGCCCGAATTACCAGCTGATCTAGTACGATACTACGAGAAATTAAAAGCATTGGAAGCGTATCAAGGTATGCAAATGCGACTTCCATACGACATCAACATCGAATAAGCAGTTGATATTTTAACGTGAAAACATCCCTTTCTTTTGATTGGGATGTTTTTTGTTTTTAGGATATTCTGTAACGAATTTTAGTCGAGCGTATTATACTTTAAACCAAACTCATTATCATGCTAAAAACACTTCTCCCCATTCTCGCCATTTTATTCTCCCTTAATCTTGTAGCCCAAAATGGAACTGACGGATACACTTATTCGTTGAAAGTAACAACTACTAAACGCACTCCAGATGTAGGTCGTGATGTGGTTTTTGTCGAAAAGTCAACTTACGAAAGAATTGCTTTGAAAACAGATAATCAAGGTAGTTTGACACATACTTTTACCTATGGCAACTGGCTTGGTTCGATTGGTGAAATGCGTAATTGCATCAAAATAGATGCTACGTACAATGGAAATGGTTCTCAATCTTTCACGTACAATCCAGAAAATTACGAGCTCCAAAATAAAATTGTTCCTGATAGAAGATCGGTAAATTTTACTCGTGTCAATCAAGGAAGATTAAGTCCAACGGAACAACCAACAGCAAAGGAAAGTATCATAACAATCAAGTTATTAGATCAAAAACGTAAAGTTTATCCTGGTGTTGATGTCGCCCTTGTCAATTTTGATTCAGGAATTATTTACGAAAGTCGCACAAACTCTAGTGGAGCAGCTATGTTCAAAGTGCCTGTTGGACAAGAGTTCGATGTGGATGTGGACGGAGTAGAATCGCTTCGCAGAATTCGTGTTGCTCAAGTTCCTATGAATTCACAGCTCACTCTTCTCTATCAACCTAGAGAATTCAAAGAAAATCAAGAAGATCGATTTATTGTGCAATCTGTAACACCCGAAATGCAACCGAGTTCTTCGCATGCAAAAGTGAAGATTAAAGTTCGTGGTGGATCTAAAGGTGGAATTAACGAAGATGTTTATGTTCGAATGTTGAAGTCGAATGCAGTTTACAAGGCAAAAACTAACGATCAAGGCGAAGTACTGATGATGTTGCCTATTCGTCAGAAGTATTTTATAGATTTTACTTATCAACGTGGAGCAGATCAGATTGATTTGTCCGATGTAAAAGGAATCGCTCAGCAAACTGTTTCAGTACTGTACACTCCAGATCCTAGAATGCAGAATATTGAAAATTTCATTCCGAGGTTGGAATCGTTAATCGATTATGATGTTCAAAATTTCATTGATAAACAATATCCAGAACCTACGAACGACAATATTGATTTCTATTTGAATTGGGGAAATAAATTCAACAAAAAATCGAAAGAGGCATTATTAGAAATCGGATTGAAGGTGAAGTCCAAAATGGATCGAAAAGTTAAAACTCCATTAAACATTGCTCTCGTTATCGACAAAAGTGGATCAATGATGGGAGAAGATCGCATCGACCAATTGAAAAAATCATTGATCGCCTTCATTCAGCAGTTAAATCACGACGATATTGTTTCGGTAGTTGTTTTTAACAGTCAAGCTACAGTTGCCATCCCAGCACAACCTTTGGGAGATAAAAAGAAATTTATAGATATCATCCATGCCATTCAAGCAGATGGTGGTACGGTTATTTACGATGGATTGGAAAAGGGATTTCAGGAAGTCGCTAAGAATAAATCAAAAGGTTATGTTGACAGAGTTTTGTTATTATCTGATGGATATGGATCTCGCGAAGTAGAAGAAGTCATCTCGATGGCCAAAGGACACATAAAAAATGGCACTGAATTATCCACGATTGGTGTTGGAACGAATTACAATCAGGCATTATTAAGTCAGTTGGCATCAGCGGGAGGTGGAATGTTACACTTTGCAGGTACATCAGCTAATATTCACGAAGCATTTCAAGCGGAGTTACAATCTATCCTCTACCCTTTTGCTGAAAAAGCAGTGCTAGAAGTTCGTTACAACGATCAAATTGTTTACAGACAACTTTATGGGTATACCAATGAGGAAGTGAGCTCAGGAAAAATGAAAGTGGATATCCCACATTTATTTCCTGGATTGAATCAAATGGCTTTGGCGAAATTTGACTTGATCAATCCGACTCCTAAAATTGTTAATGAAAAAGTTGTGGTAACCCTCAGTTATCTAGATCCAGTATCTGGTAAAACGGTCAAAAAGGAAAAAAGTATTCAACCTGAGTGGACCGATGCAACAGGAGAGTTGGACATGACCATTGAAAAAGAACATAAGAAAGTACTGGCCGTTGCTGTGGCCAACCAATCGCTAAAAGTAATGTCAGAAGCTTTCCATAGTGGAGACAGAACTAAAGCTGAGCAAGTAATGAACGATGCTATCAAACAAATAAATCAATTACTTCCTAATGCTAAGTCAGAAGACATTCTGATTCTAATCGACCGTTTAGAAGGCTATGCAGATGCTTTCGAACGATTACGATTAGGCAGAACCTATTAGTTTTCCTCCACCTTTACTGATAAAAAAAAGCCCCAACGATTACGTTGGGGCTTTTAATATTTATTGCTTCGATTACTTAGAAGCTAACTCTACGAATTCATCGTAAGAGATCTCTTTCTCATTCAACTTCACTGTTTCTTTGAAGTAGTGCGTCAATTTACGCTCAGCAAGCATGTCGTACACACGATTAGCTTCCTCACGGTTTTGTAACACTTGCATAGCTGAAGAAGTCAATTCTGCATCTTCTGGAGCAGGCATTCCGTATTGTGCGTAATTGCTAACGATCAAACCTTTTGTGAATTCGATAACCTCATCGTTTTCCAATTTAATATCGTTCGTTTTGAAGATGTTCCCTTGGATCAACTGCCACTTCAAGCTTTTCGCGTAGTTTTCGTAATCCTCTTCGATTTGCTCCATTGTGATCTCTTTCTCATTTGAAAGTTTGATCCAACGCTTCAAGAATTCATTTGGAAGTTCAACTTCTGTCTTTTCAACCAAGTTTTCGTAAACATCACGCGTTAACATACGATCAGAATCGTTCACGAACATTCCTTCTAAATCAGCTTTAACTCTTTCTTTCAGTTCTTTCTCAGAAGTAACAACTCCTTCACCGAATAATTTATCGAAAAGCTCTTGATTTAATTCAGCCAACTCCATCCCTTTGATTTCGTTGATTGTCAATTGGAACTTGTTAGAAACATTGGCTAATTCCTCTTCAGAAATTCCCAACATTGCTGCTGTATCTTTTCCTCCTTTAGAAACTTTCGCTGGATCAACGATTACTTTATCTCCAACTTTTTTACCTAATAGCGCTTTAGCAGTTTTCTTATCCTCAACAAATTCCATTGAAATAGTTGAAGAGTTCAATATACCACCTTCTTTAATGCTATCGTCTTCGTTTAATTCAACGAATTGAGCCATGATCATATCTTTCTCACCAACTTCTTCGCTAGAAACTAATTTTCCGTAGCGACGACGAAGGTCATCAATTTGTTGATCGATCAATTTAGCATCAACTTTTACTTTTACGTAGTCGAATTTGTTCTTTTTCGATAATGACACCTTCATTTCAGGAGCCAAACCGATTTCGTAAGTAAATGTAAACTCTTCTGGTTTGTTGAAGTCACCTTTCACTTCTTCATCTTGCTTTGGAATTGGATTTCCTAAGATCTCCACTTTATTTTCCGTCAAGTATTTTTGAAGAGAATCGTTAACCACTTTATTCAATTCATCTAACAACACAGACTTACCGTATTGCTTTTCGATTAAACCAAATGGCACGTGTCCCGGACGGAATCCAGGAATTTTAGCCGTTTTACGGTAGTTATTCAAAGTCTCTTTTACTTTACCTTGATACTCCTCTGGCTTTACAGTTACTTTCAACAATGCATTCAACGCATCGATGTCTTCACGAACTACACTCATGTTGTTTTGTTTTCGTTGTCTTAAACAAAAAATGGCATAAGCGAACTTATACCATTCTGTAATTTGTGCGGGTGGAGGGAGTCGAACCCCCACGCCTCGCGGCACTAGATCCTAAGTCTAGCGTGTCTACCAATTTCACCACACCCGCAATCATTTCAATTTATCCGGCTTCGTTTAGCCTTTTCGTCATCAGAATAACTCCGAATCGGACGGCAAAGATAGCAACATTTTGAATAAATGGAAAAAAGAATGAAAAAAAATTAAAAATGTTTTTAAAGAATTCTATCGCACCTGTTATTGTGAACATGTCGCAAAAAATGTGGATAAGTCGAACAGGAGTTTGCAGGCATTCCAAACTATTCATTTTACCTTTGCATTTCAAACATTGAGTTATGTTAACAATCGATCCAAAAGAACTTCCAGTACCAAAGCTTCACCATTATTTATTGGGAGCTGTAGGTCCACGCCCAATTGCGTTTGCATCTACAATAGATGCTGATGGAAATGATAATTTGGCTCCATTTAGTTTCTTCAATGTCTTCAGTGCGAATCCACCAATTATGGTTTTTTCTCCAGCAAGAAGCGGTCGTACGAACGAGACAAAAGACACTTACGAGAATGTGAAAGCCGTTCCAGAAGTGGTGATTAACATTGTTAATTATGCAATTGTTGAACAAATGAGTTTAGCTAGTTCGCCATACGCTTCGAATATCAGTGAGTTTGAAAAAGCTGGATTTACGGCATTGGATTCAGATACAATTCGTCCCAAAAGAGTTGCTGAATCACCTGTTCAATTTGAGTGCAAGGTGATTGAAGTGAAAGAATTGGGTGATCAAGGAGGAGCTGGTAATTTGGTAATTTGTGAAGTGACGAAAATTCACATAGACGAAGATGTACTCGACGAAAACCAAATGATCGATCAAAAGAAAATTGATTTAGTATCGAGAATGGGAGGAAATTGGTATTGCCGTGCTGATGAAAATTCCATGTTCGAAATCACAAAACCGATCACCACAATTGGAATTGGTTTTGATCAAATTCCAGATGATATTAAGTCCAGCACTGTTCTTACAGGAAATGATCTTGGTAAGTTAGCTGGTATTGAAGAGTTACCAAACGAAACGGATGTTAACGAACACAAACTTTTGGAATTGAGCGATTTATTTGTTTCTTTAGAAGACGAACCAGCTCGATTAGAATTGGAATTACATCAAAAGGCAAAGGAACTTTTGAAAGAAAATAAACTGAATGAGGCATGGATGACTTTGCTTTCATTCAACAATGGATAGACAACAACTAATACAACAAGTAAAACTATGTTCAAATTAACGGGAACTGTAAAAGTGATCATGGACACTGTTCAAGTAACAGAAAAGTTCGCAAAAAGAGAATTTGTAATCAACGATGCATCTAGCATGTATCCACAAGATATCGTTTTCCAAGCGGCACAAGATAAATGCTCAATGCTTGATGGATTCCAACCAGGTGAGCAAGTTGAAGTTTCTTTCAACCTACGTGGTCGTGAGTGGACAAGTCCTCAAGGTGAAGTTCGCTACTTCAATACCTTGGATGCATGGAGAATTGAGCGCGTTGGTCAAGGTATGCCACAAACTGGACCATCAGACATGAATTTAGATCCAGTACCTGCTGCTCCAACAGGAGGAACTGACGCAGAAGACGATGACGATCTTCCGTTCTAAAGTTTAGAATTAAATTGAAAAGGAGGGAAATCGATTTGGTTTCCCTTTTTTTATGATCAATTGTAAATAGCTCTCCCCTTCCACTTTGGCTTTCTAAAAAGAACCGCGATTCCGATGATTACTGAGTAAATTGGGAATAACAATTCATAAATCGGAATAAGCACCCACGTTTCCATACGCTTCATCTGAGCGAAGTAAGGAAAGAAAACTACGATATCGATTCCAGTTTTTAATGCATAAATCAACAAAGCACTGAAGAAATCTTGCTCCACGATATACTTCACAACGAAGAATGCAAATGTCATAGTAAGGACAAACTGAAGAATTGAAATGAACGTCGCAAAGTGATCTCCAACATCCTTAGTTTTCCCCGCCCAACGAATTCGCTGATCTAGAAATTCACTCAAAGAATGTGGAGTCTCAGTTGAAACTGAAGTCGACAAGCGTGCATCCAATTCCACTTTCTTATTTGCATTTCGGAAATCTCTCAACAAATAGGTATCATCTCCACTCGCCATGTGTTCATGTGAAGCCAAATCATTCACTTCCAAATATGCCGACTTTCGATACAGTAAGTTTGCTCCACTGGCAAAAATCGGCCTAGTCCAACCAGCCAACCCCGAATTCATCGCATTTGCCATTGCTACGTCCAATTCATAAAATCGCTCCAATGAACTTTGTCCTTTCAGAATTGCTGGAAGAACATACATGTCCGCTTGACCTAATTTTTCAAGTTCAGAGAAGTAGTTCGACTCAAACCAGACGTCCGCATCCATGGTTAAGATGAATTCCGTTTCAACAAGATCAACTCCGTGCAAAATCGCTCGTTTTTTTCCTTGAGTATTATCTGGTAGATCTATTACGGAAATGTTATCGAGTGAGTTTTCTAGGTTTTTAATCAAATCAGGACCGTTATCATCTGAATGATCGTTCAAAAAAATCCACCTTGCCGGTTGTTTTTCGAGATTTTGAATTGATTTCAATAATGGTTCTAGTCGGAGTTCTTCATTTCTAAACGGAATAAGAACAGTAATGTCTTCGGAACGAATTTCAGCCTTTTCACGATTTCGTTTTGACTTACGCACAATTTGAATCCACCCAAATGCAATTAGTAAATAAACCAAAACACCATAGATCGATATGTAGATGATTATTTCCATTCCGAAAGCGGTTTTTTACACACAACTAATCCAACAATCGCTGGAACAATTGAGTTCATTAACCAAACAACGAGTGAACCAATCATAACAGAGACTTCATGCATACCAATTGCTCCCAAAATTGTAACACTCACTAATTCCTTTACTCCTAATTTACCTAAAAACAACGCAGGAAAGATCATTGTGATTAAGTAAACTTGCCAAATCGCCAAAACTGTCTGCGTATCCATCGCCTGACCGAAACTTCCCAGAACTAGAGCAAATTGTGTTGTAAAAACAATAAATCGTAGTAAACTCAAGCCTAAAATCTCCCATCGATAAATTCGATTTTTATTTAGGACATTTTTGATCTCTTTCCAGACACCTTTTAATCGAAAAACACCGATGAAATTCTCTCCGAAGAAGAAAAATAGAACTGAAAGAAGTACACCAATTCCCACTCCGTAGGTAACAAATTTGTATTCAATCAAGCCAAAAAGCTGGCCCGTGATTAACAAGGAAATCCATCCAAAAATGAAACTTGCCATAAACTGACCGAAGTTTGAAACCATCGTTAAAGCAGTAATCAGTCCTCGTTTGGATTTATCGAAATAATAAAATCGACCGATGAAATTCCCCAACATATTTGGTGTTAGAAGTCCAGTTACCGCTCCAGCAAAAAACGACTGAATCCGAATAGACGGAGTTGATTCGATCCGCAATACATTCAACGTCACTTTCCATTTCAAGAAAGCAATTCCAATGTTTACTGGAAGCAAAAGAATAGCAATGATCAAATAGTGAAGATGATTTAACTGCACTTTATTCCACGAAGCATCGTCCACGCGACTCAATTGTCGATAGAGCACATAAATGACACCCAAAAAGAGAATCATTTTCAGAACCAGGAATAGATTCTTCTGAAATTTCTTAGTTTTAATCAACTATTTGATTTTGGCAGTTGAAGATAAAATAATTCTAGGAATTGACCCGGGTACAACCGTAATGGGATATGGTCTAATTCACATCAAAGGGAAGAAAGTTGAACTTTTAAACTTTGGGATTATTCAGTTAAGTAAATTGCCAACCCATCCAGATAAACTCAAGCGAATTTTTGAACGCGTGGATGGAATCATTAAGGAATATCGACCAGATGAAATGGCTATTGAAGCACCATTCTTTGGTAAAAACGTCCAATCTATGTTAAAACTAGGACGTGCTCAAGGAGTTTCCATCGCCGCTGCTTTATCGAATAATGTTCCCTTTGAAGAATATACCCCACGTAGAATAAAACAATCAATTACAGGGTCGGGAGCTGCTTCAAAAGAGCAAGTCGCTGCGATGCTCCAAAAGATTTTGAAATTCAAAGAGATGCCGAAATATTTAGATGCGACAGATGGATTAGCCGTTGCCCTTTGTCACCATTATTCGAAAGGAGTTGGAGAACACAACAAGACAACTTCGAAAGATTGGAGTTCATTTATCAAGAACAATCCAGATCGGAAACTTTAGTTTTTATCAGACTGAAGCTCGCCCAATTCCTTATTCAACTCGTCTAATGATTCCTCGTACATCAATTTTAATTCTTCTTGATACGAAGCATAATACTCTAGAGAGCTCTCGTATTGATCTCGCGTTACGTTGAATGATTTGAGCAAAGAATCACCCGACTGAGTCATTACCTTGTGATATTTGGCTGGTTGCACATACTGGGATTGAATGAAGGACTCTATTTTGATCATTTCAGTGAGAATTGTAGTCATTTTCTCTTTCGGGATTAAATTATCCGGAGCAGATTTTCTATCAATCGTTTCCTTACATGAAAACAATCCAATCAACAATATGATTGACCACCATTTCATCGATTAAACAACAATCTTTTTCCTTTCGATCCTTCAATAATTTGGTCGTTTTCCCAAACCAAATTTCCATTAACGAAAGTCTTATCAATTTTGTGGGAGAAGTTCACTCCTTCGAAAGGCGACCATCCACATTTGTACAAGATATTTGACTTTTCAACCGATATAGATGCGTTTGGATCAACAACAACTAAATCAGCGTAGTAACCTTCACGGATATATCCACGTTCACTTAGACGGAACAAAATTGCCGGTGCGTGAGCCATTTTCTCAACAACTCGCTCGATGGTAATCTTTCCTTCTTTCACCTTTTCCAACATTCCTAAAAGTGCATGTTGAACGAGCGGTCCACCAGAAGGTGCCGTCAAATATTTATTGTCTTTTTCTTCAATCGTATGTGGAGCATGATCAGTCGCTACGACATCCAATCGATCATCTAATAGAGCCTCCCAAAGTCCATCACGATCGGCCGCCGTTTTTACCGCTGGATTCCATTTAATCAAACTTCCTTTTGTTTCATACTGAGAATCATCGAACCAAAGGTGGTGAATACACACTTCGGCTGTTATTTTCTTTTCCTCGAGTGGAATATCATTTCTGAATAATGCTGTTTCCTTCGCTGTACTGATGTGGAATACATGTAATCTACTTCCATGCTTTTTCGCCAAATCAACTGCAGCTGAAGAACTCAAATAACACGCTTCCTCACTACGGATAATTGGATGCATGCTCATTGGAATGTTCTCTCCATACTGCGCTTTTGCCTTTTCGAGATTGGTGCGAATCGTATTTTCATCCTCACAATGCGTAATCAGTTGGTGATCCAATTGGAAAATTCCTTCCAACGTTTTTTGCTCATCAACCAACATATTTCCAGTCGACGATCCCATGAAGATTTTAATTCCAGCTACATCCGTTTTGCTCACCTTCTTCAATTCTTCCAAATTGTCGTTGGTCGCCCCCATATTGAAACTATAATTCGCAATAGAAACTTCACTTGCGCGCTGGTACTTTTTCTCTAATTCTTCGATTGTAGTCGCTGCAGGCTTCGTATTTGGTTGCTCCATGTAAGAAGTAATTCCACCAGCTACGGCAGCTCTTGATTCTGAATGAATATCACCTTTGTGCGTAAGTCCCGGTTCTCTGAAGTGAACTTGATCATCGATACACCCAGGAAGTAAATATTTACCTTGGAGATCGATCACTCTCGCTGAAGGGTGACTGATGCCTTCTCCAATTTTTTCGATTCTACCATTTTGGATTAACACATCGGCGACGAACTTTTTGCCTTCATTCACAATCGTTCCACCTTTCAACAAGATTTGTTCACTCATAATTTCATTCTACGCATTTTCCATACACCGAAAAACGCTTCTTTAAAAATTCCGGTACTCATTTTAGACTCACCAAATTCTCGATCAATAAATGTAATCGGAACCTCCGTGATTTTAAAACCATGTCGCTTTGCAGCGTATTTCATACAAATTTGAAAAGCATAACCTTTAAACGTCACACCATCCAAATTGATTGTTTCTAAAACTTTTCGTCGGTAACATTTGAATCCAGCAGTTGTATCTTTAATTCCAATCCACAAGATCATGCGAACATAAACACTTGCGAAATAAGACATCAATACGCGTTTCAGCGGCCAATTGCTAACTCCACCACCTTTCGTATAGCGTGAACCAATGCTTAAATCAGCTCCACCATCGTGACAAGCAGAGTAAAGTCGAATGAGATCATCTGGATTATGTGAAAAATCACAATCCATTTCAAAAATGTAATCGTAACCTTTATTAATCGACCATTTAAATCCGTGAATATATGCCGTTCCAAGTCCTAATTTACCTTGACGTTCTTCCAAGTGAACTCTTCCAGGGAACTCCTTCATTAAGTCGCGAATGATATCGGCCGTTCCATCAGGAGAAGCGTCATCAATGTAGAGAATATGAAAATCCTTTTCCAAGGACATCACTTTGCGCGTCATCTTTTCGACGTTCTCTCGCTCATCATAAGTTGGAATAATTACTACTGAATCTGACACTCTGTTCACTTAAAGTCGTGCTAAAATAAGTAATTCTATCATATCACACAGAACACTCCAATAAATGTGGTAGTTCTTTTATCTTTACATTAACAAAATTTGCAAATTTCATGCTTCGTTTGGCAGTCATTTTATTGATTTCGCTCCCTACTTTCGGTCAGATTTCTTTCAATACAACGAAACTCGATCATTGGAAGGATGATAATTTATTGACCAATTCGTCCGAAATTCGATACAATGAATGTGAGGGATTTGAATTTGAAGGAAAAGAATACGCCGTAGCAGGAAGTACAGAAGGAACGCATTTTTTTCATGTTACAACGGACGGAAAACTTGATTTAATCGATTCGATTCGTGGTAAATACGTCAATTCATTGGTCGTACACCGAGATTTTGCTGTCTATAGAAATTACGTTTATTCAGTTTGTGATGAAGGGTTAAGTAGTTTGCAAGTGGTTGATATCAGTCAGTTGCCAAATTCTATTCAACTTGTCAACGAAGACGATTCCAATTTTGTTCGCGTTCATAACATAACCATTGACACAACCAATGCTTTACTTTATGCGTGTACAATCACCCAGGAAATCAACGGTTCACTTCAACAACCTCGCGCGATGCAAGTTTATTCATTAGCAGATCCAATTCATCCAACATTAATTCACACGGGACCGACGGATATTCCAGAAGTTCACGATGTATTTGTAAAGGACAACATTGCGATTTTAAGTTGCGGAGCAGATGGACTTCGCGTCTACGATTATTCTAATCCAACTTCACCAGTATACTTGCAGAACATGAGTTTCTATCAAGATCAGGGGTACAATCACCAAGGATGGTTGAGTCCAGATGGAAAAACTTTCATTTTTGGGGATGAATCGGAAGGAAAACAATTAAAAAAATGTTCATTTGATGGGACCGAAGTTGAAATCACCTCACTTTTTGGTACCAATTGGTTGAACAATAGCGTTCCACACAATCTATTTATGACAGACAAGTTTGTTTTCGTAGCTTACTATAATGAAGGATTAAGAATCTACGATTATCGATCAACACAGCCTAGAGAAGTCGCCTATTACGATACTTATCCAACTGAAGAACCATTATTTAAAATGCGTGGAGCTTGGGGAGTTCACGTTTTACCGAATTCAGAACGGATTTTAGTTTCCGATCGAGTACATGGTTTGTTCCTGATTGATTTCGATCAGACTATCTTCTCGAGTTCAGTGAGTGGTGATTTGGCCATTTATCCTTCCCCCATAAATTCAGGAGAAACAGTTACTGTGCGACTCTCAAATTTTAATATCGAAGATTTCATATATCGTGTTATCGATCATAGTGGAAGAATTGTTTATTCTGAATTGGTAAATGGACAGAATTTTACAGAATTAAATACCAAAGGAATGCGAGCTGGTGTTTATACAATTGAAATTGAGTATTCCAATGAATTCGACGAAACGGATAGATTTAATAAAAAACTACTGATTTTCTAGCTCTTCGATTGCCATTTGAATCAAATCACTTTCATAACCTTTTGAAGCAAGGAAGCGGAATAGTTTGCCTTTTCTTTTAAACAGATCTTTTTCTTTTTTAAGATCTTCCCATTTGCGATCAGCAAGATGTGTGAGGTTTTTCCAGTATTCGTCGCCATCGATTTGATCTAAACCTTTTTTGATCGAATAATCAGAGATCAATTTCTTTTTCAGTTCGATTCTGATTTTAATTCTCCCCCAACGTTTGATCCGTACTTTACCAGAAACGAAAGCTTCAGCGAAACGCTGTTCATTTAGAAAATTATTGGTGATTAAGTCCGCGAGTAATCGATCTTGCGTATCTCGATCAAGTCCCCAAGTATTCATTTTCTTCTGAAGATCAAACGAACATCTTTCCTGATAAGCACAAAGTGCCTCCAGCTTGGATTTAGCTTCCAACAGAGAGTATTTGCACTCCGACTTCATGTCAGAGTGCAATCTCTTCGTTCTTCTTATTTACGAATGCATATTGTAGCAAATGGTATGAAGACATTCCGCGAACTGGAACCCATTTCTTGTATTTCAAGAACCATTTTATTTGTCGAGAGATCAACCCTTTTTTGAAGTACGACTCCAAATATGGGTGAACCAACAAGGCTACTTCCTTCTCTTTTCGCTCACCGAGCAAATAACTTAGGTTCGATTCAATTTCTTCAGCATAAAGAATAGAAGCTTGAACTTCACCCGTTCCGTTACACGTTGGACATGTTTCGGAAGTATTGATATCTGTTTCCGGACGAACTCTTTGACGCGTAATCTCAACAACACCAAATTTCGAAGGAGGAATAATATTGTGTTTTGCGCGATCATTGCTCATCGCGTCTTTTAATTTATTGTAAAGCTCTTTGTTGTTAGCTCGGTCATGCATATCGATAAAATCGATACAAACAATCCCACCCATATCTCTCAACTGAAGTACACGAGCAATTTCTTCAGCCGCTTCAATGTTAGTAGCTAGAGCATTACTTTCTTGACCATCAGCACCTTTTCTATTACCACTATTCACGTCAATCACGTGCATGGCTTCAGTGTGCTCAATAATCAAATAACCACCACTAGGCAAAGGAACTTTCTTTCCAAAAAGCGCCTTAATTTGTTTGCTTACTCCGAATTTTTCAAAAACTGGAAGCTTACCATCATAGTGCTTAATAATCTTTTCTCTTCCTGGTGCAATACCAGAAACGTACTCACGCAATGAATCAGCGAGTTCGCCATCATTTACATGAATGTTTGTGAAATCTGCATTTAGCAAATCTCTCAGGATCGACGACGTTTTATCGATTTCTCCAAGAACTCTCGATGGTGGTTTAGCATCCTTTAAATTCGCATGCATTTTTTTCCACTTCTCTACCAAGTTTCTTAAATCCTGATCAAGTAGTTCAACTTTTTTCCCTTCCGCAACTGTGCGAATAATAACACCGAAATTTTTCGGACGAATACCATTCATCAGTTCTTTCAAACGCTTTCTTTCATCATTGTCTTTGATCTTCTGAGAAATAGAAACTTTGTTTGAAAACGGAACTAGAACTAAATATCTTCCTGCTAAAGTAATCTCCGCCGAAAGTCGAGGACCTTTAGCTGATATTGGTTCTTTAGCTACTTGAACAAGAATTGGAGCAGACGACGAAACGACCTCGTTTATCTTACCGTCCTTCGGGATATCCTTTTCGGATTTGAAGTAAAGTAAGTCAGGAACGTTTTGCTTGCCACGCAACGTATCACGGCTAAACTTATTAAGTGAATTGAATTGTGGGCCAAGATCGAGATAATGCAAAAATGCATCCTTCTCGTAGCCTACATCAACAAAAGCGGCATTCAAACTAGGTACCACCTTACGAACTTTCCCTAGGTAAATATCACCTACAGCAAATTCGGTGTTTCCACCTTGTTCTTCATGCAACTCAATAAGCTTTCCGTCTTTGAGTAAGGCAAGCCAGATACCATTTTTTCGGGTATCGACTACTAATTCTAAACTCACGAAAGCTTAATTTAATGATTAATAAACAGAAAAACTTAGCAGCTGAAACCACTAAGTTTTCAATTCAATAAAGCGCGAAGATTATTTTTTCTTCTTGTGACGATTTTTTCTTAGTCTCTTTTTACGCTTGTGAGTCGACATCTTATGTCTTTTTCTTTTTTTACCGCTTGGCATAATTCTATATTTTTCTTAATTCTACTTCTTCTTGATAATCACCACTTAAGGTGAAAAAAAACACCCCTGTCAACAAACAGGAGTGCAAAAATAATAAATTCAATTGAATTTCTCACATCCAACTGAATAATAATGTTATTTTACCTTAACATTTTTCTTTACATTCTCAACGAAAGTCTTCGAAGGCTTGAATGCAGGAACGTTGTGTGCAGGAATAATGATTGCTTTATTCTTGGAAATATTTCTCCCTGTCTTCTCAGCTCTTTCCTTCACAATAAAACTTCCAAATCCTCTTAGGTAAACATTTTGTCCTTTAGACAATGATGATTTTACAGAATCCATAAAAGCCTCTACAGCTTTAAGTGCCTCTACTCTCTCTAAACCAGTCTCTTCTGCAATATCTGCTACAATATCCGCTTTTGTCATAACGTTCTTATATTTAATGATTTATTCACTTTCTGGGCGCAAAAATAAAGTTCTCAATCGGTTAATAATTACTTTTAACAAATTTATTTTTTGAATTTTCCCCGAATGAGCGATTTTTCCCTATCAATCACCAATTGGTATAGACTAAATAAAAGAGACCTTCCTTGGAGATCAACGAAAGACCCGTACAAAATCTGGCTTTCAGAAATAATCTTGCAACAAACAAGGGTAGATCAAGGAATGAGTTACTATAAAAAGTTTGTGAGAAACTATCCAACTATTTACGATCTAGCTGAAGCTGAAGAACAAGATGTTTTGAATGATTGGCAAGGTCTAGGATACTATTCTCGTGCACGAAACCTTCACACTGCAGCAAAGGAAGTGGCATTGAATCAAAATGGAGTTTTTCCAAACAAGTTCACAGAAATTAAAAAATTGAAAGGAGTTGGCGACTACACGGCAGCCGCAATTGCATCATTTGCTTTTAATGAGCCTAAAGCTGTTGTAGATGGAAACGTTTATAGAGTTTTGAGTCGTGTTTTTGATATTGACACACCCATCGATTCGGCTCAAGGTAAGAAAGTATTTCAATCCTTGGCAGATGAGTTAATTGACAGTAACAATCCCGCTGAGCACAATCAAGCCATAATGGAATTCGGAGCACTAATCTGCACCCCGAAACCAAACTGTACCGAATGTGTACTTTCCGATAATTGTATAGCCAAACAAAACAGTACAATTGAAAATCGACCTGTAAAGTCCAAAAAAATCAAAGTTCGCGACCGCTATTTTCATTACTTGATTTATTACAAAAACAACAATACAATTATCCAAAAAAGGGATAAAAAAGATATTTGGCAAAACATGTATGAATTCCCTCTGATTGAATCTGAACAAGTACCTAAAGAGATTATCATTTCCTCAAAAAAAATATCAACTGAACGAAAACACATTTTGAGTCACCAAAGAATTCACACTAAATTCTATCATATCAATGAAATTCCAGAAACGTTAAATAGCGATTGGCTCGTAATTAATCAATCAGAAATACAAGATTATCCATTACCTCGACTTATTGATAAATATCTTGAGGAGGTCGGCTTCGAAGAATAACATTTTTTCGTACATTTAGGTATATTTGCTCTTCGAAAAAAAATTATGGCAGGAAGCGTTAACAAAGTAATATTGATTGGAAATCTCGGAAAAGATCCAGAGGTTAGACACCTTGAAAACGGTGCAGTAGTTGCAAACTTTTCTATCGCAACTTCAGAAACTTATACTGATCGAACTACAGGTGAAAGACGAGAAAATACTGACTGGCACAATATTGTAGTTTGGCGTGGATTAGCCGAAGTAGTTGAAAAATACGTAAAAAAAGGTCATAAGGTCTACATTGAGGGGCGACTCAAAACACGCACTTGGCAAGATAAGGACGGAAATACGCGTTACACAACTGAGGTGCTTGCAGATGAACTCACAATGTTATCTCGACCAGATCAACCAATGCAAAATAACGAGGCTCCATACAACTCATCTGGAACTCCGGAAAATCCTACCAAAGTGGATGACATCATTAATAACGATGATGACGATTTACCATTCTAATAATTGATCATGGCCACAAGTGACCCCTCCAGTACCATTCCCCTGAACCAAATTGCCGAAGCCGTTCCGGGGACAACAATAGAAAATTTTGATATGATTAGCTTTATCATATCAGTCACCATATTAGCTTTTCTACTTATAGCTTCTGCATTAATATCAGGATCAGAAGCAGCATTCTTTTCGCTCACTCCAGCCGACAAAGAGGATTTAAAAAATGCTACTGACAAGAAATCAAGTTTTGCGTCTGATTTAATCAGTAAACCAAAGGACTTACTTGCAACGATTCTAATTACCAATAACTTCGTAAACGTTGGAATTGTAATTTTATCCAGTACAATCATTTCATCTGTATATCCCGCAACCGGCGACAATGAAACAATGCACTTCTTGATTGAGGTCGTATTAATCACTCTGATACTTCTTCTCCTTGGTGAAGTAATTCCGAAAATTTATGCCACCAAAAATGCTCAGCGTTTCTCAAGAATGATGAGTAGAACTTTATTTGTACTAGGAAAAATCCCCCCACTATCATGGATGAGAGCCGGACTTGTCATAGGATCTGATTTCATCCAACGTAAAGGAGGTAGCGGAAAAGTCAATATTTCTTCAGATGAATTGGAACAAGCCCTCGCTTTGACGAAAGACGATGGCGATTCGGAAGAAAAACACAAAATATTGGAAGGAATTGTAAAATTCGGAACAACTGAAGTACGTCAAATTATGCGACCTAGATTGGATGTCTATGCCATAGATGCAAGTTCTACCTTCCAAGAAGTAATGGAAATGATTTTAGATTGCGGGCACTCTAGAATACCAGTTTACAAGGAAAATTTCGACCATATACAAGGAGTACTTTTTATCAAGGATTTGCTACCATTTATTGGTGAAAAAGAAAAATCGAATTGGGTTGAACTTACTCGCCCAGCTTTCTTTGTTCCAGAAAACAAAAAAATTGACGACCTACTAAAAGAGTTTCAAGAGAAACGTTTCCACATCGCTATGGTTGTTGATGAGTACGGTGGAACCAGTGGAATAATTACACTCGAAGATATCCTAGAAGAAATTGTAGGCGACATCACAGATGAATTTGATGACGACGAGATTGTATATACTAAAATAGACGAAAACACGTATTTACTTGAAGGAAAAACATCGCTGGTTGACTTCTACAAAGTAATTGGCATTGAAGAAAAAGACCTTGAAATTGAATCGCGTGCTGCGGAAACACTCGGAGGACTAATCACTGAAATAGCAGGTAAAATTCTCATGAACAATGAATATGTTGAGGCAGGAAATCTCAAATTAGTTGTAGAGTCAAGCGATAAAAAGAGAATTAAAATGGTGAAGGCCATCAAAATGAAGACAGAGGAATGAAGTACACTTTAGTAATTATCGCCATTTTTGTTTTGATCGTTAGTTGTGAGGAAAAATCATTTATCCCAAAACCACCAACCTATTTGCGATTAGAACTACCTGATCATTCGTACAAACAATTCGATGATAGCTGCAACTATTCATTTGAAATTCCAGAGATTTATTCTGTTACGACATCCCCGGAAGAAAATGGAACGACTTGTCACAAAAGAATTGACTTAGGCCCCCTAAACGCCACTGCTTACATCCGATACTGGAAATTGGGAGACCAGCCTCTTTCATTTTACATTAATGGTGCGAATGACGAAGTTGGGCGACACAAATTAAAAGCTACTAATATTGAGGACACTCAAATTATCAGAAACGAAGATCGAGTATTTGGAACTTTTTTCGCGCTTGAAGGAGATGTAGCTACTCCATTTCAATTTTACCTAACAGATAGTACGGACAACTTTATTTATTGCGAAGTACTATTTAATAGCTCACCAAATTACGACTCACTAAAACCTAGTTTAGATTATTTAAAAGTGGATTTAGATAAATTCACTCAAACACTGACGTGGAAATGAATCAGGTCTTTCTAGGGCTTGGGGGTAATCTTGGCGACAAGCTAAAAAATCTCGAAGATGCCATTTTGCTGATTAATAACACAATTGGTAAGGTCGTCCAAAGATCCAACATCTACCAAACACCTCCGCATGGGTTTGAAGCAGAAGATGACTTTTACAATTGTTGCATTGAGATCGAAACTAGATTAAGTCCCAAAGAACTTCTAACCTCGACACAAGAGATTGAAAAAGAGATAGGTAGAAAAAAGAAATCAAACAACGGTCAGTACACATCTCGCGTAATGGACATTGATATTCTGTTTTATAATGATGTAGTAATGGATGAAGCGACTTTAACAATTCCACATCCAAAAATAAGTGAAAGAAAATTCGTTTTAGTCCCCCTAATTGAAATCGCAAAAAGCAAAATTCACCCCATCACACACATGACAATTTTTCAAATATTAGAAAATTGTATCGACGAATCAATCATTAATACCGTTCAATAAGTCATTTTTATCGGCAGTTTTTTAAGTGTCAACTTCTTTTCGTTGATAAAAATTTTGTGTATTATTGCATTTGAAATTTGATTAGAATTTATTAAACAGAAAAATGAAAAGACAAAGCATCAAAGGTTTAGCATTTGTTGCAGTAGCAGGTACTGTTGTATCTAGCTGTACTTTGCTTAAGGATTTGGAGTACACAGTAACTCCTGACCCATTGGAAATGCATGGAGACTCAGTTCGCGTAAAAGTTGACATCACTTTCCCAGAGAAATCGATTAATAGAAAAGCATCTGCTGAAATTACACCAATGTTGGGTAGCACTGCTCTTAAGCCAGTTGTGGTTCAAGGAGAAAAAGCTACTGGAAACGGAAATGTAATCCAGTACAAGGCTGGTGGTAAAGTAACATACACAGACGTTGTTGCTTACAAACCAGACATGGAGGTGTCAGAGTTGAAAATTACAGGAACTGTTTCGAAAAAAGGAACTGTAAAAGACGAGATTGATCCAATCAAAATCGCTGATGCAACAATCATTACTCCATACTTAGTAAATAAAGATTTCAAAGTAATCGTAGCTGAAGATCAATTCGAGCGTGTTACTGAAGAAACTACTGGAGCTCAAGTGAACTATGCTAAAGGTAAATCAAACGTTACTGCAAAAGAAATGAAAGATGCAGATATCGTTGCTTTCCAAGATTGGTTAGTTGAAGAGCAATCAAACCCAAAAGTTGCTTTGAAATCAATTAAAGTTGTTGGATTCGCTTCACCAGAAGGAGAAGAAGATAAAAACAACACTTTATCAACTGATCGTGCTGAAACAGGTAAAGAAACAGCAATGAAGGTTGCTGCGAAAGCTAAGAACGAAAGAGCAGCTGGAGACTTATACTCTACTTCTGGTTCTGGTGAGGATTACCCTGGATTCAAGAAAGCACTTGAGGCTGACACAAAAATGAACGTAGATGACAAGAACTTAGTTTTACGTGTTCTTGATATGTACAGAGATCCAGCAGAGCGTGAGCAAGCAATGAGAGATATGGGTAAAACATTTACTTACCTAGACAAAAATATCTTCCCAGGATTACGTCGTTCTGAAATTACAGCAACATACGACTTAACAGGATTCTCAGATGAGGAATTGAAAAACAACTCAGTTTCTAATCCAGATACATTAAACCTTGAAGAATTGTTGTTCACAGCAACTCTTTATGATGATTTGAACGAGAAGTTACGTGTATATAAAATCGCTGAAGGACGTTACCCAGACGATTACCGTCCAGCTAATAACGTAGGTGCTGTATTGTACATGCAAAACAAACTTTCTGAAGCTAAATCTCAATTCGAGAAGGCAAACGGAATCCAAGACAACGCTATCTCTAAAAACAACTTAGCAGCAATCGCTGGTGTTGAAGGAGATCGTTCTAAAGCTTGGGATCTTTTGAATCAAGCTGGAGGAGCTGGATCTGAAGTTAGCTACAACAAAGGTGTTTTAAACATCCAAGATGGTGACTACTCAGATGCTGTTTCGAACTTAGGTTCAGAAAACACTTTCAACAAAGCGTTGGCTCAATTATTAAACGGAAATGCTGCAGCTGCAGTTTCAACTATCGACGGTTCAGTTGATGCTGAATCTGCTCAAGGATACTACTTGAAAGCGGTTGCTGCTGCTCGTCAAGATAAATTGAGTGATATCGTTAGCAACTTGAAAAACGCAATCGCTAAAGATGCTTCATACAAAGCTAAAGCATTAAAAGATCGCGAATTCATTAAGTACGCAGAAAATGCTACTTTCACTGCTATCGTGAAATAAGAATTCTTTATCAAATAGAAAAGCAGGCTCATTTGGGCCTGCTTTTTTATTTTACACAATATTACGATTACGTTAATTTTCAAACTATTACAAAGTTGAATTGTTGATAAGTCCAATAACCATTTTATCTACCTATAAAAACTATTAAAAGACCTAAACCGTTTTACTATCTGATCAATGTTGAATTAATAAATTTAACGTTACTTCATAAGAATTTAATAGTGTAAAACTCGCTGATTTTAAACCTTGTAGTACTTAAAATACAATTGTACATTTGAATTAAACCATCGCTCGAATAGAACGATAAACAAATGATAATATGATCAGACTACTACTTATTTGTCTCGTATTAGCTACAACAAACTACTCCCTATCTCAAGATCCTTGGATCAATGAAATTCACTACGATAATTCAGGTACTGATGTAAACGAATGTGTCGAAATTGCTGGAACTGCAGGAACCGACTTAACAGGATGGAGCATTCAATTATATAATGGTAACGGCGGAGCTGTCTACGATACCGAACCAATCACAGGAATTATTCCAGATGAAGGGTGTGGATTCGGTACAATCACAGTATGCTTCTCTTCCATGCAAAATGGAGCCCCTGATGGAATAGCAATTGTCGATGGAAGTGGAAATGTCACTCAATTTCTTTCTTACGAAGGTACAATGACAGCTACTAGCGGTCCTGCAAGTGGTATGACTTCAATAGATATTGGTGTATCCGAAGGTTCTAGTACGCCTGCTGGTACATCCCTTCAGTTATCAGGAGCAGGAGTAGGATATGGAGACTTCTCTTGGAGTACAAGTGCAACCTCAACATTTGGTTCTCTAAACGGGGCACAATCGATCGCACCATGTGGTGGTGGCGGTGGTAACACAATTACAACAGGTGCAGTTACAGGTGGACCGTTCAATGTAGATTGTTCTACTGGAGCAACTGGTTCAGTAGCATTTACTTCGACAGGTGTATTTAATGCTGGTAATAACTTTACCGCACAACTTTCGGATGCTTCAGGTAATTTTTCTTCACCAACAGATATTGGTAGTATAACTTTAGCTGGTACTGATCCATCTGGTAGCATTTCATTTACTATTCCAGCCGCAACGGCTTCTGGAACATATGAAATTAGAGTAATATCTGATGACCCTGGATATATATCAGGTGTATCAACAACAATTACAATCACCTTGACTGTATCATGTGAACCTCCATACATAACAAGTGTGATTATTAACTCGTGTAACCCTACATGTCAAGAAGGATACAACGAGCTTATTTTCGGTAATACAGGGGACTATTCAGTGAATTTAAACTCAACTGACTTCCAAATATCATATGGATCTACTGCACCTCCTGGAACAAATCCAACATTAACGGACAATCTTACAACTAACCCAACAACAACCGCCGCTCTCAATACAGCTGCTGGTTGTCCTGGTACTTATATTGATGCAACTGGAATGACAATTCCGCCTGGTGCTAGCTATATGCTTGCTCACGACGGGCTCTGTACTGACGCATTAGACTGGGCAGGACTTTGCGGTGCAGGGCCAATCTATGTTGTTTACACAACAGATACGGATTGGAATACCAATGGTAACTTCAGTAATTCAACTGCAGCGGGTATAAGATATTTCAATTCGACAATCACAACAACTACAACCGAAACATTTAGTATTGACTACGAATACGACCGAACACAAAACTCAGGAACAGATGGTGACTTTGTGACCTATAACTCTGCAGGTGGTGCTCCACAAGCCTATGGCGATGATGATTGTGTTTTAAATCCAGTAGTTCTTCCAATAGAATTAATCGATTTTACAGGTACTGATGTTAACGGTAATGTACACCTTTCATGGACTACCGCAACAGAAATAAATTCGGATTATTTCATTTTGACGCACTCTACAGATGGTATTTACTTCTCTGAATTTGAAAATGTTGATGCAGCAGGTAATTCGATTCAACCGATTGATTATGAAGAAATCCATCGTGAAGCTCAAAATGGTGTTAACTATTACAGATTAATTGGCGTTGACTACGACGGTTCAATGAAAAATCACGGAACGATTGCAGTTCTTGTTGAAATGAGCTCAGCATTCTTTGATCCAATTAATAATCAAATTGTATTTACAGATAAGTGTTCTGCCAATATTTATGCGCTTGACGGTAAATTGGTTGCTCAGTCAAATAACGCTTCGGTGATTCCATTTAATAAAAAAGGAGTATTCTTGGTGATAGATACAGTAACTGGAAAACAACAAAAACTGATTATTCAGTAGCGTGGAGTGTTGCTAAATACACTTGTTCGCGCTGACCAACAGTTGGAGTAAGTACTGATTCAGTTCCGAGGTAATCTAGGTCCATGATTGTAGAATAACCTGAACGAGAAATGATTTTTGATGCATTCAGAATGATTTGATCCTGTTCCAACCAATCTTTTGGAGTTACAAATTTTTCGGTTGACTTAATGACAGACTCTCTTCCGATAATCAAATCTACTTGATCTTCATAAGCATCAAGAAGTTGTTTTGCGTAGATATCTGGTCCGCTAAGAATTAAAACCGTATTCCCATTTTTCTCTTCTGGAATGTTATATCGAGAGAAACGCGTGTAGTGACCAATAAACTCAATTCGTTTATCCCGAGAACTTTTCGATAGCTTTCCTGCCAATCGATTGCTACTCTCATCCATTACCCAAATAGTTGAGAACAATCCCATCAAACTTCTATGAACAGATGCTACACTCCATTCGTACCATCTCGTTGGTAAATTAACTTGATGAGTAATAAAAATAGACGGCACTTTCATTGAGAAGAAGCCATATCGATGATCAGACAAAACAACATCCACCTTGTATTTGTACACCATCTTTTCAACCTCTCCTCTTTCTTGTCTCATTCGTTGGTTCAAACTCGACATCCGCTTCGATAAGTCCCAAGCAAAATTCCCTTTACCACCAAACTCGAAAGGATAACCTTCATGATTCACGAACCGTAAATTATCAAAATAACACTTGTAAATTTTTCGCTGATCATCATCGCAAGCAACGATAATCCGATTCCCATTCTCTATTAATTCATCCAACAAGGAAATCGATCGTGAAACATGTCCCATTCCCCAATTCAAAGGAGAGAACAAGATGGTTGAGTTGGTAATATCCGAAGGCTTCATGTTCGATAAAGATAATCCTATTTTCTGCTCTTGAGTTCTTTGGCGAATTTTAACATTGTATTTCCCAACTTAGACATTATCTTTAACGTTTGAAGAAATGAAAACAAGAAATTATGTTTGATAATAACGAATTTAAAAAGTTTGCTACGAAACACATGGGTATTTCGAGCATGCACATGGAGCACTACGTTGAGTCGTCTCTAACACCATATATTATTGAGGAACGTCAGTTAAACATGACACAAATGGACGTTTTCTCTCGCTTGATGATGGACAGAATCATTTTCTTGGGAACAGGAATTAACGATCAAGTTGCCAATATCATTAATGCGCAATTATTGTTTTTGGAGTCAGTTGACCCGAAAAAAGACATTCAAATCTATTTGAATTCACCTGGTGGATCAGTTTATGCTGGACTAGGGATTTACGATACAATGCAATACATCAATCCAGACGTAGCGACTATATGTACAGGAATGGCTGCATCGATGGGGGCTGTTTTATTATGTGCTGGAGCTGAAGGAAAAAGATCGGCGTTGAAACATTCGCGTGTTATGATTCACCAACCACTTGGTGGAGCGCAAGGTCAAGCATCTGATATCGAAATTACAGCTAGAGAGATTCAAAAATTGAAGAAAGAGTTGTACGATATCATTGCCTTCCACTCAAAACAAGATTACGATAAAGTATGGCAAGATTCTGATCGTGATTACTGGATGACTTCGGAAGAAGCTAAGAATTACGGTATGGTGGATGAAGTTTTGCTTCGCAACCGAAAATAAGGTAACTTTGTAAAATAATTTAAAGCCCTGTTGCCACTGGCGAAGGGCTTTTTTGTCGAAAATAAATATGTCTAAAAAAGAAGCAGGATGTTCATTTTGTGGCCGATCTCGATCTGAGGTTGGAATGTTGATCGCTGGAGTTTCTGGTCATATTTGTGAGAGTTGTGTTACTCAAGCAAACACGATCGTTCAGGAAGAAAACATGCCTACTGCTCCCAAAGAGGAGAAGGTAGTGAACGTGTTGAAGCCAGCAGAGATCAAAACAAAATTGGACGACTACGTAATCGGACAAACGGAAGCTAAGAAAGTACTTTCGGTTGCTGTTTACAATCACTACAAGCGATTAAATCAAGCTGTAACTGCCGACGAAATCGAAATAGAAAAATCGAATGTAATTCTAGTCGGAAGAACAGGTACTGGTAAAACTTTACTTGCAAAGACAATTGCAAAAATGCTGAACGTGCCTTTCTGTATTGCTGATGCGACTGTATTGACAGAAGCTGGGTACGTAGGTGAAGATGTTGAAAGCATTTTATCACGATTATTGCAAGCTGCGGACTACGATGTAGCTTCTGCGGAAAAAGGAATTGTTTTCGTTGATGAAATTGATAAAATCGCTCGTAAAAGTGATAACCCATCCATCACAAGAGATGTTTCTGGTGAAGGAGTTCAGCAAGCACTATTGAAATTGTTAGAAGGATCAACAGTGAATGTTCCACCACAAGGAGGAAGAAAGCATCCAGAACAAAAGATGATTCAAATCGACACGAAAAATATCCTATTTATTTGTGGAGGTGCATTTGATGGAATCGAAAAGGTAATTGCCAATCGTGTAAATCGTCAAACAATTGGATTCTCAAGTGCTGAGGAAGAAAGAGTTGATGGTGAGTCACTTTTGAAATACGTTAATCCAACTGATATTAAAACTTTCGGATTGATTCCAGAGTTAATTGGTCGTTTCCCAGTTCTTACTTACTTGGAACCTTTGGATGCAAAAAGCCTTAAGTTGATTCTTACAGAGCCAAAGAATGCATTAATCAAACAATACATTCGTTTGTTCGAGATTGATGGAATTGATTTGAAATTCGATAAAGAGGTACTAGACTTCATCGTTGAGAAAGCAATTGAGTTTAAATTGGGAGCACGTGGACTTAGATCTATCTGTGAAGCCATCCTCAATGAAGCGATGTTCGAATTACCATCGAAAGAAGAAAAAGAATTCAGGGTTACTGCGGAATATGCTAAAGCGCAGTTCTCCAAATCGAAACTAGCAAAATTAAGGGTGGCATAAGTCACCCTTTTTTATTTAGTTAATCTTGAATTTACAGTACTTTATAACAGATCCACGTGAGGTAAACAGTTTCTCGTAGTGTGTCTTGATATGGAAGATATCTCTCGTTACTGGATCGATATTCTCTGGTAAATCCCCGTATAAATCCCAAGTGAGTTCTAGCAATTCGTATGGCTGCGTCTTGATTTCTTCTTCAGTATACTCAAACAACAGGTCACTATCCGTTTTCATGTGAACAATTCCACCCGGCTTTAAAATCTTTCTGTAACGATCAATAAAAACTGGTGAAGAAAGACGTTTATTAGGTTTTTTCGGCTGCGGATCAGAGAAAGTCAACCAAATCTCATCCACTTCTCCTTCTCCAAAGTAATCCTCAATAAAATCGATTCGCGTTCTAAGAAAAGCTACATTTTTCATTCCGGCATGTAAAGCTTCTTCAGCACCAATGAACATTCGAGCACCTTTAATGTCAACTCCAATGAAGTTCTTATCTGGGAAATGTTTAGCTAAACCAACTGAATACTCACCCTTGCCACACCCTAATTCTAAGACGATTGGATTGTCATTTTTAAAGTGATCACGTCTCCAATTTCCCTTCATATCAAAAGGTTCCTTGATGACCGGCTCGTAGAAATTATCAAATTCCTTTACAGCTGCAAAACGTCTTAACTTATCTTTTCCCATTGATCAGAGCTTTCTAATTCG
This sequence comes from Henriciella pelagia, assembly GCA_964219255.1. Classification (GTDB taxonomy): domain Bacteria; phylum Bacteroidota; class Bacteroidia; order Flavobacteriales_D; family Crocinitomicaceae; genus UBA4466. The sequence continues at coordinate 118,837 of CAXPPC010000007.1, forward strand.
ACCGCAAAGATAGGAAATTGAAATCACCAATGTATAATAAACAAAAGGAGAGAAACTTTCGCTTCTCTCCCTTTCCTCATTGCTACACCACTATAACAACTCTTAAAATTCGTAACCAAGTGTTAATTGAATCCACTGGTTTTTATATCTAGGCGTCGACGATGTTCCGTCTCCGTTATTGTTTTGTAAATCCCATCCTGCTCTCGGAGAAATAATAAAGTCACTGGCATGAACATCAAATCCAACTAATACTCCCATGGTGTTCTTGCGGATATTCTCGTTTTCAAACTCTTCATAGTCTGATCCACTGATTGTCCCTGAAGTAAACTCATCAGTTTTACTGATTAAATAGGAATACTGTGGACCCGCAACTATTGTTAGGTATTTTGATGGTTTCAACTCGAATAGAACTGGTACGTCAATATAATTAGTTGTTCTGCTAAAACTATATCGTTGGCCGAGAAATGAATCTTCTCCTTGAAAACCTTTTTGAGAGAATAATAAGTTTGGCTGAACACCAAGGAATTTCCCTAAAGGAATAGACATATAGGCACCACCTGCAAATCCGAATTTATTGTCGGCTTCGAAGTCTTCAGATTGTTCATCCCATACGTTTGATAAGTTACCTCCAAATCGTAATCCAAATTTAAGATCTTCTCTAGTATCTTCCTTTTCTTCTATTTGTGAATGACCAACAGACGAAACTCCAACCATTGTCATCATCAACAAAATCATCTTCCACTTTTTCATAATCGTCTTTTTTAAGTTCGACTACAATAGAGCGAATGATGTGCCACTAAACCAAAAAAACAATCCTATCAACTGTTAATCAATGGTTTAAATATTAAAATGATATAGTAAAACTATAGATAAATTATCGAATCGAAAATGAGATTTTCAGAATGAAAATAAATCAGCTTAAAGAAATGTAATATCCAGTATGTTTTCTGATGTTCAATACTACTCCACCTTCAAAAATGAGGTACTGTCCTTTGATTCCGATCAACTTACCTTCGATAACCGGTACCTTATCAAAAGAAACACTTTTTACTTTGGTTGGATATTCAATCACAGGATAGTTAATCTCAACGATCTCATCATCTTCAGAGAAATACTCTGTTATATCTGCAGGGAGATGTTCTTCCAGTGACCATTTTTCTTCCTCAAGGTCGATAGATTCATCGATTTCGTTTTTGAGCATTCGTTGCCAACTCGTTTTATCTGTGAAAAACTCCTTTAAAGCAACCTCGATTCGACCAGCTTCATATCTGTTCTCTACTTCTGCTAAACGAATGGCTGCAGAAGCTCCTTGATCGATCCATCTGGTAGGCACTTGAGTTGCTCGTGTAATTCCAACCTTCACCGCACTTGATGCTGCCAAGTAAACAACATGGGGTTGATTATGATGTTTTTCCTCCCACTCAGGATCGCGACCTTCCCCTAAATGTGCACGACATAATTCAGGTCGCAAAATACATTCAGCCGCTTCTGGAGCAGAAATAAAGCAGGAATAACAAAATCCTTCACCAAAAGACTTCTTGGTTACTTTCGAGCATTTTTGACAGTTGATTATTCCGTTCCACTCCAAGCGGACATTCTTACCAACTAGCTCATTCATATTCACCTCATCGTTGAGTTGAATACGGTATTGCACGACCTCCTCGAGGGAAGTCTTCATTTTAGATAAATTCCCTTCAGCCATTATTCCTCTGGAAGGATTTCCATTTTTTCAGCGAAATGATAACAATAATCTCTTAAATCCTCACTGATATTGTGTTCACCCGTCGCACGCTCAAATGTATCAGCTAGCGTTAAGATCGTTTGGTGAAAGAACTGCTTCATTTCCTCTACGGACATGTCCTTTGTCCACAAATCAATTTTCATTGCAGACATTTCTTTTGGGTCCCATAACGACAATAACATTGCTTTAGCCGGAGCATTTTCGATCTGTCCATCTTCAGCTGTCCACTTAATTCCAATTGGTAAGCTATTTTCGTTAACCCCAACTTTAATTGAGATTTCTGACGTCTTAACTATTTTATCTTCCATCAGTCTTTTATTTCGTATGATTGTAAAATTTCATTGTAGGAAACATTCATTAGCTCCTCCAGTTTTAGATTATGTTCGAGGTTGTAATTTCGAACCATTTGCCACCCGAGGAATTGACCAAGTCGATCTGGACCCTTTTCAGGTAAACCAGGTGTAAATGGACCTTCACTTAACATATTCATTCGCACCCTTTCGTCGATTTTAAATAACAACTTTTCTTTCACAAGGTAATCCCAAAAAGCAAATTCATTCTCCACCGCCCAGTTATAGTCCTCTTTACTATATCGAACAATGACTTCCTTTGGATCATCAGGGAAACAAGCCTCAACTGCGTATAGCACTTTTCCCCAGTAAATAATATTTTCAGCCAAGGTTCCACCTTCTGGCGCATCAATTACATGTGTGTAAACCCAAGCAGCAACGGCGTCTCTTTCAAGAAACTCCTCGGACATTGCCTCTTTGATCCATGCATAAAAATCCTGACTTGGTAACTCTTGAATAACATCCGTTGAGTCGCCCAAATATCTTTCTAAACCGATCCCAATTTCATTTTCAGTTGCTGCAGCACTAGCTTGAAAAACGGTATTCAAGTACACAATTGAACTAGGAACTTTCGTTGAAGGAAAATGAAACTTAAAATGTTTAAACGCATCAGTAAGGTTCGCTTCTATTTCCCCTTTATCTCCAAACCTTTCTTCTATGCGATCTTCCAATCGACTTATGTATTGATCATTTCTAAAATCCTTAATTGCGGAAACAAATACAGAGTCATCAACATCTCCAATTCTCAGAAACTGTCCCAATTCCAGAGAGTAGACGTCATTTATTTCTTCCTTAAACTGAATATGGTTTTTAATCAACTCCACAGAATCAGAATGCACGAAGGCACGATCAACATCCACATAGTTGATTGATACAGATACATTACTTACATCAACATCAAGTGGGTCGTTTCCACAGGCGGTGATGAAAAACATGATTATCGAGAGAAAGAAAATGCTTTTAAGAGTCATTATTAATCCTTAATTTCGTGCTCAAAAGTACTCAAATCATAGTAATTCGACGGGGCTTTTTTACACTAATTTAAAACGTAAAACATGAAGAAAATATTACTTGGACTTTTAGTTGTTGGAAGTATTACTCAATCTGTAGCTCAAGAGGCGGCTGATAAAAAAATTCAAGCTGGATTAGTAACTGGTTTCGGTTTGAACTTCCAAAAGATGGGGACAAAGCTAATGTCCAATGATGGTCCTGGTACTGATTTGACTATTGGAGCGAACTTAATTTACAGTTTCAATGAAACTATTGGTTTTAATACTGGTGTTGAATTCGATTTCGAGTCGCTTCGTTACAAAGCTGCAGCAAGCAACAACGTATATTACTGGTACAACGATGCTGAAATTCTTCAACAACAAGATATAGATCCGAATAGTGATCAACTTTTCCAATTGACAACACGTAAGCAGAAACCAGTTTATTTGACAATTCCAACAATGATGATTTTTAGAACTAAGTTCATCGGGTACTTCAGATACTTCGGAAAATTTGGTTTGAGAAACAGCTTTTTATTGAAGAATGAAATTTATGACAACGGTGCTAATTTTGAACCAGAACATCCACTTGGAGTTGAAACAACCGCTTCAAACGACAATATGACTGCTAAAGGAGATATGTTATTCTTCAAATCAGCTGTTGGTCTTGTTGGTGGAGCTGAATGGAATTTTGTTGGTTCAACTTGTTTAGTTGGAGAATTAGGATTCTATTATGGATTTACACCACTTCACCTTGATAAAAACGAAGGTAAAACTACGTTGTCAACTAGTGGAACTAACCCACAAGCTACGGATCCATCTCACTTCTCAAATCAAGCTACGCAAACACAGCTTCAGTTGAAAGTGTCGATATTATTCTAATATGAAAAAAATAAACGCGGCTAAAGCTGCTGAACATATTGTAAAGTGGCTAACTGATTACAGTGAGTCGACTGGAATTGATGGTTTTATTGTCGGTATTTCAGGAGGAGTTGATTCAGCTTTAACTTCTACTTTGTGTGCTATGACTGGCAAAAAAACCATTATTCTAACGATGCCGATTAGACAAACACATGCTGAGTATGATCGTGCGAAGAATCACATGGAGAATCTTAAAAGCAGATTTCCCAACGTTCAATTGATGGACATCGATCTAACAGATACGTTCAATCAGTTCGAAGGAAATATGCCTAGCGATGTTGCTGAACATAATTTGGCAATGGCGAATTCAAGAGCTCGATTAAGAATGACGACACTTTATGCTATCGGTCAGGTAAATGGTTGTTTAGTTTGCGGAACGGGAAATAAAGTAGAAGATTTTGGCGTTGGTTTCTATACGAAGTATGGAGATGGCGGAGTGGATATTTCACCGATAGCTGATCTCAACAAAACAGATGTTTGGGCTCTGGCAAAAGAAGTGGGTGTAATTGAAGAAATCGTCGTTGCCAAACCTACAGATGGTTTATGGGCAGATGGACGAAGCGACGAAGATCAAATTGGTGCTTCATATCCAGAACTTGAGTGGGCAATGGAATATTCAGGAGATGGTTCTATTCTTAGCGAACGTCAGCAGGAAGTTCTTGAGATTTACAATCGTCTACACCGAATAAATAAGCATAAAATGGATCCAATTCCAATATGCGAAATCCCCGCGGATTTGAGAGAATAAGAAACTATGAGATTTATTTTAACACTATTCACTTTTGTCTCCCTGAGCGTTTTTGGGCAGACAGATTTCAATGATTATAAAACCTTACAATCGAAAGGGCAACTTCCTGATGATTTTACTTCTGAAACTTTTCAGAAGATTGAAGAAGGAATGGCGGAACGACGAGAAGGCCTATCCCCTGTTGAACAGCGAGAGTTTTTAGAGAAAACAGGATATGCAATTGATGATCTTTTGCACTCAGGACTTGTTGTATATGGTGATGACATTTCGACTTATGTTGAGAAAGTAGCAGATAAACTACTGAAGTCTGATAAGTCATTGAGAAATGAACTCCGCTTCTATACACTAAAATCGAATGTTACCAATGCCTTTTCTACGGATCAGGGAATCATTTTCGTGACGACTGGACTTATCGCTCAGTTAACAAGTGAAGCACAACTAGCATATATCTTGGCGCATGAAATTATGCACTACACAGAAAAGCATGTTGTGGAGTCATTCACTTGGTCTAAAAACTCAAAATTCAATCACAACTGGATTACTCAATTGAGTATTTACAAAAAGGATAAAGAATTTGAAGCAGACCGTCTTGCTATTGACATGTACCGAAAAGCAGGATATAGCAAAGATGAAATCGTTCCAACTTTTGATGTACTGCTATACTCTTACTTACCTTTCGACGAGATTGAAGTCCCACAAGAGTACTTCTCTTCAGAGAAAATGTATTTACCGAATTATCTTTTCCCAGCAAAAGAATATCCAATTAAAGCGGACGAAGATGCTGACGACTCTCAAAGTACACATCCAAACATCCGAAAAAGAAAGGATGCCGTTGTTGAGGAAATTGAAAAAACAAAAGGGACTTGGAAGAATAATTCCTTCATTCAAACTGAAGAAAGGTTTATTGAAATTCGGGATATCGCTCGATTTGAAAATGTTCGAACTTCGATTCTAAATGCTGATATTGGTGATGCCATCTACTCCATTTTCTTACTAGAGAGAAAGTACCCTGAGTCAATCTACCTCAAAAGAATGAAGGCCAAAGCATGGTTGGCTTTATATCAGTACGAGAAACTAGGTCAGATTTCACAAGTGATTAGTAAAAGTAGAGACTACGAAGGTTTCTCTGCCGATGTTCATTACATGATCAGAAAGTTCAACCGTAAATCGCTCACAACTATGGCTCTTCGCCAGGTTTACGATTTATATAAGGCCGATAGTACCGATAATGAACTATCAAAAATTTACGATTTCATGCTGAGAGAGCTTGGGGAAGACACTAAGTTCGATATCGATGATTACTCATCAATAACTTTCCAAGCTGCTATTGACTCTTCGATCGCGCTTAACGAAATAAAGGATTCAATTACGGTTGTTGACACAGTTGAAGTTAAAGAATCAAAATACGACCGCATCAAGAGTAAGACCAATGTAAATGAGAATCTCGAAGCTGGTATAGATACTACAAAGTATTACTACTACGGCTTATCTGATATTATCAGTGATCCACATTTCTTAAAAAGATTAGATGAGGAAATAGAGATTAATAAGGAAAGACAGAAACGTGAAGATGCCTTTGACGCGCTATCTCGATCAGAGCAAAAGTCCTTCATGAAGGATCACAAATACGATCATCTTAAAATTGGTTGTGATGAACTGATAGTTGTCGAACCCAAAGTTTATAGCTACAGAAATTCAGGTGTTGATAATGTGAAGAGTGAAAAACTAGAAAGTACCTTCTCAGAAGCTCTAGAGGAAAGTGCTGAATTGAGTGGTATTACAGTTTATCCGATAGATAGTCGCTCAATATCGAAAACCGGGGACATTGGCTTCAATGAACGAACGGCATTAATTTCATTCTTTAGACAAATTGGAAACAACAATTATCGTGTAAATCCATTCCCTGTAGATTTTAGTCTACTCGGCGAATTGGAGGCAAATTATGGTACATCCAACGTTCTATTTACTATTGTAGAACATTCCACAGATGCTGATATTCAATGGGGATATTTATTGTATGGTATTTTCATTCCACCGACTATACCAGCGATGTTAGGAACCTACGTGCCAATCAAGCTGATGCAAAGAAATCACACTGAAATAACACTTGTGATGCTTGATATTAAATCAGGAGAGGTAGTATTTGGTGACTCTTACTACATCAAAGAGCCACTTAGAAAGATGCATTTGGAAGCACACATGTACGACTTATTTAAAAAAATGAACGCTGAAAAGTAATATGAAAAATCTAGTAATACTTCTATTTGTTTTTTCATCTTGTGTGCTTTTCGGGCAGGATAAAAACAACGGTTATTTAGGAAAAACCAACTTTATTGAGGCGACTTCTGTATCGTATATCCCAATGATGTACAATTTCTTAGGGAACTATGGTGATTCAGGATACAAATCTACCAATGGATCAACCCTAACATCTAAGTCGAGAACTTGGTTTAATACAGGTTTTCGCGTTTCGTTGGGAAGAGCCTTCAAACGTAATTTTGGGATGAGTATCGAGACTGGAATGGACTTCTACGAAGTAGTAATTCCTGACGATTTTTTCTACACGTACACTGACTTTTCTACTCAGGATGAAGAAATCAGAATCAGAAGACATGAGAATTTAGATATTCGTGTGCTGCATATCATGCCTAAGTTTCACATTGCCAATCGTGGTTCACTATTACCACTAGGTTTGAGTCATGAAATCGGTGTCGGGTACGCGATGACTTCTATTGCCGATAAAGATTATGTTGCTGAATTTTATGTCTACGATTACATTAATGGAAATCAAAATATTCCCTCGCCGGATCCAAGTGACTACCTAAACTTTGAACGCAGATATAAATCCCTTCAGTTATTATACGGTATTAAAATGAGAACCCCTGTTTCTAAATCTCTTTTTATCAATTACGGATTTAGATACACCATCGAGTTCGGACTTGGAGATAATTCCCCAAAAGGAAACGCAAGTGTACCGAACAGTATAACATCGGATATTCTTGATGATGATTATAATCGCAGATTACTCTACAATATTGCTTCGTTTGATTTGGGTGTAAGCTTTGTTTTTTAAGCCTCTGGCGCCAATCTTAAAACGATTCCATCAATTGACTCGTTAAGTTGAATTTGACATCCTAAACGGCTATTGTCTTCTACAAAGAAGGCTTGATCAAGCATGTCTAATTCGTCGTCGCTTTGTTCTGGAAGTTCCGTATCTGATTCTAGGTAACACTGGCACGTTGCGCACATTGCCATTCCTCCACACTCACCAAGCACTGGCAATTCGTAAGCCTTACACAACTCCATGATGTTCATATTCATGTCTGTAGGTCCTACCAATTCATGTGCTACTCCTTCTCTATCTATGATTGTTACCGTAATCTCGTTCATGACGTATTTTTCTGCAAAAATAACAAATCAATTAAAGATACGGAGCGATTGATTTCCATCCCAAATTGTTTGGTACTGACGAAGTCCAAAATCCGACCCACTAATTGGCGATCCATCGTATAAAGAAAACGTGGCGCCCGAACAGGTATCGTTTAACTGAAGATAGTTGTCATTATCTGGAAACAAAGGAAAATCACACTCTCCCGCAGGATCTGCTGGTGAATGTCGATCGAAAGCGAGGAACTCATCAATACTTCGTCGATAAACAATTATTCCGCGAGAACCTCCGTTGACGTAAGCCCATCCACTCACTCCGAGTAATCCAGAATAAGTTGGCAAAGACATGTTAATCGTTATGTCAAACGGAATGCTCGGAACTGGATGCTGCTTGTTCTTATTACAACCATTCAGTGCAATCAACCCGAGAATCAATAAAATAAATCGTACTTTCATGACGTTTTCCAAGTATCCCAAAGATATGAAGTTTAAAACGTTTTACATTCTCATTTTATTGTTCGTAGCCATTTCTTCTGGTGGATGCGGCTCTCGTAACCCGAGTAATACGCCATTAACCGTGGAAGAAGCCGAAAAACAATTGGCTAAAAAGGAGAAAAAACAGGCAAAAGAAGCCAAAAAAGCGAAGAAAGCAGCGTACAAACGTTATTGGAAAATGCAATCCAAGGAAGCCCGAAAATCTGTGAAACGCAACTTAAAGCGACAGAAAAAAGCGGCGCGTCGACGTAAAAAAGGATACTAACCTTCGATCTCCATCAACGATTCCGTAGCGGTCTCCCACACTTCCATGTGCTCATCCAATTCTACTTTCGATTTCTCGTAATTGGCCAATAAATTGTTCGCATAGTCTTCATCTGAATAGTCGAGATTGGCAATTTCTTCATTCATCCTCTCCAACTCGGCTTCCAAACGCTCGATGGCTTCTTCGGATTTCTTGATTTGGTTCTGAAGCTTATTCTTCTGACGTTTCAACTCCTTCTTCTCCTCGAAACTAATCGCCCCTTTCGATTCTTTCGTTTCTTCTTTAACCGAAGATTCGTTTTTCTTCTCTGGCGTCGATTCAGGATTTGACATTTTTCGCTTCAAGAAGTCCTTCACTCCAAAGTGATGCACACGCAACAATTGATTCTCAATCTCCCAGATACGATTGGTCAATCCATCCAAGAACTCACGGTCGTGCGAAACCACAATAAACGTTCCCTCATAATTCTGCAAGGCACTCTTCAACACTTCCTTACTTTGGATATCGAGGTGATTGGTAGGCTCATCGAGGATTAAGAAGTTGGACGGACTCAACAACAATTGACATAACGCCAAACGCGTGCGCTCTCCACCGGATAAAACGCCGACTTTTTTGTCTACATCTTCACCAACGAACAAGAAAGAACCCAGCACGCTACGCAGACTTTTTCGGATCTCACCTTTGGCTGTTTCATCCACTGTTTCGAGGACCGTTTTCGTTGGGTCGAGAGATTCAGCTTGATCCTGCGCGAAATAAGTAATATTTACGTTGTGACCGTATTCTACCGTCCCATCACCATCGAGTTGTCCCATGATGCGCTTCAACAAGGTCGATTTACCCGTACCATTGGCACCGAGCAACGCGATTTTCTCGCCACGCCCTACAGTTAGGTTCACATCTTGGAAAAGTAACTTATCACCAAAAGATTTTCCCATTCCCTCCATTTCGAGGACCCATTTTCCAGGTTGGACACTCAATGGGAAAGCTACTTTCATCGAAGCGACTGAATCGTCTTCCACTTCAATGATTTCCGTTTTCTCTAATTTCTTAATCAACGACTGCGCGAACGCCGCCTTATTTTTCTTCGCACGGAATTTATTTATCAGTTCTTCCGTGTGCTTGATATCTTTCTCTTGTTGTTTCTTCGCTCCTGCCAAACGCTCCAATTCCTCCGCTCGCACTTCCTTGTACTTCGAATAAGGAAAAGCAAAATCCAAGGTCTTCCCTTTCGAGATTTCGATGGTACGCTTCGTTACATTATCGAGGAAAAGACGGTCGTGGGAAATAACAATCACCGCCCCATCAAAGTTCTTGAGGTAATTCTCCAACCAGCTGATCGAAATAATGTCGAGGTGGTTAGTCGGCTCATCGAGTAGAATAATATCCGGATCGTTTACCAAGATCTTCGCCAATTCCGCGCGCATTTTCCAACCACCAGAAAAGGTATTCAACTCACGGTGCAATTCCTCATCCTGGAATCCCAATCCCTTCAAAGTCGATGTAATTTTCTCTTCCCACTGAAATCCTTCAAGGACTCCAAACTGATGATTTTTCTCATTCAATTCATCGAGCAGCGCCATGTAGCTTTCCGACTCATAATCTGTTCGATCTACCAACTCCTTATTGATTCCATCAATGCGATCTTTGATAGATGTCAGTTCCTTATTCGATGTATTGAGGTATTCAAAAACCGACTTCGAAGTGTCAATTTTGATATCCTGCGTAAGGAAACCCACTTTATAGTCCTTCGGCTTGTGCACTTTCCCTTCAGAAGGCTGATTCACCCCGGAAATCAACTTCAACATGGTCGATTTACCCGCACCATTCTTTCCTACCAATCCAACTTTATCGCCTTTATTGATTTGCAGGCTGATGTCTTTAAAAAGGTATCCTTGCGGAAGATGTACGCTAATTTGTTCGAGGTTAATCATGCCGCAAATTTAGTGGTTTAATGGAGAAGTAGATAGGGAGATGTTAAGATATTAAGACTTTAAGATGTTAAGACTTTAAGATGTTAAGACGATAAGATATTAAGATGTTAAGATGTTAAGACGATAAGATATTAAGACAATAAGACAGGGTGATACCAAGAATATTAGATTCTAGGATTATTTTTCGGACATCAAAGCAGTAATCGAGCATAGCTAGAATGGTTATCAAGCGTAGATGTGGGGGTTATCGAGCGAAGTCGAGATAAGAGCCTATTCGCCCTACAACTGCTAGTGCATTTCCCAAAACACAAGCGCGTAAACTTTGCAGGGTCTAGCGAGGGCAAGCCGCTTCAAGTCAACTTGCTTTTGTGTTCTGGGTGCATGCAGCTATTCGTTTACGTGCGGGCAGGGATTGAATTAAGAATTTAGTTTATGTTGGGGTAAAAAAAGAAGCAACCCAATTAAAGTTCAAAGACTGTTCCAAAAAGGAAAACATTGGGTAAACTATGGGTAAAGGTTGGGGTTAGTACGGTTGAAGGTTGGGGAGGTAGGCTAATTGAAAGCTGATTTTTGGTAATTTATTACTGCGGTGAAAAACGATCCCAACCAAGATTTACACTTTTCCGTTATATTTGATAGACAACCGAACTACATGAGATTAATCTGCTTAACTACTTCATTTCTCTGCTTGAGTATTACGGCTTTTGCTCAATCCAATCTAAACTGGGGACTTACTTTGGAAGGCTCAGTTGGGGTGTTGACCAATTCAGATGAAACAGCGAAGGCTTATTATGGTTCGTCAATCTTAACTTATCAAGATGATAGAATTGAAAGTCGAGGTATTTGGAATACTAATGAGCTCAGCATTGACTGTATCTTTCGACAACGATTTAAGCTCTCTCTCGGATTAAGAATTCTTAATTGGTATGCTTCTGAAGATTCAACTCTAACCAGTTTCGATTATTCATCTAGTAATTTCGGGAAAGCTGACTACTACAATTCCTTTATTGTTCCAAAAATATCCATAGCTTATTACCACCAAGTAAAAGAAAAATGGAACTTATTTGGAGAGCTTAGCTTTGGATTTCCTGAAATCGCTGGCAGGCATGGAACAAAGACAAAAGCATATGATCAAAATGGTCAATTATATTTTGATTGGGGAGATTCAAAACACCCTCGATTAGATTACAGTTTTGGAGCAAATAACTTTTTATTTGATGGTAAGGGTACACTAGGAATGCAATATGCATTAAGTCGTTTTAATTTACATTCTGGGGTTTCTTACTATTTCTTTAATGATAAAATATCTACATATATCGGAGATATCAATGGAGAAGCTCAATTTAATGAGACGAAAATCCAGCACCGTGGTGTTTATTTAAATTTAGGTGTTTCTTATTGGTTTAAGAGTGCCCCAAATTAAGTGAAACCAGTGAAAACTAATTTTCCGTTATTTTTAAAACACAACCGAACTACATGAGATTTAGACTAACCATTCTTCTTACTTTTCTAATTTCCATTTTTGGGCAGGCGCAAGATGTAAACTACGGTTTATCAATTTCATCGGGAGTTGATCTGTTTAGCAACTCAGATAAAGCAGTTCAGATTAGTACTTCTGGACTCTATCCAAATGAACTAATTAAAGCAAATTCTTTGTGGCTAAACAGTTCGGCATTATTCGACTTTTACTTAAAAAACAACTTCATTATATCGGCTGGGTTCAATTCTTTTCATGCTGGATATCGTAGTGATTCACTTTCAGTTTCCATTGTGCATGGAACAATGAGTCAACCCGATAGTATTTATACAACAACTCACTGGGGGTATTCAAATACCAGATGGATATCCATTTCTCCGGTTATTCAGTTTCAACATTATATTGAACTAAAATCAGACTTCTATTATCATACTAGTTTGTCATTTTCGTTTCCAGAAATTTGGAATTGGTATAACAGAGTATACTTTTCCTACGACGGAACTGCGCAAGATGCGTTTACCCTCTTAAATGGAGGGAGGCCCAGGTTTGAATACAATCCAAATTATTATTCTCTTGCGATATCTCCACGTGTAATTAAAAGATTAAATAATTTCAATGTAGGAACGGGTCCATCATTTTACATGGTGAGGGAAAAGTATACTACTGGAAAAGTATTCAAATACAATTCGTTTCAATGGAATATTGAATTAGGTTTCCGATTTTAATTGTAGTCAATAGTTAACTTCTGATTATTGTATCATAACATTATTAGAATAAAAATATTTGGTCCACATTTCATAAACAACATAACTTGCTTAATAGCCGTACTCCACTCGCGTTAGGGAATGGCAGCGTACCGTGTAAAGCAGAAAGCCCGACCCGAAGGGGAACGCCAAAAAAAGAAAAATCCCTACCGAAATAGGGATCTTTTGTCTGCTACTTTGTGAACACACCACTCAGTTTCTGTCGCGGGCCACTTTCTGGTTGAATCCAACAATCGATGCGCACATTGCTATTTGCTCTAGCGGCGTTGATTAATGGTCTTGCTGCCGAAATATTATTTCCTCTCCCCGTAACTTCTCTTGAACCATCTACGGAAACGGTCCAACTCACCACTGTGAAGTTCAAATTAAGGGGAATTTCATTGCCGTATTTAGGGAAAATCATAAAATTCGATGGTGGAACTTTGCCTCCGTTTTTCACAGCGCCCCAGTACAAGGTTGGATCGGGTAACGGACTAACGCGGTAGTTGATCGTTTTGAGGCGTGTAGTGCGACCATCATCGGTGCGACCTGAAACTATCAATTGCGCTGTTCGTCCTGAACCATCAGGCGTTACTTCGTAACCATCTCCCACTTTTCGAATAGTTGCTCCTGTTGCCGTTAAGACAGTCTCTGGGAAACCAGACGCCGTTGCGTTGACTTTGTTCTTGTAATTGCGATACAACACGTTGAATTCCGGCATTTCGATCGATCCAGCTGGTTTCATCACCATCACGGATTTGGTCCAATCCATTGTTTTGGCAATTCCAGCTTTGTTGCGCACCGTAATCGTTCCTTTCATTTCCATCAATCCACTTGTTGCAGTCATGTTCACCACTGCTTTTCCATCCACAATACTGTCGATTTTATTGCCGTTCATAGTTACTTCAGGTTGGCGGTCACTATCGAAAGCCACCATCATTACATTGAGATCGAAGTTGTCGCCTTGGTTCACGATTTCCGGTCCGTAAGCCAACGGCATGATCGTATTGAAGGAATAGCTGTCACCACCAATGCGCGAACGAAGCAGGTCCATGGCATCAGCACGCGCCTTGAGAATATCGTTTTGCAAACCAGATAACGCTGCGATTGCCGCCACAGATGGAGAGTGGTCAAAAGTCTTCCCGATCCAGTGTACATTCTCCACTTCGTTTACTTCACTGAACTCTTCCTTTGTGAGTGACTTATAGATTTCTGCTATCAATCGTTTATCGTCAGGGTGAATCTTTCCAGCATCCATTGCCTTTTTTAGTTCTACATCTAGTGATTTTTGGTCCTCCTGACTATTGATCACCGGCGCCTTAAAACCATACGATTCGTCCACTACCAACTTTCCATTCACATTTTTAGCGTGTGATTTAGCGAGGAGTTCGGTAAGTCCAGAACGATAATCGATCACTGAATTCCACAATTTCATTCCCTCTTCATTAGGATTGGTAATATCGTCTCCGATCAACAAGTGCATAGCTTCATCGTACTTATCTTTTGCTTCTACCAGTTGCAAATTCATTCGAATAGGCTTAAGAGATTCCGAAGCTTTCGACTGAAGAATGGTCTCCTCACCTACTTCTAGATTCTCTCCACAATCTTCAAGGATTTTTAATTTGAGTTGGTCGATGAGTTGAATGCGTTCTGTGGTCATTTCATCAATTTGATCAGCAATACCAAGTAGAAATTGAGCACGACTTGCACGGAGCGGCTCCGATTTATCCAATGATGTTTCTTGGATAGCACTTTTTCGCTCATCGCCACGATACAATTCTGTTAAGTTAGCTTTTTGAATGTTTTCTTCCAGCGATACGAAAGCATCCAGGATTGATTTAGATACGTTAAGTGCCAACAATGCGGTCAACACCAAATACATCATTCCAATCATCTTTTGTCTTGGGGTTTCTTTTCCTCCTGCCATGATTATAAGTTTTACAGTTCATAAGTGGAATGACAGAAAAGCTGAGAAGTAACAAAAGAATTTTTTAGCGCAAAAAAAATGGTCGACTCTTGCGAATCGACCATCTCTTTTTATATCAACTAAGTAACTGACTATTCAGTTATGTTTTCCGTTAATTCGGCCATCTTCTCAGCAGATCCGACGATATCCTTTTGGAACTTGCGAACTCCCGTACCCGCTGGAATCAAGTGACCAACGATTACGTTTTCTTTCAATCCAAGTAGGTGATCTTCTTTTCCTGAGATAGCTGCTTCATTCAACACTTTTGTTGTTTCCTGGAACGATGCCGCTGAAATAAACGATTGTGTTTGAAGTGATGCACGCGTGATCCCTTGAAGCAACGGTGTAGAAGTTGCAGGAATTGCGTCACGTGACTCAACCAACTTCTTATCTGTACGCTTCAATTGTGAGTTCTCATCTCTCAATCGACGAGCTGTTACAATTTGTCCAGCTTTCAACGTTTCAGAGTCACCAGCATCAGTTACAACCTTCATTCCGTAGATTGCGTCATTCTCTTCAGCGATATCTGCTTTGTGAACAGATTGTCCTTCCAAGAACTTCGTATCTCCAGAGTCAACGATTTGTGCTTTCAACATCATTTGACGTACGATTACCTCGAAGTGCTTATCGTTGATTTTTACCCCTTGTAAACGGTATACCTCTTGAATTTCGTTCACCAAGTACTCTTGTACTTTAGTTGGACCTTCAATGTTCAAGATATCGTTAGGCGTAATTGCACCAACAGAAAGCGGTTGTCCGGCACGAACGAAGTCGTTTTCTTGTACCAAGATATGTTTCGATAATGGAACAAGGTACTTACGCTCTTCACCAGACTTAGAAGTAATCTTAATCTCGCGGTTACCACGTTTGATTTTACCGTATTCAGCAACACCATCGATCTCAGACACAACTGCTGGGTTAGATGGGTTACGTGCTTCGAATAATTCCGTTACACGTGGAAGACCTCCGGTGATATCCCCAGACTTACCAGCCTTACGAGGAATCTTCACAAGAATCTCACCAGCTTCTACAGTATCACCTTCTTTAACAGAGATGTGTGCATCAACAGGTAAGCTGTATTCACGAACGATTTCTTTCGATTTCGTATCCATGATGTGAATAGCAGGGTTTTTCTTCTTATCACGTGATTCAGTAATTACCTTCTCAGTAAATCCTGTTTGCTCATCCACTTCTTCACGGAAAGTAACACCATCGATAACGTTATCGAATACCACTTTACCTTTCGCCTCAGAGATGATTACCGCGTTATATGGGTCCCACTTACAGATCACGTCACCTTTCTTCAAGGTATCTCCGTTCTCAACAAGCATTTCAGCACCGTAAGGGATGTTTGCTGTCATTGTAACATTTCCTTTAGGATCTGTCAATTTCAATTCAGCAGAACGTCCAACTACTACAGTAACTTTATTACCATCTTTGTTTTTACGTTCGATTGTTCTCAACTCGTCGATATCAATCTTACCGTTAGTTTTCGCTTTCAAGTCTTGATCATCTGCAATGTTAGATGCCGTACCCCCAACGTGGAATGTACGAAGCGTCAACTGTGTACCAGGCTCACCGATTGATTGTGCTGCAATAACCCCAACAGAATCTCCGATTTGCGCGTTTCTATGAGTTGCCAAGTTACGTCCATAACATTTCGAACAAACTCCTCTTCTCATTTCACAAGTAAGAACCGAACGAATTTCTACTTCATCGATATCCGCTGCTTCAATTGCCGCTGCAATATCTTCGGTGATCAATCCACCAGCCTCAACGATTAGCTCGTCAGTTTCTGGGTGGTAAATATCATTAACAGTAGAACGACCTAAGATTCTATCGCTTAATGGCTCAACAATCTCATCGTGTTTCTTCAATGCTGTAGCAACAAGACCTCTCAATGTTCCACAATCTTCAGAGTTGATAACAACATCCTGTGCAACATCCACCAAACGACGTGTCAGGTAACCTGCATCGGCCGTTTTCAAGGCTGTATCGGCAAGACCTTTACGAGCACCGTGGGTAGAGATAAAGTACTCAAGAATCGAAAGACCTTCCTTAAAGTTCGAAAGAATTGGGTTTTCGATAATATCTTGAGAAGAAGCTCCAGATTTCTGAGGTTTCGCCATCAGACCACGCATTCCTGAAAGCTGACGAATCTGCTCCTTAGAACCACGTGCCCCTGAATCGTACATCATATAGATTGAGTTGAATCCTTGTTTATCATTCTTCAACTGCTCCATCAACGTGTGCGTCAAACGCGAGTTCGTGTGCGTCCAGATATCAATAATCTGGTTGTAACGCTCGTTGTTGGTAATCAATCCCATGTTATAGTTCATCATTACTTCCTTCACTTCGTCCTCAGCTTTGTTTACAAGCTCTTCTTTCTCTTTAGGAATAATGATATCATCTAAGTTGAATGACAATCCACCTACGAAGGCCATGTGGTAACCCAACTCCTTGATATCATCCAAGAATTGCGCTGTACGAGATGTACCACACACTTTCAATACGTGTCCAATCATATCACGCAATGCTTTTTTCGTCATTACGTCGTTAATGTACCCTGCTTCAGTTGGTACTTTCTCGTTGAACAATACACGTCCACAAGTAGTTTCCTTCATTACAGTAACGATCTCACCTTTTTCGTTTAAGTCTTGAACTTTAACTTTAATGTGAGCGTGAAGATCAAGTGCTCCTTCGTTGTGAGCAATGATTACCTCTTCTGGAGAGTAGAATACACCACCTTCACCTTTCACTACTTCATCTTCGGTAGTTTTCTTACCTTTTGTGATGTAGTAAAGACCCAAGACCATATCCTGAGAAGGTACGGCGATTGGAGCTCCGTTCGCAGGGTTCAAAATATTGTGAGAAGCCAACATCAATAGTTGTGCCTCAAGAATTGCAGCGTTACCTAATGGAAGGTGCACCGCCATCTGGTCACCATCGAAATCGGCGTTGAAGGCCGTAGTTACCAATGGGTGAAGACGAATTGCTTTTCCTTCGATCAATTTAGGTTGGAAAGCTTGGATACCCAACCTGTGAAGAGTTGGGGCACGGTTAAGAAGAACAGGGTGTCCTTTCAGTACGTTTTCCAAGATATCCCAAACAACTGGTTCTTTTCTATCAACAATTTTCTTTGCAGATTTCACAGTCTTTACAATACCACGCTCAATCATCTTACGAATAATGAACGGTTTGTAAAGCTCAGCAGCCATTCCTTTAGGAAGACCACATTCGTGCAATTTCAAGTCTGGTCCAACAACAATTACCGAACGTGCTGAATAATCCACACGTTTACCAAGTAAGTTTTGACGGAAACGACCTTGTTTACCTTTCAATGAATCAGAAAGAGATTTCAAAGGACGATTTGATTCCGTTTTAACAGCTGAAGACTTCCTTGAGTTATCAAACAATGAATCTACAGACTCCTGAAGCATACGCTTCTCGTTACGAAGGATTACTTCTGGAGCTTTAATTTCGATCAATCGCTTCAAACGGTTGTTACGAATAATTACACGACGGTAAAGATCGTTCAAGTCAGACGTAGCGAAACGACCTCCATCTAATGGAACAAGTGGACGCAATTCTGGTGGAATAACCGGAACTACTTTCACAATCATCCATTCTGGACGGTTTTCAATACGCTCTTGCGACTCACGCATCGACTCAACAACTTGCAGACGCTTCAATGCTTCGTTCTTACGTTGAACTGAAGTTTCTGTGTTTGCTTTGTGACGTAACTCGTATGAAGTAGCTTCAAGGTCCATTGAACGAAGTAAATCGTACAATGCCTCAGCTCCCATTTTCGCGATAAATTTATTAGGATCTGTATCCTCTAGGTATTGGTTTTCCTTTGGAAGTGTATCAAGAATATCTAAGTACTCTTCTTCAGTAAGGAAGTCAAGACGATTCAACTCATCACCAGCCTCAGATTTAGCAATACCACCTTGTATAACAACGTATCTTTCGTAGTAAATAATCTGATCCAACTTCTTCGTAGGAAGTCCTAACAAATAACCAATTTTATTTGGAAGTGAACGGAAGTACCAGATGTGTGCAACAGGAACTACCAATGAGATATGTCCCATACGCTCACGACGTACTTTTTTCTCCGTTACTTCAACACCACAGCGATCACAAACGATTCCTTTGTATCGGATGCGTTTGTATTTTCCACAGTGACATTCGTAGTCTTTCACTGGACCGAAAATACGCTCACAGAACAAACCATCTCTTTCTGGTTTGTACGTACGATAGTTGATCGTTTCCGGCTTAAGTACTTCACCACTTGATTTCTCAAGGATCATCTCAGGAGATGCCAACGAAATCGTGATTTTGTTGAAGTTACTTTGGTTTTTTGGTGTTTCTTTTCTATAAGCCATTTTATTGCTTGTTTCTTTTGTTCAACAACTGATGATTAGTCCATGGTAACGTTAAGACATAATCCTCTCAACTCATGTAACAATACGTTAAATGATTCTGGAATTCCAGGAGTTGGAATATTATCACCTTTAACGATTGCCTCGTATGCTTTCGCACGACCGATTACATCATCAGATTTAACTGTCAAGATCTCTTGTAGGATATTCGACGCTCCAAATGCCTCGAGTGCCCAAACCTCCATCTCTCCAAAACGCTGACCTCCGAACTGGGCCTTACCACCAAGTGGTTGTTGCGTAATAAGTGAGTATGGTCCGATTGAACGTGCGTGCATCTTATCATCAACCATGTGAGAAAGTTTCAACATATAGATGATTCCCACTGTAGCTGTTTGGTGGAAACGCTCTCCAGTTCCTCCATCGTACAAGTAAGTCTTTCCAGAGCGTGGAATTCCAGCTTTGTCAGAATACTCATCAATTTCAGATGGGTGCGCACCATCAAAGATTGGCGTAGCGAATTTCATTCCCAATTTCTCTCCAGCCCAACCAAGAACAGTTTCGTAGATCTGTCCAAGGTTCATACGTGAAGGTACCCCAAGTGGGTTCAACACGATATCTACTGGAGTTCCATCTTCCAAGAATGGCATATCCTCTTGACGAACGATGTTTGCGACAATACCTTTGTTACCGTGACGTCCCGCCATCTTATCTCCAACTTTCAATTTACGTTTCTTAGCAACGTATACTTTCGCCATTTTCACGATTCCAGATGGAAGTTCATCTCCAACAGAAATGTGGAATTTCTTACGCTTGTATGTTCCTAATAAATCGTTTGCTTTAATATTGAAGTTGTGGATTACGCGACCGATAAGTGTGTTCGTATCCGCATCTTTCGTCCAGTTTGTTGGATTAACAATAGCGTAGTCGATAGCAGCAAGATTTCTAGCTGTAAATTTCGTACCCTTCTTGATAATCTCTTCTTTAAAGTTGTTGAATACACCATCAGATTTGTTGTCACCAACGATATCTAATAATTTTTCAATCAATGTATTCTTCAATGCAGCGTGTTCCTTATCGAAGTCTGCATCAAGACTTTCCAATACAGGTTTATCTTGTGCTTTCGCTTTACGATCTTTAATTGCTCTAGAGAACAATTTCTTATCGATAACTACACCTCTTAATGAAGGACCAGCTTTCAATGAAGCATCTTTAACATCTCCTGCTTTATCACCGAAGATTGCGCGAAGCAGTTTCTCTTCTGGTGAAGGATCAGTTTCTCCTTTAGGAGTGATTTTACCGATCAAGATGTCACCTTCTTTGATTTCAGCTCCGATACGGATCAATCCATTTTCATCCAAGTCTTTCGTTGCGTCCTCACTTACGTTTGGAATATCCGCTGTAAGTTCTTCCATTCCACGTTTTGTATCACGTACATCCAATGAATACTCATCGATGTGGATAGAAGTAAATACATCATCACGAACAACTCTTTCAGAAATAACGATCGCATCCTCGAAGTTATATCCTTTCCAAGGCATGAAGGCCACTTTTAAGTTTTGACCAAGTGCCAACTCACCTTGTTGTGTAGCATAACCTTCACAAAGAACTTGACCTTTCTGAACACGGTCACCTTTCGTTACGATTGGCTTCAAGTTCATACAAGTTCCTTGGTTAGTCTTAGCGAACTTCGTTAGTGGGTAATGTTTCAAATCACCATCGAAGCTTACTAATTTATCTTCTTTTGTTAAGTCGTATCTTAATACAATCTCGTTTGCATCAACATATTCCACAACACCATCACCTTCTGCGTTGATCAGAACTCGAGAATCCTTGGCAACTAACTCCTCGATTCCTGTTCCAACGATTGGAGAATTTGGTTTCAATAATGGAACTGCTTGACGCTGCATGTTCGATCCCATCAATGCACGGTTGGCATCATCGTGCTCCAAGAAAGGAATTGATGAAGCGGCGATCGATGCAATTTGGTTAGCACCTACGTCCATCAAGTTCAATTCTGTTGGCTGCACTACTGGGAAGTCACCTTCGTGACGAGCTTTAACTGTCTCTGTCAAGAAGTTTCCTTTATCATCTACTTGTGCATTAGCTTGAGCAATCATTTTTTGATCTTCCTCTTCCGCAGATAAGTAAACTGGTTCAGTTTTAATATCAACTTTACCTTTTACAACTTCGCGGTATGGAGTTTCGATAAATCCAAGCTTATTAACCTTCGCGAATACACACAATGACGAAATCAAACCAATGTTTGGTCCCTCAGGTGTCTCAATAGTACAAAGACGACCATAGTGTGTGTAGTGAACGTCACGCACCTCGAATCCTGCACGCTCACGAGAAAGTCCACCAGGTCCTAGTGCCGAAAGACGGCGCTTATGTGTTACCTCAGAAAGCGGATTCGTTTGATCCATGAACTGAGATAGCTGGTTAGTACCGAAGAACGAATTGATTACAGAAGAAAGTGTCTTCGCGTTAATCAAATCGATAGGTGTAAATACCTCGTTATCGCGAACATTCATTCTCTCACGGATTGTTCTCGCCATACGTGCAAGTCCGACACCAAACTGAGAGTACAATTGCTCACCAACTGTTCTAACACGACGATTAGAAAGGTGGTCGATATCATCCACATCAGCTTTAGAGTTGATCAATTCGATCAAGTACTTAATGATTGAGATAATATCATCTTTCGTCAACACGCGAGAAGTTTCCTCCATGTTAACTTTCAATTTCTTGTTTAAGCGGAAACGTCCCACTTCACCAAGATCGTAACGTGTATCAGAGAAGAATAATTTCTCGAATACTCCTTTTGCCGTTTCATAATCTGGCGGCTCAGCATTACGTAATTGACGGTAGATATGTTCTACTGCTTCTTTTTCAGAGTTAGAAGTATCTTTCTGAAGTGTATTATAGATAATAGTGAAGTCAGCGCTGTTTACATCTTCTTTATGAAGAATAACAGTCTTAGCACCAGAATCAACGATTAAATCGATGTGCTCTTCTTCAAGAACAGTTTCACGATCTAACAATACTTCATTTCTTTCGATAGACACAACCTCTCCTGTATCTTCATCTACGAAATCTTCCACCCATGTTTTCAAAACACGTGCAGCAAGAATACGACCGATTGCCTTTTTCAAGTTCGTTTTAGTCGCTTTGATCTCGTCAGCAAGACCGAAGATTTCAAGAATATCCTTATCGCTTTCATAACCAATCGCGCGGAAAAGAGTAGTTACAGGTAACTTTTTCTTACGATCGATATAAGCGTACATTACACTATTAATATCCGTCGCGAATTCGATCCAAGAACCCTTGAATGGAATTACACGCGCTGAGTACAATTTAGTACCATTAGCGTGACGGCTTTGTCCAAAGAACACCCCTGGAGAACGGTGTAATTGAGAAACGATTACACGTTCCGCACCATTAACCACGAATGATCCTTTAGGAGTCATATATGGAATTGTACCCAAATAAACATCCTGCACGATAGTTTCGAAGTCTTCGTGTTCAGGATCTGTACAGTACAATTTTAGTTTCGCTTTTAAAGGGACACTGTAAGTCAATCCACGATCGATACACTCTTCAATAGAGTAACGAGGTGGGTCGATGAAGTAGTCCAAAAACTCCAATACGAATTGATTTCTAGTATCAGTGATTGGGAAGTTTTCCGCGAACACTTTAAAAAGTCCTTCGCTTTCACGATTTTCAGGAGTTGTTTCCAATTGGAAAAATTCCTGGAATGATTTTAATTGAATATCCAAAAAGTCAGGATACGCAAATTGATTTTTGCTAGACGCAAAATTCACTCTTGTCGATAAGTTGTTTGATGTTGCCAAGGCCAAACGATTTTAGTGAAATTAATTTGGTACAAATGTACCTATGCAAAAAAACAGGAATAGGCATCCGTCAAATAACGGACACCTTTCCTGTGTAAGTAATGAATAATTACTTGATCTCAACTTCAGCTCCAGCCTCTTCAAGTGATTTCTTGAGACCTTCAGCTTCGTCTTTAGCTACACCTTCTTTCAATGTTGCAGGCGCACCGTCAACCATTTCTTTTGCTTCCTTCAATCCAGCACCAGTCAATTCTTTAACAAGCTTAACTACAGCAAGTTTAGATCCACCAGCAGACTTAAGGATAACATCGAACTCAGTTTTCTCTTCTGCAGCGTCTCCACCAGCAGCAGCACCACCAGCAGCAACAGCTACTGCAGCAGCAGCAGGTTCGATTCCATACTCTTCTTTCAAAATATTCGCTAGTTCGTTAACGTCTTTTACTGTTAAGTTAACCAACGCTTCTGCCATTTCTTTCAAATCAGCCATTTTATTCAATTTAAATAAATTCGTAAATAATAATTATTATGCTCTTTCTTCGAGCGTTTTAAGGATACCAGCAAGTTTTCCACCAGCACCTTTAAGTCCAGAAACAACGTTTTTAGCTGGACTTTGAAGCAATCCAATGATTTCACCAATCAATTCTTCTTTAGACTTGATCTCAGTAAGCGCTTTCAATTGGTCATCGCCAATGTAAATAGCTTCTTCGATGAACGCCCCTTTAAGAATTGGCTTATCGCTTTTCTTACGAAAATCTTCGATAAGTTTTGCTGGTGCATTACCAACTTCAGAGAACATGATTGAGGTAGCTCCTTTAAGAACATCTTTAAGGTCACCAAAATCTTTACCTTCAACTTGATCCATTGCCTTTGCAAGAAGTGTATTCTTAACAACACGCATTGAGATTTTAGAGTTGAAAGCTTTTCTTCTCAAGTTGTTTACTGCTTCAACAGTCAACTCCGCTGTATCTGTTAAGTAGATAATGTTGTTTGCTGATAACTCAGCTGCCAACTCTTCTACGTACTTTGCTTTTTCTTCTCTTGTCATTTCTTAAGTTTTTAAGCAATTACAGACTTCGCGTCAACTTGAATACTTGGACTCATTGTAGAACTCAAGTAAATACTCTTGATGTACGTTCCTTTAGCTGCAGAAGGCTTCATTTTGATAATAGTTTGAATCAACTCGTTTGTGTTTTCTTCAATCTTCTTACCGTCGAAACTAGCTTTCCCGATTCCAGCGTGAACGATTCCGTATTTATCAACTTTAAAGTCGATTTTTCCGGCTTTTACTTCAGTTACAGCCTTAGCAACGTCCATTGTTACAGTACCAGTCTTTGGGTTAGGCATCAATCCTCTTGGTCCTAAAATACGACCTAGAGCACCAACTTTACCCATTACTGCAGGCATTGTAATAATAACATCGATATCTGTCCAACCACCTTTGATTTTAGCGATATAATCGTCTAATCCAACGTGATCAGCTCCAGCTGCTTTTGCTTCCTCTTCCTTGTCAGGAGTACATAATACAAGAACGCGAACGTCCTTTCCAGTACCATGAGGCAATGCAACAGTACCTCTAACCATTTGGTTCGCTTTACGAGGATCTACTCCCAAACGAACGCTAACGTCTACAGAGGCGTCGAACTTGGTAGTCGAAACTTCCTTAACTAAATCACATGCTTCAGCCAAGGTGTACGCTTTCGTAGAGTCAATCTTCGCAAGCGCTTCTTTTCTCTTTTTAGAAATTCTTCCCATTACTTAAACATTATTTAGTTGGTGCTTCACCACCTTTAACATTAACTCCCATACTACGTGCTGTACCTGCAACCATGCGCATTGCTGATTCCACAGTAAAACAGTTCATATCTGGCAACTTGTCTTCAGCAATTTCTTTCACTAAATCCCAAGAAATCGTTCCAACTTTAGAACGGTTTGGTTCAGAAGAACCTTTCTTCAATTTAGCTTTTTCCAAAATCTGGACAGCTGCTGGTGGAGTTTTAATTACAAAATCAAAAGATTTGTCGCTATATACTGTAATAACAGCTGGCAACACTTTTCCCGCTTTATCTTGGGTACGAGCGTTGAACTGCTTACAGAACTCCATAATGTTGACCCCTTTCGCACCAAGTGCTGGACCAACAGGAGGAGCTGGATTAGCGGCACCACCTCTGATTTGTAATTTGATCAAACCTGCTACTTCTTTAGCCATTTGTTTTCAAATTGTGTAGTCAAACATGAATACTTGCGGGAAGCTTTAATCGCTTTCTTCACTCCTACGGGTTAATATACTCTTTAAACTTCTTTTTCAACTTGCATATAGCTAAGCTCTAGCAAGTTCTTTCTTCCAAATATCTTCACCATTACTTTTAGCTTCTTCTTCTCTTCATTGATTTCATCAATTGTTCCGCTAAAGTTGTTGAATGGACCGTCAATTACTTTAACTGCCTCACCAACAACGAATGGTATTTTCATTTCTTCTTCTGTCTCGATAAGTTCATCTACCTTACCTAGGATACGATTTACTTCGGACATTCTCATTGGAACAGGATCTCCTCCTTTTTCACCACCAAGGAAACCAATAACATTTGGAATACCTTTAATAACGTGAGGGACCTCTCCAACTAGAGCAGCCTCTACAAGGACATAACCAGGTAGATAAGCTTTTTCTTTACTTACTTTTTTACCGTTTCTGATTTGGAAAACCTTCTCAGTAGGAATCAAAACTTGACCTACGTAATCGTCAAGCTTTAGACGTGAAATTTCCATATCAAGGTATTCCTTAACTTTCTTTTCTTTCCCGCTAATAGCTCGTACAACGTACCAACGTTTTTTAATCTCTCCCATCCTACTAACCAGCAAAATTGTAAATGAATCCTAAAACACCTCTCCAGAATGCATCACCTTTACCAGTAATACCGAATGCGAAGTCCATTCCGAAAATCAATAGTGATATAAGCACAGAAGCAACAACGACAATAATCGTGTTACTCTGTAATTCTTTCCAAGTTGGCCATGAAACTCTTTGAGTCATTTCTGCGACCGTCTCAGCAAAATATTCTTTAACTTTTGACATCTCATCAATTTAGCACGGGCGGTAGGGCTCGAACCCACGACCAATGGATTTGGAATCCACTACTCTACCAACTGAGCTACACCCGTGTAAAAAGGGGAGCGAACTCCCCTTTCTTTAATTATCTTGAATTCTAATTATTCAATGATTTCAGTAACCTGTCCAGCTCCTACAGTTCTACCACCCTCACGGATTGCAAAACGAAGACCTTTATCCATCGCTACTGGTACAATCAATTTAACGTTGATTGTTACGTTATCTCCAGGCATAACCATTTCACGTCCATCTGTCAAGAAGATCTCTCCAGTTACGTCAGTTGTACGGAAGTAGAACTGAGGACGGTATTTGTTATGGAATGGAGTGTGACGCCCACCTTCTTCTTTCTTCAATACATAGATCTCAGCTTTGAAGTCAGTGTGTGGAGTTGTTGAACCTGGCTTACAGATAACCATACCACGCTTGATATCAGATTTCTCAATACCACGTAATAAAAGTCCTACGTTATCTCCTGCCTCTCCGCGGTCAAGGATCTTACGGAACATCTCTACCCCTGTAACAGTTGAAGAAAGTTTCTCATCACCCATACCTAAGATATCAACTGGATCTCCAGAGTTGATAACTCCTGTCTCGATACGACCTGTAGCAACTGTACCACGACCTGTAATCGTAAATACGTCTTCTACTGGCATCAAGAATGGCTTATCTACATCACGTGGAGGAAGCTCGATGTAAGTATCAACTGCATCCATCAATTCCATTACTGTAGCAACCCACTTCTCTTCTCCGTTCAATGCTCCAAGAGCAGAACCTTGAATAACTGGTGCGTTATCTCCATCATAATCGTAGAATGAAAGCAATTCACGGATCTCCATTTCAACAAGCTCTAAAAGCTCCTCATCATCAACCATATCCACTTTATTCATGAATACAACGATTCTTGGAACTCCAACCTGGCGTCCTAAAAGGATGTGCTCACGTGTTTGTGGCATTGGTCCATCAGTAGCAGCAACTACCAAGATAGCTCCATCCATTTGAGCAGCTCCTGTAACCATGTTCTTTACGTAATCGGCGTGACCTGGACAGTCAACGTGCGCGTAGTGACGGTTAGCAGTTTGATACTCAATGTGAGACGTGTTAATTGTAATACCACGCTCTTTTTCTTCTGGTGCGTTATCGATAGAAGAGAAATCGCGAGTTTCAGCAAGACCTTGTGAAGCCAATACGCTTGAAATAGCAGCTGTCAAAGTCGTCTTTCCGTGGTCAACGTGACCAATTGTTCCGATGTTTACGTGTGGTTTGGAACGATCAAATGTTTCCTTAGCCATTTTTGTTTTTGTTACTTAGTTATTAATATAAACTCTTATATATACAAAATTTCACCCTCAAACAGGGTGAAAAACACGAGTATACTTTTCTTTCTCATTTAGAGCCAATGACGAGAATTGAACTCGTGACCTCTTCCTTACCAAGGAAGCGCTCTACCCCTGAGCTACACCGGCAACTAAAAACTTTCAAAAAACCCACCTTACCGAAGTAAGGAAGGTAAAAAAAATGAGCGGGAGACGAGATTCGAACTCGCGACCCTCAGCTTGGAAGGCTGACGCTCTACCAACTGAGCTACTCCCGCTTATATTTTAAGGTAATTGCTGTGGGGAGAGCAGGATTCGAACCTGCGAAGGTAAAACCAGCAGATTTACAGTCTGCCCTCGTTGGCCGCTTGAGTATCTCCCCAACTTTGAGCCGATGGAGGGACTCGAACCCCCGACCTGCTGATTACAAATCAGCTGCTCTAGCCAGCTGAGCTACATCGGCACTTGCGTTGCAATTATCTTTAGTATTTGAAAGAACTTTTTTATTTGTGTTTCCCCGTTTGGGGAGTGCAAATGTATGAAACATATTTTGTTTGGCAAGCAAAAAAATATTTTTTTTTCATTTTTTTTTCGAAAAAAAAGAGGGCATTTAAAATACCCTCTCATTTTCAATTATTTACAATTAAATTATTTATGCAATAATTTTCGATTTATGCTTTTCAATCTGCTTTTTTAATGCCGATACTGCCGTGTCAGCTGCCTCTTCAAAACTCCTACATTGTTTCTTTGCGAATAGCTCATTACCAGGTAAGAGAATTTTCACCTCGGCAACTTTATTCTCCTTCTCA
Organism: Henriciella pelagia; assembly: GCA_964219255.1. Lineage (GTDB taxonomy): Bacteria > Bacteroidota > Bacteroidia > Flavobacteriales_D > Crocinitomicaceae > UBA4466. The sequence continues at coordinate 147,308 of CAXPPC010000007.1, forward strand.
TCATTCTTATCAACTCTTAAATAAACTTCAGTTGCTGTAATATGGTCATACATTAACTCAAGTTTTTTCACCTTTTCATGGATAAAGTTTACTAAATCCTTGTCTGCAGTAAAATTCACTGTGTTTACTTTAAAATCCATATCCTATTATTTTGCCCCCTCTCGGAAAGGTGGTGAGTAAAAATCTGGCTTGCAGTGAGTCAAAAAAACTAGCCAAAGCTCTTTTAACCGAGAGAGAAATTATTCATTTCCTTAAAAGAACTCCCTCACTGTGACAGAAAAATACCTATTATTTTCACCTAAAGCAAGAAAGGCGACTTGTTTTTTAACTAGATTTCACATTTTAATTAATCTCTTCTTTTACTTCCTCCTCTTGGGTGCGCTCCTGAGTATATTTCGTTAAGTTTTGCAAAAGAATTATGTGTATAGACTTGTGTTGCCGAAAGATTTGCATGACCAAGAAGTTCTTTTAGCACTTCGAGACCCGCACCATTATTCATCATGTGTGTTGCGAATGAATGTCTAAGAACATGTGGACTATTTTTTTCTAGATTCGAAAGTGACTTTAAACACCTGTTTACGACGTTATATACAAATTTTGGATATAAAGGTTTTCCATTATCAAGAACAAAAAAGACCGAAGAATTACAAATCTCTATTTGAGACTTCTCCAATCTATACTTTTCTATCCAATTAGCAAGTGACTTTGTAATGGGCACCACTCTTTCTTTCCCTCCTTTTCCCAGAATTCGAATTGAATCAGATCCTACATTTCTATCTGTTAGATTGATCAGCTCGCTAGCCCTCATTCCGGTCTGGTAGAAAAACTCAATAATAGTTCTATTACGTACACCACTGAAATCATCAGAAAACAATTTGTCCAACTCATGAGAGTCAAGTGCTTTTTGTTGAACAAAATTCGGGAGTCGTTTTTTCACCTTCGGACCACTTACTAAACGCATTGGACTTTCGGCTATAACTCCTTCCTTTACTAACCACTTGAAGAATGTTCGCAACGAAGAGAGTTTTCTATTAACTGAAGTTCCCTCATAGTCATTTTCAAGAAGCTCGACCATCCATCCACGGACAAGTCTAGGAGTTACTTCATTTAGTTCTTTTTCTTGCGTAATATCAGCATAGTCGATAAACTGTTTGATATCTTTCTTGTATGCGATAGCCGTATGTTCTGAGAATCTTTTCTCAGCAATTAGAAAATCAATAAAACTATCGAGCACAAAAAAAGGAGCCATATAGCTCCTTTAACGTTTCTTTTACCAGAAATGTTTCAATTACATCTCTGCAGACTTCATTCTTTGCTTGTAAGAAGCACGAATTTTCTCTTGTCTTTTAAGAACAGAAGGCTTAGTAAATTCTTTACGATCACGAAGTTCTCTCATTACTTTCGTTTTCTCGAATTTCTTCTTGTACTTCTTAATCGCTCTTTCGATGTTTTCTCCTTCTTTAACTGGAATAATCAACATATCTTTCTATATTATTTTCTAATTTTTTCAACTATCGCCTGTTAAGCGGACGGCAAATATACGACTATAAATTAATTTTCAATAGTTTATTTCAAAATTTCTCTAGAAATAACAACTTTTTGAATTTCAGACGTTCCTTCACCAATAGTCATGAGCTTCGCATCACGCAAGAATTTCTCCGCTGGATACTCTTTTGTATATCCATAACCACCCATTATTTGAACAGCTTCATTCCCGCATTTCACGGCTACTTCACTAGCATAATACTTTGCGAAGGCTCCTTCTTTAGTAAGTGGCTTCTTGTTATTCTTCAGGTACGCAGCTTGGAACGTCAACATTTCTGCCGCCTCAACTTCCGTTGCCATATCTGCTAGTTTAAATGCAATCGCCTGGAATTGTGAAATAGATTTTCCGAATTGCTCGCGCTCTTTTGAATATTTCAAAGAAGCTTCATAAGCACCACGAGCAACACCACAACTCAAAGCCGCGATAGAAATTCGACCGCCGTCAAGTACTTGCATCGCTTGAATAAAACCAGCACCAACTTCTCCAATCACATTTTCTTCAGGCACACGTACATTGTCGAAAATAAGTTCAGCAGTTTCACTTGCTCGCACTCCTAATTTGTCTTTAATTTTCACTGCTGAAAATCCAGGAGTTCCCTTTTCAATAATAAAAGCAGTAATCCCTTTACTATCTAGCAACTCTCCAGTTCGAACTAAGACAACAGCCACATCTCCAGAAAGACCATGCGTAATCCAGTTTTTTGCACCATTTATCACCCATTCATTTCCATCCTTCACTGCTGTTGTTTTCATACGCATTGCGTCAGAACCCGTATTTGGTTCCGTCAAGCCCCAAGCTCCGATCCATTCACCAGATGCAAGTTTAGGAAGGTATTTTCTTTTCTGTTCCTCAGTACCATGATAATAAATATGTCCTGTACAAAGGGAGTTATGAGCTGCAACGCTCAATCCTACTCCTCCACACACTTTTCCAAGCTCCATTAGAGCTGTAGCATATTCAAAATATCCAAATCCAGAACCACCATATTCTTCAGGAATATAAATTCCAAGTAATCCGAGTTCCCCCATTTTCTTCATTGTTTCGACTGGGAAATACTCTTCATCATCCCACTTATTAATGAATGGGCGAATTTCTTTTTCAGCAAAATCACGCACCATTTGCGTAATCATCAATTGATTTTCGTTCAGTTCAAAATCCATTGTTTTCTATTTATTAAATCTTTGTCAGTTAGTTCTAGTAAGCCGCAAAAGTAGCAATATTGTCAGAAAATCTCTTCAGTTTATCTGCTCCATTTAAAAAGTCTAGCGTTACAAGAAAGTCAAATCCTGCAACCTCTCCTCCACTCTTGACGATTAGTTCAGCTGCTGCTTCGGCAGAACCTCCAGTGGCCAATAAATCATCATGAATCAAAACTCTTTGTCCCGGCTTAACAGCATCTGTATGCATTTCTATAGTCGCGCTTCCATATTCTAAATCGTAATCAAAACTGATTTTATCATATGGTAATTTTCCTTTTTTTCGAATTAACACAAAAGGAACATTCAACTTCATAGCAAGTGGATAACCCAGTAAAAAACCTCTACTTTCAATTCCGGCTACAACATCAATATTTTGCACCTTATATTTTTCTGCCATTGCATCCAAAAGGTCATTCGACAAAATTGGGTCCTGCATAATTGGCGTAATGTCTTTGAACACAATTCCTTCTTTTGGAAAATCCGGCACATCACGAATTGCCCCCTTGAGTCTTTCTTCTAACGTCATTTATTCTACTGTTAAATATGGTTCTATTTTTCTGTAAAGTGGTAGTTCGATTAAAACTGATTCTTTAATTTCATCGAGACTTGAGAATCCTCCTCTTTGTTCTCTCATTTTTACAATCGAGTTTGCCACTTTGTAATCGATATAAGGGTGTGCTTTCAATTCATCTAAAGAAGCTGAGTTAATATTGATCTTTCTAGTTTCAACTTGATCCAACTTGATATAATTTCGAATTGATTGATACTTCTCAGGATCGATTTTCCATATATCTAATAATTGTTCTTTCTGAATATCCACCTAAAGACTCTCGATGCTCAATAATTTTTTTGGAGAAGTATGGACCAATACCGGGGATTTCCTCCAGCTGTTCTCTTGTTGCAGTGTTTAACGGAACATTCAACTCATTTTTATCCTTCTCTGTAAATGCATCTCTTTCTCTTTTATACATTTCTCCTTTCGGATAATAGGTTGAATCTTCTATCAACAGAAAAACCTCTTCAGGAAGCACATATATTTTTTTTAAATCTTCATTTGATCGCACGCCTCGAGAAGTGAACTTCATTATTACCTCTACTTGCTTTTCGGAAAGGCCTAATTTCAACCAATCACTTTCTGAATATTGATTTGGATCAAACCTTGATGCCGGAGAATGATACTTTTTACTATTAAATTTCTCGTAAAACTTTTTTTTGGATTGTTTTGACCAAATCTTATTTGCGGTCTTAAGTTTTTTTTCGATTTTTTTTGCTTCCGTAAATGAGATCTCTGGTGAATCTTTCGCCTGAAGATTGTCTACTATTCGAGGAGTAAAAGCTATAGCAACTACCAGAATTATCAGGTAGGCAATCCCTCTCTTATTCCTCTTCGAAATAGACATTATTTTCTTGCTTGGATGGCTGTTTTGAAACGTTTCACTTCATCTCTTACTTTTGGAGCAAGAATAAAGAGTCCGATAACATTCGGGAATACCATAGCAAATATCATTGCGTCAGAAAAATCAATTACAGCACCCAAACTGATCGAAGCTCCAACTACTACAAACATTAGGAAAAGTGCTTTATATGTTAAATCCGCAACCTTTCCTTTTCCAAATAAGAATTTCCAAGCTTGTAGTCCATAATACGACCAAGACAACATTGTAGAGAAAGCAAATAAAATAACAGCTATTGTTAAGACAATTGAAAAGTTTGGTATAGCAGAATCGAACGCTAGAGAGGTCAGATCCACCCCTCCAAGGTGCTCACCCGTATTCAAGATCACATTTTTTGCATCATCGATATTACCGTATTCAAATAAGTTGAATTTGAGATTAGTAATAATCATAACCAAAGCAGTCATTGTACAAATCAACACTGTATCGATAAATGGTTCAAGCAAAGCTACAATCCCTTCACTGGCAGGATATTTAGTTTTAACCGCTGAATGAGCAATCGCCGCAGATCCAACTCCAGCCTCATTCGAAAATGCCGCTCTTTGGAAACCAACAATTAAAACCCCAATAAATCCACCCAATCCTGCTTCCGCTGAAAAAGCTCCTTCGAAAATCATTCCGAATGCTCGTGGGATTAGACTAAAGTTCATCCCAAGAATAACTAACGCAGCTCCAACATAGATCACAGCCATGAATGGGACCACTTTTTCCGTGACCGAACCAATTTTCTTAATTCCTCCAATAATTACGATTCCAACTAAAATGGCAACAACAATTCCAAACAAGAATCCAGCGTAATCAGCTTCAATTCCCATAATTTGTGTAAACTGAGAAGCTGCTTGGTTAGCTTGGAACATATTTCCTCCACCAAAAGACCCTCCAACAGCCATTACCGCAAAGAAAACCGCTAGTACTTTTCCGAGCTTCCCAAGACCTTTATCTTTGAGTCCTTTCGAGAGGTAGTACATTGGTCCACCGTGCACCGTACCATCTTCATCAACATCACGATACTTAACACCTAGGGTACATTCCACAAACTTAGATGCCATGCCTATCAAACCAGCAATAATCATCCAGAAAGTTGCTCCCGCTCCACCGATGGCAATCGCAATTGCAACCCCAGCAATATTTCCTAATCCAACAGTTGCACTTAAAGCCGCTGTCAAAGCTTGAAAGTGAGTCACCTCTCCTTCGCTACCTTCAATAGCAATTGTATCAGGATTATCTCCATCCAGCGTATGCATGTCTTTATTTGCAATTGCCTCGTGGTGATCGATATCATCGTATTTTCCTCGAACAATATTAATCGCTGTTCCAAACAGACGAATGTTGGGGAACTTAAAATATAATGTAAAGAACAATGCTCCACCAATTAACACAAAAAGAACAATCGGAACATCAATTCCTACAACAGGAACCGAGTAAAAAATCACCGAACTAACTCCATCTGCAATAGGACGAAAAACTTGCTCGATTCTATCTTCGATACTCACAGATTCTTGTGCAAATTGGAAAAATGGTAGTAATACTGCTAATGCTCCTAGTAATATTCTCATAAGTATGTATTTGATTCTGAAATTCGAATGCAAACAAAGATAACAATATTAAGCAGTCAGCAAAACGGTTGTTGATAACCGGAAAATATGCTATTTAAACGAAAAGAATATCCAGTGTTTCTTCCAAAGAATGAGGTTTGTAGTCAATTTTTTCATACGCTTTTGAAAGATCGAATCCCGTTTTTGGAGGTCGTTTTGCTGCTTGATTTAAAGTTGAACTGGAAACTCGACTAATATTATCCGTATTTAGATTGAAGTGTTTGGCAATTCTTATTACTAAATCGAAAATGGACATAGTTTCGGGACCAGAAATATGGAAAACTCCTTTCTCATTATTTTCGATGATACCCATACAACCAGCTGCTAGGTCATCTGCATAAGTTGGAGCTCTAAACTGATCATCAACGATAGACAAAGGATCCCCTGTCTCCAGTGCACCTTTCGCCCAAAGCACAATATTTGATCTTGATAAATTCTCTCCCTTTCCGTATACGATAATTGTTCTTACAATAGACCAAGAAGTAGTTGAGTTTGTTTTAACGATTTCTTCAGCATCCACTTTTGACTTTGCGTATACACTCAATGGATTTGGTTCATCGTCTTCACTATAATTTCCTTTTTCACCATCAAAAATGAAGTCTGTTGACAGCAACTGAAAATGTGCATTAATTGAATTACATGCCTCTACGAGAATTCCAACAGCGTTTACATTAACTTCCTGACAATTGTCGGGTTCCTTTTCGCACTGATCTACATTCGTCATCGCGGCGGTGTGTATCACATGAGTGGGTGTGAAATCGCGCATTACTTTTACCACTTCTTCACGAGAAGTAATATCCATCTTCATGTAACTATCATCTGGACATTTTGAATAACGATTTTCACCTTTTGAAGTTGCTAGAAACACAATTGAGTTTCTCAGACAATAATCAACTAATTTCTGCCCTAACAATCCATTAGAACCAGTTATTAAAATTTTCATGAATTTGGTAAATTAAAGTAGTCCACTAACTTCTCAATCTGATCGGTTGTACCTAGGACAAAAAGTCGACTTCCTGGAGTTACCTCTTGTTCAAGTGGTGGATTAATGACATAGTCACCATTTTGTTTTTTAAATCCAATTATAGTTACGCCCGTAATTCTTCTCGCTTCAAGTTCACCAATCGTTTTACCACGGTACTCTTCTGGCAAATCATCATAACAGATTGATTGCACGTTTGCACCTTGATATCCTTTTACTCGGATCATATCCAGAAACTCAATAATATCTGGATGCGCAATTAAAGAAGCCATATGCGACCCTCCAACTGCTCCGGGCATGATCACATTATTAGCACCTGCCATTTTCAGTTTTGATACCGCTGAAGGGCTAGATGCACGACTTATAATAATCGCTCCTTTACTCAATTCGCGAGCTGAGAGCACCACATAAGTATTATCAGCATCTTTAGGTAAACACGTAATAATTCCTTTTGCCGTTTCAATGGATGCCATTTTTAGCAGATCATCATTTGTACTATCCCCAATCATAACTTGAAAACCATCATCTTCCGCAGCATGTGCCATAGCTTCATCAGATTCGATAATTACGAATTCACAACCGATAGCTCTCAAGTCCTCCGCGACCTGTTTTCCTACGCGACCATAACCTGTGATAATTACATGATCTTTCATACGTTTTAATTGTTGTAGCATACGAATTTCTTTAAGATGTTTTTTGTACTCACCTCCTACTACGTAAGTTGTCAAAGAAGTAACGGCATAAGCGAAAGTACCGAAACTAAAAATGATCAAGAAAGCAGTAAAAAGTTTCCCGTAAAATGACAATTCAACAACTTCTCTAAATCCAACAGTGGAAATTGTAATTATTGTCATGTAAAAGGCATCGACTGGCTCATAACCTTCTATCATGATATATCCGACCGTACCACCTATCATAACAAGAATTAGAAGTGATACGAAATAATAGACTTTAGAAAATCCTCTCGCCTTTCTCATTTTTACAATTCCCAAATCGTGCTTCTTCTTTTACGTTGAAACTTGAAGTAATGTTTATGTTCGAGGATCCAAGCCATAACTAGGTAGATCAACAAAGGAGAACCCAGTGCAATGAAAGATGCGTAAATAAAGCCTAATCGAACCTTAGAAGTTTTAATTCCCAATTTTCGAGCCCACCATTTGCAAACCCCAAAAGATTTCATCTCAAAAAAGAAGATAATTTTCTGAATTAATTTCATCGATTTAAGACTTTATTACCTACCTCACAAGATAGGCATTTTTTCCGATTACAATAATAACGATCTAGCGCGAGAAATGATTGTGAATCGTACGCATTTTTCATCGACACACCAACCTTTTTCCATTGGTTGACTTTGATGTTTTTTTCAATTGGTAATTGACTCAAAATGTTCTCAACGATACTTAAGTTATCATCAAATCGAGATTCCCAATAGAGGTATGGAACCACTGCATTAACAACTAAGTGATTTCTAAAAGTTACCGAAAACAAAGGTGTTCCATCTTCCATTTTGTATCGATCGGTTGATTGAGTAAAATTTTCAAGATAGTTAGCTCTTAATTGAATAAACTCTTCAACTATTCCACCGGCAATTAGTGTTGCAAACTGTCCAACTCTCCTCGAAGGATAATTTCCAGGGCGCGTACCTTTGTAATTCCACGAATAACCACCTATTGTGACCTTCTTCCGGTCCTCATGCAGTAATCCACTTCTAACTAGAATCAATTGAAATTTAGCCGTTGAACTAATACTTGCAAGCTCCTCCCATGGTGCTCGAGCTGCTAATTCCTCAAATGGTTTTTGATTTATCTTCATGCCAAAAGCAGATGCTAGAAGAAAATAAAACACTTCCTCTTTTGTACATGCTCCATTGATAAAGCGCTGTATCTTTAAATTTAACTTTTGATTTAGTGCCTTCGACTTCATCGACTCAAGATAAACTGGTTCCATTTCATTAATGAACGAGCTACATAAAACACTTGAGTTTTGCGCCGCACTCGAATTAAATTGAGCAAAATGTGACAAGACTAATGTTGGCAATTGATAACCATTCACTACAATTTCTAAATCGTGTTCAGCAACCACGTGAAGAATAACATTGTTATATGCGGGATCATTTTGGTGACCATGTTTTATCCAATCGGACGACTTAACATGAATTTCGATCGGTCCACAAAATTCGACATTTCCAATTTTAATTCGACCTAGTTCAAAGTCGGGGCCACTTCTATCTTTATTGTAATTACCGGGCGATAAAATTGTAAGTGTTTCACCTGAGGTGAGTAGTAAATCTGGAGATTCGAAACGTTGTTTCTCCCAAATCCAGTGAAGGGCTTTTTCATTCATAATATTCGGTTAGGTTACATTAAGATACAAAAAAAGGCGGTTCATCCGAACCGCCTTTACTAACCAAATATTGATTTATGGATATTTTACGTACTCTAACAATGCAGGATCAGCTTCAGGCGCTGTGGCTGGATCAAATTCCAATGATCTAACCGCTCCTTCCGTACGTCTGTTAAGACCATGAAGTAAATCAAATGTTTCTCTACTACTTCTTCTAAACTTGTTGATGTAAGCTTCTGTAAGAACGATCGTCTCGTATTCTCCTTCAGTTGGCTCTTTTACAAGGTATTTTCCATCCATTAAGTACACTGTACGCGGAGTACTTTCACCTTTTCCGACTGGAACAATTCTTCGTGGGTCTACACCTTTCTCTTCAACCAAGTACTTGTAACAAGCACGTGCTCTGTTTTCAGAAAGTTTTTGATTGGCAGTTGCACTACCACGAGAATCGGTATGTGAACTCAACTCTAGCACCAATTCCGGACGCTCTTGAAGCAAGTTGTAAACGAACAACAAGGAGTCTGGAGAATTGATTGTTGAATCAACCAATAGCTCCCATTTGTTCAATGGGTAACGAACCTCTGGTAGACGAATTGGTTTCTTGACAGGGAATAATCCCATTTCAATTACAAACTGTTGGTCGTATTTCAATCCTTTAGTTGAAATTGTTGACGGCTTTTTATTTTCGTAGAACCCTTCTTTAGCGATATTTATCGTGTAAGATGACTCTTCATTGATATAACGGTCTCCTGTTGGTTTCTTATCCCAGAAAACAGTACCGTTCGCATCCGTATATCCTTCCCAAGTATCACCGTTCTCAGCAGTAACTGTTACAACAGCGTCTTCAATTCTAACATCAGATTCTGATAAATCTGAAACAACAACTTTAAGATCGAATAAGTTAGGTGGTAATTCGTAAGAATAAATATCAGGAATATTTTCACCATTAACACTTTTTCGTTCTGAAGTAAAGTATCCTAAACGATCCGTCTGTTCGATTAACGCATAGTCGTTGTGCTCGCTATTAATAGGTGCGCCAATATTCTTTGGTTTTTCCCACTTATTTTCCTCCCCAATTCTATTTGCTCTGAAGATATCAAGTCCTCCTAACCCAGGGAAACCATCTGAAGCATAAATTAAATCTCCGTTCAAAGCAAAAGTTGGGAACAGCTCATTTCCTTTTGTATTGATCTCTGGCCCCATGTTTACTGGTGTAGTCCAAGAGTCAGTTTTTCTATCAAAAGTAGTGTACCATAAATCTCTACCTCCAAATCCACCTGGCATATCAGAAGCAAAAATCAAGAATTTTCCATCCTCTGTACATGGATGACCAACAGAAACAGAATCCGCAACACCAAGCTCTACTTTCACAGGATCTTTCCAATCTGTTTTACCCTTAGCATCCGACATCCAAATTTCACATCCAAGGTTTTGTTTTTCAACACTTGGACAACGAGTAAAGAACATTGTCTTGTATCGTGAATCAAAACAAACAGTCCCTTCATTATCCGGTGTGTTGATTGCTTCATTCTCTACGATCTTTGGCTCTTGCCAGTTTCCTTTCTTGTCTACGTTACTTACCCAGATATCCATGAATCCATCTCCAGAACGTGGATCTGTCCCTTTACCAGTTGAACCAGAACGTCCTGAACTAAAGTAGAACATCGACTGCTTACGATCTCCAAACATTGGCGCCATATCGAAAGATGAAGTATTCAATTTCACCTCGTTTTCAATCTTGTGTCGCGTTTTTTCCGCAATATAATCTTTGTTTTTCTCACAAGACTCAATTCCTGCCAATGCTCTCTCATCTCCAGGAACTAGCTCTAAATAAGCTTTATAATTTTCGATTGCTTTTTCATAATCGCGCAAGATGGTTAACATCTCAGCATTATATAATAATACTTCAGGTTGAATTTGCTCATATTCTAAAAGTAGACAACGATCATACCAATCAATTGCATCTTTATAACGCTCAGTATGTCTATAAGACTCGGCAACTTTGAATGCCATATCACCTTTTCGTTTTTGAGCGCGTGCACCTCCCTTTCTAGAAAGTTTCTGATATGCATCTTGACAAAGCTTCGCCGATGTAGCATAATTCTCACTTGCATATGCTTCGTTTGCCTTCGAAATAACTTTAGGTTGGGCCATTGCCATGGTAGAGAGACCTAAAATCACAAGTATTAAGCTAAATTTTAACCTCATATTACAGTAGTCTTTTCAATTTTTGTTTACCTAAAACGATTAATAAATCGATTCTGGGTTAGCGTTAAACTTCGTAAAAGTAACAAAAAAACTAATTTTTAACGTTTTGTCCTCACTATTTTAACAAACCCCTTTAAATCTTAGCATTTCAAGCTAGCATTTCTTCTGAGCCGATGTACTTTTCCCATTTATCAAGCACCGCTTGAAATCCCTCAGGTAACTCCGAACTCAATGAAATATTTTCACCAGTAGTTGGATGAACAAATCCTAGTGTTCGAGCATGAAGTGCTTGTCCAGTTAACAAGTCGAAACAATTTTCGACGAACTTTTTGTATTTAGCACTTGGCGTTCCCTTAAGAATACTATCTCCACCATATTCTAAATCATAAAACAATGGATGACCAATATGTTTCATATGAACTCGAATTTGATGCGTTCTTCCAGTTTCCAATTTACACTCTACTAACGTAACATATCCGAAACGTTTCAATACTTTATAATGAGTTACAGCATGTTTTCCATGATCTCCATCAGGAAAAACTGTCATTACCATCCGATTTTTAAGAGATCGCCCAAGATTTCCGGTTACAGTACCGTCTTCCTTAACATCCCCCCAAACAAGAGCCCAGTATCTTCTTTCAGTTGTTCGATCGAAAAATTGCTTAGCCAAATGAGTTAGAGCATGTTCTGTTTTTGCTACTACTAACAATCCGGTTGTATGTTTGTCTAAACGATGAACAAGTCCTGGCCTTCCGTAGTAATCTTGAATTCTGTGAGGCAAATTGTCGAAATGATAAACCAGAGCATTCACTAGAGTTCCTGTATAATTACCATAACCTGGATGAACAACCATATCCGAAGGCTTATTCACCACAATCACTTGATCATCCTCATATGCAATTTCCAATGGAATATCCTCAGGAATTAATCGAAGTTCACGCATTGGAAATGGCAGAACTATGCTGATCTCATCATTGGGTTTAATCTTATAGTTTTGCTTTACAGCCTTATCATTCACCAATACGTTTCCGTTTTTTGCAGCTGCTTGAATTTTATTTCTTGAAGTGCTCGGCATTCGATCCAATAAAAATTTATCAATTCTTACCGAGACTTGACCAGGATCTACCGTGAATCGGTAGTGCTCATACATTTCTTCTGAAGTTTCCTCCTCCTCAACTGATTTATCTTCCTCTTTCACCATGTTAATACTTCATTAGTTTCACCACCTTGCTCGATCCATTGAACTTGATGAAATACACTCCATTTTCAAAAGGTGATAAATCAAAAGTCATTGCGTCTGTTGAAAGCACAACTTGACCGTTCATATTCATAACTTGCACTCCGCTATATTCTCCTGAAGTTTCAACTTTCACATGACCATTCGTTGGATTTGGATAAACGTTGACTTTGATTTCTTCCTTCAATTCTTTCTCCTCAATCCCTAAGTATATATCCATCGCCGTAGAGAAGATTGGTCGAATCATGACCGACCCTTCAAAACTGGAATTTGGCCAATTCACCCCTCCGTCAATACTGTAGAATGTTTTATCATTGGAAACAATATTCATGTCCAAACCAACATTTAAACGATCTGCATCAAATTGTCTCCAACCGATGTAGTACGTACCACTAACTGGCAACTTCATCGTGTCTTCCAGGTAGTAAGTAGTAAATTTATTCTTTACGTATTCGTATTGTGGTTGACGCGGAAAAAATGGATCATCCTCATAAATTACATTCCCGGGCTGACCGTTATTATCGTCCCAAATAGTTAATAAGAATAATTTGTCCGAAACATCATCAACAGATGGCACCCAATGAATAGCTACACCGATTAATGAATCAGGCTCATAAGCATCATACTGCACCGCTAAACGAGATTGAATTCCAGTAGGTCCGTAAGCCAATTCAGCTGTACCGTCATCGTGTGAATAGTAATTCTCAAATATCTGCGTGGTGAAAGTTGAATCATTGCTCGTCATATTTGGGAATTGAGCCGAAGCAGTAGTAATCACTTCAAACTCTTGAAAATCTCCTGGTTTTGTTTCATCGAAATGATACCCAGAAGAAAAATCGTGATATGAATAATAGGTCGTTCTTGGGTCGTAGTTAATATTTCCTCCTGATAACGTTTGGGCGTTCAACGTAAATGAACCTTCTAGCAATCCACCATAATACACGTCCGTTTGACCATTTTGATTGTTTTCTGAAATATTACTTCCATTTCGTACAACGACTTGTACTGATGGAGACATTTTCCCAGCAAAATTATTCTTCCAATGATCCCAAGGTACCGAAGTGTACTCATCTATCAAGGTATTCACTGGATAAACAATTGCAAAATCTTTAAACAACGTGTCTTGGTAACCCGACAATGTTCTTAGATTCACATAGTCGATGTGGAAATGATCTAAACTTCCCGAAAGTCCACCATAATTCTTGAATCTGAATTGAAAACCTTTTTTGAAATAATCGGGGTTGGCAATTTTGATGTGTGCCACTTTAAAATCTGATAGCGGAATTCCATTTGTACTCCACACCCTATTCCATTGGAGTAAATCGTGCGCATAGAACTCAAGCACTAACGAATCTCCCGTTTCTGGAGCATCACACAAACCTTGCGCTTGATATAAGAAACTAAAGTATACTGAATCACTTGCATCGAGCCCAGACATGTCGATTGGTTTCGAAGTTAGGTGATCTGCATAATTGGTTATAGCGCTGTTTATCTCATACGGATAGCCAAACTCATCCAAACCATCAAAAGTTGCAACTCCCAACGACCAAGGGTTTAGAGCCATTGTATAATTATGAAATGCTTCAGAATCCATCCAAATTTTCGACAAATCGTTCACAGGAGCAAAAAATTGACGAGCCGTACTTTGCGTAACATCTGGACCAGAAACCCATACTGTATCTGGATTTGGATCTACATCTCCCAAATTATTGACCGTATCATAAATATAATAAGGCGGGTAGACTGGTACATACGAATGAGTAACTGGGTAAGAAGAAAGGTCTCCAATTTTAACTCCCAGCGGAGGGAAATTTTCATCATTTAAACTTGTCGTTGACACAACATAGGTTCTTTTGAATGTTTGTTGCGTAGTATAAACGGCATTACTTGGCAGCGGAACATCGAAGCTATCCAATAAATGATAGACCAAAACTGAAGTCACTCCTGGATCAGTAAAGTTCGCATTATACTTTTGAAACTTGCTTGAACTAAAATCGTCAAATACTGGGAGACTAATCGTATCTGGCGTGTAGATAAAAGTACTGTCGAATGTATTTGGATTCACCTTGGAAAGTACAGGCGTTTTGGTTGCCATCAATTGTGGATTACCAGTTAAGGGTCCGACTTCTTCCTGCGAAAAAGCGTAGCCCACTAATGCCACGATTAATATTGTAAGAATTCCTTTCATAATCAATTTATTCTGTAGGTCCACCACTAAAATCTTTCGAAGCATACACCATGATAGTGCTACCGGATGCTACTCTTGCACCCTCCATGTATTCCGGAGATTGGGTAACAACGCGTGCAGCTAACGAGTCTGCTTTTGAATAACCTTCATCACAGGAAACGGCAAATTCCATGTTCAACATTCCACTAACTCGTTGACGAGCTTCTTCAATCGTCAATCCGTATAAATTAGGCAACTCCTGTGGCACACCAACTTCGTTTCTACCAACAATTAATTTTATTTTAGAACCAATCGGAATTTTAGTACCTGCAGCAATTGTTTTTCCTTTATACTGCTGATCCATAACTGCACCATGTGCCTCTTGAGAAGGCTTATAATCTAAAGTGTAACGGAACTTTCTGTTTCGAAGAATGCTTTCCGCAAATCGCTGAGATTTATCTACCAAATCAGGCATTTCTACCATTTGCGTTCGTTTTGAAACTCGAACTTTGACCTTTCTACCTTCTTTAACAAAGACACTTGTTTCTGAAGTTGGCTCTGGATCCTGACTAATTATTGTCCCTTCTACTTTAGAAGGATCGTAAATTGAATCCAGCACCTCATATTGTAGTCCAGTTTCACCTAGAAGATTTTCCAAATTATTTTGGTTTTTCCCAACTAAATTCGGTACCTCAATTTTCTCATCGTGATTCGTTCTGCTATCTAGGTAATTCGAATAAATCAGATATAACAAGACGTATGCTACGATAATTAAACCGAGGTTAATCAAAAAGGTTTTACTCAATATGTAGTTTCCAAGCTTCTTTAAAAAAGTCATTACAATTGATTTAGAAGTTAGGCGATAATTGGTGTGATTTATAGAAGTCATCGATGTATTCGAAAGCTTCCTCAGCTGTATCAACGATTCCGAATAAATCCAAATCTTTCTCAGAAATATTATTCTCTTGTTCTAACATTGCAGTTTTGATCCACTCAACAAGACCTGTCCAATAATCCTTCCCAATCAATACAACTGGTCGATTATTAATTTTCTTCGTTTGAATCAAGGTCAATGCTTCAAACAACTCATCCATTGTTCCAAATCCACCAGGAAGGACTACAAATCCTTGCGCATATTTTACAAACATGACCTTTCGCACGAAGAAATAGTCGAATTCCAAATTATGTTCCGGATCGATGTAAGGGTTATGACTTTGCTCGAATGGAAGGTCGATATTAAGTCCAACTGACTTTCCACCACCTTGCTGAGCACCTTTATTCCCAGCTTCCATAATCCCTGGTCCACCACCAGTAATTACACCATAACCAGCTTCGGCGAGTAATTCTGAGACTCTTACGCCCATCTGATAATATTTGTTGTCAGGTTTAGTTCGAGCAGAACCGAAAACAGAAATACATGGACCTATTCGTGCCATTCTTTCATACCCTTCAACAAATTCTGCGACAATCTTAAAAATTGCCCAGCTATCATTAATTTTTATCTCGTTCCAGTCTTTAATTACTTTATTCATATATCGTTTTCAGCCTTTACTTAATCGTTTTTACTAGGAGCAATCAGCTAAATTTAGCTTTTTGCATGACAGGCAAATGTAGTATAAATCTACCCTATAACGTAGAAACCGGTTCAAAATTATAGACGTTCTGAATTAAAGAATCGTTGAATTAATGTAATTTCGAATTATGCGACGACTGTGTCTTCTATTCATTTTGTTTTCAATTAGTTTGTTCAGTTTTGGACAACGCAATTTTTGGGAGCACGCTGATACGTTGAATAAACCTCGATTAATTGGAGCCTCAGTTGCTGTTGGATCCATTTGGAGCGGAAGTATGATTGGGCTCTCGCAAGTTTGGTACGCCGATGTACCCAAGACGTCTTTTCACACATTTGATGATTCGAGAAATTGGTTACAAATGGACAAAGCGGGTCATTTTTACACAGCATACAAATTGAATCAGTTGAATACAGATTTATTTCAGTGGACAGGTTTGAAAGATGAAAATGCCATTTGGATAGGAACTGGAATCAGCACTGGATACCAGTTAACACTTGAAATGTTTGATGCATACAGCGCAGAATGGGGATTTAGTTGGAGCGATTTAGGAAGCAACATTGCAGGGACTTTTGCGTATGCGGGACAGCAATTTGCATGGGGCGAAGAGCGAATCATTCCTAAGTTTTCATATCACTCAACTGAATTTGCTAAAATAAGACCCGAAATTTTAGGGAGTTCTTATGCGGAATCACTGCTGAAAGATTACAACGGTCAGACCTATTGGTTAAGCGTAAGTCCTGGTACTTTCTTCCCAAACTCTAACATCCCGAAATGGGCTTGCTTTTCAGTTGGATACGGCGTTAATGCCAAATTAAAAGGTGATTCAGAATTTTATGTCGACCCAAGCACTGGAATCGGATATTCGTCACAACGAGAAGTGCTATTTTCTTTAGATGTTGACTTTAGCAAGTTAGAAATAAAGAGAAAATGGCTCAAAACAATTGTCAAACAATTCAACTATATAAAAGTCCCGTTTCCAACACTCATCCTACGAAACGGTCAAGCCATTTTCTCTCCACTTTACTTTTGAACTAACTGAACTTTAAAATTAAACTCCACGATATTTCCTTCTTTATCATCAGGAGTCATTCCAAATTCTCTTCGGTCGATTTTACCCGATCCGACTAATAAAAGTTTGTCTTCTTCTTTAATTCGTTTAATCTCTACTGTTTGCTCTTTAGTAACGCCGAGCATTGTAAACTCACCTGTAGCTGTGTATACGTTTTCTTGACCTGAAACTGCTTCTAATTTCTTACTTTCGAACGTCATAACAGGAAATTTGGCCGCGTTCAAATAATGTTCACCGTGCACTTCTTCATCACGCATGGCAATGAAAGTTGTCAGGTTTGTAACTGGCATTTCAACAGAGATCGAAGTATTCAACACATCGTCTGCTACGTTAATTTCACCCTCAAATTTCTTAATTGCTCCTTGAGTTACGGCTCCAGCTGGACCTAATTTGAAAGAGACTAAAGTCGATTCTTTATCGAATTGGTAGCTTCCGTTCAACTCCGACATAGGAAGAACTTCAGGTTCTACTGCATCTTCCTCTTCCGATTTAGTCTGTGCAATTTCTTCTTCAAAAGCCTTTAACTCTTCGTTCTCAAATAAAGCAGGGAAGGTCATACCACCAATCAAAATAAATGCGAATAGAGCAGTTGATTCAGTTCGTTTCGAAATCAAAATATTCGCGATTGCAAATCCAACTGCGGCACCAAGGAATGCATCAGCGCCACCCAATCCAGTATAGATTGTACCTAGATAGAAAAGCACGAACAAAAGAGCGAACATTAATCCATGTCCAATAACAACACTGAATAACTCATTTTTGGTAGCTTTTGAAAAGATTTTAATTAAGTAAACAGCAGCAGCTCCAACAAACAATCCCTCCATTACTTTTCCGAGCACCAATTGTACATTTTCGAAAGCAGCTTCTCTTAAGAAGACACCAGAAAGAGCGATTATCAACCATGAATAAATGAATGACTTTCCATCCTTTTCACGGTAAAATGAACTTGAAACAAATGCCGTTGTTGCGATAAGTAGTCCAAAATGACTTCCAGCGAACAACTCCATAAAGATGATAATCCCAGAAAGGATCAATAAAACTGCCTTGATTATTTTGTACGATTGAATACCCAACCAAGTTGAAAGAACCCAAGCTTTAAGCGCAGCTATTTCATAAGCCAAGACGGCAAGAACAGCACCAATGACTACTAGCGCATCTGTCACGCCGAACTCAAATCCGTTTTCTACAAGTCGGTCACCTTTAAAAGCTAAAAACAGACTGGCTATACCTACTAATGGGATAACGAAACGAATAAACTTCTTTCGAAGCAATTCAAACTTTGAAGTCACAAAAGATACCGTAGCAATAGCAATCAGACCAAATCCAATTGATTTACCCTCTGCCGACATAAGCTCACCATCCCAATTTATGAGCAATAAAATTGTAGTCGATAGCAATAACAAGTTGAGTAAGTCGATCCACTTGGTAGCCTTTTTTTGTTCGATAGCCACTCCAGCTATTCCCAACACAGCAATTACAGCCAATAAAACACCAGTCATATTCAATAATTTTGATACAAATATAATAATTACCTAGGTAATTAATTAGGATAGCAAATGTTTTTTTCTTGTTAAGCTTTTTTTAAAGAGATTGATTCTTGAGCTTCATTTGGCCTAAATCATGAAAAGCCTTCAGAGTTCGACTTCTCTCCATCAACATCAAGTGGTCGATTCGATGGCAGTCGCTTCCTACGAAGTCTACTAAACCTTCTTCCACCATTAATAAAGCTTGCTTTTGAATAGCAGGACCGTAATGTCCGGTTAATGAGTTTAGGTTTAATTGAATATTTATTCCCTTTGCTCTCCAGTCGATCAATTCTTTAGTTGAACCATGATAATATGGATATCTTTCGAAGTGAGCCAGAATAGGTTTGTACCCTTGCGTTAAAAATTGAAAAAAGAGTTCTTCAATTTGATCTGGTTTTTGGTGCATCGAAAATTCAAAGAGTACGTAATTATCACTAAAGGTGAGCAATTGTTCTTTCTCTCTCAGGCGATTCATTAGCGAATCATCAAAATAGTATTCTGCAGCAGCTTCAATTTCTAGATTCAAATTGAGTTGTTTCGCTGTGGCCCGAACCTCTTCCAAACCTGACAGAATTATTTCAGGCGTATTTTTGTAGAAATCGCTCATGATATGTGGTGTCGTGATCACCTTTTTATATCCTAAGCTCTCAAACTTGGCAAGCATGGCAATTGTTTCATCCATGGATTTCGAACCATCATCGATCCCAGGAATGAGGTGGCTATGCATATCAACACGAAAAGTAGACAAATCCATTGGCGGGAGTTGTTCTTCCTTTTTACCACCGAATATTTTGCCTAAAAAACCCATTATCTGTCTTGGTACATTTTCTCGTAATACTCACGGTAGCTTCCGCTTGTAATATTATCGATCCAATCTTGATTTTCGAGATACCAATCAACTGTTTTATCCAATCCTTCTTCAAAAGTAACAGAAGGCTTCCATCCGATTTCAGATTCCAATTTGGACGCATCAATGGCATAACGCATATCGTGACCAGCTCTGTCTTTTACAAAAGTGATCAGTTCAGCACTTTCACCTTCATTACGACCTAATTTCTGGTCCATTAGCTTACAAAGATATTTTACCAAGTCGATATTCGTCCATTCGTTGAGACCACCAACATTGTAGGATTCACCCACTCTTCCCTTATGGAAAATAGCGTCGATTGCACTAGCATGGTCATTCACCCACAACCAATCGCGAATATTATCGCCTTTACCATAAATTGGCAAAGGTTTTTTATGAACGATATTGTTGATCATCAAAGGAATCAGCTTCTCAGGAAAGTGATGGCTTCCATAGTTATTCGAACAATTCGACATTTTGACTGGCAAACCATACGTATGGTAAAAAGCTCTCACGAAATGATCAGAAGAAGCTTTTGAAGCCGAATATGGACTTCTTGGATCGTACGCTGTCGTCTCTTCGAACAAACCTTCTGCACCCAACGAACCATACACTTCATCTGTAGACACATGGTGAAAAACATGACCATCAAAATCATCCCATGCCTCTTTTGCATTTTGAAGTAGATTCACTGTACCAACGACGTTTGTCATTACAAAATCCATTGGTCCTTCGATCGAGCGATCTACATGAGATTCAGCTGCAAGATGGATAACATCAGTAATGTTGTACTCATCAAATGCCTTTTTCACATCATTTTGATTCACAACATCACCTTTCACAAAGACATAATTCGGAGCGTTTTCAATATCCGTCAAATTCTTCAAGTTTCCTGCGTAGGTCAACTTATCAAAATTCACGATTCTGTAAGAAGGATAATTGTTTACCATTCTCCTAACTAAGTGCGAACCGATAAAACCGGCTCCACCTGTGATCAATATATTCTTTGTGTATTCCATATTACAAACTCCAGTATTCTAGATCTTTTATTTGTTCTTTATATAATCCTTTTACGTCGACTAAAACTCCATTTCCATCTTTCATCATGACTTTGAAGTCGTCTTCGTTCATTCTTTTATACTCATCATGATTTACAGCAACAATAATTGCATCGTAATCATTTGCAGCTTGTGGTGTCAAGCCAACTCCATACTCCTCTTCCATTTCTTTTGAAGACGCATGTGGATCAACTAAATCAACTGCTACTTGGAACGAACGCAATTCTTTGATGATATCCACTACTTTCGAGTTACGAATATCTGTCACATCTTCTTTGAAAGTCGCCCACATTACTAACACTTTTGCGTCGCGAATATTCTTTCCTTGGGCAAGTATTTTTTTCACCGTTTGCTTTCCGATATAGAAGCCCATCGAATCGTTCACATAGCGACCGCTCGTAATAATCTTTGAATGATAACCAGCTTGCATCGCTTTGTGTGTCAAATAATATGGATCAACTCCGATACAGTGACCACCAACTAATCCTGGTGAGAACTTCAAGAAGTTCCATT
>CAXPPC010000008.1:0-11615 GCA_964219255.1 Henriciella pelagia
CATCACGTTGCGTGTTTTCGATGATTTTTGCAGCCTCTGCCACTTTAATCGACGATGCACGGTGAACTCCAGCTCCAACAACTAATTCGTAAGTCTTCGCAATTTCTTCAAGTGACTCGTCACAACATCCAGAAACAACTTTAATTACATTCTGAAGTGTGTGTTCTTTATCTCCAGGGTTGATTCGCTCAGGTGAATATCCCACTTTGAAATCCTCTTGGAATTTAAGTCCTGATTCAGCTTCCAAAACTGGAACACAATCCTCTTCCGTACATCCAGGGTAAACAGTCGATTCAAAAACAACGTAGTCTCCTTTTTTAAGCACTTTCCCCACTGTTGATGAAGCACCTAACAATGGTTTTAAGTTTGGAAGATTAGCTTCATCGATTGGTGTTGGAACGGCAACAACGAAGAACTCAACATCCTTTAAGTCGTTAATATTCGCTGTGAATTCGATGTCGCTGTTTTCAAAATCAGATGCATCTAATTCGTTACTTGGATCGATTCCATTGCGCATCATTTCCACGCGCTCAGAATTGATATCAAATCCAACAACCTTAATTCTCTTTGCAAACTCAAGTGCGATTGGCAATCCAACGTAACCAAGTCCGATTACTGCGAGTTTAGCTTCTTTGTTGATTAGTTTAGTGTAGATAGAATGATTCATTTCTTACTTACTTTGCATATTTAGATTTCACTCTAAATAAACGAGTTTCAATATTACGAGAAACAATTTTTAGATCAAAGTAAAATACCTGCCTAATCGGAATTAGACAGGTATTTTATCAATTATTTAGATTTCGATTATTTATTGAAAATTACAATAAACTCGACTCTTCTGTTATCAGCTCTTCCTTCAGGTGTATCATTTGACTCAACTGGTTGCGTATCTCCATGACCAAAAGCAGTCAAACGGCTTGCATCAATTCCTTTTGATACTAAATATTCTTTAACAGAATTAGCACGCTCTTCAGAAAGCTTTAAGTTGCTTGCAGGATTTCCAACATTATCAGTATGACCGTGAATTTCAAGATCATAATTTTTATGGTTATCCAACGCCGAAACAACTTTTCCTAAAGTAGAGAAAGAAGATGATTTGATTGTAGCTTTTCCAGTTTCGAATTTAATTCCGTGTAACGCCTCATCAAGTGCCTCTTGAGTTTTCTCATCCACTTTTGGGCATCCTGCATTTTCAGCAGATCCTGGTACATTTGGACAACGATCCTCTGAATCGATTACACCATCTTTATCAGAATCAGGACAACCATTTCCAGAGAAAGTACCTTTCACATTTGGACAAGCATCGTATTCATCAATGATTCCATCATTATCAGCATCAGCAGGAACTTTCACTTCAACTCCATTCGAGTTTACTAAAACACCAGCTGCAGAATTAGGCTCAGCATCTTTCCAGTCTGGAACACCATCTTTATCTGAATCTTTTACTTTTTCTTCAAGGTCATTGATTCTTTTTAATAAATCATCATTGTTACCCTCACCATATACAGTTGGAATCCAATCTACATGTTTTTCGCCCTTACCTAGTGCAATTTTCACACCAGCAGAAGCTGTCATATAGAATGCGTTGATTCCATTTACGTCCGGTTTATTTGTTGATTTAAAATCAAAGTTTCTGTCCTGATTTGAGTTAAAAACTCCTGACCAATCAAGATTAACCGAAACACGATCAGTCACTTTAAACTGTGGAGTAATTCCAGCAATAAAGTTCCCCATCAAATCTCCTTCACCAAAACTAAATGCGTCTTTTTGCCACATATTTGAAATTCCAGCTCCACCGTGAACTAGTAAACCGATTCTATCATAGAAACTATCAAAACGAAGTAAGTCACCAACATTCACAACCCCTTGAAGTGATAAACGAGTTAGTTGTGTATTGTTAGTCGCTGTATCACTAGTCCACGCAAAATTTTCGTAACCTAGGTCACCCATTAGTCCGAAACGATTATTAAACATGTAACGAACATCTCCATTTACGTGCGTGAAAAACTTTACAGACGTTGTCGTAGGAGAAACAGCATCATGTCCACCTAAGTTAAGACCGACAGACCATTTATTCGCTTCAGACAAATCTTGTGCTTTTGCATTAAATACAGCACCTGTCATCAATAAGATTGAGGCTAGGATTGTTACTTTCTTCATTTATTTTGGTTTGATTATTTACTTATTTATTCATTGAAGTACTCAATATTATGCACTTCTTTTTCCTTTAAAAACGATATTTCTTAGTGCCATAAAAGCTAAACTCGTATCTAGACGAACGGTATTTCCTTTCGCTAGGCGAAGATACACTTCCTCGGCATTAAGTACTGCATTTTTCGAACTTGCTCTATTCAAAGCAACATAAGGTGGGATACAACCTGGTTTTTGAGACAGTCTTTTGAATTGTAAGTGTTCAGGAATATCTTCAAAATATCTTCTACTCACAGGACGAACTCCCAATAGTTTCATATCTCCACGAACGACATTTATCAACTGAGGAACCTCATCTAACCAATATTTTCGCGCGACTTTTCCCCAACTTGTTAGTCGGAAATCATTTGCTGGTTTACCAGATTCAGAATAACCATTTTGTTGTAGAACATAATCTTGCAAGTATTCAGAATAAGGATGCATCGTTCGAAGTTTAAATACGTGGATCATTTTTCCATCCTTACCAATTCTTGGCATTCTATATAAAGGCCCGAAGCTTGGCTTATCTTCCAATCGACCTTCGTTTACCTTACGTGCCACAAAGACTGTTTCTCCATTGAAGTCATCATTAACCTCTTCAATTTGAAAACCGTAACGAACAAGTCGACCAAGAACCTCGGCTTTGGTTAATCTTCTTCTTTTACCCTTCGTTAAAAAGAAATAGATCTTTTGAGTTGGTTTAATTTTAGGAGCAACGCGATGCACGCCAAAATCAACTACCTTATATAAATGTTTGAGCACTGGAATTTTATACATCCAGTTTGTTGCTCTAATTTGATCGTGAGTTTTGAATTTCCCAATGTAAAGTCCACCAACAGCAAGTTCAGCATTAATCTTTTTAAGATTTCTACTTATACCTCCGTAATTATTGATCAAGTTTAGATTGGTAATCAAATTGAGATTGCGTTGTTGATTAGTTTTGGCATAGGAGTGATCGCCCATTTCATAGGTAATGCACTTCTCGCTACTAGTTACTATTTTTTGAATAGTGTTATCACTCAATGCTTTATGAACACTGTATAGTGATACTGTCCAGTTTTTTGCCATATCGACCTTTTATACGTAGTAGCGGCCGGCGCAAAAGTATATCATTTAGAAGGTAGCTTCCAAACTATTTAACTTAAATTTCTGTGAACAAAGTGTTAATTTCGATTATCAAACATGGAATGCGGATGAAAGTACATCATTTGGGTCTTCAAACGAGCTAATTAACTCGAGACGCTTTTCCCTTTCATTTTCATTATCCCCTTTTTCAATAATTTCTCTTATACAATCAACGACACCATCAGAATTTCTAAAACTTTTCATCAAGCCTAATTTTTCAACTTCTTTTAGAGTTCCAGCATTAAGTGAGTTTACATAAATTGATGGAGTTCCTAAGAAAGCTGACTCAACAGCCATCGTTGCTCCTTCTCCAACAAAAAGAGCTGCATTCTTCAAAACATTATGAATTTCGCTAGGAGGAAAATTAACTTTGAACTGGCTATATTCTTCCGGAAATTCTCCCTCTGCGCTAATGAGTAGTTTGTATTTGTCTTTTAGTAATTCTACTATCTCCTTTTTTACATCATTTGACATTCCAGATTGACCTACATCATGATTTGCGGTCCAAGCAACAAATCGAATAAAAATGTAAGGTTTTTCAGGGATTATTGACTGATCAAACTTCTCGTTTTTAATCACGTTTGGATGAAGATAAGCAAGCTCCATAAAGCTATTGAAGCGCTTTTGCTTCTTACCAAGGTCTAATTCAAAACAAGCTGGCGTGTAAACATATTTTGAAAATGGAAGGTAAAATTTACGTGCAATTTTAGCATGTTCTGTATCGTCGAATGCAATGTGAGGTTTTCTACGCAACCAAGCAATTTGTGCTGCATAAGGCGAAGCAAAACTTAAGTACGCATCAGGTGCAAACTTTCTAGTTTTTTTTAACAAAAACCAGTCTGCCTTCAACATGTACAAGATTTTTCCAATCAGATTATCTTTCCCCTTTCCACGATTGATAAAAGGAATATTATATTCTTTCAATAATTGAAGAGTAACATCTTTGTCACGAGCACTTACCATGACCTCATGCCCTTTAGCATTGAGTTTGGATATGAAATGACGAAAGTAATGTACGTGAGCAGGGTGGCCTATATCGATGAATAGTTTCATTTTTTGAAAGGTTTCAGAATTAAATTCTTGATTCTATTTCTTTGATAACTTTTGGTCCAATTCCTAAGTTTCTCTGGGTATGGGTTTTCAGCTTTGGGTAGATAACCTAAAATCAATCTAAACCCCTGTTTAGGACTTATCTTAAAGCAAGCTTTTATAGCCCTCATCAACACATATGGAAATATGGTACCATTTTCTTTAGCACCGATACCATATCGATACCAATCAACCCCTTTTAACGGCGGTCTGCTCGTTTGCATGATAGCCTCATAGACTGTTCTAGTTTCGTAACCGTTCGCATTGGCAAAAGCGATAGGATAACTTTCCCAACTGTAATAACGATTATCTAAACGGTTACCAATCTCATCCCAAAAAGATTTACGAATAATTCGACCTGAACCTCTCACCGCGCGTTTATTAGTCATGTAACCATCAATAACACCTGCGCACATAGCTAAGTTTTCATCAGACTCCATTTCCTTAATGAGTAAACTAATATAATTTTCTTCACAAGTAGTATCAGCTCCAAAAACCATCAAGTACTTGTAGCCTGAGAAGTTTTTAAATATGAAATCAAATCCAGAGTTATGTGTGTCTGCTAGTTCTGGTTTTCCTAATGCAGAATATCCTCTATCTTCTCTTTCAATTACATGACAACCATACTCTCTAGCTATTTTAGCCGTGTCGTCTTTTGAACCATCATCTACCACAACTATCTCCAAATGTACACCTGCATATTCACCAGTTCTCCTGATCGATTCAATTGTTGGTATTATTCTGGTACTTTCATTCCTTGCGGGTATAACGACAGGTATAATTTCTCTTTGTGTCATTTTTGATTTTGATTAATATTTGATAAATGCGTAAATCCAAAAAACTGAAAGGCAAAAAACAAGGGGCTAATAATTACAGCACTTGCAAAGAAAATCATCATAAAAGTTATGACCAAAACTCCACTCCCTTTCATTTTATATACAGAGACTATTCTCCTAGAAGAGATGTAATACGAGTATATTAAAAAAGCTATACCTAATAACCCAAAGCGTGACAAGAAATCAGCAATTCCACTTACCCAAACCAGTCTAGTATGCTTTCCTTGAGTCCTCTCTTTGTCTTGCATTCCAATTCCAACAATAGGATTTTTCGGGAAATCCTTTGCAGCAAGTGCCAAACTACCAAATCGACCAAGAGTGACCGAAGGTAAATTTGTTTCTGCATCAATATAAACGAGGTGCGCCTCTCTATTCTCAATTTCCCTTGTTATTTTATCATACATGAAATCAAGAGAAGAAATCATTACGACTAATATGCTCCCAAAAATAATTGAGATCATCTTCTTTTCTCTAGATTTAATGTTCAAAATAAACAGTAAAGGGACTGCTACACATATTACGAGGTACCCAGCAGTTGAAAAAGTTGTTGTAAGAGCTACTAATTGAATTAATAATGAACGATTCAATTTAAATCCATTTTGCATTAAGCCTATGATAATAGAAACATCGAGTATACTTGCAAACCCCTTGGGCTCCCATGCAAATCCTGAATTCCTGAACATCCCATTATCATTTAAAGTAAAAAAGAAAGAATTTACATACCAATCTCCCCGATAATCTAAAGCTGGTATTGTTGATTCTATTATTCCAATTATACTTTTCAATTGATCATATGCAACGAGTTGTATTAAGTAAAGAGGTAGACTGATTAATGCGAGTTTGTATACAAGTTTTCTAAAATACTCTAAAAACACTACCCCAACCACTGAAATTATGTGATACCCAATCAACAGTTTTAAATATACCCGTAAAGTAGAAGTTGGATTTACCCAATCGAATTTGAGAAAATAAACTATAGTCAATAAAGCATACGCACCTGTAAATAATGCAAACTTTTTGGTGTATTTCCGTCCTCTTTTTCGAAAGTGATAAAATGAAAAGAAGAGCACCAAGATTAAAGTAATGTCAGAAATGGCAATTAAATTTCCCTTAGCTCCAATGAAAACTAATAATGCAACCAGTAACTTATCGATATTTTCTGAGCTCAGTTTCATTTCAATTCAATCTTCCTAAGCTCCTTTACCCTTGAAACAGATATTCCAGAGGTTATCCAAAGAAGACCAGCTAACAAAATTGCAACACCTATTGAAAGCAAAAATTTATATACAACCAGACCATCTAAACTGTAAAATGCGTTGGTTAAAAAATGGACTGCTAAAAGAACAAACAAATAATGTACAACAGTTTTAACGATATTGATTTCCAATTTATAGTATTTGATACTATACAATAGTGTTACCAAAAGCATGATAAAGTACGACGCAACTGTAGCTATGCTTGCTCCCAAATAACTGTATTCCGGAATCAAATACATATTTAGAGCAACATTTGTGACTACAGCGACTATGTTACAAAACAAAATCACCCTTGTTTTTGATTCGAATTGGAGAGTTAAACTGTGAAACAAATAAAAAGCGTAAAATACATGAGAGAATGCGATTAGCCCAATAATATTCAACCCTTCCATGTAGGCTGTATTTTTGGTCATTAAGTCTGCCAGAATAAACAAAATTCCTAAACCGAAAACCGTTAGTACTGGAAATGTAAAATATATTAAACTTCGGATTGTACTCATGTACCTTCGGGCATTTTCAGAATTTTTAATTTTCCATGCAATAGGTAAAAATGACAAGTTGAATACTTGAACTAAGAAAACTAAAACTAAATCGGCATACTTGTATCCATACGAATACAGCCCCAATTCAGTGTCATTTTGATAATACTTAATAAACCAACGATCAGATAGGGAAAGAATCATTAGTCCCAAGTTTCCAATCATTATTGGTACTCCATATGAAATCATTTCTTTAGAAAGCTTCCAATTGTACCTACCTTCAAATTCATTTAGCAATACTCGATGATAAATTACCGTGATAATAACAAAAGAGATAAGGTAGCTGTAAATTATCCCTTCGAAATTTAAATCCAGATACTTAACAAATAGAATATTAAGCACAAGAACAAAAACAACTTGAGTTAGTGAAATTTGCAGGTATTTTCTCGGATTAAAATTTGCCCTACTGAAAAGCAACATGTTTTCACTGAACGTCTTGATAATTAATGCAAAATAATAGATCGCAATAAATAACATGATGTTACTATAGTCCTTGACTAATAATGTCCCAATTACAAACACTACCAATAACAGAACCCCTATTCCAAATTGATTTAACGTAAGGTTCAAAGAAATTTCCTTTTCCCGTCCTTTCATGTCGGTTCGGAATTTCCAAAAAGCGCTATTTAAACCCAGTTGACTTGTGCTTCTTAAAAAAGCACCAAACATCATGATATACTGAAGGTTACCATAATCCGCAGGAGTTAAATAAGTGGTGTATAAAGGAATCAGGATAAATGTTAGAAGCTTAGAAATAAGAGGACTTAAACTATAAGCTGCTGCATTTCCAAGAAATTTACTCTTAAATCCTTTAAACATGATTGAAGTTTAAATCTTCAGTATTAACTGAATGATTAATTTCCTTTAAACAACTTCGGCAATAACCTATGGTACCACTTTAAAACCTTTTTATCAGCGTGATAGCCATAGCCATATCCATATCTGTTAGCATCGGAAGAGATATCAACTCCATTAACTAACATATACATTCTTTTCAATTTTTCCTCTCTGTGCATTAGTCTGGCAATTTCAAGTTGCTTTTTCTGTGTATAACCAACTCTGGAGACATAAAGTACAAGGTCAGAAAAACTTGAAATTGATAATGTATCCGAAACTAATCCTACTGGACTAGAGTCAATAATCAAATAATCAAAATCTTCTTTTAGCTTTGAGATAATTTCAGTAACCTTTTTACTTAAAAGTAATTCACTTGGATTTGGAGGAATAGATCCCGATGGAATAATACTTAGACCTTCTTGACCACGAATTGGATATGTAATGTCACTCAAAGAGATGCTTTCTTTATTATCCGCCAAATAATTAGAGAGTCCAACAGTATAATTCGCCCCAGCATATTCCATTAACTTTGGAACTCTTAAATCCATTCCCAAGACAACAACTTTTTTCCCTGTTTTAGCAATGATGCTAGCCAAATTCAGAGTTACATAGGTCTTTCCTTCACCAGAAATAGTTGAAGTAACCAAGATAACATTAGACTTACTGTCGTCTGTGATAAACCCTAAATTGGTTCTCAACATTCGAAATGCTTCAACTTTTGGAGAATGAGGATTAAATTTAAAGAAATCATCTTCTATTGAATCATCTAATGGAATCTCTCCAATCGTTGGAAGCTTTAGACTTTCAATTTCTTGAACGCCTGTTAACTTTGTACTTAAAATCGTCAATAAATATATTATTCCGATTGGCACAAGAGCACCAATCAAAAATGATATAATATAAATCTTCTTCTTTTGCGGGGAAATAGGCTTTCCATTAGAAAAAGCATAATCGATTACACGAATATTACTTTCTGTTGAAGCTAGTATAATTTCATTTTCTTCTTTCTTCTGGAGCAGCATAAGGTATATAGACTCGCTTATCTTCTGATCCCTCATCGCATCCCTATAATCGAGCTCGTACTTTGGTATTGAAGACTTTTTACTCGAAAATTGGTTCAACTTAATTTGAACTCTTTTCTTCTGTTCCTGAAGTGAATTCAAATACGACTCTACGCTTTTCTTCAGATTTCCGCGTAACCGAATGATATCATTCTTTCTTTTTACGACTAAAGGGTTATTCTCATTAGAACTTGCCAACAAATTATTTCTTTCAAGAACTAGTTGATTGTAGTTGCCAATTGACGAATTAAGTGTATTGGAATTGAAAGATAAACTTACTGGGATTAACGACTGAAAGTCCGAATTAGATTCAAAAAATTCAATCATCTGTTTAGCTAATCCTTCATTTACACTCAATTCAAAATAATCTTGTTCCAATTGACGCTCTTCAGATAACATCGCTGGTAATTCTGAGGGGATGTCAATAATGTCATTTTTAGACTTTATAGCTCTTCCTATGTTTTCAATTGAGTCAAGTTTTTGCTCAATAAGATTTAAACGATTAGAAAGAAATTCGTTTGTCTTCTTAGCTGTCAGATTTTTTTGTTCAATTGCACTCTTTTGTTGCTGATCAATTAGTGCATTAACAATTGCATTGTTTTTCTCACTAGAAAAACCAGTCAGAGAAATTCCCAAAATCCCTTCACTAATTTGATCTCGATTAATCGAAATAGACTTAATTAAACTGGTAATAGCATTATCTCTGGAAGATACAACAAACTCAAATAGCTGTGTCGATTTCAAGTTAACACCCGGTAACTCTCTAAAAAGTAGCTCGATTCCATTATAAGTTATTGTATCTCCATTTAAAACCGAAAAAGACTTATCTCCGTCAATTTTTGCATTATAACCTCCCTTATCATCAGCTTTTACAACAATTTTGAATGACTTGAAATTACTTGAAAACGAACTTACATTTGACACCCAGATTGGGCTATTCAACTGATAGAGCTCTCGTTTCTTGATTTTTGTAAAACCTCCATAAGTGTAAGCAACAGTGGTTAGGTCCAATTCGTCGACTACTTTACCAACGAGTTGACGTGACTTTAGAATTTCCGCCTCACTCTCAGCACCAAACCCCTCTCCTGAAAGTCCAAAACCTTCAAGTTGAAACCCAGACAAGAAACCGTTTTCGCTCTCATTTTTAATCAACACTTTTGCCGATGATTTAAACTCTGGTGTAGAATATCGAACGTATATGTAGCCAACAGATAAAGAAATAAGAACTCCAATTGCCATCCACTTCCAATGATCTGTTAGAAATTTGAATACCTTTCGAATATCAAAAGACTCAAAATCCTCAATATTTTCATTTATCTGACTCACAACTAATTATTTAGTAATTACTGCTATCGTAGATACTATGACCGAAGATACGGACACGAAGAATGTCCCAGCTTTCGCCCATACAGTTGATTGTGTTCTTGCACCAGCATTTGGTTCAACGTAAACAACGTCGTTTTGATCTAGGTAGTAGACTGGTGAGTTAAAAATTTCCTTAGAAGTTAAATCGATCTTAAATTGTTTTTCAGAATCTCCTTCATTGCGGATGACTGTTACTGATTTACGATTACCTGTTATTGTTAAATCGCCAGCAAGACCGATAGCCTCCAAAATTGTAATCCTCTCATTCGGAATAGTGAAAGTACCAGGTGTTCGCACATCTCCAAGCACCGTTACTCTGAAATTCATTATCCTAATTTGAACAACTGGATTTGATAAGTACTGTTTCAACTTACCTTCGATTAATTGAGTTGCTTCAACGCGATTCAGGCCTAAAACTTTGACTTTTCCAATAACTGGCATATTTACCTGTCCAGTAGAATCGATCAAATACCCTGTAGTAACAGGCGCACCAGTAGAATACCCCAAATTACCTCGTACTAAACCCGCTGAAGGGTCCGCTTGATTAAAAGGTAAAGCTGTTTCAGGATCATCGGCAGTAACTGTTATCTGCAACAAATCATCTGCTTTAAAAACAGGTGTGTAAGAATAGCGTGAGAGTTCAATTTGATCCTCACCTTGGAAGTAAACAAGCTTCTTTTTTAGTCCACATGAACTGATTAGAAGCATTGCAATAAGCCCAAATAATAACTTTTTAATAATCTGCATTACAGTTGTGCGATCTGGATTACAAACTCCAGTATTCCAGATCTTTTATTTGTTCTTTATATAATCCTTTCACGTCGACCAAAACTCCATTTCCATCTTTCATCATGGCTTTGAAGTCGTCTTCGTTCATTCTTTTATACTCATCATGATTCACAGCAACGATTATTGCATCGTAATCATTTGCAGCTTGTGGTGTCAAGCCAACTCCGTACTCCTCTTCCATTTCTTTTGAAGACGCATGTGGATCAACTAAGTCAACTGCCACTTGGAACGAACGTAATTCTTTGATGATGTCCACAACCTTCGAGTTACGAATGTCAGTTACATCTTCTTTGAACGTCGCCCCCATTACTAACACTTTTGCATCGCGAATATTCTTTCCTTGGGCAAGTATTTTTTTCACCGTTTGCTTTCCGATATAGAAGCCCATCGAATCGTTCACGTAGCGACCGCTCGTAATAATCTTTGAATGATAACCAGCTTGCATCGCTTTGTGTGTCAAATAATATGGATCAACTCCGATACAGTGACCACCAACTAATCCTGGTGAGAACTTCAAGAAGTTCCATT
>CAXPPC010000009.1:0-203418 GCA_964219255.1 Henriciella pelagia
TTTTTTCTGGGATAAAAAGTAACTACTGAGATACCTGAAGCATCTGTCTCTCCACTTAGTTCAAAATCAGTTTCTTCAGTCTTCCCAGAAAAACCAATCGACTTACTCTCCTTAATTTTCCACTTAACACCTGGTACCGGAGAACTGTCATGAGGCATTAAAGCGCTTACAACTACTTTTATAGGGTCGTTGGCGAGTTTTTTACACCCTGTTAAAATTAACAGGGTGCTCAGAATGAAGCCAGTTGTTACTGTACGATATATTTTGTGGTTAGCCATTTTTCATAATATTTTAATTTAACAATATAGACACCAGGGTTTAAACTGAATTGAAGTTCTTGCCCATTTTTAGTTGACCCTCTCTTAACCAAGTTACCACTTAAATCAAACAATTCAAATTCAAATAATTGGTTGGTTTCAATTCTCTGCCCATCTTCGACTAAAAATCTGCATTTATCCTTAACGGGGTTTGGGATTACAAGTAAACGAATCTTTTGGTTAGTGGATTCACCGAATTCCTCGATATTTTCCTCATCAGTTGATGTGTTATTAACGGACTGATGCAAACTTTTTGTACAGGCCACTTCACCAATTTTGGCATGCCAGTTCCCTTGTGGTTTTACATGGAAACCATCCTTGACAATAATTTCACTAGCAGCCATCGTTAGTACGGTTGCGTTTGGCTCAATTGTATAAGGTTTAAATTCCTTTTTATCCGTAACATTTTCACCAATTAGGATATTGTTTTGAGCAATATAATCAGCGTGATAACCACCAGAGTATATGGTATGCTCCATACCGACTGCATCGTCCTGCAAGAAAATATTCCAGTGCTCACCTTCGTCGATAATAAAGTTTTTAATAAACCCTCTTGCGGGTGACCACTCTTCTTCATAATAGCTCTGACTTTTCCTTCCTGAAGTGACATGAACCGTGTTTTCATCCCATGTGAACAATGCATCAAATGGTGTAATCCAGTAATGATTACTCGGGTGCGATAAGTGGGGGTATCCTATCGTGTTAGAAGAGTTAAGCGGATTGTTTATTTGAGCATCAAATAGGTTATCATAGTTTAGCCCTGCATCCTTAAAGTTGTAGTTCAGGTATCCATTGTCATCGGCAAAAGGATCATAGTTTCGGATATCATGCGTAAAAATTGTAGGAGTGAAGGAATATAGATGATTATTATCTATTTGTGGACCTCCAAAAGACAACGTTTCGAAGTTCATTAAATCATTCACAGCAACAAGTGGATTAGATTCAATAAAAATAATACCACCTGGAGCGTTGTCAAGAATCATTGGGTTTTTTGTCCAAGCACTGTATTCAATTTTCCATTTTAAACTACCTGTTGTTCTTTTATAGGTGAATACGGGAGAGATGCCATGCGTTAAAAAGCGTGCCTCCCATTGATGAAACCGACCTAAACGATATCCATGTTTACGGTAGTATATAGCACCTGTTTCATAAGGGTAGGGATAGTGATTAGACAAAAAGTTGTTAAAATTAATATCTGGGGTACTCGAGCCATTTGAGATTGAGATATTTCTAGCAAAAGCTGGATAATTTGGGTTACCAGAAGTAAATGAATGATTGCTTTGGTTTTCGGCATATAAAAAACCTTGTCTGCTCGGACTAGCCCCCTGTCCTGGGTAATCTACATTACCTGTCTCAGTGTGAAAGTATGCCAATAGTTCCTGAGAAAGAGGGGCGTTTAAAATGTAGTTCAATCCATACATTGCCGCGCCTATCTTGTTGCTATTATTGCTGTGCTCATATTTGTACAAGTAATCTACATGATGCTGAAGTCCAAGTGGAATATTTGCTCCTCGGTTTTCTCCGTCAAAAGAAACAAAGAGCTTGGTATGTGGGTGTGGAGCATTATTTTCAATATATTTTTTTTCCATTCGCGTAAGTGTATATTTTGCACATAAGGCTCCGGCACTAAACCCCATTACCACATTTTCTTCGTAAGAGTCATTTGAAAATTTTTCAGTGTTGATTTCATTAATGAGCTCTTCCATTAAGGCCGAATTATATATAATACTAGCATTTGGAGGATAAAACTTCATTAGTACGACATCATAACCAGCGCTGTTTAAATTTTCTACGAGTCCTTCGGTGTTGGCTGTATACATAGCGAAGTCTAGAAGAGTTGATGGCCACTCCAGTTTTTCATTTACATTATAATTATCTGTCCATGGACCCCATCCAGCTGAAATAAAAAAAGGTTTCCTAATTTCACCGTCGTTACAACCATATTTAATAGCATACTGAAGTTCGGGATTATTAATTCCAACCTCCCCAGGGTTCATTATTATTGATTCTTTGTTGTCAATAAAATCCCAAAAGCTACTTTTATCAAGTTGATTTGGGTTAGCTTTAAAAAGATTTTGTGTTCTTTGAATTGATGAACCGTCATCAAAATTAAACGTAAAATCCACTGACAAGTCACCAGAGTAATTAGATAAATCAAATTCATCTCCATCAAGTAGAGTTTGTTGTGTTCCGTTAACACTTAAGTCTAAGCTTTCCAGTGTTCTACCCGAATTTGTTCTGGTGTTTGCTAAAGAAAATTTAAAACTCACGTTCTCATACGGTATCGTGTCCGCTGGAATTGAAGCATAAAACAAAGAGGTAGAGATTAAGTCATTAGAACTAAATGCCGGGAATGGATTTTCTGACGTCCAACTATTTGTTTGATTGAATGCAGATGAATTTAATGAATGTATCCTAACATCAAAGGCGTATATTGGTAGTTTCATTTTTCGTTCATAGTCTAGTGTAAGAATATGGTCAAATAATGGAAACATTAAATCGGATTTGTTCATACTTCCATTAATATCCATACGATCGCAGATATCTGCAAATTGATAAATTCCGTCTTCATCGATTGGTTGAATGTTGGCTAAGGTGTCCAATACAGATAGTACATGACTTGCATCACGCCAATAATTCAAAAACAGTCCATCCGTTAGGTTTTGCAAATCCGTGTTTTGAAATGCAAATTCCATCATTTCACGTTCATTTTGAAAATAAACGGTATCATTTACTTGTGCTATTCCCCTCGAAATAAAACCAAGGAGAAAGATTATTATCAATGGCTTCCTCATGGCTTATTTATTTTCAAGTTGGTTAATTTTTGTTTGTTGTTCCTCTAATCGTTGGTTTAAGTCAATTAAGTGAAGCGTCAGCTCTTCCACTTTTTCCATTAGGAGCTTGTTCATTTCATAAACATTAACACCTTCTTCTTCAAGGTCACTAGCGCAAGGAACATTTGGCAGGTGTCCATTCTCTTGAATGAATTCATTTACCTCTTCCAGTGGCATTAATTCATAATTCTCCTCAAAGACATAGTCCGGCCATACAACAGCATCTACTTTAATTTCTCTGGCTCTTAACAGTCCGTCATTATCAAGATTTAGTAATTGTCTTGTTGAATTTTCAATTTTTAGAATGTCTGTTTGGTTAGGATCGATTAAATTAAATTTTAGATGCATTCTTGCACTCATTAAAGATGGATCAACCCCAATAGCTAATTTATCTGTGTAGGTTGTTCCAATGACATCCAGTCTTGAACGTGGAGTTGATGTTCCGATTCCAACGTGAGCAGGACAATCAGAACCCGTAAATAAATACCCTGTACTCGAATTGGCAACTCCAGTTGCTTGCCAAACTGGAGCTACTGAGCTTGTGCTTGATCCAGTTCCGAGTTGAGCAAGCATACAATCTGAGCTGTAAGCTCCGACAAGGAAGTTTGCTAGTCCCATTGTCTTAGCTTGTCCATTTTGATCTATTACAACAATATTTGTTTCATTATCTTCTGTGCTTTCCATGTTTGGCGCATAGATCTGTCCTTCAACTATTAAATCTTCACCAACAGTTGCTTCCCTTGAAAATGTGGCACTTTCAGAAACTACTAATGTACTATCTACTTGTACATTTCCATTAACTTGTAAATGTTTGTTGGGATTATTGGTTCCAATACCTGCATATCCATTGGTTGGAAAGGTATTGTTTCCATTTCCATTTCCGTTTCCATTTCCATTTCCGTTTTGACCATAGAGCGCGTGAGCTAATAGTGTGATAGTTAGGCTAAAAATTAAATTTTTCATAGTAATTAGATTTTTGTTTACTCAAACTTGGAGATATTTTTTCTAATACGATTACGGAATTTCGCAACTCCACTTTTCTCATTTGCGAATTTCGCAACTCGGAAGCCCTATTTTTTGACAAAAAACACTTTTTTCTGGCTTTTACGACTCCCACACGACTCCCATACGAAAGGCACACGACTCCCACTGAACTCCCACTGGAATTGCACTGAATCCCACTGAAAGGCACTAAAGCCCCTTTTTTGTCTTAATTATTGTTAATCGACTTCTCTTCTCGTGTCTAATGTCTGACTTCCGATGTCCAGTGTCTGATATCTGATTTCCGATGTCTAGCGTCTAACGTCTGTTATCCTTTTTCTGTTGTCTAAAACTCTTGGTCATCGAGCGCAGTCGAGATGCAATTCTACATTCTTAATTCTACATTCTTCCATACTATTGTCTATTTTTGATCTATGGACTTAACAACGGTCAAAGCATTACACATCATTTTTGTGGTCAGCTGGTTCGCTGGACTTTTTTATATCGTGCGATTATTCATCTATCACACGGAAGCACAAGAACGCCCGGAAGCGGAACGGAAAGTGCTGTCAGATCAGTTTGAAATCATGGAATCAAAACTCTGGTGGATTATTACAACGCCAGCAATGATCCTAACTGTATTTTTCGGTGCATGGATGCTCATCGCGAATGCCGATTACTATTTTAGTGGCGCGCCTTCAGCACGTTGGATGCACATTAAATTGGCTTTCGTAGCGTTATTGTTGGTGTACCATTTTGTATCGCAAAAAATCATGTTCGACCTAAAACGTGGAAAGTTTAAGTGGAAATCGAACGGATTGAGGATGTGGAATGAAGTGGCGACCTTGGCACTGGTGGCGATCGTGTTTTTAGTGACCATGAAAGATTCCATGAACTGGTGGAAAGGAACACTTGGTTTCTTTGCAGTGGCGATCGGACTGATGATTTTGATCAAGATTTACAAACGAATTCGAACAAAAAACAACTAATATGTACAACAATATTTTAGTCGAGCAAAACGGACAAATTGCACGCATTACGATTAATCGACCTAATCAATTGAACGCACTAAACAAGGAAACGATTGGTGAATTGCACGAAGCGTTGAAAGCAGCGGATAAGGATCAGAATACAGGTGTGATCATCCTTACAGGTTCTGGTGAGAAATCATTTGTTGCAGGTGCGGATATCAAGGAGTTTGCTCACTTCAACATCGCTCAAGGGGGTGAATTGGCATTG
The DNA here is from genome assembly GCA_964219255.1 of Henriciella pelagia. Classification (GTDB taxonomy): domain Bacteria; phylum Bacteroidota; class Bacteroidia; order Flavobacteriales_D; family Crocinitomicaceae; genus UBA4466. The sequence continues at coordinate 5,372 of CAXPPC010000009.1, forward strand.
AATGGTCAAAAAACTTTGTTCTCTTTCATCGAAAACTTAACGACTCCAGTAATTGCGGCTGTAAACGGATTTGCCTTGGGTGGTGGATTGGAGTTGGCAATGGCTTCACACATTCGCGTGGCTTCTTCAAATGCACGCATGGGATTGCCGGAAGTGAGCTTGGGTGTAATTCCTGGTTATGGTGGAACGCAACGCTTGGCGCAGTTAGTCGGTCGTGGTAAAGCCAACGAAATGGTGTTCACTGCTGGAATGATCAAAGCGGATGAAGCTCTTCAGTGGGGATTGGTCAACTACGTTGTAGAACAACAGGAATTGATGGCGAAAGCGGAAGAAATCGCGGGGAAGATTTTAAATAATTCGGCTACGGCTGTGGCTTCGGCATTGCGCGCAATTAACGCAAACTTCGAAGATGGAGTGAATGGTTATGAAGTGGAAATTGAAGAGTTCGGAAAATGCTTCGGAACTGCGGATTTCACAGAGGGAACTACAGCTTTCATCGAAAAACGCAAACCTAATTTCAGAAACTAATTGAGTTCGATAAAAAGTTTATTAGGGCAGACCGCCGTTTATGGCTTGCCGACGATTGTTGGTCGTCTGCTCAATTACTTTTTAGTGCCTTTATATACGGGTGAAAATGCCTTCGCTCCTTCAGAATATGGTGTGCTCTCTGAGCTATATGCTTGGGTGGCTTTCCTCATTATTTTGTTGCCGCTGGGAATGGAAACGGCCTTTTTCCGCTTTATCAATAAGTCGGATAATAAAGACGAGATCTTCCGAAATAGTTTTCTCACCGTAGCTGGATTTAGTATTCTCTTTTTTATCCTCATTCTGCTAGGTAGTCAATCGATTGCGAATTGGATGGGCTATGCAGAGTATCCGGGATTCATCATCACACTCGGGTTGGTGGTTTGCATCGATGCGATTACGGCCTTGCCAATGGCGAAGTTACGGGCGGAGAATAAAGCAAAGCAGTTTTCACTGATTCATTTTACGGCGATTCTTGTCAATATCGGACTGAATCTCCTCATCATTTTTGTACTCTTCAAACACGTCGAGGCAATGACGGCGATTTGGTTCATCTTGATGGCAAATGTATTGGCTTCGTCGGTGAAGATTATTGGGACGTACAAGGATTTTCTTCATGTCAAATGGGTGTACAATAAGGAATTGGCCATCGAAATGCTGAAGTATTCGTACCCTTTGGTGATTGCTGGATTTGCGGGAATCATTAACGAAACGTTGGATCGTGTAATGATGAAACCCTTGCTGATTGGTTCAGGAAAAACGAATGAATATTCCCTTCGTCAGGTTGGAATATACAGTGCGGTGTACAAGCTGGCAATGATTGTAACCATTTTCCTTCAAGCATATCGTTATGCTGCAGAACCGTTCTTTTTTGCTCAATCGAAAAATGAAGATCGCAACAAGGTGTATGTGAAGATCATGAACTACTTCGTTGCCGCGGTTTGTCTCGTTTTCTTGGGCGTTTCACTGAATATCGATATTTTCAAACACTTCATTCGTAGCGAAGAATATTGGGTTGGACTCGGCGTTGTTCCTATTCTCCTACTGGCGAATGTGTTCTTGGGGATTTACTACAATCAATCGATTTGGTATAAGTTAAGCGGTCAAACGAAATTTGGAGCCTACATCGCTATTGGTGGTGCACTCATTACGATTTTAATCAATGTGATTTTCATTCCAATCTACGGATATTGGGCTTCAGCTTGGGCAACGTTGATCGTGTATGCCGCACAGATGATCGCTTCGTATCTTCTTGGTCAGAAATATTACCCCATCAAATACAATTTGCGCAAGTTCGGACTGTATCTTGGGTTAGCACTTTTCATTTTTGTGATCACTTGGCTGATCAACTTAAGTCCAGGTGAATTCTCTTGGGCAAAATTCTTTGTGCACAATGCGCTTATTCTCTTCTTCGTATTTGTTGTGTGGTTTATTGAAAAGCCGACAATAAAGGCAAATCCCAAGAGTTAATTTTGAACCTATTTTTCGTCCTCAAAGAATAACTTCTTCAACTCAGTGGCCTCCGAAGCTTTCATTTTTCCGGCTAGAATCAAGCTCAACTGCTTTCTTCTCAAAGCACCTTCGTAACGAAGTTTTTCTTCTTCTGTTTCTGGAATTAACTCCGGAACTTCAATCGGTCCACCATTTTGGTCCACAGCCACGAACGTATAAATTGCTTGATTCGATCGCACTCGATCTCCAGTCACGTGGTTCTCAACGAAAACATCTACGAAAATCTCCATTGATGTACTGAACGCACGAGAAACTTTAGCTTCCAAGGTCACAATCGAAGCATGGTCGATTGGTTGCTGAAAGGAAACATTGTTCACCGAAGCAGTTACCACAACGCGCTTACAATGACGGTGAGCAGCAACACTGGCAATTACATCCATCCAAGCGAGCAATTGTCCCCCAAATAAATTTCCCAACGTGTTCGTGTCGTTAGGTAAAACAACTTTTGTAGTAATCGATAAGGTTTCGCTTGCTCTACGTGCTTTCATGACGTCTGATTTTTTTTGCAAAAGTACGATTAACTCCCAACTCAATCGCAGCTTCTTGCGTTTTTTTGAAACCTATTTAACGATTATTCGAAGAATAGTAAGAGTAGATTACTTAAAATGTGAATCGAATCGTTAATTTTACCTCAACTATGGCAGAAATGAAGACACTTATTGAGGCTTTCCCGGAAAACATTTCGGAAGCGCTGAAAATTGCATCAGAAGCAGTGATTTCTAAACCAAATCACCAAATACACAATGTGCTTATTTGTGGAATGGGTGGTTCTGGAATTGGTGGAAGAATTGTGGGGAAATGGTTGGAAAACGAATTGACCGTTCCTGTTTATGTTTCGAGCGACTACGATGTGCCTGCTTTTGTGTCTGAAAACACGTTGGTGATTGGATCTTCGTATTCTGGAAATACAGAGGAAACGCTCAGCAGTGTTCAAGCGGCTGTAGAAAGAGGAGCTCATTTAATCGGTGTGTGCTCTGGTGGTCAACTAGCGGATTTATGTGATGCTCTAGGTTTCTCAAAGATTGTTGTTCCGGGAGGAAATCCACCACGTTCTGCGCTAGCATTTTCTCTAGTTCAGTTGGTGAATATTTTTGTAGAATTAGGAATGGTTTCTGCCGACCGTTTGAAAGAAATTGCTTCATCGAAAGAACTTATAGTATCAGAAGAAGCACACATTCATGCGGAAGCTAAAAAACTGGCTGAATTCTTGAAAGGTAGTGTTGGGATTTTATACGGAACTACGGCTTACGAGCCAATTTTAGTAAGAGCGAGACAGCAGTTCAACGAAAACAGTAAAATGCTTTGTTGGCACCATGCGATTCCTGAAATGAACCACAACGAACTAGTTGGTTGGGGTGGAGGTGATGATCGCTTTGCCGTTGTTTTCTTCGAGACAGAAGATGCAAATCCTCGCAACAAGAAAAGAGAAGAAATTTCTAAAGAGGTGATCGCAAAGAAAACTTCAAAAGTAATGTCAGTTCACGCAAAAGGTGAAAGTCAAATAGAAAGATCAATTTATATCACAAATGTGGTGGATTGGGCATCGTGGTACTTGTCGGAATTAAAACAAGTTGATGCCATCGAAATTGAAGTGATCGATTACTTGAAAGGCTCATTGGCCGATTTTAAATAGTAACAAATGCCAGAAGTAATTTTTCAGGATCTTGGATTGATAGATTACAAGGAAGCTTGGGATTATCAAGAGAAATTGTTCAAAGGAACGGTAGATCAGAAAATTGCAATTCGAAAAGGAGAGACAACGGAAGAGACTAAAAACTATCTCTTGTTTTGCCAGCATCCACATGTATACACGTTAGGAAAAAGTGGTGATAAAGCAAACTTATTGCTCGATGAGGTAGGGTTGAATCAACACGAAGCAACTTACTATGAAATCAATCGCGGTGGTGATATTACCTACCATGGACCGGGTCAGCTGGTCGCTTATCCTATTTTCGATCTAGATCATTTTTTCTCTGATATTCATAAATATCTTCGCTACTTGGAGGAGGCGGTCATCAGCACATTGGCTGAATACGGAATCGAATCTGGGCGCGTTGACGGTCTAACTGGTGTTTGGATTGATGGTGATAAACCTTCTGCACGAAAAATCTGTGCAATGGGAGTGAAAAGTTCGCGTTGGGTAACCATGCATGGAATTGGATTTAATGTCAATTCTGATCTTTCTTACTTTTCTCATATCGTGCCTTGCGGAATTGATGATAAAGCTGTAACTTCAATGGAACAAGAATTGGGAAAGCCACTTGATTTCCAGGAAGTAGCCGAAGTGCTCAAAAAGAAATTAGCGGAACAATTCGGATACGCTTATTCTAATCTATGAAAAGACTTTTTTTGAAGCTTGGTAAATACCTGATGATTCTGATCGTCGGGCTGATCATTACTGTCAACGCATTTATTCTTTTATCAGGTCGTTTCTATATCTATAAAGGTATGGTGAACACGTATTTTGTTGGTCGAAAAGGACCGAGCATTTACGATAAAGATATTTTCGCTTCGTCTACCATTCACGCTGGAAACGCAATCCCAACGATCACTTCCGATGAACTAAACACACAAAAAATCCCGTCTGATTTTAGAAACTATCTGGAGGAACTGGACACTCGCGCCTTTCTTGTTTTCGAAGGCGATTCTCTTCTCTATGAAGAATATTGGGATAAACATGAATTGAATACAGTCAGCAATTCATTTTCTATTGCGAAGACTGTCGTTGCATTACTAATTGGAATTGCAGCGGATGAAGGAAAAATCAAATCATTGGATGAAAGTATCGCCAACTATATTCCTGAATTTAAGGACACAGACAAGGAAAATGTAACAATCAGAAACCTCTTATCTATGTCATCTGGACTATCGTGGTCGGAAAGTGGCGCAAATCCATTATCTGATAATGCAGAGTCTTATTATGGGTGGGATTTACGAGGTCAGGTTACGCGTCAAACACTGATTGATGAACCAGGAAAAGTCTTTCGCTATCAAAGTGGAAATTCTCAATTGTTGGGATATATTGTGGAGTCAGCAACTGGTCAAGACTTATCGAAATATGCAGAAGAGAAAATCTGGAAACGTATTGGCGTACAACACGACGCTTATTGGAGTCTAGATGACGATAATGGAGATGAAAAAGCCTTTTGCTGTGTTTATGCGACGGCACGCGATTTCGCTAGAATCGGTCAGTTATTGCTTAAAAGAGGCAAGTTCAATGGTGAGCAAATTATTCCTGAATGGTACTATGCGGAAATGATTCGACCGGCTAACTTGGTTACTCAAGATGGTCGTCGAAATCAACAATACGGACTGCATATTTGGACTTATTTCGGAATGACCAATCCAGCATATTATTGCAGAGGAATTTTAGGTCAGTACATAATTGCTATTCCTGAAGAAAATTTGTTGATCATTCGCTTAGGAGAAAAAAGAGCAGATGTTTTCCAAATTCCAGATCACATGCGTAGTGACAAAGAATACATGGAAGAAAACGCAAAGAACGAAGGTCACACTCTCGACTTATTTCAATATATTTCGCTCGGAAAAATGATTAAATCCCAAACGAAGATTTAAAATGCGAGAGGAACTGAAGGGACCAAAAGTTGAAAATGTTGCAGTAGCGGTCGTTCAAGAAGAAAACGAACTGAAGGAAAAAGTATATTACGTCTACTTACTAAACCTCCGTGATGACATCATGGAAGGAATCATGATAGTAAGTACTGGCTACGGTCAAAATGCCAACTCTGGAGAGAAAGTAAAAACATCTACTTTACGTCACAGTTTAGAAGTCTTATTACCAAATGAGGCTGCCAAGATTGAACCGATTATGGAAGATGTTTTCGGTTTGGCGAATGAGTATTGGGTAAGCTTTTGGGTGGAAGACCAGATGTACGACAAGAAATTTGTTTTTTTACCAGAAGTGATCTGCGAAGAAAACATGAAAACAATCCCAGTTTTAGGAGCAAAAGGGGTGCTTTTGAAGTAAATCGGACTTAAAAATGGTAATTACGACCATTCTCATCGCTTTATGTATATTTGTATTGTAATGTTTTTACCATGAAGAATCTAGGAAATTTCAAATTATCAGACATCAGCCACTTAGTGATGATTTTGTTTGCAGGTGTACTTCTAACTACAAGCAGTTGTACCGATCCAATAGATGAAAATCCCGACGAGATTGTTGTTGATGATGATTACTACGAGTTCCAAGATTTCATTCTGAAAGATTACGAAATTCCAGCAGTTATTTCTTTACCAGACGAAACAGCAAATATTGGCGCTTCAACAAAACCTGAAGTGGATCACATCATGACAGATATCAAATGGACGGTTAATGTTGGACCAAATTTTCAACTTTTAATCGAAGATTACGGAGATATCACTGATTTGATTGAAACAGAAAAAAAGGAATTAGCGGAACAAAAATTCTTTAAGGTAAAATACATTGTGGATGAGCCAGAAATGATCGTTTATGAGCGAACATTGGTGGTAGATGGAACTGCGGATGCTCCTTCAACAGTTGGGGTGGAACATAAAAGCTACCACGTGTACGCGCAGAAAGTGGTAAATGGCTTTACATACGAATTACAATCACGAGAAGAAGGTTATGAGAAAATGATCATCGAATTGATGGCGAAGTCGATTCGCTCTTTTCGACCAATTGAATAATCTTTAGTCTCAATTCTCCTTTATTTCTATGGAAATTACACGCGAAAGTGTTTTAGAGGTTCTTGGAACAATAATAGAACCAGATTTAAAAAAAGATATCGTCTCTGCCAGCCTGGTAGAAGAACTTAAAATCGAAGGTAATACGATTCAACTGAAAGTCCTTGTCTCCAACCCTGCGTTGCATGCAAGAAAGAGAATGAAAGAAGCCATCGACTTCAATCTGAAGCGTGAGTTTGGTGATGGCATAACTGTAGTTGCTGAAGTTGCGGGAATTCCTGCTGAAGCGAAAGCTACTCACCGTAAGATTTTACCGGAAGTAAAAAATATAGTTGCCGTTGCATCTGGAAAGGGTGGAGTTGGTAAATCAACAGTAACTGCGAATCTTGCTGGTGGCCTGGCGAAAGCTGGTTATCGAGTGGGAATAGTAGATGCCGATATTTACGGTCCTTCAATGCCAACGATGTTTGATGTGGTGAATGAGCGCCCAACAATGATTGATGTCGAAGGAAAGCCAATGATCAACCCGGTTGTGAGTTATGGAATAAAAATCCTTTCGATTGGTTTCTTTACAGATCAAAATGATGCAGTAGTTTGGCGTGGACCGATGGCAGCAAAGGCACTCACACAGATGTTTACGGATGCTTATTGGGGAAAATTGGATTACTTGTTGATCGATTTGCCTCCAGGAACGGGTGATATTCATTTGTCCTTGGTACAGACAGTTCCACTAGATGGAGTAGTTGTGGTCAGTACTCCTCAAGAAGTTGCCTTAGCTGATGCTAGAAAAGGAGTGAACATGTTCAAACTGGATACGATCAATGTTCCTGTTTTGGGAATTGTTGAGAATATGGCTTGGTTTACTCCAGAGGAATTGCCAGATAATAAATATTACATCTTCGGAAGAGATGGGGCGAAGAATTTAGCACACGGAATGAAGGTTCCTTTCTTAGGTCATATTCCACTTGTTCAGGGAGTTCGTGAAGCGGGGGATGTTGGTAAACCAGCTGTTTTTCAGGAAAATACAATCACAGGAAAGGCATTTGAAGAATTAGTTCGTACCTTTGTGGAAGAAGTTAACACATTGAAAGATAAAAAGTAGTTATGTCGATTGATAAGAAAAGCATAGAAGAAAAAGTATTGGTTGCTCTGGAGCAATTGCGCCCATTCTTGAATGCCGATGGAGGGGATATGGAGTTGATAGAAATTAAGGATGATGCTACTGTTGTTGTAAAATTACTAGGAGCATGCAGTGATTGCTCTATGTCAATGATGACCTTAAAAGCCGGTTTAGAAGAATCAGTTAAAAAAATGGCACCTGAGGTAAAGGCTGTCGTTGCGCTTGATCCAGCATTGGCTTAGAAAAGTATATCGTATAAATAAAAAGCGGACTTTCTAAGTCCGCTTTTTTTGTCTTGAGCAATTAATAAACTATTATTTCTTGTGTCAAAGTATTGTTTTCTGATTGTATTTCTATAAAATAGACGCCTGCTACAGGAATACTAATTTGAGTTGGTTCTGTAATTTTAACAGTAGTCACCTCTCTTCCAGATAAATCTCTAATTACAACAGTTGCATGCACGATTTCCTCTGTTTTAAAGCTGATTGTAAACTCTCCATTGTTTGGATTTGGATAAACTGAAATCGCCACTTGGTTCATTTCGTCAATTCCCAAATACCCAACATTAACTACAAGAGTTTCTGTACACCCATTTGCGTCTGTAACGGTTACCTCATAGGTTCCACCAGATAATCCTGAAGGATCTTCAGCATTTCCTGCTCCATTCGTCCAAACGAAAGTATAAGGTGCAACACCTCCAGATACGGTCAGGTCTATTGAACCATCATTTCCAGCCGTTTCATCGGTTACCGTTGCACTCAAATTGATTGCTGCCGGCTCCGTTATATTAAATGTATCGATAGCCGTACACCCCTGCGAGTCAGTTGCGGTCAAAATGTATGTTCCGCCACTTAATCCCGTAGCGTTACTTGTATTACCAACAAAATTTGTCCATGAATAGTTGTATCCGTTCGTTCCTGGTGTTCCACCAAATGCAGTGGTGTTAATTTCGCCATCAGCATCACCATTACAACTTACATCTTGAAGTGAATTCAAAGTGATTCCAACTTCTGTTGGTTGATTGATAGTGATTGTCTGAACTTCAATACAACCTAGCGAATCAGTCACGGTTACTTCGTATGTTCCAGCTGCTAAATTATAGCGATCTTCATCATTTCCTGAATAATTGGTCCAATCGAAATTATATCCATTGACACCCGGAGATCCTCCATTGACAGCCAAATCTATAGAACCAGTGGTATCGCCGTAGCAATTCACGTGATTGACATTAACAAGAACAACATCGAAAGATGCGCAAACGGAGAAACCAAATGCTTCTACCATTAACTCTTGGGTTTCGTTATCTCGATATTCTGCCCATCCACCAAGAAATTCATAACCTCTTCTTGATAATGGTTGCTCTGTGTGAGTACCAATAGCCAAACTTGATGCATCAGGTTGTTTCCAAGCGATGTATATACCGCCTGAATTAATTATTGCTGGTACTGATAATCCAGATCTTACCCAAGTATTTGTTGTTACAGTAGTAGATGAGAATTGTCCGGAGTGAATTAGCGTTCCAGGACCGCCGTTTGGTCCATCGTCCGCATACATTTCCAGTGTAATCGTAGAATCACCAGTGGATTCAACGATATATGCACCAATTGAGTCAATGTAGAAAGGGTAGATTGGTGGTTCAATGTAAACTCCACTTCCTTCACCGGCACCACTGTTCCAAATCAGAGTTCCCGTGTTAGTAACTCCTGCACTCACATAACTTAATCTCGTAGTAGGTGCTGTCGAGTTGATGATCTCTAATTCTGCAGTCCTTATATTGTTATTTGCATTTATGTCACTTGAATTAGAAATAGTTGTGGTTGCCGCAAACTGACCTGCATATGGTGCGTCCCAATTAAATAATAGAGTAGTGTCTGTTCCAGCTGCGAGTCCTGCAGGTAATGCGTCTGTTAATGTTGCAATTGTAATTCCCGAAATGTTTTTCAATTGAAGTGTCACTCCTATAGAAGTCGTCACGTCTGTATTCCCTACACTCGCAATATTCACAGGGATTTGAGTAGTTACTCCAAAATGATGGAACTCACCTTTACTTTCTTCGTTTAAATTCCATTTTGCTGAAATATCTGGAACTTGAAGTAAAACAGGGTCTGGATAATCAAAGCGTATTACATAATTAGATGCAGGTACAACATCTTGATAAACTGAAAGTCCTAAAGTCCCGGTTGGTCCTTCAATACCTACAACTATATCAGAAAGACAACCAGCATTATTGTTAAATGCGGCAGCATCCATTGTTTGATATTGGAATACAATTGATGAATCCGAATTATTCAAAATCACCTGAAAACTGTTTGATCCATTATATCCATTTGGCGCTGTACCACTCCACCATGGAACATCTAAATAACTCACAATAAAGCGATCGTTTGCAGCATCGTGAAAATAATATACTTCACCATTATTGCCAGTTCCTGTGAAATTTAGGTCGGTCATAAATGGTGCGATAAAGTTGTCACCAATACCACCAGCAGTTGGAATTGTAGGGAAACAGTGAGCTATGTTCGACGTATTCTCAAAGCTAAGCCAGCCATTTGATCCAATTTTCAGTTGATTGAAATCGCCCCAATAGTAATGAAAGCTCATTCCCATATTTACCATACCAACGGAATTATCATCTGCGAGTCCCGTTACCAGTGTCCAAGAAGAATTTGTATCAATCCAGTTATAACTTGGTCCTCCGGGCTCATTGCTATCAACCCAAACATAACCATAGCTGTCAGGACCTCCTGTGGCGGCACTTGCTATCGAAGCAAAGAATGCGAAAATAAAAGTGAAAAGTAGTTGTGTTTTCATAATGATCAGTTTTATGAAAGATATGGAAAACCGATCGTCTTAGCGAGAAATTTTTGAGGAAAAGTGCTAATTATTAAATATTTAACGTTTCTATAATTAAATGGTAGAAATAAAAAAGGGGAATCAAACGATTCCCCTTCTTCATTATATTTAATTACTTGGATTATTTCGCTGCGTTATACAACTCAGTTACTTTATCCCAGTTAATCACATTGAAAAACGCGTTAATATAGTCTGGACGACGATTTTGGTAATTCAAGTAATATGCATGCTCCCAAACATCCAATCCTAAAATTGGTGTTCCTCCGCATCCTTCGTCCATCAATGGGTTATCCTGGTTTGCAGTAGAACAAACTTCCAATTTTCCGTTTGTTACACAAAGCCAAGCCCAACCTGAACCAAAACGAGTAGCTGCAGCTTTAGAGAAAGCCTCTTTGAATCCATCGAAAGAACCAAAAACTTCGTTGATTTCATCAGCTAAAGCTCCAGTTGGTTGTCCACCTCCATTTGGACTCATAACACTCCAGAATAAGCTGTGGTTCCAGTACCCACCTCCGTTATTTCTAACCGCTGGTGTTCCTTTACACGTTTTCAAAATTTCTTCAATGCTTTTTCCTGCGAAGTCTGTTCCTTCGATTGCAGCATTCAAGTTGTTTGTATAACCTGCATGATGTTTTGAATGGTGAATTTCCATTGTTCTTGCATCAATATGAGGTTCTAGTGCGTCGTACGCGTATGGTAATTGTGGTAATTCAAATGACATATTATATGTTTTTTATTTATTATTTAGAATGATTCAAATTTAACAATTTGTCTTCAGAAAGTCCAGTCAGAACACAGAAAACATTGAGGAATAAAAAAATATTTAACGATCATTAAGAAATCCGTATCTTGTCCTACCAAATTACTACAAAATGATTAAATATTTCTTGATGATTTTGTTGTTCTTACCTTTAATTGGAAGAACGCAATGTACACCAAACTACTCCTATACGTCTCCTGGAATTTATCCTGATACAATGCCCACGGGTTATGTGAATCAACCATATAGTGAAGACATTAGTTTCGTATTACCAACTGACACACAAGGGTATGATTTCACGAACTTTGAGATAGTATCAATTGCACTTCCGGTTGGTCTCTCTTGGCAGTGTGATAATTTCGCGAACGGGTGTAATTACAATCCACAAGTAAATCAGTATGGGTGTGTAAACGTTTTTGGAACTCCTTTGCTAGCCGGTCAGTATCAGGTTGATGTTTCAATCATTGCCGATTTAACAATTGTTCAAGGCGTTCCGACCACTTTCTCTGTGTTTATGGAAATTTTACCAGATACTACTCCTGTATCTAACAATGGTTTTGGTATGGTTGGTTCAATTGGCTGCGCGCCATTAACTGTCAGTTTCACGAACAACAATCCTGGGTTATTGAGTTACAATTGGGATTTTGGTAATGGAAATACTTCTACGTTAGAAAATCCGACCCCACAAATCTATACTACTCCTGGGGATTATGTCGTGAGCTATGAAGCGTTCTCTAACCTAGATACAATTGAATTATATACATTAACCGGTGTGGACGTTACTTCCATGAGTGGTTATGGGGGTGGATTCCCATCTTACGATAATGCGGATACTTACTATAAGATCTTTGAGAATGGAACACTTTTTAATCAATCGTCATTTATCGCAGATACGGATCCACCAGTAAGTTGGGCGACTAGTTTAATCTTGAATCCAGCGAATACCTATACAATTGAAATCTGGGAGGCGGATGACTCTGCTGGTGAAGTTATTCTTGGTGCCGATGATTATATTGGTTCGCATACGATGAATTTATCGGGTTGTAATGGATGTGCAGCTGGTAACTCGACAATTAACTATGCAATTAATTATCAGCAAATTTTACCAAGTGCAAATATCGTTTCTGTGGATACGGTGCATGTAGGTGATTATCCAATAGCTCCAACATTGAGTTTTGATTCATTGAATTCAACACTTTCATTTTCTAATTTAGGTGATGTCTACCAATGGTTGTTAAATGGAGTTGTGATTCCTGGAGCAACAGATACTTCGCTTGTGATTGATTCGTCTGGCTACTATTCTGTAATTGCATATAATGCGTATGGTTGCTCGGCGTATTCAGATTCAATTGTTGGAATCTATTGTTCTCCAACTTTTGAACCTAATATTCAATTGAACGCTTCTGGTGATTTAGAGGTGACTAATTCAATGAACTATGATATTCAATGGATCATGGGGACGAACCCAATTCCAGGTGATACTAATTTGACTTGTACACCGCAGGCTCCTGAAAATTACTTCGTATTGTTAACTGATCCATTTGGTTGTGAGTATTTATCTGATTATATTTTCGTAAATGTTGGATTAAATGAAAATGAAACGGCTTCTTGGAAAGTGTATCCAAATCCAGCTAAAGATCAATTGCGTATTGATGTAGATGGAGCTTCTGTCGATCGATTGGAATTAGTAGATATTACTGGACGAGTAGTAAAGCAAATTGATGAGATTGATGAAGTGACGCAAATTGATTTGAGTGAGATCAATAATGGCGCATATATTGTTAAAATTTACCAAAATCAATCGGTTTGGTCCACCCAATTGCTGATTCAACGATAGAAGGTTTTATATCTAGAAGAGATTTATTAAATTACAATTCAATCAAAAACCAACGATATGAAAAAAAGATTTTTATTTGCAGCAGCTGTTGTAGCTGGACTTGGAATGACAGCTTGTTCATCATCTGAAACAACTGAAGCCGATATCGAATCTCAAACGGAAGAGGCAATGCAGGACTTGGAAAACATGTTTGAAGAAGCGAAAGAAGACATGACTGAAGAGTTGAATGAAAGCATGGAAGAAATGAAAGACGAAGCTGAAGAAACTATTCAGGAAAAGGTAGAAGAGAAAGTGGAGGAAGTAAAGCAAAAAGCTTCTGCAGAGGCTGATGAAGCCAAAAAGAAATTGGATATGTAAATCCTTCGCAAAATGATAAAGGGAGCTCAATCAGCTCCCTTTTTTATTACTTGTATTTTTTTGAGTACTTCTGATATAAGTCGTTCTGGAAATTATTATTTGGAACAAATTCCCCATCAATTAGTCCAAGAACCATTTGATTTGTTCGCATATCTAATGCGTTTCCTTCGCTCACAAACAACGTGGCCGACTTCCCCTTTTCAATGCTTCCATATCGATCGCCTATCCCCATTATTTCACAGCTTGACAGTGAAATAGAACGAATGGCTTCTTCTTCAGATAAACCATAGGCCATCGCCGTACCAGCTAAAAAAGGTAAGTTTCTCGCATTCATTGCTTCCATATCTCCTGAGTTTTGAATGCAGAATTTCACACCTTCTTTTTGTAGGAGTGCTGGTAATTCAAATGGATGGTCCAAAGCATCGTCTTCATTTTCTGGGAGACTATGAGGTCGGACTACCATCACCGAGATGTTACTGTCTTTTAATTGTCGAGTAGCAAGATGCGCATCATATCCACCAACCAGCACAGCGTGTTTAATTTCGAAATGTTTTACAAATTCAATTAAATCGATGATTTCTTGTAATTCGTTGGCGTGAATATAAACACGTTTTTTTCCTGAAAAACAGTTACGCATGGCTTCTAACCGTAAATCCTTTTCGATTGGATTTTTATCTTCAGAATAGGCCTTTGCCATTTCAAAGAAGTTATGAATCTCTTGTTTTTGCTCGTCGTATTTTTCGTTACGCTTTTTAGATGACGGCTCAGCCCACCAGCCTCCACCTTGCATGCTTGATGGCCAGTTTAAATGTATACCATCGTCCTTCATCAAGGTTGCATCTTCCCAATTCCATCCGTATGTACTCATCACTGATGATGTTCCTGAAATAATTCCACCTCTTGGGGTTGCTTGTGCTATTAGAACACCGTTTGTTCGAACAGTGGACATGACTTTGGACTCTACATTGTAGGCAATTTGAGAGCGAACATGTGGATTCAAAGCTCCAACATCATTAAAGTCACGAGTTGCTCTTACAGCATCAATTTCTGTTAATCCCAAGGTTGAGTTTGGTGCGACAAAAGCAGGGTAGATTTCTTTTCCTTTAAGATCGATAATCGTGTCCCAATCAGATCGCTCAACAGAATAAGCCAATCCATTTCGAACAAATGCAATGGTACCATCTTTAATCCCGACAGCGGATTGTTCGATTACAGTTCCATTTCCTACATGCAGCTTACCATTGAGTAGAAGGATTTTATCTTGTGAGAACAGACTTCCCGATACTAACAGTAGTGTGATAAATACTAAACTTCTCATATTAATGGTGATTTTCTTCATTAGTTGCTTCTTCTCCCATTGTGTTGCAGTGGAAGTGACCTTTTTTCTGTTTTACAAATGGTTTTTTGTTACCATTTGCATTCGCGTAGAGCATTTTCGAAATAATTCGAGCTCGTTCTGCTTGATTTCTTGCTTCTAATTCAGGCTGGAGTCCTCTTTCGAATAAAACTGTTCCATCAATAATCGTGTAATTGACTTTTGCAAATACCGATAATGGATTGTCACTCCACAGCACCAAATCCGCATCTTTCCCTTCTTTTACTGAACCTAGACGATCATCCAAATGAAGAAGTTTTGCGGGGTTTAGAGTTACCATTTTCCAAGCTTCTTCTTCAGACATTCCACCATACTTGACAGCCTTAGCTGCTTCTTGATTTAATCGACGACCCATTTCTGCATCATCCGAATTAATCGCAACCACAATTCCTTGATCGTGCATCATTTTGGCATTGTAAGGAATGGCATCGTTTACCTCGTATTTATACGCCCACCAATCAGAAAAAGTGGAACCACCAGCTCCGTGTTCAGCCATTTTATCAGCGACTTTATATCCTTCCAAAATATGCGTGAAAGTGTTAATCTTAAATCCAAGTGAATCCGCGACGTGCATCAACATATTAATTTCAGATTGCACGTATGAGTGACAAGTGATATTTCTTTCCCCTTCCAAGATTTCTCCGAGAACCTCTAATTCTAAATCAACTCTTGGTTTTTCTTTTAATTCGCCTGATGAATAACGTTTTTTAGCCTCTAGATAATTTCGAGCTCTTTCGAATCCATCGTAATAAACTTGTTCAACTCCCATTCGAGTTTGAGGGAAACGGACGTTATTGTATGGTCCCCAATTCGATTGTTTAACGTTTTCTCCTAGAGCAAACTTGATAAATTTTGGGGCATTATCAATCAACATTTCTTCCGGTGTTGAACCCCATTTCAGTTTAATAATAGCAGATTGACCGCCGATTGGGTTCGCTGAACCATGAAGCAATTGAGAAGTTGTGACTCCACCTGCTAATTGACGGTAAATATTAATATCATCACCATGAACAACATCCCCAATAGAGACTTCTGCGGATATGGCTTGTCCACCTTCGTTCACTCCTTTCGAAATAGCAATGTGCGAGTGCTCATCAATTATTCCAGTGGTTAAATGCATTCCTTTTGCATCAATCACACGCGCATTCTTAGGTTCTTTGTAACGACCCGTTCCACAGAAAACAATCTTGCCATTTTCTACAACCACCGTTGCATTGTCGATTATTCCTGCTTCTTCATTTGTCCATACGGTCGCATTTGTGATTACCAGATTTTCTGCTTCAGGGATAGAATCGAATCCGTAAGCCATGTTTGGGAACCATGATTTCGCAAGAGAATCAGATTGTGTTGAACCTTCTTCTATACTATCTACTGATTTTTTCTTGGGAGATTCGGTTTTAACTCCTGTCCATTTAATCCATTTCCCTGTTGGAAGCAACCCGTCACCTTCAAACACACCAAGTTTACTATTTACTTTACCACGAAGTGTGATTGCGCCATCCCAAATGTTATCGCTCATTTCAAAGTTTAGCGTGATATCATTTTCGCTCAGAAGGACTTTAACCTGGGTTTTTACAGTGTCTTCTTTGGCGATATCATCCTCGATTTTCACAACCTTAGTGATAATTTGTCCTTTTAATTGAGGCCAAGTACCTGAAATGGACAATGGTAATTTACGTTGGTCAATCAGTAAATTGTATGTTCCAGCGATATCATTTTTCTGTTTTTTCGAATGAACAATTCTTTCTCCGAGTACCCAAGACTCCATTAACTGCCCTTCATCGGTGAATGGATTCTTATCGAATATTAGAAACGAAGCTTTTTTACCTTCAGCAATTGAACCGGCGTAATTTGAAATTCCAAGAATGTTAGCCGGATTAATCGTTAATGCTTTAAGTGCATCCTCTTCCGAAAGTCCATTCTGAATAGCTACTCGGATATGTTTCCAGAAATCGCTCGCCGTTTTATTTCCTTTAGAAGTGATGCTGAAGTTTATTTCGTTCTGGGCGAGAATAGCTGGATTTTTTGGAGCTAATTCCCAATGCTTTAAATTGCTCAATGGAATTTGTCTCGCTACATAAGGATTCCCAACATCATAAGCTTCAGGGAAGTTGATTGGAATCACCACATTGGCTTTTATTTCATTCAATTCATCAACGATAGCATATTCATCACCAGCTCCCAAAAAGTTGTATTTGAATTTGAATTCATTGGCAATTTTTTGAGCTCGAAGTAATTCCCACTTATCATTTACTAAGAAGAACTGCGGTAACTGAGTTTGTTTGTTGAGCGCCTCCAATGACAAGTTTCGATCTACATTTTTTTGATCCGCATACCATTTTCCATCGTACAATGCTTGGCGTAATAAAGCGATTGACCCCATTTGGGAAGATGGATAACTTTGTCTTGAAACACCTTTCTGAAAAGAGAAAAAAGCACTTGAACACCAATCAGTCATTGCTTCATTTTCATCAGAAGAATTTAATGCGACTAAAACACCGGTTCCTCTCGAAATTCCGTCATTTTGATGAGTAAGTACATAACCGAATCCACTTTTGAGCAGATTTAATCGATTTTTTGCGTCGTCTGTATAGATAGTAGCTGCATCAATTTCAGGGTGAATAGACTCATTCCAGTAAAACGCACCCTTTTTTGTGGATTCCAATTGCGGTCCTCGAGAACTTGAATTTGACTTCAATTCCGTCATTCCTAAATCACTATTCAACTCGATAAATGCAGGATAAATAAATTGATCATCACAATCGATTTCAACTGCGTTTTTCGGGATCTTAATCAGCTTTCCAATACTTACAATCTTGTCGTCTTGGATGACCATTTTTCCGTTTTCGATGATTTCACCTGGAGAAAGTACGATTGTTGCATTGGTCAAAACATATGCCTGAGGCTTAGATTCTTGAAGTCCATTCTGTGGGACTTGTCCAAATGTAAAATGACTCACAAAAACGAGAGTCATTAATTGAATCACTTTAAACAATGTTCTAATTTTCATAATGTGAAATTAAAAAATTGGATCGACTTCTATTCATCAATGTTGATTGAGACGAAGACTATTTAGTATTTTTGTCCAAAAGAATAATTATGTACAACGGACTCCTTCATGCACACTCTGGATTAAGATGGGTGGCTTTAATATTATTGGTTGCGGCGATTATCAATGCAGCGAAATCTCAATCATCTGGAAATTATTTGAAGAAAGACAAGATGATCAACCTTTTTGCAATGGTGATGTTGCATGTTCAGTTACTGATTGGGTTGGGACTTTATTTCCTTTCACCAAAAGTACAGTTCGTTGAAGGTTGGATGAAAGTTTCAATGTATCGTTTCTTTGGGTTAGAGCACATTTTATTGATGATTGTTGCGATTGCGGTAGTTACAATGGGACGTAGTAAAGCTGAAAAGAAATTGAAGGGTACGCGCGATAAGCACAGAAGAATTTTGATTTCTTATACGATTGGATTGATATTGATTTTAGTATCAATTCCTTGGCCATTTAGAGAAGCTTTAGGTGGATCATGGTTCTAAGAAATAGTCTGATCATATCTGGTTTTTCTATTTTCTTGCTGGCTTGTTCAGGAGAAAGTGAACCGACAAATGTCACGCAGGAATCTGATTATACTGCGGACGGAGAGTTGCTGTACTTGAATAGTTGTGCAGCTTGCCATGGAGTGGATGGTAAGTTGGGAGCTTCAAATGCATTTGATTTATCGGAAACAAAATTGAATGGTGAGGAAATTCGTCAGGTAATTCTGAAAGGACGAAAAAGCATGCCTCCGTTTGAAGGAATTTTAAAAGACTCAGTTGAATTGGAGGCTGTAATCAGTCATCTGGAAACACTGAAGAAATAATTTATGAGAGAAGAACACGTATTAGTTGATGCTGTAGAAGAGAAGTGCGTTTTAGTTGGCGTAATCTCTGGAGATATAACAGAAACGCAAGCTGAAGAGTACATTGATGAGCTTGAGTTTTTGGCATTGACGGCTGGTGCGATTACTGAAGCTAAATTCTTGCAGAAAATGCAATTACCGAATCCAAAAACGTATGTGGGTTCTGGTAAGCTTGATGAAATCAAACAGTATGTTGTTGCGAATGATATCGACTTGGTCATTTTTGATGATGAATTGAGCCCTTCTCAACTTAGAAATATAGAACGAGCTTTGGAGCGAAAAGTGTTAGATCGAAACAATTTGATCTTGGACATTTTTGCAAGTAGAGCAAGAACATCTCACGCCAAAACACAGGTTGAATTGGCTCAGCTTCAGTATTTACTTCCTAGATTGACACGAATGTGGACTCACCTTGAACGTCAAAAAGGAGGGATTGGTATGCGTGGTCCGGGGGAAACTCAAATTGAAACGGATAGACGAATTATTCAACAGAAAATCTCTTTGCTCAAGAATAAGTTAAAAAGTATCGATAAGCAGATGGCTGTTCAACGAGGGAATCGTGGTCAGTTAGTTCGAGTTGCTTTGGTAGGATATACCAATGTTGGTAAGAGTACGATCATGAATATGTTGAGCAAGTCCGATGTTTTTGCAGAGGACAAATTATTCGCAACACTGGATACAACGGTTCGAAAAGTCGTGATCGAAAATCTACCATTCTTATTGTCAGATACGGTTGGATTTATCCGAAAACTCCCTCATCAATTGGTGGAATCTTTTAAGTCGACTTTAGATGAGGTGAGAGAAGCAGATGTGTTAGTTCATGTTCTCGATATTTCACATCCAAATTTTGAAGATCATTTTAATGTGGTAAATGAAACTTTATCAGAGATCGATAATACGGAAAAGCCAACTATTGTAGTCTTCAATAAAGTGGATGCGTACAATTATATTGAACGCGATGAAGATGATTTAACACCAAAAGACTATAACAACTATTCACTTGAAGAGTTAAAAAATACCTGGATGGCAAAATTGAACAACAAGAATTGCGTATTCATTTCAGCTCAGGATAAACAAAACATTGAAGAGTTTAAACGGGTATTATACAACGAAGTAAAAGAAATATTTCAGACGAGATATCCTTATCACAACTTTCTATATTAGCCGGAAGGCATAAAAAAAGCGGTACAATTAAGTACCGCTTTTTTCTTCTATTTATTTACTACTTTGAAACTAGTTGAACGAAGTTTTGTCCTTCAACCGTCTCAATTCCATTAATTCCTGTAACCTTATACTTCACGAAGTAAGTTCCATCAGCTGCCATGTTACCATTTGGCGTTGTTCCATCCCAGAATGGGAACGGAGTACCTCCTTCTCCTTCGAACATTACGTTACCCCATCGGTTCATGATGATGAATTCAACGTATTCTGCATATTGAACATCTAAGAAGTAGACATCGTTACTATTATCACCATTTGGTGTAAAGATGTTAGGTGCAACAACTACTGGGGTTGGGTAGATACAAGAACCATCATCAATTGTTGCAAGTGGGTTATAGTTCAATGCATTTGGATCAGTACAACCGCATCCGATTACTTCAATGTCAACATAAGCAGTATCTGCACAATTTGCAGCATCATAAGCGACGAGCATTACTGTGCTTGATAAATCAAATGTTTCTTGTTGTGAAGCTGAAGAGTTAACTGTAACTACATTTCCGTTTCCGAAATCCCACATATAAGATGAAGCATTCGAACTTTGATTTGTAAAACTAACATTTAGTGGCACACATCCACTGATCACTGACGGTACGAAGTCAGCAATTGGAGCAGGAACTATTCCAACTTCTACACTGTCAATTGCTGTACAGTTTCCTTCAGTAATAACAAAGTAATACCATCCTGGATTAACATTGTTCCAGTCGATTGTAGTTACTGAAGTTGGTGTGTTTGAAACCGAACTTGTCCATAGGTAGTCAACAGGACCAGTTTCTCCAACAACTGCGCCTTGAACTGAACCGTTCGCAACACAGGTGTTCGATGGAAGTGAAGTTAAATTTCCAACTGCAAGTGTTTGTGGAAGAACAGTAATCTCAATACTATCATTTTCTACACATGTTCCTTCATTTAGAGTGAAGTAATACCATCCTGGCATTAAGTTGTTCCATGTTGGGAATGTTGTTCCCGGCTGTGGATTTGGTTGTGGACTTGTCCATGTAAGCGTCTCACTTCCTGTTGCTCCAGAATAGTATCCTGCAACAGCTCCATTGTCATAACATGCAGAACTAGGAGTCATCACAAGAGAATCAATCGTTAAAGTGCTTGGCGTAACATCAACGAAAATACTGTCAGAATCAGAACAAGTTCCATAATCAACCGTCAAGTAATACCATCCAGTTGTGATGTTGTTCCATGTAGATGCTGAACTAGTTGCTGGTGTATTCACCGCTGAACTTGTCCATGAGTAAGTTTCTCCTCCTCCAGGTGCACTCACGTATGCCGTAACAGATCCATCTGTGAAACATTCGTACGTTGGAGTAGGTACTAAAGAGTCTATTTGGAATGCTACTGGACTCACAACTACTTCAACACTATCATTATCAGAACAAACATTGTCGCTTGCTGTTAAATAATACCATCCTGCCCCTATGTTATTCCATGGGTTAGAAGTTGATGATCCAGGTGCTGTTGGTCCTGTCCACGAGTAATTTACTGGACCCGTTGTACCACTTGTATGTCCTTGAACTGTCCCTCCAATACCACATTGAGTTGCTGGCAGTGATGTAACGCTATCCAATGAGAATGTTTGATTTGCAATGTATAACATCGAGTCATAATACAGATCTCCACATCCATCAGTTATTGTTACATAAATGACATTAGTGTCAATGTTATTAGTATGCTGAGGTAGATTTGCCGGGTTGTTTGTACTACCAAATGACCAGGTGGTTGAGAAAGGTGGTATCGACATGTCAAAATTGGTGACCTCGACGACATCTTGGTTGGCAATACATTGGGTGGTGACATCCAGTAAGTCCCAGGTCAGAGGATATTTATCTACAATGTATAAATTCAACGAGTCATAAATGGAGTCCCCACAGAGGGTGACATTCCAGTAACCAATTGTTAAAAATTCCATCGGCTCCGTAATACCATCGTCAATTGGGTCAATTACAATTGCCACTGTATCAACTCCAACTGGGAAGAAAATAGAATCCTGAAATCCTGTAATATCGTTGATAAGGTCTACAGTTCCTGTTGGATAAAGTGCTAATGTATCCGCAATTGTATCTGATCCAGCAGGTCTGATAAAACTCAATGTGATTTGTGTACATCCTTCTGCCAATAAAGTATCTGTAAAACTTCCTGTAATTGCTGAAGTCGTCTCTACTTCAATTGAATTCGAAGAGAAACTGTCTCCCTCTAAGTATACCCCAGAGTTTAATGCTTGGTCTCCTACATTTGAAACGGCAATTTTAATATGATAAGTCTGACCACATTGCAATTGTGCTACAGCAGGTAGAGAAACAGTACCTCCGTTATATCCAGCTCCTGAGTAATTGGCATACATTGTAGTGTAATAAACAGAGTTTGCCGTCCAGTTTGGGTCTTGTGCAGCACACGTGGCCGGTGTCCCAGCTCCACCTGCAACACCTGAGTTAACAGTGTTAATAGCCACTGGTACATTTGTTCCTGGAACTAAGGCGATGTTTTCTGCACCATTTGAATAAGGTCCAGCTATACCAGGACCACTGATAAAGAATCCAAATACATCATTGAATCCAGAACACACATACGTTGGATACTCTGCTGATGCAAACATGTAATTAAATGTCAATGAATCACCAGTCGGTATAAAGTCAAATTCTAGAATTGCTCCATTTGTAATTGTGTTTGTAGATATTGCATTCAAATCTGGGTCAAAAGCAACTGAAGCAGCATTAGTAGTTGTTAAATAAACTCCATCAGTGAATGGAAATCCTGTTGCTGTAAAGTCAAATGCGTTTGGTTGAACAGCAAGTGCATTTGCAGCAGTACCATTAAACGTTACGTTTGTTGCAGTTACCCCTTGACCAAGAAGGATGTTTTGAACGAGTTGTTCAGGAGTTAACGTGTTTGAAGTGGTTATTACTTGAGAAAAACCAACAACACTCAATAACAATGAACTCAATAATAGAACTATATTTTTCATAATACTTTCCGTAGTTTGTATGAGTAAGACTGTAAAGCTAAACAATTGGTTGCATCAATTATGAAGAAATCTTAGAATACTCGGGATTATTCAAATTATTTGCGAATTTTGTTAAAAAACAAGTTAAATCGCAATGGAAAATACGCAACAATACATTCAAGAAAATAAAGACAAGTTTTTAAACGAATTACTCGATTTATTACGCATTCCATCAATTTCGGCTGATCCAAGTTATGCTAGTGATGTTCGTAAAACGGCTGAAGAAATCGCCAAACGTCTTAAAGAGGCTGGAGCGGAGAATATAGAAGTGTGTGAGACAAAAGGTTACCCGATTGTTTATGGGGATAAAATTATTTCGGCGGATTTACCAACGGTACTTGTTTATGGTCATTACGACGTGCAGCCAGCAGATCCAATTGAATTATGGACAAGTCCTCCATTTGAACCTGTAATTAAAGAGACTGAGCTTCATCCTGAAGGAGCGATTTTTGCTCGCGGAGCTTGTGACGATAAAGGTCAAATGTACATGCACGTGAAAGCGTTCGAAGCAATGATGAAATCAAATGAGCTTCCGTGTAACGTTAAATTTATGATCGAAGGTGAAGAGGAAGTTGGAAGCGAGAACTTGGGAATTTTTGTAAAAGAAAATCATGAGCGTTTGAAAGCTGACGTAATCTTGGTTTCTGATACAGGAATGCTAGCAAACGATGTGCCTTCAATCACAACTGGACTTCGTGGATTGAGCTATGTTGAAGTTGAGGTTACAGGACCGAATCGCGATTTACATTCTGGACTTTACGGTGGATGCGTGGCAAATCCAATCAATATTCTTTCGAAAATGATTGCTTCACTACACGATGAAAATAATCACATTACGATTCCTGGATTCTATGATAAAGTTGTAGAGCTTTCAGATGAAGAAAGAGCTGAAATGGCCAAAGCACCTTTTAGTAAAGAAGGGTATTGCAAGGCTTTAGATATTGAAGATGTGTATGGTGAAGCGGGATACTCTACAATGGAAAGAGGTTCTATTCGCCCAACGTTAGATGTTAACGGAATTTGGGGTGGATATACAGGTGAAGGAGCTAAAACAGTAATTGCTTCTAAAGCGTATGCGAAGATTTCAATGCGACTTGTTCCAGATCAAGATCCGAAGGAAATTACAAACTTATTCAAAGATCATTTCGAGTCGATTGCGCCAAAAGGAACTAAAGTTGTTGTTACTCCACATCATGGTGGTGAGCCTGCTGTTACTCCAATTGATTCTGATGGGTATAAGGCAGCATCGGATGCTTACGAAAAGACTTTCGGTAAAAAGCCAATTCCAGTAAGAAGCGGTGGATCAATTCCAATTGTTTCTATGTTCGAAAAAGAGCTGGGAATAAAGACAATTTTAATGGGATTCGGTTTGGATAGTGATGCAATTCACTCGCCAAATGAGCACTACGGAGTTTTCAATTATTTCAAAGGGATTGAAACTATTCCGCATTTCTACGTTTCATTTACAGAACGTTTTAAAAGTTAATGAATGAAAAATGTGTTTCTAATTGCGTTTGGACTGTTGTTTTTGACTTCGTGTCATTTCTATCAGCCTGAATTAAGAGGGGGAGAAGAGTTTAAGCTGGATAAAATTGGCGCCCAAGAAGTGAGGTTTACTGCTGGAGCTAAGGTATACAACGGAAATTGGTATGCACTTAAGGTAAAACCATCTATGCTTGATCTCTACGTTGATGGTGAGTATATGGGAAAAATTCACCTCGAAAAAAAGGTGAAAATGAAGGCGAAACGCGAAACGCAATTAGAAGCACCATTCTATGCAGAACTAGAAAATGGAGCGATGCTCAAGGCTATGGGTTTAGCCCGAAAGGAGAGTGTTAAAATCAGATTAACTGGGAAAGTGAAAGGAGGAATATTTATCTTTTCGAAGAAGTTCGAACTGGATGAAACACGTGATGTGAATCCGAGGATGTTTCGTAAATAAGTTACTTTTCAGTAAAAACACGATGAATCCGTGTTGAAAAACGCGTCATTACTTCGTAAGGAATTGTACCCATCTTATTTGCTAAGCTTTCAATGGATTGGTGTGGCCCAATAATTTCAACTGGCTCACCCGGAATGGCATCAATTGCTGAAACATCCACCATTATCATGTCCATACAAACGTTTCCAACTACTGGACAAAACTCATTTTGGATGTAAACACCGCCTTTTCCTTGACTTAAAATCCGTGAATATCCATCAGCATAACCAACCGGAATTACAGCAATTTTAGTTGGTTTACTGGCAATAAAAGTTCTTCCGTAACCAACGCTTTCTCCTGCTTGGATTTCGCGAACTTGGGACACAATACTCCACCAAGAAATAGCTGGTCGAAGTTGTGTTTTCCAATGGGGATTACTTGTGATTCCGTACATTCCAATTCCAATGCGAACCATATCAAATTGACCTTCTGGATAGTTTAGTATTCCTTCTGAATTCAAAATATGTCTTAAAACAGGGTAAGGCAAAGCATTTACAATTCGATCACTGTTTTGCTTAAAAGTGGCGATTTGTTGACGGGTATAATCGGAATCAATATTATCCGAGTCCGCTAAATGAGAATAGATTGATTGCACACGGACTTCAGGTTGACTAGCGACTGTTCGAATTAATTTTTCAATTTGATCTGGTAGAAATCCTAGTCGATTCATCCCTGTTTCCAATTTTATATGAATCGGATAATCTTGTTGATTATGAGCGATGAGTGTTCCAATAAAACTATCTAGTTGTTCCAAAGAGAAGATTGCAGGTTCAAGTCGATTCCAGATGCACGTATCGAAATCTGCTGGCTGACTGTTCATCACCAAAATCGGTAATGTTATTCCATTTTCACGTAATTCAACTCCTTCATGTGGATAGGCAACACCAAGATAATCAGCACCCATATCTTCCAAGAACGTACTCATTTTCTTGGCATTCGAACCGTATGATGACGCTTTGATCATGCACAACAACTTCGTTTCATCATTCAAATTGCTGATATAGGCTTCAATGTTTTTGCGAATGGCAGTTTGGTTAATTTCTAAATATGTCTGATGACGGTGTTCACGATATTCATGCGCTAAAAATTCAGATCGTGCATCTCGCGTTCCTTTGAAAAGAATGCATGCATTGGCGTGAGAAAAGTCGAATGCATCCCCTGGATAATGGAAAATCAGTTTTTCTAATTCAAATTCTTTTGCAATTGAGCGAATTTCTGTCTCCAGTTTTTCATCTGGATTCGTAAGTCCAATAACAACTATGCGCTTTTTATTGTCGGAATGTGCTAGTTGATATTCGAGTGCGTAGTGCAAAGAGTCTAAATCTAGATGGTACGCATCATTGATGATTGTGCAATTGTTTTTCCCGTCAAAAACTTCAAGTCGCAACGACAATGGTCTCAACTTAGAAATTTCATCAAGAAGTTGTTCCTTGGAAACTCCCATTTTCTGGGCCATCTCTATTGCTAAAGATAGATTTTGTCGCTGTTTGGAATCAACCGTGTTGAAATGGTCTAATAAGTCCAAATTAACGGCTGCGTCAACTGGAACGCCTTTCTCTGCTTTTAATTCAATATCACTTGGATACAAAAAAGTCGCTGCATCTTTAAAAAGGAATAGTCTTTCTGCAATATGTTCTTCCTCAGAACTGAAGTTAATCTTGTCTGTTTTCCCTATTGTTGTAAGAATTCCGTGCGTCGGCTGAATCATTTTTTGAAGATGTTCCATATCCCCAGCTTTCGAAATTCCTGCTTCTATTATTGCAAGATCTGCTCCTTCGTATAATTCCAAAACTGAAAGTGCAACTCCAAGTCGTGAATTGTAACTTTTTGGAGATCGAACAACATTGAATTTGGACATCAACAGATTGCTTAACCATTCTTTGACAGTTGTTTTACCGTAACTTCCGGTGATACCAATAACAGGTTTTGTAAACGATTTTCTGTGATAAATCGCCAACTTTTCGAGTGCATTAAGCGTGTCTTCTACTCGGATAAAATGAGCATCTGGATAAGTACATGCTTCAATTGTTTTAGAAACAACAAAATGACGAACTCCTTTCGAATAGGCTTCAGCAACGAATTCATGTCCATCTCGAAAAGATCCAATCAATGCAAAAAATAGAACATGTTCTCCTGCAACAATTTTTCGTGAATCGTATGCTACGGAATAGATGGCTTGATTCGAATTACTATCCGAATAACCCAGAACTCTTGCTATTTTATCAAACGTGTAGTCTAACTTCAACGCGCTATTTTATTGTAGCACGATCGGCAGAGAGGTTTGTATTCGTCAACTGCACCCACCAAAACTTGATCTTGATGATCGACCGTCCTATGTGAAAACTGAGCTAAGTTACCACAAGATACGCAAATGGCATGCACTTTAGTGACGTATTCTGCTATCGCTAACAATTTTGGCATTGGACCAAAAGGAACTCCTTTGAAATCCATATCCAGCCCGGCTAACATTACACGGACTCCATTTCCGGCAAGGTGATTACAAACATCGATAACCCCATCATCAAAGAACTGCGCTTCGTCGATGGCTACTACGCGTTGTTTTTTCCAAATTTTAAGAATGTCCTCGGAAGAATCGACACAAATGGCTTCGAAACTAGTTCCTTGGTGACTTACAACATGTTTTTCGTGGTAGCGATTGTCGATTTTAGGTTTTACCAACAACAATTCCTGATTCGCAAATTCAGCCCTTCTCAATCGACGGATAAGTTCTTCAGTTTTACCTGAAAACATCGATCCACAGATCACTTCTATCCAACCATGAGGTCTGCCTTCTTCTGGAAAATGCTCTAAAAACATGTCGTTCGCTCGTATTTTGGGTTTTCAACAGGTAGTAGAAGACAACTCCTTTAAGTTGAATAAGATTCGGGAGAAGTCTTGACTAACTTTGGTAACGAAAATCGCTAAATTGCAGATTAAATTTTGAGCTTCGTTAGAAACTCGTAACGAATGTTGAAAAAATAGAACAACAAAAATGGACGCATTACAGAATTATAAAACGAAGTTGACGGAGATCCAGAAATTGATCCAGAAACTTGAAAATGGTGAATTACAAATTGATGAGCTTTCAGATTTAGAAAGGTTGACAAGAGAAATTCATGAAAGAAGTATAATTCTGCGTTACAAAGCTTACGAAAAGAAAAAAGTAGGTGCTTCCGATATGCCAGTTGAAGAGAAAATTGTTGAAGTTGAAGAAGAGGTGAAGGAAGAACCGGTTTCTGCTCCTGTGGAATCGGTTGAAGAAGGTGGATTTGATTTCGAGTTGTTTGGAAACGAAGATAATGAAGACATTCAAAATGCTCCAGAAGAGCCAATTATTGAAATTGCAGAAGTTGAAGCTGCTGAAGTAGTTGAAGAAATCGTTCGGGAAGATGTTATCGAAGAAGTAATTGAAACTGTTGAACCTCAAAATATCATCGAGGAAGTTGAAGAGTCATTACCAATCGAGGAACCAACTCCAGTAACTGAAAATGTTAGTGGTTTTGTTAACACTGTTCGCATTCCAAGTGATGCGTTGGATCATTTTTCTGTAGTAAAAATTAACTCGCTTATTGGTGCATTTGGATTGAATGATCGCTTGAGATTTATCAACGAATTGTTTGATGGTTCAAGCGAGAAATTTGGTGATGCTATCAAGTCGTTGGATACATACGATTCAATGGAAGCTGCTTCATCAAAAATCGATATAATTGCTTCCGAAAACGAATGGGATCCGGAAGAAGAAGCGGTTCAAGAGTTTATCATCGTGTTAAAAAGACGTTATGCGTAAATTTCTGTTGTTTCTAGTATGGTTTGCTTCGTTCAGTACATGGGCGCAGATTGAAGAAGTACGTAGAATAACAGAAACTCTTTGCTCTCCAGAATTTCATGGTAGAGGATATTATCAAAAAGGTGATTCAATTGCAGCTGAATTTTTAAAGCAAGAATTTGAGAAAATCGGAATTAAACCTTACAAAAAACACGATTATTTTCAGTCATATTTAATTGATCAAGTCAATACTTTTCCCGGTAAGATGGATGTCGTTTTGGGCGACAAAAAATTGAAGCCTGGAGTCCACTTTATGATTGACCCTTCTTCCGCTGGTGGACAAATTGAATTGAATCCAGCAATTCTCAAAGGTGAAAAATTGGTCCTTGGTGATGGAATTGATGAAGGTTACTTGAGTTCGACTCTTGCTCAGCTACAAAGCGGCGAGAAAAATGCAATTCTTTTAAATACTGCTCATTTATCGGGTGATTCGTTAAAAAAGATAAGAGGTTTTTCAGAGATGCTTGCGGATATCGTTCCAACTATCGAAGTGATTGATTCCAAATTTACGTGGTCAGTCGGGCGAAAGCAGTTGAAGTTCCCACTGATATACGTACAAGATTCGATCTACAAATCAGATGAAACTTTCAAAATTGATATCGAAGCTGATCTCAAGGAAAACTATTCCACACAAAATGTAATCGCCTATCTTCCGGGTAAGAAAAAATGTGGAAAGACAGTTGTTTTTAGTGCGCATTACGATCACCTTGGACGAATGGGAGATGACACTTATTTCCCAGGAGCAAACGACAATGCTTCTGGAACGGCAATGTTGATTTCCATGGCAAAATACTTTAAAGAAAATCCAGTCGATTACAACATTATGTTCATTGCTTTCTCTGGTGAAGAAGCTGGATTGCTTGGATCGAAATTTTTTGTTGAAAATCCTTGGTTGAAACTTGAAAAAATTCGCTTCGTAGTGAATCTGGACATTATGGGGTCCGGTGAAGATGGAATTACAGCTGTGAATGCAACACTTTTTGAGAACGAATTCAACTTATTGAACAAAATAAATGAAGAGGATCAATTACTTAAAAAAATCAAAAAGCGAGGCCCAGCAGCCAATTCTGATCACTACTGGTTTACCGAGGCAGGAGTCCCAGCTTTCTTTATTTACACTATGGGACCTAATAAAAACTACCACGATGTCTTCGATCTATACGAGGAGTTAAGCTTTAAAGAATACGACGATATCACCAAGTTACTTGTTCGATTTGTGGAAGAATTGCCAAGTAAGTGATTGATTAGATGTGTATAATTGAACATCTTTTGGATTATGACATCGCGTGAGAACTACTAAAAAAGTGTAATTTTCGGTTACATACTATTGTTATGAAAATATTGTTGCTTATCGTCGTTACGGTAATGTCGAGTATTTTATTTGCTCAACCTTACAAAGGACAGAAAATTCAAAATACTGGAATCGAGAAGTCGGCTGGGTGTACGCCTCCATTGACTACAACTTACATGGATTTAAACAATGTAAGTGCAATGATTCACACAGCAGGGAACTTATGGCAAGTGCCTGGGCAGAACTATGCGCAGTACGAGGTTCCAAAAAACTCTGGAATAATGGCGTTGTTTACTTCAGCACTGTGGTTAGGAGGGACTGATGTGAATAATCAACTAAAATTGGCAGCACTTCGATATAGAAATGGTCAGGATTATTGGACTGGTCCGCTTTCAAATGGATTTGCAGAAACAGATTATGCCAATTGTAAGAAATACGATAAGCATTTCATCACGGCACAGGACGAAATTCGTGAATTTGATGCATGGTACACCGCTGGAGAGCAAGATGCTGAAAACGGAACAAACACGCAAAGTCAGCTTTATCCTGGATATAAAATTCCAGATATTATCAAAGAATGGCCAGCTCATGGGGATGTTTCTTTAGGTCAAGATTATTATCTAGCTCCTTTTTACGATCGAAATGGTGATGGGGAGTATCGCTGGGAAGATGGAGATTATCCTTGGCATGATATCAACAAGACTAAAGAATGTAAAATAGATCGCGATGTTTCTCTGTATGGGGATATCAATTACTGGTGGGTAATGAACGATAAAGGAAATATTCACACCGAAACAGGTGCAGATCCAATTGGAATGGAAATTCGCGCTCAGGCATTTGCATTCGCTTCAAACGATGAGGTGAATAATATGACGTTCTATAATTATGAGCTAATTAATCGCGGAACACAAACATTATTCAATACGTACTTTGGTTATTTCACAGATGGAGCACTCGGGGATCCTTTTGATGATTATGTTGGCTGTGACGTAAATCGAGGACTTGCATACTACTACAACGGAGATAATTTCGATGGCGATAACAGTGGTTTCAAAGGTTATGGTGAAAATCCACCAGCTGTAGGAGTCGACTTTTTTGAAGGGCCTTATCAAGATAATGACGGGATTGATAATGCTTACGGTATTGGTCCCGATGAAGCCTTAAACGGAATTGGATATGGTGATTCAATCGTAGATAATGAACGTTTCGGAATGAGAAGATTCCTTTACTACAGTAATACTGGTCAAGGAAATATTAACCAAACAGATCCAATTGCTGCTGCGGATTACTACAATTATTTACGCGGATTTTGGAAAGATGGAACTCCGTTTTATTATGGAGGTTCTGGACACATTTCTGATCCTGATGCAAATACAGCAGTTCCATGTGAATTTATGTTCCCTGGGGATACAGATCCTCTTGGATGGGGTACAGGAGGAGTCCCACAACCAGCATGGACAGAACAAAGTGCCGGAAATCCACCTTACGACAGACGTTTTGTGCAGTCGGCAGGACCTTTTGTCTTGAAGCCCGGTTCAGTGAACAATATTACAGTTGGAGTTGTTTGGGCAAGAGCCACAGGTGGAGATGCATTTGCAGCTGTGGAGACGTTGAGAAGAGCAGATGACAAGGCACAGGCGCTATTTGAAAACTGTTTTAAGGTGTTGGATGCTCCACATGCACCTGAAATGGATGTTCAAGAATTAGAAAATGAGTTGATTCTTACACTTAGTAATCCGATCAATTCGAATAATTACCGAGAAGAGTATGTTGAGTTTGATCCTTTTATCAGTATCGATTCAGTAGACAAAAATTATCGCTTTCAAGGATATCAAATTTTCCAATTAAAATCGAAAGATGTTTCTGTTTCGGAATTGGGAGATAATACCCAGGCTCGTTTAGTAGCACAATGTGATATTGAAGACGATATCGATCGCATCATCAATTTTGAATTTGATGACGGACTTGGAGCTAGTATTCCAACTGAAATGGTGGATGGTGAAAACAAAGGAATTCGTCACAGTTTTAGAGTGACAGAGGATTTGTTTGCGCAAGGTGATAAGCGATTGGTGAATTTCCGAAATTATTACTTCATGGCGATTGCTTATGCTTACAACAACTACAAAAATTACGATCCGAATGACCCAAGTGCATTAGACGGTCAGAAAAAAATCTATATCGCTAGTAGAAAAGCAGCTGTTGGCGAAGTAAGAGTAATTGAAGCTATGCCGCATAGTCCTTCACCAGAGGAAGGTGGAACAATCTCAAAGATTGAATACGGTTCTTCACCAAGAATTACGCGCGAAGATGGTTATGGAAATGGAAATCGTTCACTCGAGTTAACTCAGGCTTCTATTGATCAAATAATAGCAACAGGAAAGATCGATCGACCAACTTATGAGTACGGTCGTGGTCCAATCAATATCAAAGTAGTGGACCCACTCAATGTCGCTGATGGATTTTACGAGCTCAAATTTGTTGACTACAATACTCAGTTTGGAAATGCAGCTGACACAGCAAAATGGGTGATTTATCGCTATTCAAGTGAAGGTGGAGCATTACTCGATTCTGTTCATTCGGAGTTTTCAATCAATCGAAATAATGAGCAGATTATTCCTGAGTGGGGAGTTTCAGTGCAGATTAATCAAATCAAACATTTTATCCCAGAGACTTCAAACGAAACAGGTCCAATAGCTTACTCTACAAATTTTATTGAGGCATCAATTTCATTTGCAGATAGTTCGAAAAGATGGTTGAGTGGAGTAGCGGATTCTGATAATTTTTACCCTACAAATTGGATTCGTTCAGGAGCAGATGGTCCAAGTTTTCCTGACGACTGCAATCCTTCATTACCTGATTGGGGTAACCCTTGCTTTTACGAGGTAGTTTCCGGTGCGGATGATGATAAAGTATTTGCAAATATTTTAGGAGGTACAATTGCTCCGCATAAACTAGTTGGTTTTGAAGAAGACTATATGCCAATTGGGTATAATGATTACATTAATGGGGCTGCAAGAAAAGCATCAGCCATTGCTTTCTTACCAAGTGTTGATATTGTTATTACGAGCGATAAATCCAAATGGACTAGATGTCCTGTGATTGAATTAGGCCGAGAACCTAATTTAACTGTTGGTGGAGCTGAGCTTGGTGAGTTTAGACAAACTCCAAGTGTTGATAAAAATGGAAATCCAGATGGTTCAGGAACGATGGGAATGGGATGGTTCCCAGGTTATGCGATAGATGTGGAGTCAGGTGCTAGATTGTATATTATGTTCGGAGAAAATTCGTTCCTAGGAGGAGAAAATGGTTCTGATTTGATCTGGAATCCGACAGACCGGGTAAGTGACGGAGTTGGGACGCCATTGATGGGGGGTATGCATCCTATTTATCTTTTTTCAGAAGAAATTGCTTTGAAGAACGGAGTAATTGGGGCAAATAACTATCCTGCGTACATACCATGGCAAGGAGATAATGATGCTACGAATTTCATCAAACTTCAATTGGAAGATTTACTTTCAGCGAATTTAACGTCAAAACGAACAAATTTTTACAGAAACATTGGTTGGATTTCCTATCCTTTGGCTGCTCCAGGTTATGATATTGACCCAAACAACCTTCCAACAGATGTAACAATTAAAATTCGAGTGAACAAAGAACACAAGAATTACACGGCGACTGGGAAGAACAATGGTCGACCAATGTATTCGTGGAACATGGATGACGTGAGCACAGAAACAGGTAGTGCTGATCGTTTAGCTGAGGTATTAGATTTAATCAAAGTAGTTCCAAATCCATATTATGCTTATTCGAAATATGAATCAAATCGATTGGATACGCGTGTAAGAATTACGAATCTACCGGAAAAATGTACGATCAGAATTTTCAATACCAGTGGAAAGTTGATCAATACATTCAAGAAAGATAGCCCGATTACGTATATCGATTGGAGATTGGTCAACCATAAAGAAATTCCAGTGGCATCAGGAATATATTTGATCCATGTTGAAGTGCCAGGGATTGGTGAGACGATCATTAAATCGTTTGTGTCGATGCGACAAGCAGATTTCCAAGGATTATAGAGGAAGGCTAATTCGGAAAGTAGTCCCTTGATCTACGTGCGATTCCAACACGAAGACTTTTCCTTTGTGGTATTCTTCAACGATGCGCTTAACAAGAGAAAGACCAAGTCCCCAACCGCGTTTTTTAGTCGAAAAACCTGGACGGAAAATCGTTTTTAACTGACTCGGCGGAATTCCTTTACCTGTATCCTTGATGTCTATGTGAACCCATTCAGGAACTTGTTGGATTTGAATATCAAGCGAACCAACTCCTTCCATCGCATCAACGGCGTTTTTACAGATGTTTTCAATTACCCATTCGAGCAAGGAAGCATTGTGTTGAGCAATTATTTCTTGTGGACTTTCGAATGTGAATTCAACTTTGTTCGAAATTCTTGGTCGTAAATAGGTAACAACGTTCTCAACTGTTTTTGAAATGTTCCCTTCGGAAAGTACAGCTCCCGATCCAATCTTTGAGAAGCGATCAGTAACTTTTTCAAGGCGATCGACATCCTTTTGCATTTCTTTTGTCGCCATTGGATCAGCTCCTTGAGATTCTAATAATTGAATCCATGCCATCAACGATGAAAGGGGAGTTCCCAATTGATGGGCCGTTTCTTTAGCCATTCCAGCCCAGACTTGATTTTGTTCAGCCTTTCTGAACGTACTGAAGATGAGGTAACCAATAAATGCAAAAAGACCGATTACTAAGAATTGAATGTATGGGAAAAACTGAAGTTGCTTTAATTCTGGACTGTCGTCGTAATAGAGAACGTTTGTTTCATTTTTTGAGTAATTCAGAAGAATTGGTTCGTTAGTAATTTCCATTTCGGCGATCAATTCATCAACTGAACTGTAGCTCGACTCTAAATCTGGGATATTAGTTCCGAGTACTTGATTTGTCTTACCATCAACGAGTAATACAGGAACTAAACCATCATTGTTGATCAAATCTTCATTAAACGACTGAATCAAAGAATCTCTTTCGGCTTCCAAGCGAACTATCTCCCTAGAATCAGAATAAATGTACTTCATGAAGAAGTCTTCAAAGATTTCCACTGTGAATGATGGATTCTTTTGTTCCCAAATTTTAGAAAGTTCAATAAGAGAATCTTCGTATCGATGAATTAGTTCTTTTTTCCCAAGCTCAGGATAGATTTTTGCAATATCGCTGGTGTCAAAATCGAGATTTCTGGAACTTGAAAAGTTACCCATGTCATCAAGGACAATTACCGGAATATCTTTATTTCCTTCGATAATTGAAAGAGGAAAATCGTAATTATGCTGAATAGACAAGCTGGCTGACTTAGATACTTCTTTCGTTGCTTCAATCCACAACTCCATCTTTTCGCGTTCTTTGTCACGAAGCTGCGTAAAGGTATTGTCCGTTAATTGAACTAATTCGATTTTTTTCTTGATGGCATCAGCCCATTGTTGAGCTCTTTCACGCTCACGTTCTCCAACTCGACTAACGATACTATTAGAAACAAACAACGAGGCCCCAACTAGAACTAGGGCAAAGATCAAAAGGACAATCTTCCATTTCTGTTTGTTTGAGTATAAGTTCATCGAGCAACTAAAGTAACGAGAAAAAAATTGGAATCGTATGAATTACGTTGGTCGATTCAATTTCAGAACTTTTTCCACGGATTCGCAAACTGAATTATGATCGAACTTCTGGACGAGTTTCTTCAATTTTTCTACATCAAATGAAACTTTATTATCTATTATAAAGTCGATTTTTTGAGCTAGATCATCGGCATCCATACTTTCGAATAAAACACCGCCTTGATCCTGTTGAATAATATCAGGAGTCCCTCCGGCATTTGAACCTAAAACGGGTTTCCCTGTAGCTAAAGCTTCGATGGTAACCATACCAACCGTTTCGGCTTTTGTTGCCATTACGAGCCAATCAATTGCTGCGTAAAAAGTGATAATATCTTTACGGAATGGTCGTACAAGAACTCGATCAGAATGTTCTTGAATGAATTGATTGAGTTCATCAAGATAAGGACCTTCTTCTCCCTTGGTAGGTTCGCCCAAAAGCAGAACTTTGAAATTTTTATTTTTCGCTTTTTCCATTGCTTGGATCAAGAGAGTTTGACCTTTTTGTGGATCAAATCGACCTATGAGTCCAAATACAATATCGTTTTCTGGAATATTGAGTATTGATCTCGCCTCACTTTTTGAAGGAGACAAAGAAAAATTTTCAAGCTCAACACCAGAAGGAATTTCAACTAATGTGTTTTTAAAGTTGGTCATTTCTTCTACCTGGTATTTTAACCAAGTTAGCGGGCACGACCAAATATCGATGTATTTGAATCGAATGGTATGACCAATTCCTTTCTTTTTTACTCCCAATTGCATTTCCATGAAATAAGCAGTTGTAAGTGCATCTCCCATTTTTCTTTTGAGGATTGCTGCCATACTCATATCACGCGTATCTCTTATGAGTAAATGGGAAATATGCTCTTCTTCTAATACACGTTGGATGTTCTTAGCTGCTTTGAAATCGTAATACTTTTTGAAAGTTTGAATGAATTTAAATGGTAGTCCCATTTCTTCAGCTCGATTTAAGTAAGGGCTATCTGCTACACCAAGTATTAGAATTTTGTGTCCTCGTGAATGCATCCAAGCTGCATTTCTAAGGTGATTCATTTCGAGTCCACCCCAACTCACAGAGCTACATAGATATGCAATCGTCTTGTTCATTGCTTGTAAAATTAAGAGTAACTTTGTCTCAAACAAATAACACAAGCTATAATGGAGCAGAGGAGTAAAAGACCAATATTGATATTTCTAAGTATGTTCTTGGTTCTATTGTGCATTTTCTTTTTGTTTCCAATCAATCTTTTTGATGGTGTAATCATTTATGAAGAGCCGCATCGATCGTATGAAATAGACACTCGATTAAGTCTTTCTTATTTTATCGGAATGGGGTATGATCCTGCTGATATGACGTATGTTAAGTCGTTTTACCTTACAACTAAAGGCTGGCTAATCGCCTTTGCATTCATCGTTGGAATTCCCTTGTTAGTCGCTTACAGAATGTGGTTAAGCGAAGAAAAAAAGCAATAAAATTTCATTTTTTAGCACATAATAGTGTTAAATATCAATCATTTAAAGTAGTTTTGTGCTGGAAACAGACGAAATTTGAAGGTTAAATTCGATTTTCTCGGTTAACTATTCACTTTTTGAAAGCTTCCTGAACACTAAATTAATTTTATGAAAAGTTTAATTGCTACTACAAGTATCCTACTGTTTTCACAAGTTGTATTATCTCAAAATGTCGGAATTTCAGAAGCTGCTCCTGACAGTAAACTGGATGTTGTTCAAACAGAAACGACAGGAAACAGTATAGAAGTTTCGCATAACGTTACAACGAACAATAGTTCTGCTTTATGGATTAAAAATAGCGGACTCGGACGATCAATGAATGTGCAAACACTTAACACAGGTAATACAATGCCTATTGCACAGTTTGTTCAACTAGGTACTGGTATTGGTCTTCAGATTGATATGAATGCATCATCTCCCAATACTTCAATTGGTACCTACCTCGGCATGCCAGGTCTTGGTTTAGGACACTTTGTAAGTATGTCAAACGCGGCAAATGCGAATCCTGGAATTTATATTGAT
This sequence comes from Henriciella pelagia, assembly GCA_964219255.1. GTDB lineage: Bacteria > Bacteroidota > Bacteroidia > Flavobacteriales_D > Crocinitomicaceae > UBA4466. The sequence continues at coordinate 43,310 of CAXPPC010000009.1, forward strand.
CATGCTGGATCTGGAAATGGGATAACAAATTTTCAAACTGGAACGGGACTTGGAATTTACAATGACGCTGCAAATGGTAATGCACTATTCAATGTAATTCAATCAAATGCGGTGGGTACAATTGACTTGCTGACAAGTGCCGGTGGTATAGGTAATTATATTGATCTGGATGTTCAAGACGGAGTAGGAGTAAATGTTATTGGAGTGAATAACGTAACTACGCCTACAGCTGGAGGAGATATATATGCTTATATGGGGTTGGTACGAACAGCCACACCTACAGTGGGAACTACTGTTAATGGAGCAGTTCTCGGAGGAGAGCAGCATGGAAATGGCCATGGAATTATTTTAAATCACTATGGTAATACTGGAAGAAACGCCGAGTTTGATGTGAATGGTGTTAATAATACTGAACCAGCTATTTTTTCGGTACATAATGGTCAAGGATCGGTAATTGTAGGTCAGAACCAAAATAATGCAATAACTGGATTAATTAATGTTGCAGATTTTTCATACACTGGAACTGATATTGCGGATCATGTTGGTGTAAACGGACAAAGTACACCAGCCGCTGGTTGGGGTATAGGAGTTGTAGGAACGGGTAATTTTTACGGAGTTTTCTCTCAAGGAAATTTTGGAGCCACTGGAACAAAAACATTCTTGATTGATCACCCGTCTGATCCAGAAAATAAAATGCTACGTCACTTCTCTGTTGAATCGAATGAAGTTCTAAACATGTACCGTGGTATGGTCGAATTGGATGCAAACGGTGAAGCTGTTGTTCAGTTGCCTGATTATTTCCAAGATATTAATGTCAACTTTAGTTACCAATTAACCCCGGTTGGATCTCCTCAACAACCTTATGTCATGACGGAAATTCAAGGAAACACTTTCCAAGTTGGAGGGGCACCGAATTCTAAAGTTTCTTGGGTGGTTTATGCAGATAGAAATGATTTATATCTTCAACAAAATCCACAGATGACTACAGATGTTGTGGATAAAACAGGTGAAAGAGCTGGAAAGTATATCCAACCAGAATTGTACGGTCAGCCAGCCAGCAACGCCATGTTTAAAGGATGTACGCCAGTAAATAACGCACAACAGAATTATATGAATAATATTCCACAGTCTGTTCAAGATGGTATTGATCAGCAAGCAAGTGGACAAACGCCTGCGAATATAACCCCGACTGGACAGAACGAAAACTAAAAAGGAAACCGAACGAAAGTTCGGTTTTTTTTGTGACCAAAGTTACACGGTCTTTTCTCGCTTCTCCATAACTTTGATCAAAACTGTACGAATGTTTGGAAAGCTTTTTAAGAAAACAGATTTTAAGGCCCTGCTTGATAATGGCGCTGTAATTATTGACGTTAGGGAGCCTCATGAATACGAAATGGGAGCAATTCCAGGATCTGAAAATATTCCACTTGGAAAGCTTGGAGGTAAAATTGACACAATAAAATCCCTCCAGGTACCAATTATTTGTGTTTGTGCTTCCGGAATGCGATCAGGTGGTGCAAAGACACGACTGAAGGCTGCAGGAATTGAAACATACAATGGTGGACCTTGGACAAAAATGATTCCGTATGTCGACTAGTTATTGGGATACATTCATTAATGCTTATACCAGTATCGGTCGTTTTCTCTGGAAGACGGTGACAACTCCTTTCCCCGAAAATGGAGTAAACATGTTTTACTTCTTAATTTTTATTTCACTCGCTATATGGGGGCTTGAAGTAATTATGCCTTGGAGGAAAAAGCAAGCAGTTTTCAGAAAAGACTTTTGGTTGGATGCATTTTACATGTTCTTCAATTTCTATATCTTCAATTTATTGATTTATGCTGCACTCTCATCGGTTACTGTGCGCGCTTTAAAAGATATGTTGGCTCCTCTTGGATATGAAGGTGGTCACTTAATTGATCTTTCTGGTTTGCCTTGGGGGTGGGAACTATTGATATTCTTCTTTATTGCTGATTTTGTTCAGTGGAGTGTGCATGTTATGTTGCACCGAGTTCCATTCCTGTGGAAATTCCATAAAGTACATCACTCAGTAAAGGAAATGGGCTTTGCGGCACATCTGAGATATCATTTTCTGGAGACTTTTGCTTATCAATCAGTGAAGTACATTACGCTGTCCATGATTTTTGGATTTACGCTCGAAAATGCTTTTATCGTATATACACTGACCGTTCTAATTGGCCATTTAAATCACGCCAACTTGGGCTGGGATTATGGTCCACTAAAATATTTATTTAACAATCCTAAAATGCACATTTGGCATCACTCAAAGAAATTACCACAGAGTCATCCTTACGGAATGAATTTTGGAATTTCATTGAGCTTATGGGATTACATCTTCAAAACAGCTTACGTTCCTTCAAGTGGACGAGATATAGAGCTTGGTTTCGAAGAAGATGAGAATTATCCTGAATCATTCCTTGGTCAGGTAGTACAACCTTTTAAATCAGAAAAATAAAATGACTCAACGTCTTCAAATGGCGCTTATCGCCTCGTTAACCTTAGGATTGGCTCCATTTACTCCACATCCGCATATTTGGAAACAAATCATGAATTTGTACCACGGTCGTCCGATGCCAGCAATCGATTGGTTCGATTTGGTTATGCACGGTGCTCCTTGGGTAGCGTTAATTGTGTTTGCTATCCTTGATTTAGGAATGAAGAATTCAAAGTATTCTCACGCCAATAAGAAGAAGTAATTATCCTCTTAATAAGTGCTTGAAGTTTACTTTCTCGTCGATTAAAGCGTTCAACTCTGGAATACTCACACGGATTTGTTCCATTGTATCGCGATCACGAATAGTAACTGTGTTGTCCTCCATTGTTTGGTGATCTACCATAATTGAAAATGGAGTTCCGATCGCATCTTGACGTCTGTAACGTTTTCCTGGAGAATCTTTTTCGTCGTATACACAGTTGAAATCCAATTTCAATTGATCCATTACCTCGCGTGCTTTCTCAGGAAGTCCATCTTTCTTTGTCAATGGCATTACAGCAACTTTGTATGGAGCCAATGCTGGAGGAAGAGATAAAACTGAACGTTCTGAACCATCTTCCAATATTTCATTTTTGTACGATGTACTCAGTACGGCCAAGAACATTCTGTCCAATCCGATTGAAGTTTCAATTACGTATGGGACATAGTTCTTATTGATTTCTGGATCGAAATATTGAAGTTTCTTTCCTGAAAACTCTTCGTGCTGTTTCAAATCAAAATCAGTTCTTGAGTGAATTCCTTCTAACTCTTTGAATCCCATTGGGAAGTTGAATTCAATATCAGCTGCTGCATTTGCGTAGTGAGCCAATTTGATATGGTCGTGGAAACGATAATTGTCTTCTCCAAGATTTAATGCTTTATGCCACTTGATACGTTCCTCTTTCCAGTATTCATACCATTTCATTTCTTCACCTGGTCGAACGAAGAATTGCATCTCCATTTGTTCGAACTCACGCATTCTGAAAATAAACTGACGAGCAACAATCTCATTTCTGAAGGCTTTACCAATTTGTGCAATTCCAAACGGAATTTTCATACGACCTGTTTTCTGAACATTTAAGAAATTCACGAAAATCCCCTGAGCAGTTTCTGGACGTAAATAAATGGTTGCTGCATCTCCAGCAACTGATCCTAATTCTGTAGAGAACATCAAGTTAAACTGACGAACTTCTGTCCAGTTTTTAGAACCTGAAATTGGACAAGCAATTTCTAAATCAACGATTAAGTTGTAGACTCCTTCAAGATCGTTATTCTCCAATGTTTCACGCATGCGATCCTCAATCAAATCAATTTTCGCTTGATTACGTTTCACGTTTGGATTTGTAGCTAAAAACTCAGCTTCATTGAAATCATCGCCAAAACGCTTTCTTCCTTTTGCAACTTCTTTTTGGATTTTCTGACGAATCTTTTCAATGTGCTCTTCAATTAAGACATCCGCACGGTAACGCTTTTTCGAATCTTTGTTGTCAATCAACGGATCGTTAAAGGCATCAACGTGACCTGAAGCTTTCCATGTAGTTGGGTGCATGAAAATTGCTGAGTCAATTCCAACAATGTTTTCGTGCATTTGAACCATAGATTTCCACCAATACGATTTGATATTGTTTTTTAATTCTGCTCCAAGTTGACCGTAGTCGTAGGTAGCAGCTAATCCATCATAGATTTCAGATGATGGAAATACAAATCCATATTCCTTCGCGTGAGAAATAATGTCCTTCAGGTTGTCTTCTTTTTGTTGCATTCCGCAAAGATAATTGAAGATGTCAAAAAGTTCATCTCGATGGCCTTAATTTTTCCTTTGTAACTAAGTTGTTTTCAAATCATTCAAAACACTGTATCTTTGCAGTCGAATGGCGAAGATTAGAGACATTGATTTAGGGGATTTCCCATTATTGCTCGCTCCAATGGAAGATGTGAGTGATCCACCGTTTCGTGCGTTGTGCAAGGAGAATGGTGCTGATTTGATGTATACGGAGTTTATTTCCTCTGAGGGATTGATTCGTGATGCGGCGAAAAGTGTTCAGAAACTGGATATTTTCGAATACGAACGTCCAATTGGTATTCAGATTTTTGGTTACGATATCGAAAGTATGAAGCAAGCGACGGAAATTACGGAACAAACAAATCCGGATATCATCGACATTAATTATGGTTGTCCTGTGAAAAAAGTAGCGTGCAAAGGTGCTGGTGCTGGAATTCTGCAGGATATTCCTAAAATGGTTGAAATGACAAAAGAAATTGTTAAGTCAACCAAATTACCAGTGACGGTAAAAACACGCTTAGGCTGGGATGAAAATTCAAAACACATTGTAGAAGTTGCGGAGCGATTACAGGATGTGGGAATCGAAGCCATTTCAATTCACGGAAGAACGCGCAAGCAGATGTACAAGGGCGAGGCCGATTGGAGTCTGATCGCTGATGTTAAGAATAATTCAAGAATGAAGATTCCCGTTTTTGGAAATGGGGACATCGATTCTCCAGAAAAAGCACTTGCATACAAAAACAAATACGGAGTTGATGGTGTGATGATCGGTCGTGCGAGCATTGGTTATCCATGGATTTTCAATGAGATTAAACACTTCGTTAAGACAGGTGAACACTTAGCAAAGCCTTCAGTCGCTGATAGAGTTAATGCTGCGATGCGTCACTTAGAAATGAGCGTAAAATGGAAAGGAGAAACACTTGGTGTGGCCGAGATGAAACGTCACTACACCAATTACTTTAAAGGAATTGCGCACTTTAAAGAGCACCGAATGAAGCTCGTTACTTCTTTCGATCTTAATGAGATTCGTGAAACACTTGAAATGATTAAAGCGAACTCGGATTCATTCGTTTTTGTCTGATTCTTCTCTCAATTTTTTCTGATCAAAAGTCCACTTAACAGCCTTTTCAAGTGAGTTGAAAATTTTGGTTGGACTAACAGGTTTATTGAATTTCAAATAGAAATCGGCAATTATCTTTTGCGGTAAACTATTGATGACAATTGCATCGGTATACGTATAGGTATTTCCTTCGCTATCCGCGGCCCATTCTCTTACTTCAGGTTCAACATCTGCAAAATTATCTAGCTCGAAAATATTGTAGTAGCGACCGCCACCAATACTTTCCATAAAGGCATTTCCCGTATTGATAACATCTCGATTTATCTTTTTGAATTTCGGGAAATAAACATGAAAAAATCCGTTTTCGTATAGTGAATAAACCACGCCGTCTACAATTTCTTGTTTACGAATAGTGGAATCAAACAAACTCAGATTATCTCGTTCTACTGCCATTAAAAAGTTGAAATCCCTTATCTTTAGGTGCTTAAAACTAATTAAATATGCAACGATATCAAAGTTATATTTTAGGTCAATGGGTTGACGGTGAGGGTGTAGAGACAAATTTGTACAATGCAATCACCGGAGAACAGATCGGAGAGACTTCAAGTGCTGGATTCGATTACGAGCGAATCTTGGATTATGGTCGTAGAACAGGTGGTCAAAAACTGCGTAAAATGACTTTCCAAGAACGTGGTCGAATGTTAAAAGCGTTGGCGTTGCATTTATTAACGAAGAAGGAAAAGTACTATCAAGTTAGTGCATGGACAGGGGCGACAAAAGTGGATTCTTGGATCGACATCGAAGGTGGTATCGGAAACTTATTTGCAAACGCTTCGTTACGTCGTCAATTTCCAGATTTACCGTATTACGTTGATGGAACGGCAGCACCGCTTTCCAAAAATGGGACGTTTATCGGTCACCACATTATGGTACCTAAGCAAGGTGTAGCGGTCCACATTAATGCATTTAACTTCCCAATTTGGGGAATGCTAGAGAAAATTGCGGTGAATTTAATGGCGGGAGTTCCAGCTATTGTGAAGCCATCCGAATATACTTGTTTCTTGACGGAAGTAATGGTGAGAGATATCGTTGATTCTAAAATTCTTCCTGAAGGTTCTTTGCAATTGATTTGTGGTTTGGGTCGTGGAATTATTGATCACGTTTCTTCTGAAGATGTAGTGACTTTCACAGGATCTGCTCACACAGGTAAGATTTTGAAGTCAAATCCAAGGATTTTAGAGGAAAGTGTGCCTTTCAATTTGGAGGCTGATTCATTAAACGCATCAGTTTTAGGTGAAAAAGCAACACCTGGAACTGCTGAGTTTGATCTTTTTGTGAAGGAAGTGACAAAGGAAATCACAGTTAAAGCTGGACAGAAATGTACGGCAGTGAGAAGAATTATTGTTCCTGAAAATTTATTGGATGAAGTTCAAAATGCTGTAAGTGCTCGTTTGGCTTCAACGAAAATTGGAGATCCTGGTCAAGAAGGTGTTCGAATGGGGGCTTTGGCTACGCGTACGCAAGTTGATCGTGTTCGAGCGAATGTTGAGTTACTAGCGCAGTCGCAAGATATCGTATTTGGTGATTTAGATGAATTCGAAGTGATTGGTGCTGATAAAAACCAAGGTGCATTCTTCTCGCCAATTCTATTCAGAAATGAAGATCCTTTCTCAAAAACGGATGTTCACAATATTGAGGCGTTTGGTCCGGTTTCTACGATCATGCCATACAAAACATTGGATGATGCAATTGAAATTGCTCGACTTGGAAAAGGGTCCTTGGTGTCTTCAATTGTAACGCCAGATGACAAAGAAGCAAGAGAATATGTTGTGGGAGCAGCAAGTATGCATGGCCGTATTTTGGTATTGAACGAGTCGTGTGCTAAAGAAAGTACGGGTCATGGTTCGCCAATGCCGTTGTTAACGCACGGTGGACCTGGACGTGCTGGTGGTGGAGAAGAAATGGGTGGAAAACGAGGAGTTCTCCATTATCTTCAAAGAACGGCGATTCAAGGTCATCCAACAACGATTACAGAGATTACACAACAATTCCAAGTTGGAGCAGAAATGCCTGAAGCGAATCCACATGTCTTTAGAAAACATTTTGAAGAATTGATGATTGGAGAGACAGTCTTCACGCATAAACACACAGTTACTGAAGCAGACATCGTGAACTTTGCGAATGTTTCAGGAGATAATTTCTATGCGCATATGGACGAAACATCTTTGGATGGAACCATTTTTGAACGTCGCGTAGCACACGGATATTTCTTGTTATCGAAAGCAGCTGGATTGTTCGTTGATCCGAAGAAAGGTCCTGTTTTATTAAACTACGGAGTTGATGAAGCACGATTTACAAAACCAGTTTATCCTGGAGCAACAATCGGAGTTCGATTCACCGTTAAAGAGAAAATCGATCAGGAAAAACGTTCTGAAGATGATATCGCCAAAGGAATCGTGAAGTTCCTAGTCGATATTTACGACGAAACAGGTGAGACTGTTGGATTAGCAACAATCTTAACAATGGTTCGAAAAATCGATCAGAGTAAATAATTATTGAACTATCAATTTTTTAGTTGCTGATGATCCATTTTCGTCAGTAACTTTAACGAAATAAGTGCCGCGATTTAATCCATTGATTTGGAAAGTTGCGGCATTTTTTATTTGGTTGAATTGAATCAGCCTTCCGTTCAGATCAATTATATCAATTTGATAGTTTCCGTTATTACCAAGTTGGATGGTAGCTTCATTCGATGTTGGATTCGGATACATGCTGATTTGATCGTCCAAAGAAATTTCTTCTGTGCTTAAAGTGATGGATGAATTCAACGACATCACAACAGGTATGTGATCTGATAAATAGTACATCGCTGTTAATACATTAAATGGAACTGGATTCCCGCTAGAACAATCAGTGATGTTTTGATTGTAACATGTTCCGTTATTTCCCAACGACTTCATACTCCCAGCAACATACTGCAGCTTAGGTTGACCGCTCATTAATTCTTGACTGTTCAAAATGAAGTCAAAACGATCGTCAACTCCACCACCAGCTCCGTCAGAAAGCGCACTTGATCGAGTTGATTGTGTTAGAATCTCTTTGTGAGCGAATGAACTACCCGACCAATTTCCATAAGATGCAAATGGATCAATCAATGGATTATCGACTCCAGTTTGAACTAAATTCTGGTATGCAGGCTCACTATTGTTGTAAATGTTAAAATCTCCGGCAACAATAACATGACTGTTCGGCGGGACCATGTTATTGATGAAAGTTCTTGTGAATTGAGCCGCTTCTAATCGCAATTGTTCGTTCGAAGTTCCAGTTGAGGATTTCATGTGTGTCACAAAAACATAAACAAATGTTGTATCGCCAATTGTTGACAGTGTTTCATCTTTTATGAATAATCTGTAGTAATTGATATCACGAACGTTTGTAGCTAAATGCGACTGCCAATCCAACTCAAAAACCGAAGTATTGTAAATAATAGATTGTTGTAATTTATTTTGAGACTGTGGACTTGATTGCTGTGATACAAACTGAGCAGATTGATAAACATCTGTGCTGACTTCATTAATTCCCCCAACGATTTCTTGAAGTCCAGCATTAGATTTTAACTCCTGAAGTAATAGCAAATCTGGCGTATAATGCGATAATATTGTTTTGAAATCATTGATGCGATTTGCTCCGGCTTCATAGTTCAGAACATTGTAGCTCATCACTTTAATTTCGGTTTGAGCGTTGAGAATAAAAGTGGAGAGTAGAAATAGGATAAGAATTCTAGCTTGTTGCATTTTCAAAATTTTCCGCAAGATAGAACAAGCGCATGGATTACTCAAAAAATTAATCAGAATTAAGACAAATTGCTACTTTCAAGGGATGAATCAACACGAATTGCAACGGAACTTAATGCTTGACCTTTTCAAAGTGATTGGAGCTTGGATGGTCGTCGGATTGCATTATAACTTCCTCATGAGTTATTCGATGCCAATCGGTCATGGATTAGTAAATGGATTTTTTCGCGCGGCTGTTCCAATGTTCTTGGTAATATCTGGTTTTTATTTACCCGACAATAAAAAGGAGCTAATCCAGTGGACGAAACGGATATTAAAAATGTATTTGTTGTGGTCGCTCGTGTATTTCTTCTTTTGGTTCGAAGTGGAATTAGTGACTAAAGAATGGTGGTTATTTATCGAAAATGTTGCGTTCGGCTATTTTCACTTGTGGTATTTGGTCGCGCTTATTTTTGGTGCTTGGTTGCATCATTTGGTCAAACACAAGATCACTGATTTAGGATGGATCATCGTCGCCGTTTTCTTTTTGATTGGATGGGGAATTCAATACACTACTATTTATACTCAATGGGAAAACTCACTTCTGGGAAAGGATTTTCATCTAAATCTATTGTATCGAAATGGGATTTTCATGGCTTTTCCGATGATCGCAATCGGTCAGTTACTCAAGCGAAAGAATGTCAAAATGGAAATGAATTTTTCGTTGGCCATTTTATTTACGGGTATTGCTCTCTTAGTTGCTGAGACTTATTTTACCTATCAAATTAGTCAACGTGATCAGTATAGTTTCGACTTTTTATTGGGACTTCCATTAGTTGTGATTGGACTAATAACCTTCGCTAAGAAAATTGACATCTCGCACACAAAAAATCACTTGGCTAAGTTCGCTGCTGCTGTATTTTTCACCCATCCGTTAGCATTTTTACTCGCTGAGAAATTCCAGCTGACTTCTGGGCAAACAATATTAAGTGTCGCTCTAACAATCGTATTCTCGTTGTTGATCGTTCTTCTCCAAAAGAAAATCCGATGGATAATCTAGAATTGTAAATAAACAAACGGAGGAGACTCTTTCGTTACAGCCTGATAAGCAAGTAAAATGATGATTGCCACCGAAACTGCTTGAAGGATCATCGGCATTCGTGTAAAAATTCCTTCGTACCAACGTTTGATGGCATCTGGTAACCAGTGAATGATAAATCCAGCCAACATAATCCAGAAGACAGCTTGGTAAGTTGAAAGTACGGTTACAAAACGTTCCCATGTGAAGTCAAAATGATTCCAAATCTGATCCAACATCACCATTGGTTGACCGTCATCTTCCAACTTAAACCAAATTCTGGTGAACGTAATAAAGTTGAAAGTGATGAAGATTTTCCAGAAGTGAGCGAGCCAATGTGAACTGTTTTCGTAAAAGCTGACTTTACGCCAGTATTTGTAGATTACTAAGGCTGCACCGTTCATCGCTCCCCAAATCACGAAATTCTCACTAGGTCCATGCCATAATCCACCTACAACCATGGTTATGATGAGGTTTAAATCGCGGTGAACGTATCGCTTAAAGTCTTTGATCGTCCATGCTCCGATAGCATAAATGATCGTAAGTCCTGAATAAACATACAGTAGTTCATACCATTGAGTAATGAATATCAGGAATGTGAAGATGAAAAAGATGGCGATGTAAGAACCAAGTCCACCACCACGATTTCCTCCTAAAGGAATGTAAAGGTAATCGCGAAGCCAAGAACCCAATGACTTATGCCAACGTCTCCAGAAATCTGCAACACTGACAGCTTTGTAGGGAGAATTAAAGTTTTCTTTAAGGGAAAAACCCATCAATTTTGAAAGTCCAATCGCAACATCGGTGTACCCTGAGAAGTCGGCATAAATGTGAAGTGAATACCCCCACATGGCGAGAATACTTACAAATCCTGGATAGGCATCGGGAGCATCAGCTACTTTGTCGATAAAGTGAACGAGCATGAAATCGGCGATCACAATCTTCTTCACCAATCCTTTTACAATTTGGATCACTCCCCAACTAAAGTCGTTTTTGGTGAGATGAAAAGGTTGACTGATTTGCGGGATAAAATCACGTGCTCGAACAATCGGTCCCATTACTAACTGAGGGAAGAAAGTCACGAAAAAAGTATAGTCGAAATAGTTTTTTACCGGTTCGATTTCCTTTCGATAAATATCAACGACGTAACTAATATTTTGGAAAGTAAAGAACGAAACTCCCACAGGAAGTAGGATGTCTAAAACAAAAGTTCCTTCGCCAAAAATGTTGTTTCCAAATTGAGCAAATTGATTGATCGGCTCGAAATCCGTGTGGAACATCTCATTAAACGAACTCGTGAAAAAGTACGCGTATTTGAAGTATCCCAGTATTAATAAGTTGAATATTGCGGAAATAGCAATGATCCATTTCTTTTTGAGCGTGCTTTCGACTTTAAAAATCCGGTTCCCAAGGAAATAATTGACCGTAATACTCAGCGCCAAAAGAAGTACGTAGAGCCCTGAAGTCTTGTAGAAAAAGAAGACACTGACTCCAGTCAAATAGATGCTTCGAACCAATTTGTTTTTGTTCAAAAAGGCGAAAATCACCATCACCAAAAGGAAGAAAATCCAGAAATCCAATTTGGTAAATACGAGCGTACTTCCATCTCCAACTTCGAAGGAGAAGATGCGCGATAATCGCTCCCAGCTCAAATATTCGTTAATGAGTTCCATCAATTATAGTTGCATGTTTAGTTGAGTCCATTTGATCCATAAATTTGAGCATTGCATCAATGAACAGTTCTCCCTTGAAATGATATCCGGGAAAAGTAAAGTGAATTAAATCACTTCGCATTAATTGGTTGTTACGCCATGTTTTTGAAGAGCCGAGTCCTCCCATAATTCCATACATGTCCCAAACAGCGACTTCATATTCTCTCGCGAGCTCTTCAATCACCGTGCGCTCTCGGGCTATATTTTTATTCAAATATCTTCTTCGGTAGTACGAGTCGTTTGGAACCGTCAACAAAATCGCACAATCTGGATTTGCTCGTAATACCATTTGCATCATCTTTTCAAGATTTCGCTTGTAAACTTCGGGGTGAAATTTGGAGTAAGGTACATTCCCATCATTCGTTCCCACAGAAAATGCAAAGAAATCTGGTGGATAAGTTTTCAGTTGCTCTTCAAAGCGAATATTATCGAGATAAGTGTACAATCCAGCTCCGTTAATTCCAATCGATGTGTAAGAAATACCAGGATCTTCGTTCATCAAAATAAATCCATAAATCTCTAATTCTGGTGCTTCAGCTCCTGTTCGTTGAAATTGTAGGTTGAAGGTATCGAGTGGATCGGTAAAGAAAACATCCGTGTATCCCAAAGTTGGATTATGGTACTGATCGAGGACACAAATTTCATCTTCTCCAAAATGCATCCAGTAAGGAAATTCACCAATGTTGTGAAAGATACGAAGCTGCGTAATTCCCGGTGCGACCTCTGTTCTATCGTGTTTGAACTGAATGGTAATTACCGAATCTGGACAAGTGACAGCGGCTCCTAAAAGTCCGTAATCAAAATTGTATTTGCTTGGTCGGTGATTAACACTTCGATAGGGAGTCCATGTATTTGGAGACGAAAATTCGTAATTCCCTGGATTGTTTGTCTTCGCTAAATCGAAAGGAAAGACCCAGCCTCTTTCACCTGGAATTCCAGACCAGTTTGATTGTAAGAAAGTTCGAACATCGTGTGTATAGATATCAGCTTGAAGATGCGAGCCACCAATGTGATACATGTTGATTTTACCTTTTTTCTGGTTGATCAACTTGTTCATTTTGTCGTAGAAAATCTCAAAGTTCGGACTTTCAGGCGTGTGGAATTGATAATTATTGACGTCGTATTGAACAAAAGGATAAGTGCTCCTCAACGAGGTATCCATGTTTCGGAAGTCCGGAAAATCATAGGCCATTAAACCAGTGCTGTCTGGAATGGAATCCTGACTTAAAATCGGAGACAAGACCACTAAAAACGCTATTTGAAGAATAAATTTCAATTCGCGCTTCGATTGTTGTATTCGGCCATTAAAGCATTGTAAAACATCTGTGAGGCAAACTTTGATCCCGCATTCGAGAAGTGGATGTAATCTTTTCCGGCAAGTCCTTTTTCCACCCAACTTGGCATCGAGTTATTTCCACCCATTGCGGCATAGAGATTCCAATAAGCACTTCCAGTCGATTTAGTCGCTTCGATCATTTGTTCAACACAGTACGGTAGGAATTTGTAGGTCTCGTAGATTCCATCGTTTAAATTCGACATGTCACTAGGTCCAATTACGATAACCATTGCATTTGGATTCAAGCGTTTTACTGCATTAATCTGACTTTTAAAGTAATTCGCAAAATTTCTCACTGATGAACTGTCTTTGAAGAAAGGAACCGAGTTACCACCATATTGCATGATAACCAATTGCGTGTTGACTTCACGATACATCGTTGCCATTACATTCTGATTCATTCGTGTGAAAACAGTTCCGCTCGATCCACGCATGGCAATGTTCGAAACTTGGACACCATAATCACCTTCTAGAGAGAATCCAGTAATATTTGGACTTATTTTTCCTTTAAATTCGAATTTCAAATTGCCTGGAGTTGAAGGGAAACTGAGAGCCACGGAGTGCTGTTTACCATCCATTTTTAAACTGTCTTCGTGTATTATAGTCCCGTTTTCATACACTCTAAGGAAGGTAGGTGCTACACAGCTATTATAGTGCATACGTACATTATTGAACGATCTAGCACGAGAATAAGCACGTTTCGAAGCACTTACTTCAATCCAACCAGTTACTTCTGGTAAAGCTGCAAGATCTAGGGTACTATCCATGACATATTCTTGCGTAAATCGACCAGCAGATGCCATGATTCCATACTTGTTTGATTTCAAACTACTTCCTCCAAAGCTTGTGTATCTCTGGAAATTAGGAGAGTAAGTCTGATTAAAAGCATAGGTTTCATACACATTCACAGCTGGAATAAGTCCAGGACCGTTTCCACCAAATTGATTTTGAATGCGCTCACGGATAAAGTTGGTCATTCGATCACCTTCAATTTGGGAATCACCATAATGCAGGATGGAAATTTTCTTTTTCTCTGCAGCGACTTTGTCTAAGACATCAAAAAATGCATTCAAGTTTGCCTTTCCAGCATCATTCATTAGAAGTTCTGTGGCACTTTCTACAATCGCATTTCCACCTGTGGGAGCACCCATTGATCCATCTGACTGTTGATCGTGCTTAATTAACTTCGGTGCTGGTGGTTCAGCCGTCATTGAAGTGTCGATATCAGCGATCAAATCAGTAATATCTGCTTTCTCTTGCTCTTTCGGATGAACAAATTTTTCTTGCGTGAGGAATTTTAAAGATGCATCTCCAATTTTCCAACCATCTGCTGGTACAAAGTACATAACAGGGTAGAGGAGAACGAAAATTCCCGCAATGAACAATACTATTTTATATGGACGAATTTCTTTCACGAACCTAGTTTGCAATCATGCAAAAATAAGCAGACAAAAGTTAATATAGCTGTGTTGAAACGATAGTTATCAAGAGATGAACGTGAGAAATCGGTAAGAATTGTTAATCAATTGCTAAGTTGAGTCGATTTAGCTCCAAATTTCTACAAATTGATGATCTTTGCACTATGGAAAAATACACCAACGATCTTATCAAGGAAAGTTCACCTTATTTGCAACAACATGCTCATAATCCTGTAAACTGGGTGCCATGGTCGCCAGAAGTTTTTGAGCGAGCAAAGAAGGAGGATAAGTTGGTGTTAATCAGTGTCGGATATTCAGCTTGTCACTGGTGTCATGTAATGGAGCATGAAAGTTTTGAAGACGAAGAGGTAGCAGCGATTATGAATAAACACTTTATCAGTGTGAAAGTAGATCGTGAAGAGCGACCAGATGTTGATCAAGTTTACATGACAGCTGTTCAATTAATGACACAACAAGGTGGTTGGCCACTGAATTGTTTTACAACACCAGACGGTCGACCAATCCACGGAGGGACGTATTTTCCGAAGGAGCAATGGATGCATATTTTAAGATCATTGAATCACATGTACACCAACGATCGGGCAAAAGTGGAAGAATTTGCGGCAAATGTTCACGAAGGAGTTGTTGCAAGTGAATTAATTGCAGAGCCAGCTCAAATGGATGGTTTTGAGAAAGAAAAGCTCGATGAATTAATCCGCCGTTGGTCGAAAAGTTTTGATCGACAAGAAGGAGGTAATAGTCGTGCTCCAAAATTTCCGCTTCCAACAAATATTGATTTCTTATTGGATTACGGTTTGCGAACTTCGGATGAATCGTTGTTGAAGCATGTTGAGTTGACCCTGGATAAAATGGCTTTGGGCGGAATTTACGATCAAATTGGTGGTGGATTCGCACGTTATTCGGTGGACATGCTTTGGAAAGTTCCTCATTTCGAGAAAATGCTTTACGATAATGGTCAGTTGCTTTCATCTTATTCAAAAGCCTATAAAACTTATCCAAAACCATTATACAAACGCATTGTTGAAGATACAGTTCACTGGCTGGAAAGAGAAATGTCGGACGAGTCGGGCGCTTTTTATGCAGCTTTGGATGCCGATAGTGAAGGAGTAGAAGGTAAATTCTATGTTTGGAAAGAAGACGAATTGAAGTCTGTTCTTGAAAAAGACTTCGAGTGGGTGAAAGATTTCTATAACATCAATCAACGTGGTCATTGGGAAGATGGAAATTTCATTTTGCTACGATCAGAATCTGATGCATCGTTCGCTCAAAAAATGAATTGGTCGCAGGATGAGTTGGAGTCGAATGTTCATAGAGTAAATCAACTGCTTTTGGATGCACGCAAAGATCGAGTTCGTCCAGGTACAGATGATAAATGTTTGACGTCGTGGAATGCCATGGCGATTTCAGGATTGTGTGATGCCTACGAAGCTTTCGGGGAGGACAACTATCTTTTTCTTGCCTTGAGAGTCGCGAAGTGGATTAAAAATCAACAGTTGCAAAAAGACGGTTCGTTGAATCGAAACTTTAAGAATGGTAAATCAACAGTGAAGGCATTTTTAGAAGATTATGCACATGTGATTGATTCATTTACGCACTTATATAGGGTAACTCAAGATGAAGAGTGGTTGAATCTAGCCAAACAACTTACGGAATATACAATCGAACACTTTCATGATGCAGCATCACAAATGTTCTATTTCACCGATGTAAATACCGAGTTGATCGCACGGAAAATGGAGTTAAATGACAATGTTGTTCCAGCGAGTAATTCGGTTATGGCGAAAAATCTTCATGTTTTAGGAACATATTATCGCAACGAAGAATGGGTAACTATTTCAAAACAAATGCTCGCAAATGTGTATGATGGAATGGAGATGTATGGCTCCGGTTATTCAAACTGGGCACTGTTATTGAGTCGATTTGTTTTTGGATACAATGAAGTCCTAATTTCTGGTCCGACAGCAAAAAAATCAGCTTTGGAATTAATGAGACATGAATCGCCTGAATACTTGATAGCAACGTTGAATAAAAATTCAGAAATACCACTATTGGAACACAAGAAAATGGAATCAGTTGACACTTTTTTCGTGTGTGAATTTGGAGCTTGTCAGTTGCCAACGGTAGAAATCGATGAGGCTTTGAGACAGTTATTCAATGCACAACATGGATAAGATTCGCTCGTTAGTGTTTTTACGGAATCATTTTTGATTTGTTTTGTATCGTGAGAATAATAGGAATACTCTTTTTGTTAGTTGGGACTTGGTCATTTGGGCAGGTTTTAGACAATCGTAATGGCGAAGCGTTTACCGATAAACCCTTTTTTAATGCAGATTTTATTCGAAAGAATAAGTTAAAGCGGTTAACTGGATCGTATGTATACAAGAAACGTGGAGACATCATGCGTGAGACCCGATTTAAACAAGTTTATGAATTTGATAAGCAGGGGAATTTAGTATCTAATTATGAAACACGTACTGATGATGGAACAAAAGACACGACTTGGAATATTTACAAGTACGATGCAAAAGGCAACCTAATTCAGCATAAAAAGACAGATTTAGAAGGCTTTAATACTGTCGAATATGTTTATGATTCATTGAATCGAGTAATTCAGGAAAGACATTTTAGGGAGATTGACACTGTTGCTCAAGAAACACGTTCATTACTTTTTAATGAGGAGACAATAGAATATGCCGATTACGGTGATCAGAAGAAACGTACACGTTACAACAACTATAACCTTCCTTATTTGGATGAGTTTTTTAATTACAATGAACTTGGCTATTTAGTAGAGCGCGAGGAGAGGATCAAAATGACTTCAACTGTTTATACTTATGAATATGAGTATAATGAAACTGGTCGACTAGCTGCAATTCGAAAGAAAAGCAATCGAAAGGAAGGTTATTTGGAGGAATTGCTGTTTAAATATGATGCGTTGGGAAATTTGATGGAAAAGCACATTTACAAGAATGGAGAATTTATTACTGATATTCAAATTGTATATTCGAATAATTCAAAGTTGCTTTCTTCGGTAATTACGCGTCAGGTAAGTACTGGATTTATTATGGTACTTCGTTTTAAAGACTACGAGTTTTACGATTAAACCAATCTGTTATTAACTGCAAATTCCACCGTTTCTTCGAAGGGTTTGAATTCGTAATTCAAGGCTTTTTTCACCTTTGATGCATCATAACTTCTATGACTGTATAAAGCCTCAACCGTTTCTTTGGTGATCGTTGGTTTCTTTCTCAAGATAAAGCTTAGTACTCCTAGTCCCATTCTTCCAAAATTAACAAGCCACCTTGGAGCTTTGATCGAAGGTTTTTTTGAGCCGAGTTTCTCAGCAATAACTGTCATTAGTTTTTCGAAGGGCTGATTGCTACCAATACACAAGAATCGCTCACTATGAATTTCTGAATTCAACAGTTTTATCATTATTGAAGAAACATCTCTAGCATCCACAGTCGAATTAGATCCCGGAGGATAGAACATCGTACCTTTTTTTACTGTTTTGAAAACGGTAAGTGAGCTTTCGTTCCAGTTTCCAGCCCCTAGAATGACGCAAGGATTTACCATTACAGCATTCAATCCCTCTTCAATTCCCCGCCAAACCTCTTTTTCAGCGGCATATTTAGATTGAGAGTAACCAGTAGTTGTCGGAGTATTTTTCCACTTCACATCTTCGTTAATTATTGCTCCTGAGTTTTCGCCAATAGCTGCGGTAGAGCTCACATAACACATCTTCTTAATACCATAATGCAGAGAAAAATTAACCACATTTGCTGTTCCTTCCCGATTGATTTTCATCATTTGCGCGAAGTCGCCCGAATAAAAAGAAACCATAGCAGCCAAGTGGTAAACGTAATCACAACCCCTCATATGCTCTTCAAGTGAAGTAATATCGAGGACATCACCTCGAACCCATTGGATTCGATTAAATTGATCTTCCCAAGTAGTTGGATTAAAATGCTGAAAAAATTTCTTGAGTTGATCAATTTTATTTTCTGATCGATAAAGTGCTTTGATCTTAACATTTTCTTTCGTCAGATCATATAACAATTGAGATCCGAGCACACCTGTTCCTCCTGTAACAAAAATCATAGACTCGAAAGTACAAACTTTAACGATAAAAATAATCTGCGTTATTAAGCTTATTCGAATATTTCGATTCTATAAATGATAATTTGCTGGATTCAAATGAGCAAATTTTTTGTCAGAAAATAGAGTTGTTTGTTTCTTTGTAGCATGAAATATTCCCTAATTTCATTACTACTACTTGCACTCTCACTAAGCGCATGTAAATCGGAATACCATGAGCGTCTTGACGAGGCTAAGGAATTGCGTAAAAAAATGTCAATGGTTGAAGCTAGTAACGACTTATTACCCAGAAAACAGTTGATTGAAGAATTAAGATCAATGAAAGAAGAGATCAATTTTCTTGCTAAAGTGTCTGGAAATGAAGAGTTGTTTCTGAAAGAAATTTATGAGGACTAAAGCTTGAGTTCTTGGGATGGATCCCAAAAACTTACCTCAAAATTTACTACTTGATCTTCTTTTACGACAACTCCTTCTTGTTCAAGCAATTCTTGCATTTTAGATGGAGGAACAAAGTGTGCTTTGCCCGTAAGTAAACCGGTTCGATTTACCACTCGATGAGCTGGTACGTCATCCATATTTGCTGCTGCGTTCATGGCCCATCCAACCATGCGACTGGATCTCGGTGCTCCTAAATATTTGGCAATAGCTCCATAAGAAGTCACGCGACCTTTTGGTATTAGTCGCACCACATCATGAACGTCAATAAAGAAATCCTTGCTTTTTTCGCTTAACTTCATCCTTACTGTTTATTCAACAGTTACAGATTTCGCCAAGTTTCTCGGTTGATCTACATTACATCCTCTCATAACAGCAATGTGATATGAAAGAAGTTGAAGTGGAATAGTTGCCAATAATGGAACTAAATTCTCATCCGTTTCTGGAATTTCAATAATATGATCCGCCATATCTTTTACTTGATCATCACCTTCCGTTACTATGGCAATAATTTTTCCTTTTCTTGCCTTCACTTCTTGAATGTTGCTGACAACTTTCTCGTAAGAAGTTCCTTTTGTTGCGATAACAAAAACGGGCATCTCTTCATCAATCAACGCAATCGGACCGTGTTTCATCTCGGCTGCAGGATAACCTTCAGCGTGGATGTATGAAATCTCTTTTAATTTCAAAGCACCTTCTAAAGCAACAGGGAATGAACTTCCACGACCCAAATACAAGGCGTTCGTTGCATTCTGATATATTGAAGAGATATATTCTATCGAATCATTAACTTCTAGAACTTGCTGAACTTTCTGAGGAATTGCTTCCAGCTCAGATAGTAACGTTCTAAACTTAGATTCACTCAATGTTCCTTTTTTGTGAGCAAGCGATAATGCCATCAAGGTCAATACTGTCACCTGAGCTGTGAACGCTTTTGTCGATGCTACACCAATTTCTGGTCCCGCATGCGTATAAGATCCTGCGTCAGTAATTCTCGATATTGAAGAACCAACAACGTTACAAATACCAAGGATTGTAGCTCCTTTAGATTTTGCTAATTCAAGAGCAGCCAACGTATCGGCAGTCTCTCCTGATTGTGAAATGGCAATTACAATATCATTTTCATTAATGATAGGATTTCTATATCTGAATTCACTAGCATATTCTACTTCAACGTTGATACGAGCTAAATCTTCAAACAAATATTCTCCAACTAATCCAGCATGCCATGATGTACCACAGGCAACCATGATTACACGATTTGCATTGATTAGTTTTTGTTCATAATCCTTTATTCCACCAAGAGAAACCCATGCTTCTTGAGCATTTAACCGACCTCTGAAACAATCTTCAATAGATCGAGGTTGTTCGTGAATTTCTTTTAACATGAAATGCTCGTAACCACCTTTCTCCAGAGCCTCTAGATGGAGTTCCAGCTCTTGAACATATGGTGTTTTTTCAACATCATCAATACTGTAAATCTTGAGGTCTTCACCTCTCTTGATTACAGCAATTTCTTCGTCGTTCATGTAAACAACTTGCTTTGTATACTCTACAATTGGTGTTGCATCTGAAGCTAGGTAGAAGTCTCCATCTTTTCCAATTCCTACAACAAGTGGACTACTTTTACGAGCGGCAATTAATTTATCTGGTTCATTTTTTGCCATCACAACCAAAGCATAGGCTCCGACAACATTTTGTAACGCAAGTCGGACCGCTTCTCCGATTTTTGTACCAGTGTTTTTACGAATATCATCTATGAGATAACATAGAACTTCAGTATCCGTTTCACTTCTAAAAGTATATCCTTTACTAAGTAACTCTTTTTTTAGTGAATCATAATTTTCAATAATCCCATTATGTATTACTGCAATTTCTTCATTTTCAGAGTAATGTGGATGAGCGTTAACATCATTTGGTGCTCCGTGAGTTGCCCATCTTGTATGACCAATTCCCATTGTACCTGTTACATCCTTCCCCTCAGCAAATTCTTCAAGATTTGCAACTTTCCCTTGCTTCTTGTATATATCGATTTTCTCATTGTGAAGTAGTGCTACTCCTGCACTGTCATATCCTCTATATTCCAGTCTTTTTAGACCTTTAATAATAATTGGGTATGCTTCTTTCTGTCCGATATAGGCTACAATTCCACACATATTTGTCTCGTTATTGTTGATTAAAATTCTGTATACAGAACTCGGATTTTTGGTTTAGCTTTATTGTCAGTATTTGGACCGTTAAATATAATACGATCCATTGAGGTAATAAATAAAAGAGGAGAAACAATGATCTCCGTATTATCAATTTCACCCGTAATTATTGCTTGCACATAAGCTCTGAGATCAACTTCATATCTTTTAAAGGAACTTACATACCCAGCAAGAACATTAATTCCTAATAGATTATCAGATACACTACTTTCTCTTGTAGCTATAGAAGCATCGAATGCTGGGGCGTATTTTGCGGCTGTTTGATATTGAATAGGTAACTCCAAAACTGCAGAATGAACGATCGCATTCTTCGGTATGTTGCTCAATCCAGGGATTTGAATTACAGCACGAGAAGCAAATGATTGGGAATAGAATTCAGTCATACCCGAAATCGTGTCATTTATCACTGTCTCTACTTTTGTACCAAAATTATCAATGTCAATATGATTGAAGTCTGCAGAATTTGAATTGATCAAGAAGTCGAACGATTGTTGAACACCTGCTTGCGTGTAGTAAATAGTTGCTTTCGATAAAGCATCGTTTAGGTTGAAGTAAAATACACCTCCATCTCCACTAGCTTGCGGTCCGTTATTCGTTCGCACCAAAAATCCTTTAAAGTAATCTGCAAATTCTTCATTACTTGTAAATGCTGTTGGATTATTGATCATCGCATCTTCTAGGAAGGTACGTGCTTTGTTCGTGTCTAAATGGAGTCTCAATTGAGGATCAACAGTATCCGCTCCTATTACAGTAATATCGTTTTCATCCATGTACACTACCTCTTTGCCCGCAGCCATAAGGTTGTTAGCACCAACGGCAAGCGTAGAGAAAGAGTAATAAGTTGAATCTAAATGAAGTCCATTTGGATCAGTAATTTCATAAACTTCAAAAGTTTGATCCCCACTCTCACCATAAAATCCTGAATATTCTAAACCGAGTACAAATGAGTCGATGGCTATCGTATTGAGATCTCCAAAATCTGGATTTAATCCTTCCAGTCTAAACTGCGTATAGAATTCAGCATTTACAGTTCCAAAGACAGGATCATTATATGACCCCAATAAGGCAAATGCCGGATTGTCAGAAATTACAGAGTCAACTGCGATTGTGAATGTTCTAAGCTGGAAAGTGTCAATCCCAGCTGATGATAGAATGTTATTCTGATCAATTGTATTCTGTCCAAGAGAAGTTTCTTTTTTCTTACAACTAGTAGCTAGTATGATGGACAACAAAAAAGTAGCGGAAAGAAACAATCCTTTCCGCCACCATAATGATTGATTTTGCTTCATTTTATATGAGGACTTCTGCTTCAATTACTTTATCAATAAACTCTGAAGTCGCTTTTAGTTGATGTTCTTCTGCAACCCATTCCAATTTTGGACATTCTGCATTGTCAAAAACTTCCTGCAACTCAGGACTTAATTCTTCACTGCTAACGCTGATTCCATCCACATATTTTGAAATAGTACGAGTAATATTTACAATACTCGGTGTTTCTATGCTTGATGTAACCTCGTCATCGAATCCGTCAAATTTAAGTTTTTCAACAAATCGATCATCCCAATTTGTGTTAAACCCTTCATTGTACATATTGTAAATCACCTTCGTGTTCGCAAAATGCGGATCGTCTTTGTATAATTTCTTAACGTAAAGCGCCATTAATGTCGTCATCCAACCATTACAGTGAATCACATCTGGTTGCCATCCTAGCTTTTTAACCGTTTCTAAAACTCCTCTACAGAAGAACATAGAACGCTCATCATTGTCTTTGTGCGGCTCATCATTTTCATCATTCACTGTTGACTTGCGACGGAAATACTCATCATTATCGATAAAATAGACCTGCATTCTGGCTGATGATATAGAAGCTACTTTGATGATTAATGGATGATCATTATCATCAATAATCATATTCATCCCTGATAAGCGAATGACTTCATGGAGCTGGTGTCTACGCTCATTGATCACTCCGAAACGTGGCATAAATACACGAATCTCTTTCCCCCCTTCCTGAACACCTTGCGCGAGATTTCTCGTAGTTGATGAAATTTCAGATTTTGGCAAAAACGGGAATATCTCCTGCGAGATAAAAAGTACTTTCTTCTTCTCCATGAAATTCTTATTGGTAAAAACGATTACAAAAATATAGAAAAAAAAGCTGAAATTCAACAAAAACGGATAGTTTTGTTCGCTTAGAACGGATAGTAGAATGGGTAATTCACAAGTTTTTACAACTGTTGACGAGCTGCAGCAGTACCTTTCCAAGGCAGGAAATCCAAAAGTTGGTTTCGTTCCAACAATGGGAGCTTTGCATCAAGGGCATATGTCACTGGTACGCAAGGCAATTGATCAGTGTGATGTGGCCGTGGTTAGCATCTTTGTTAACCCGAAGCAATTCAATAATCAGGGGGATTTAGATAATTATCCGAGAAATCTAGAGGCGGATCTCGGACTCTTAAATAAACAAGGTGATGTGCTGGTTTTTGCACCAACTGTAGATGAAGTTTATCCTGCTGATTTTGAATTAGTGAAACTTGATTTAGGTAAAATGGCCACAGTTATGGAAGGTAAATTCCGTCCAGGTCACTTTGATGGTGTGGTAAACGTTGTAAAACGCCTTTTCGAAATTATTAAACCGCAAAAAGCGTATTTCGGACAGAAAGACTTTCAACAAGTTGCCGTAATTAAATTTATGGTAAAAGCCTTCGAGATGCCAATTGAAATTATTTCATGTGATATAGTGCGGGAACCATCAGGCCTAGCTAGCAGTAGTCGAAATGTTCGTTTGAGCGAAAAGGATAAGTTCAATTCAATTATACTTTTTGATGCGTTGACAATTGCGCGACAAATGGCGGAAAAATCGACCGTGAAAGATGTACAAGCTCAGGTGGAGTTTATGTTTGAAAAGAGTCGTTTGGAGCTAGAATATTTTGATATTGTTGATCCAGAAACACTCATGCCAATTAAAAAGTGGATGAAAGGTGCACACGCATGTATTGCTGCTTTTTGTGGTGATGTGCGATTAATCGATAATATGCGCCTAGTAGATTCCGAATAAAATAATTTAACTTTGCCCCATATTTCAAACTAGAATATGTTAGTTCAAGTAGTAAAATCAAAAATCCATCGAGTTAAAGTTACACAGGCCGATTTAAATTATATCGGAAGTATTACAATCGATGAAGAATTGATGAAAGCCTCAAATATTATTGAAGGTGAGCGCGTTCAAATTGTGAATGTGAATAACGGTGAGCGTATCGAAACATACGTTATCAAAGGCGACGCTAATTCAGGTACAATCTGCCTGAATGGACCTGCAGCTAGAAGAGTGGCTGTTGGTGATGTTGTGATCATTATTGGTTATGGAATGATGGACTTCGAAGAAGCTAAATCTTTCAAACCTTCATTGGTTTTCCCAAACGAGGAAACGAACCTAATCGACTAATTGATGAAAGGTCGGATCATTAAGATTCTGAAGATTGTTCTACCAATTGCGTTGGGACTTTACCTAACTTGGTATTTTATTAGTGGACTTTCGAAGGAAGATATTGAGAAGACTAAAACAGCATTTTTGGAGGCCGATTTTTTCTGGATCGGATTAAGTTTAATTGTTGCTTTCTTAAGTCACTTTAGTCGTGCTTATCGATGGCTGTTCGCTCTGGAACCTCTTGGTTACAAACCAAAATTGATCAATTCGTATCACGCGGTAATGTCGGGATACATTATTAATTATACGATTCCAAGATCAGGAGAAGTTGCACGTGCTGGTTTACTAGCTAGCGCTGAAGGTGTTCCATTTGAAAAAGGATTTGCAACGATCGTAGTTGAACGAGTTATCGATTTGATGATGGCTGGAATCATTTTCTTAATCACAGGCTGGTTGCAAGCTGACGCAAAAGAACTTCAAGCTATCTCAGCTGGAAATGATGGTGAAAGTAATTTGATCTGGTACATTTTGGGAGGTGGACTAATCCTTGGAATTATTGGGTTATTCGTTTATTTCAAAAGTGCCAAGGTTAAATCGCTCATCAACGAGAAAATCAAAGGTTTCTGGGAAGGGTTAAAGTCGATCTGGACAATGAAAAAGAAGTGGGCGTACATCGGGCACACTATTTTTATTTGGACGGCTTACGTTGCTGGAATTTGGATCACTGCTCAGGCGTTTCCAGAAACAAAAGATATGCCAATGGCGTGTGTGTTCGCAGCGTTTTTTGTCGGTGCAGCGGCGATTGGAGCAACTCCAGGTGGATTAGGATTATATCCACTTTGGATCACAGGAGCTTTGGCACTTTACAATATTGACTTTCCTGCTTTCGGAATTTTGGCTTGGGTGATTCAAACAGTTTTATTAGTCGTTCTTGGTTTGATATCTTTATTCCTTATTCAACGAAAAATTAAAGTCGGAGAAAAAACGGAAGCATGAGTAATCTAGGATATATTCAACACAAAATAGTTTCGCTAGAAGAGGCAAAAAAGCGTGTAGCTCAGTGGAAATTGAAGAACGATAAAGTAGCCTTCACGAATGGTTGTTTCGATATCCTTCATCAAGGACATGTGACTTACTTGGCGCAGTCGGCTGATTATGCAAAACGATTAATAGTTGGAATTAACTCCGATGATTCAGTTCGTCGTCAAGGAAAAGGTGAAAATCGACCAGTTAACTTGATTAACTCGCGATCTATGGTTCTGGCAGCTCTTGGTTCGATTGATTTGGTGGTTGAGTTCGATGGTGATACACCGATTGATCTTATTCGTGAATTGCAACCGGATGTTTTATTGAAAGGAGCGGATTACGATCCTAATGAGACTGATCCTTCTTCAAAAAAATACATCGTTGGTTCTGATATCGTGAAAGCGAATGGAGGAGAAGTGATTGCTGTTCCATTGGTGGACGGTTTCTCAACTACTTCGATCATAAAACGAATGTCCTAAGCATCCTTTTGTTGGGATCAAACCATTTATTCCTCTAACTTTGCCGAAAATTTTCAACTATGATTATCAAATCTGCCGAATTTGTTATTTCTAATACAGACATTACAAAATGTCCAAAAGATGGTAAGCCGGAATATGCTTTTATCGGTAGATCAAATGTTGGTAAATCTTCGTTGATTAATATGCTGACGGATCACAAAAAGTTGGCGAAAACTTCTGGTAAGCCCGGAAAAACACAGTTGATCAACCATTTTGTAATTAATGACGATTGGTATTTGGTCGATTTGCCTGGTTATGGTTATGCGAAAGCTTCTAAAACTTCTCGCGCTAAATGGGAAAAGTTTATTTCTGACTACTTAACTAAGCGTGAAGAGTTAGTGAATATTTTCGTTTTAATTGATTCTCGATTGGAACCACAGAAAATCGACTTGGAATTCATGAATTGGTGTGGAGAACAAGGTTTGCCATTTTCTATGGTCTTCACTAAGATTGACAAGTTGTCTAGTACTGCACTTCAGAAAAATCTGGCAAAATACAAGAAAGAAATGCTCAAATATTGGGCGGAACTTCCTCCTGTATTTACCACTTCTTCGGAGTCAAAATTTGGTCGTGAGCGCTTATTGAACTACATCGATCAAATCAATGATGCGGTGAAAGGGAACTAGTAACTAGTAACTAGTACAGAAAACCCAGTAATAGCCGTAAGTGCTGTTTTCATCATAACAAACACCGATTCCAACTTTTTTGCTCTTCGCATTAAACATGTTTTCGTAGTGACCTTTACTATTGTACCATTGCTTGTAAGTCCCTTGAGCTCCTTCATTCCCAGCGGCAATATTTTCTGAATTCACAAATCCTTTCGTGTAGAACTTCTTAATGCGATCGAATGTTAATCCAACCATATAATGTCGATCACCTTTTTTATCGAAGCTCGCGTGACTAAAATAATCCTGATTTGCCATATCAAAAGCATGATATCGAGCTGCACGAGCTAAGTCTTCTTCCCAGATGAGTGAATCCATTCCTTGACGAACTCGTTCAGCGTTGATTAAATCCAACATTTCCTGTTCGCTATCGAGGTTGTGTGAAGGAATATTCTCCAATCCACTTGGCAAACCAAAATATGAGCCATTCACTTTTCCGGAAAATTCATGCTCTGCCACAAGAGTTTTAGATTTAGATTCGATAAAATTAGAGTTATTTAACTCAGCCAATTGCCCATCTAAGTTTTTTAGATAAGTTTCAGCACGATCATCATCCATAGTTTCGTGTAAAGAAAGAACATATTCTGAAATCGATTCTTTTGTTGAGTTCCAATTGATCTCATCTTTGAATTCATCTGAGCTTAATTCTTCAAATTGAATGGCATATCCAATCGATTTTCGCATTCTGCTGTATTGAACCCGATCCGTTTTTCCATTTTTCGCATCATCGAAATAAATTTTTGAAGCGAAATAGTAAGGCGACGGCTTTTCCTTGAAAACATCCATGTAGAATTCAGCAAGCTTCAGACATCGATCAGGAGAAGTTTGATACAGTTTATTCAACTGTTTATATGTCCAACTTTGCGTATTTGCATGAAGTGCAGGTGCTAAAAACAAGAAAATTGGAAGGAGAATGCGCATAGAGGAGAGTTTATTTCATAACTCAGACGCATTGCGGAAGTTACACAAAAAGTTGCTGGAATTTTGAGAATAACCTATCTTGTGACCATGAATCGTACACTCTGGGCAATATTAATCAGTTCTTTTCTGCTTTCTTGTAAGAAAGAAAAAGTGCAACATCCCATTGCTGGAAACTACGACTGTGTGATCACTTCATCTTCATGGGACCTGAGTGGTTATTATTCCACATTGACAACATACGACACCATTGAAGTAGTATTAGAAAATGATTCAATAAAAGTATTTAACCTGGCTTGGCATGAAGACTCGTTAGTTGAAGGTCAAGATTATTTCTACGGATATTCGTACAATAATATCACTGTTCGTTTCGAGAACGATAGTTTATTTTCAAGTCATTTTTCAGGTGGACTTGGAGGCGGAACAACCACCACTACAAAAGGTCGGAAAATCGATTAGCGCTTAAAAGTAAGTTTGCGAATTTCTTGTTTCAAGTTGTTTTGGGCATCAGCTAACTTAAATATTGGAACGTAGTTTCCTCCACCAAGATTAGCCGCATCTCTCATTTCTTGTTCGTCCAGCGTTTTGTTTTTAATTCCAACAACTGAAAGATTAATTCCCTTTCTTCTGTACTTTTTCACGTATCGTTTGTAGTCATCAGACTCTCTATTGAAGGCTCCGTCAGTAATCACAATAACATGATTAACACCTCCATCAATTTTAGCTTTAATGGCCTGTTTGTATCCAAGTTTGATTCCCTTTCCTCCGGCTGTAAATCCGTACGATTTCAAATTAGAAACTTCATCCTTGATGGCATCTTTCTGATCACCGGTTGTAGGTTTCAGCATGACCTTTGCATCAGAAGAATATGTAACGATTCCCAATTTATCTTGCGCACGAAGCATGTCTGTAAGTTGGAACAATGAGTACTTCATCAACTCCATTTTATCGGCCTGCTTCATCGATGAAGAAACATCTAAAACAAAGACAACATTGATCGGATCGAAATATCTGTCTTCGAAATTGCTTGGATCGAGTTCTGCCAATTCTGGAATCTCTTCTTTGATGCTCTCATCCACTGGAGTTTCCAATTCTTCCTCCAACGTTTCTTCAATTTCTATCACAATTTCTGTTTCTTCCTCAACTTCTTCTGGAATTCCTGCTATGATTGAAGTGTCTTCGATAATTACCGGTGGCGGAGTGTTGACGGTTGGATCTTTCTCCAACTCAATGACGATATAATTCCGTTTAAAATTGACGTATGCACCGAGCTCTGCGGGATGGTAGCCATCATGCGTGGCATAGAAGTAACTGAGTCCTAAAGTCGACTCTTCCTTAACTTTTCCAGAGCGATCTGTTTTATTCTGCCAAACGGGTCTTCCTCCTTGAATCATCGTTACTGTTGACTTACTCAAAGGTTCTCTCGTTTCTTGATCGACAGTCACAACTGTCAAATCAAAATCATTTGGATTTTTTCCACCAGGACGTTCACCAAAACTCGGACAGGCAGTCATTCCGTTCCCTCCATTCTGATCGACCTCCCGTAAATTTCCGACTAATTTGACTTTTGTGGCTTCGTTTCTATCGCTGGTAAAGATTTCCACCTCATAGTTAAATCGACCTTTCACTTTTGGGTTGACTTGCAAACGAACAATTACGGAACTGTCTTTTTCTATAATCTGCTTTGAAGTGATATAAACGACCTCGAAAGGCTTTTTGATACTTAAAATCCATTCCTGTTTTGGCCCAACATTTTTCAATGTCAAGTCAACATAACGAGCAGAGTATGGTTCTAAGTCACCAAAATCGTGCTTTTGCGTACTAAATGTAATCTGACTATTCAACGAAAAAGCCAAGAAGGTTAAAACGAATATTAGAAGGGATTTGATCATGTTCATCTTATATCAAAAAACGAGCCGCGGTGTGATTTGTTACGTTAAAAAGAAATTATGCCCAAACTTTTGTGCCTTCTGAGCAATTTTGACAAATATCAATATCATTTCGGTGATGAAGGACGGCTTTTCGAAAAGCAGTGTATTGTGGGTGCTTCCAAATTTCATTGAACGAAGCGTTTTCTATTGATCCCAAAACATGTTGTGCATCTTTATCAAAACAGCAAGGAACAACTTTTCCATCCCAGGTTAATACACTAGATGACCACATTCTCCAACAATGATTTCCGGTTTTGTATTTCAATTTGTACGTTCCGTCGAGTTGTTTTTTATAGCGCGAATAATTTTCATTTTCAGGCATCAGTGGATTACCATTTTTGTAATCGTAAAGTTGAGCTGTTTTTATGCGGACTTCATCCACGCCCATTTCTTTTCCTAAATGAAAAACTGCGGGAATTTCATGTTCATTCGGCTTAACAGCTAAAAATTGAAAAATCAAATGTGGAGTTTTCGACTGGTACTTTTTCTTTGCCTCAACCAAGTGTTTCGTCCCTTCCAATACCTTTTCTAATTTCCCGTGAACGCGATAATTTTCGTAGGTCTCTTGTGTTAAGCCATCAATGGAGATGATTAGTCGATCTAATCCAGATTCTACAATTTCTGCTGCTTTTTTCTCTGTTATGAAATGCGCATTTGTAGAAGTTGAAGAGTAAATCTTGTGTTTTTTAGCTTCTTGGATGATCTCTAAAAAATCAGGATGCAAAAATGGCTCTCCCTGAAAATAATAGTTGATGTAAAAGACAGTTTTGGAGACTTGATTCAGCATTTCTTTGTGAAGATCAAGTGGTAGTTTTCCTGTTGGACGCGTAAATTGTTTCAACCCACTTGGACATTCAGGACAACCTAAATTACAAGCTGTCGTTGGTTCGATACTCAACGAGAATGGTTCGCCAAAAACTTTTCCTTTTCTATTGATTCGCGATAGCCAGTAGCTCATCTTCAAAAGAAAAACATTCCAAATCCTACGAAAAGTAAGGTGTTTAAAAATATTGATATGGTCTGCTGTTCGTGCGATGACTCAAAAATACGAAAACGAAAGTCAACAATCAGACTTGAATTCCAATTACACAAACATCATCTAGTTGATCATGTTCACCTTTCCAATCATCAAAGAATTGAGCAAGCCTTTCGGATTGATTATCAATTGTCGTTTCCTGCATGGAAATTAGAATTTCCTTAAAAGGTTTCGATTTGAGTTTCTTTCCTTGATCACCACCAAACTGATCTGCAAAACCATCTGTACTTGCTACAATCACATCTCCTTTCTTAAGTTGGATTTTTCGCGATTTAAACTTAGAAACAGCATCATGGTAATAACCAATTGGCATCTTTTGAGCTCCAATTTCAATTAGACTAAGATTTGAGTTTACACCTTTCAAAATGCGTTTAAAGTCCATTGAATCGATGGCATCATTGTGACGAATAATCCAGATTGGATTGTTTGCACCACAAAACTCGAGTTGATTGGTTTTTTTATCCCAAACACAGAGTGCCAAATCCATTCCATCTTTGCTCTCTGATCCACCTTTCTGGTCCAACGTCGAAATAATTTTTTCACGAAGTAAATTCAGGATAGTGGCTGCATCCACAATTCCTTTGTCTACCACAATTTCATTCAACAACGAAATTCCCAACATACTCATGAACGCACCTGGAACACCATGCCCTGTACAATCGGCAATAACCCAAATGGCGAGTTCGCGATCGTGGATATAATGTGACCAATAGAAATCACCGCTCACAACATCCTTTGGACGAAAGAACTCAAACCTCTTCTTACTTATTAGGTCCCAAGTTTCTACATTTTCAATCATCGACTGCTGAATGCGTTTGGCATAATTGATACTGTCCGTAATTTCTTTGTTTTGGGATTCTACAATTTTGTTTTTGGCCTGAATTTCGTTCTTTCGTTTTATCAGAATTCTACCACCGATAATGGCTCCAATAATTAGTATTGCAAGAAAAATCAAAAGATAATCTCTAGATCGGACTTTCTGTCGATTAATTTCGTCGTTCTTTTGCTTTTCGAGATTGTCTTGAACTTGTCTCAAGGAGTCTGCCATTCGCTTTTTCTCTGTCTCAAAAGCATCAATAGAATTGAGCATACTGTTGTTTATGTTCACGGCATTCAAACTATCCTTGTATTTTATCGCGTGCGTCATGTAGGCATAAGCTTCATCCAAACGATTTAATGCAAAAGCTGCTTCTGCATTTAATTCATAAGCGGTTACGATGTTTTCAAGATTATTAGCTTTTTCAGCATAGTCGAGTGCTTTTTGGGCAGCCTCAAAGGATTCTTTATAGCGACCTAATTCGTTCAGGTGGACGGATAAGTTATGAAAGTCGACATAAAGCATGTAGTAATTCCCATTTTTCAAGGTGTACTTCATCGATTCTTCAAACAATTCCATTGCTTGATCAAACTTCCCTTGATCGAATAGAATATTTGCCATGTTTTGCAATAGGTCGGCTTCCGATTTTTGACGATTTATAGCCCGTGCAATAGCGAGTCCCTTTTTATAAGTTTCCATGGCAAGATCTAGTTGACCTTGGTTTTTGTAGATGATCCCCAAATTATTGTAGGCACTTGTCAGTACTGTAGAGTCACCGTACTTCTTAGCCATTGAAATAGCTTTCAACTGATATTCCTTTGCCTTTTCATAATTTCCCGTCTTCTGAAATCCGAGGCCAAGGTTCAAATACAAACTTGTCGCCCAACTTGAGTCAACTTTTTCTGCTTCTCGAATGGCTTCAAGGTAATATTCAACACCTTCATCATACTTTCCTTGAAATTGAAGAACATTACCGATCGCCTCATAAGACGCTACGATCTTTTTAGGGTTCTTTATTTGTTGTGCCTTGGCTAAACTCAACTTGGTGTAATACAATGAAGAATCTAGTTCGTTGAGATAGATCTTAGCTCGATACATGCTTAAGTACCCATTAACTATTCCAAGTGGATATTCAATCGCTTGCGCAAGTCGAGTTTGCTCCCGTGCATAACGTTGCGATTTTTCTGGTGCAAGGAATAAACTATCGTAGGCAATATCATCAAGTTGATTGACAATGGTAGTATCCCGAATATTTTTGTTTTTTGGAGGCTTAATTCCTAATTCTTGGTATACCGATTGTGTTTGACCAAAAATTACGGTAGGGAGTAGTATGATCAGTAGAAATAATCGCATGTCGTTAGTTCAATGCTTAAATATAGTACTTGAAAATGAATAATATACAGCTTCGTTACGTTTGTTAAAATCTGAATGATAAACTTTATTTATGTTTGCGAAATGAAATGGACCGCAGCCTTATTCCTACTTCTTAGTTTTGCCTCTTGGTCGCAAAACAAAATTTTCATTAAAGACGATATTTCAAAAGAGCCAATTCCATTTGCTAAAGTTTTTCCTAACATTGGTGAACCGTTCTTGGCGGATTTGGATGGGGCATTCGTGCTGAATAATGATGTCGATTCAATTACCCTGAAAAGTGCTGGGTTCCCTGACACAACTGTTATAGTAGATGATATCCAAGAGCAAACAATCTGGTGGGAGTCGAAAGTTCAATTGATTCAAGAGATGGTGGTTAGACCTGGAGTTAATCCTGCACATCGAATTATGCAACAGGCAATCGATAACAGAAAGAAAAATCACCCGCTTGAGAACGATGCATTTACCTATAAATCATATAGTAAGTTCGTCTTTGATATGAATAAGGAGGGACTCGCAGCCATTCCAGAAGACACCAACGATTCTACTTTAATTGAGATAAGAAAGTTCTTCCAAGAGCAGCATCTATTTCTAATGGAGAGTGTTTCAGAGCGAAAGTTTGTGCCTCCATATAGAGATAATGAAGTGATCATCGCTTACAAAGTTTCTGGTTTCAAAGATCCTAGATTGTCCACTTTTGCCAATAGCATGCAGTCGTTTAGTTTTTATGATAATCAGTTTGATCTTCTTGGTAAACATTATATCAATCCGATTGCACGTGGTGGAATTAGAAGGTACTTATTCATTCTTGAGGACACAACAGTGGTGAATCAGGATACGACGTTTACTATTTTCTATCGACCTCGAAAAGGAAAAGATTTTGATGGCTTAACCGGACGTTTGTTTATCAATACGAATGGGTTTGCCGTTGAAAAAGTAATTGCTGAACCCTACCAAGATTCAACTGGCCTTGATCTAAAAATTGTGCAGGAATATGAATTTCTCGATGGTAGAAAATGGTTCCCAAGTAAATTAAGTACGAATATCGCCTTTACTGCCATGCAATTTGGAGGTGTGCCGAATAGTTATGTCGAAGGAAAGGGAAACACTTATATCGATTCAGTAGTATTGAATCCAGAAGGACTGAAAGTCAAAAACAATAACATCGTCTTGTCTACTTCGGAAGATGCTGCTGAATTGGATAGTTCGAGCTGGTCTGGATTGAGAAAATACGAAATCACTGATCGCGAGGCAAGGACCTACACAACCATTGATAGTCTCTCTAAAGCGAATAACCTAGAGGCTAAATTGAAAGCGTTATCGGTTCTTATGACAGGAAAAATTCCGATTGGAAAATTCAATGCTGATTTGGAAAGATTACTTGATTTCAATCAGCATGAAGGATATCGACTAGGGTTAGGGTTAGAAACTTCTGACCGACTAATTAAATGGATGTCAGTTGGAGGTTATTTCGCCTACGGTTTTAGAGACAAAGCATGGAAATATGGTGGTGACCTTCAGTTCAACTTGAGTCGAAAAAATGGAATGTTCCTGAAATTTAGTTATACGGATGATGTGGCAGAGCGCGGAGGAAGGAACTTTGATAAAGTTGGGTTTGATCTGAATAACGCTGATTTGTATAGCGACTTCTTTATCGATCAAATGGATCGTGAAAGACATTTGATGGCAACACTTGGAACGGATATTCGTTCGAATATGAAACTTCGTTTAATTGGAGGTTACAGTCGCATCTATGCTTTAGATAATTACAGGTATACTGTTGGGACAGCTGATTCATTGTCGATTAATCAATCTTTTGATTTAGCAGAAATCGGAACGGAAATTATTTGGAACATTGGTGCCAAGTATATGTTGCTCGGAAATCAGAAAGTGATGACAGAAAACAAATATCCACAGATTCGAGTGAAAGTCATGCAAGGTATTTCTGGGATTGAGCAATCACAGTTTGATTACACAAGAATTTATGCTGATGTATCGCAAACCAATGTTTTTCGGGGAGTGGGGACGTTAAAATGGAGAATTTCCGCAGCTTATTTAATGGGAGATGCCCCAATTCAAAGGGCTTTTAATTCAAATGGAACTGGCAAAGATTGGAATTTGGCGGTAGAAAACACCTTCGAAACAATGCCTTTTGGTTCATTTTTCTCAACTAAGGAAGTGGCAGTCTTCACAAGATTCTACCTAAATCAGTTTAGTACAAAGGCTAGCTGGAATGAGCCACAGCTGGGAGTCCATCTGGCAGCGGGATACAGCAATTTTTCTAATAGAAATTTTCACGATTTAGATTTCCAAACTATGGAGCAGGGGTATCAAGAGGCTGGATTGATTTTAAATGGACTCTTAACATCTGGCTTTTCTGCAATCGGAGTGGGCGGTTTCTACCATTTTGGGGCATACTCAAATCCTACTTGGTACCAAAATATTGTACCTAAAATTTCGATCTCTTTCAACCTGTAGGCTTTAAACAATAGAAACATTGTGCATTTTTCCGCTTGTTGGATGTGCCCAATTGGCGTAGCTTTGCCAAAAAATTACCACAAAATCACATTATGAAAAAGATTACTCAAGTACTTTTAGCAATGGTTAGTATTGCCCTATCAATCAACTTGAATGCTCAGGTAGGATCTGGAAATGCGTACGACTTCAGCAGTGATAATATCATCATTCCAAATTCAACTTCGTTATCTCCAACATCGACTATTACGGTTGAAGCGTGGATCAAAGCTGACTCATGGGCTGCGAATTCTTGGCAAAATGTTATCGTTTCCAAAGATGGATGGGCATCAGGGAATCAAGGATATACACTTCGTGCTGGAGCAAACGGAACGCTATCATTCAATTTAGCTTTTGGTCCAAGTTGGTACGAAGCGGAATCTGCTCCTGTTATGGTGGCCGGAAGATGGTACCACGTAGCTGGAACTTATGATGGATCGAACATCAATGTATATATCAATGGAGAATTGGCTGGAACAACTCCAATTTCAGGTACAATTAACCAAGGAAGCTACGATGTAAGCATCGGTAATATTGTATATGCTCCGGGTGGAACACGATACTTTGATGGAATTATCGATGAGGTGAGAATCTGGGGAACAGCTTTGCCTCAATCTTCGATTCAAGAATATATGTGTAAACACATTTCAAGTGCTCATGCTCAATTTGGATCGTTGGCAGCTAACTGGAAATTTGATGCTGCTGGAACGGTAGTGGATGAATCAGTTAATGGAAATGATGGAACGGTGAATGGTGCCAATTTAGTATTGTCAGGTGCAGCCCTTGGTGATGAAAGTGTATATGCATACGGAGGTGGAGTTATCGATTTGACATTAGACTATATGGGAATGGATAGCTTGAATGTCTTAACAAACACGGTCGATCAAACGGTGCACATTTATCGTGTAGATGGAGGGTCAACATCAAACTTATCTGGCGGCGTTTCGCAAATTGATAACACGCATTATTATGGTGTATTTACTGCTGGATCTACTGCATATTCATACAATTCAACGTACTACTATGGAGCAAGTCCTTTCTTTGCAGGGAATGAATCATATGCGGATTTAGCAGGAAGAACAAACAATGGATTGGCATGGTCACCAACGAGTTCAAATATGAACACAACGGCGAATACGTTCGATAATTTATTCACCCAAAGAAGAGAATTAGTGCCTGCAATTATTTGTGATCAACCAAACCTGAATGTTTCTGGTAGTGTAACAATTTGTGATGGAGATACAGTTCAAATCGTTAATTCCGGTACAAATACAATTAATCAATGGCACGATGCGAACGGTCCTATTGCTGGTGCGACAAGTGCAACTTACAATGCATTAACTTCAGGAGACTATTTCGTGATGGTAAATGCTGGGATTTGTACCGATTCAAGTGATATTATCAACGTGACGGTGACTCCATTACCACAAATCGATTTTGGAACTACACCTACTACGTATTGTGAGAACGATGGGACTACGATGCTTAATATGGCGACACCTTCAGGTGGACTTTACTCAGGAAATGGTGTTTCAGGTGGACAGTTTGATCCAGCAACAGCTGGGGTAGGAAGCTCATTTATTTACTATCAAGTGGCTAGTTCGGGTTGTGTCGGTAAGGATTCACTGCAAGTTACGGTTGGTTCAGCTCCGGCAACACCTACGATTTCGCAAAATGGAACACAATTGTGTGCTTCATCAGGCGCAGCAAGTTATACTTGGTTTATTAACGGAACGGCTTCTACAACAACGACAGAATGTATCGATATTACCGTAAATGGAACTTACGAAGTAGCAGCGGTAAGTGCTGAAGGATGTCCTTCACCAGTTGCTTCGTTTAATGTGACTGATGCATCGATTATCGAAACTACGTTGATTGATGTCAATGTTGCACCAAATCCAACGAGTGGACTTCTAACTGTCTTTGTAGGAAACGCTTCAGAAGGAACAATCACTATCAATTCGTTGGAAGGTAAGTTGATGATAGAACAATCAATCAACAAAACTGAAACAGAGTTAGATCTTTCAAGTCTGCCAATGGGTGTTTACATGTTGGTGATTAACGCAAACAACGGAACGACTGTAAAGCGTATCGTGAAAAAATAACTAGAATAATACCTTTAGAAAGCCATCTCATATTTTGGGGTGGCTTTTTTGTTGGGCGTTACCCTTCGGGTCGGGCTATTCGCATTACACGGTAATTTGCTATTATCCCTAACGCAAAATAGGGTTATCGAGCGTAGCCGAGATATGGTTATCGAGCGTAGCCGAGATATGGTTGTCGAGCGTAGCCGAGACAGGGTTATTGAGCAATGTCGAAATACGTTTATTTTCTAGAAACCTTCTTCAGCTGAATGAACGATAGCACAAAAGAAATTAAAGTGACAATCAATAAAAGATAATACCCAATACCAATTTCGGGAACAGGTGGACGAAACATTGAGTTTGGAATTGGTTCTGCGCTTGTTCTTAATTCTATGTACAAGTAAAGCGTAATTCCAAAGCTAATTCCTGTCAAAATGACTCCCACAAATTTTCTTGTTTTTAGAAAAAAGGTTGAATAAATGTTTCCTATAATCAATAACAAAACCGGAAGCACTGGAAGCATTAGTTCTAATCCTGAGTTTTGATTTCTTCCAGAAAAGAAATGATCCCAAAAAGAACGATCGTTGTTCAGGTTGCCAGAAGGATCAAAATCGGCCCATATGTCCCTAAATTCCTGAAAAGGTAAGAACAAACTAATAACAGCAAGTAGAATTAATACAATCGACAGTGTTTTCTGAAGCATAGGTGATTAGTAATTGAAATGGCTATCGCAATACCGATACATGTCCCGTTTTTACTCTTTCAGAATTTACAGGCTCACACGAAACATAAGTTAACTTCCAATTGTAAAGTCCTGTTTCCACTAACTTACCATTGAATGTACCATCCCAACCAACTTCCTTGTCGTAACTCTCCCAGATAATCTGGCCCCAACGATTAAATATTTGCATGTGCCATGATTCTACATTCAAATAAACTTCTGGTTGGAAAGTGTTATTAAACTCGTCCCCGTCAGGAGTAAAAGCATTGGGTGCATAAATTGTAAACGGCTCAATAAACAATTGTGATGATGCTGTGTCCTTACACCCAAATTCATTGGTTACAATCTGATAAGGGTAATGTGTTCCATCTGAAATGTATAAGTGCGATGGGTTTTGAGATTCACTAAAGAAGGTCGTATCATCAAACCAGTAGAACCATCTGTTTGCTCCTTCAGAGAGATCAGTAAACTGAATGCTTGAGTGACAGATATCAGTATAATCTGGATCCACCACAAATCCTGCTACTGGCTTCGGTCGAACATTCACCAAATCATCTTTCGTTAATGTCAGCGTATCAATACAACCAGCATCCGTTCTGATTTCTAATGTCACTATGTAGTTTCCAACATCGGTGAACAAGTGTTGTGGATTTTGCAAGTTTGATGTATTGCCATCTCCAAAATCCCATGAATAATAAATTGGTGTCTCTGCAAAAGAAGAATCAATGAACTGAGCATTAAATGGAGCACATTGAAGTCCAGGTAAAATCCCAAAATCAATCGTTGGTTCTTGGAAAATATAAATTTCATGCGTTACACTCTCTACACAATTATCAAATGATCCAGTAAGTGTAATTGGAATGACTCCAGGTTGAGAGAAAGTCACATTTGGAACATCAATATCGGTAGATGAAGAGATAGATGCATAAGGTCCAAAATCCCAAACGAATACTGAGTTCGGTGGGCCACTTACAGTCCCATCAAAATTGAAAACGTTGTCAGTTATACAAAGTGAATCTTCTGAAGTGAACGCAACTAACAAGGCTTCATTTAAATCGATTGTCAACTCCGCTGTGTCGCTACAATTCGCAGATGAACCTGCAATAAAAGTAATGTCATACGATCCAGCTCCCGGAAACGTGAATGTCGGGTCTTCCAGATTGCTTGTGTCAGCTAATGTCCCGTTTATTCCAAAATCCCAATGAAACAAATTCGCATTCTGAACTACACCATCAAAATCTACCGTTAATCCGTTACACTCCACCTGATCTGGAACCACAATTTCGGCGACTGGTTCTGGATAAATAAAAATCGGAGCAGTATATGTAGCTTCGCACAGATTATACGACGCATTCACTGTTATATCAATGCTCCCAGTAGTGTTAAAACTGATGTTGTTTACGATCTCTCCAGTACCCGTTGGACTCGAAGCGTTCGGTCCGAACTCCCACTCAAACTGCGTTCCTGGAGGACCATCACAAATGGCAGTAAAATCGAAATTATTCCCGAAGACACATAGGGAGTCTTGCGAGGTGTAAGACAATGTCATTTCATTGTTGACATGGATATCCATGTATGCTGTATCCGTACATGGCCATCCTGGATTTACGACCAACATCGCCTGATAATATCCTGGTGCTGGATACGTAAAGGTTGGCTCAAATGCTGTTGATACATCTGTAGTAATTCCTGGCACGCCGAAATCCCAATAGTAATTCGTTCCACCGTATGAGTTATTCTCAAATTGAATTGTCAGTCCATCACAATACCCGTTAAAGGTGGAAAGCTGATCTTGATCGGGTAGAATACTCTCCAATTGAAGGTTACAATTAAATACTCTAAATAGAAAGTCACGCGTGGTGCTGTTAATCAACGTTCCATTTCGGTATTCAGAAACACGTATTCCAACAACGTAAAGTCCTAGCAAATTCGGACTGGCAGTCAATAATCCAGTATTCGGATCGATATTTATTGTTGCACCAGGTCCTAAAGGATTTGTCGCTGAATGACCCGCAGACCAACTCACATTTCCATAGGGTGGAGGAGGTGGATTTGGTGCTGGATTGAAACTGCTTGCTCCTGAATGTGGAGTTACCAAGGAATACACCAACTGGTCTCCATCTGGATCTGTTGCACTGTGATCGAAAATCAAATCTTCGTTGTTACACAAAAGCAATGGTGGATAGTTGGTAAAGCGAGGACTGCTGTTGATATGAAAATTGTTTCCAGAACCAGGTACTTTACATGTCAATGTAAATCCTGTATCATCTGGATTGTTTATGTTACTGATATTCGGTCCTCTACAACAACGTTGGTAAGTTACGGTATAACCACCAGCTGATGGAGGAAGTACTATCAATGTTTCGTAGATGGCATTTTCTGTACAGATATTGGAAGGTGGCGTAACGCAAGGATTGTTAAAAACGACAGGAACATTCGTGCTTCCAGGAAATGGTACATCAATTTCTTGGAAGAGGCCCCCGTTAGAAGTAAAAACACCTAGCTTAAGAGGACTATCAAAAGCAGCTCCTGTTGAGTTACAATCTCTATAAACAGATATGTAAAACCGATAGGTATTATTCCCCAAATAATCATAATAAATATCTCCACCCACAATGTGCGAAGCATTGGTAGTAAAGGCGAAAAATGATAATATGAAGACAATAAATATTCTCACGTCAATAGTTAGACGAACATTTCTTGCAAAAGTTATTCCAAAAAGAAATATTTTTTTGCTGATGGTTCGTGGTCAATCAAAATTACAAATTAATCTAGCTTAGTTAAATTGTAATTAAATGAAAATCTGGCAATTAACTGCGCTTTTTTACTGGATATCTTTCGAATGGTAGTTTTGCTTGATTCAGCTGTTGGAGTTTCATACCCAAAATGTTGTGCGCAATTAGAATAATAGTCAATTCGTTTGGGATAATCGGGATAAACTAAATTAAACGTACCGAATTGTGTTTCATTCTCTATTTGATGCTGAATAAATCGAATTACATCCATGCGGTGAACAAAGTTGATGACACCATCTGGATTACTAACCGTTCCTCGTTTTACAATAGAGTGAATCGGGTGTCGATCCGAACCGAACAGTCCACCCAACCTCAAAATCAAATGCTTTTCTGATTTTCGAATGACTTCCTCCGCCCAATAAAGCGCAT
Organism: Henriciella pelagia; assembly: GCA_964219255.1. Lineage (GTDB taxonomy): Bacteria > Bacteroidota > Bacteroidia > Flavobacteriales_D > Crocinitomicaceae > UBA4466. The sequence continues at coordinate 84,921 of CAXPPC010000009.1, forward strand.
TTTTTTCTTCTGCTGAGAAGGAATAAGTTTCGTCGTACTCTCCAGCTTCTTTTGGGTAGACTCCCGTTGAGCTCGTGAAAACACGAATCACTTCATCACTAAATTGTTCTGATATCTTATCGAGATATTCTCCATAAGCTTTTGGTTGATCTCGATTAAATGGTGGAACGGTGATGATGGCTACGTCTGTATTATTGATTACCTCTTCTGGAATGACTGGATTTACATTATCCATCACAAAAACATCAATAGTTACAGCTTCCAATTCAGGGATTCGTTCGGGTGAAGTGGTAGATCCAAATACTTTATAACCGTCAGAAATTAAAACTTCCGCCAGTTTTTTTCCCAACCAACCGCAACCAATGATGGTAATATTGACTTTGCTCATGTTTGCTAAAATACGAATGATTAATTTTGCATTATGGAATTTTCACGTGGATTTATTCGGTTCAATTGGGTGGCATTGGTGCTCATCTATTTAGTGGTGGTCGCAGGTAGTTTTGTGCGAATTACAGGGAGTGGAATGGGATGTCCAGACTGGCCAAAATGTTTTGGTGAGTGGATTCCACCTACAGATGAAGCGGTTCTTCCTGCTGATTATAAGGACATTTACTCCGAAAAGCGCGAAAAGAAAATCGATAAGTTCTCGAAGTTCTTGAATAACATAGGACTTTCAGAAACGGCAGAGAAGCTGCAAAACGATCCTGATCTATTAAAAGAAGAGGATTTCAATGCGCGAAAAACATGGACAGAATACGTGAATCGCTTGTTTGGCTTCCTAGCTGGAAACGCCATGCTGATTGCCTTTATTTGGATGTTATTTCGCTACCGAAAACGAAAAATTCTCGGTTGGGCTTTCCTCAATCTGGTGTTAATGGGAGTACAGGCTTGGTTTGGATCGATTGTCGTGGCTACAAATCTCGTTCCCTGGACCATTACCATTCACATGTTCTTGGCATTAGTGATTATCGGAATACAATTGTTGATTATCTACCGCATCAGTCCGAAGCAACAACAAAAATTAAACTTCCCAAAGTGGATGTTGTACCTCATTTGGTTCTGTTTTATCGTAACGATTTATCAAATGTTCTTGGGTACTCAGGTGCGCGAATCGATTGATGAATTGGTGAAACTCGGTCACGAAAGAGAGTTGTGGATCAAAGAAATAGGAATGCCTTTCTTCATTCACCGCAGTTTCTCTTGGTTGGTGCTGATTCTGTTAACAATCATCGCTTGGAAGAACGAGAAGACCACGAAGTTCTGGTTAATTCGTTCGGTGTACATAATACTTGCCCTTGAATTAATCACAGGAGTGTTATTGGCTTATGCCGAAATGCCTGGACTCGTTCAAACAAGTCACTTAATCTTCGCATCAGTCATCTTCGGTATCCTTACAATGGCTGTTTTCCGCGGACGAATTCAAGCAACAAGCTGAAAATTTACAGTCACCGATTGAAAATTACATTCGGAATGCTATCTTTGCTCCCGCGTTGTTGCTAAACGATACGCGGTGTGTCAATCGAGACACAATGAATACATACCGTGAATGTCCTTCACGACGGTCCTATAGCTCAGCTGGTTAGAGCACCTGACTCATAATCAGGGGGTCCCTGGTTCGAGCCCAGGTGGGACCACTTTTTAAAAAGCTCTTGGAGTAAACCAAGAGCTTTTTGTTTTTATCAACTTTGGATGTAAATCCTGGGCTCGAAGTTCGAGCCTACCTCAGCGTACCTGAGCTTCCCTCTCAGGGCTTCGTCTTCAGATGCGGTGCATCTTCTGGTGGGACCACACAAAACCCCGCAATTGCGGGTTTTTTTTGTGTCCGCTTGGGCGAGAAGTTCGAGTGGTACATCGAGGGATCCCGATAGCCCCTGATAGTGATCGTGACGGGACGAGATTGCTTTTCAAGCACCTCAGGGTTCAGTTGTTGGTTAAATCTGCGCCTTGAGGGAACTCGAAAGGCAAACTTTATCAGCTCAAGACATTACTTTTGAGAATCACATCCTTCGAGAATCCTCAGGGTTCAAATTTCGAAGCATAAACTAAAGGTCGCATAGAATGCTTTGCTGGGCCCCTTCATTTGAAGTGGCGTTATGAAGATTCTCTGTTTGAGCGAGGAACGAGTGAGTTTGAATCGAAATAGCCGCAAAAATTAGAAGGGTAGTGAAGTAAATTCAGCGACAAGTGATGTTTTTGCTTACTTTTTTCAGCACTGGAAAAAAAGTAAGAAACACTTTCTGATCGAAATCAATTGAAAGATGGATAAGTGTCATTCACAACATCAATGTTGTTTTACAAATCATCTTAAGATCTTATTGTCCCAGCATCTAAACCTCTCCCTGTATGTAACAAAAGTCACCCTCATTTTCTAACACATTCATTTTCTTTGTCTAAAATCAGGGAAATGGAATTAATCGACATTTTAGGTTACGCAGGTGCGTTGTTAATCGGAATAGTACTCGGACTTATCGGAGGTGGAGGTTCCATCTTAACGGTGCCAATCTTGGTGTATGTATTGGGTACTGATCCAGTGTTAGCAACCGCATACTCATTGTTTGTGGTGGGAACATCTGCACTTGTGGGTGCAATTCGAAATGCGCAAAAGGGAATGGTCGACTTTAAAACGGGATTCATTTTCGCGGTTCCAGCCTTTTTTACGGTGTATGCAACCAGAAAATTTGTAGTTCCTGCAATTCCAGATGAACTTTTCTCGGTTGGCGATTTCTTGGTAACGAAGAACGTGGCAATTATGGTCTTCTTCGCAATCATTATGCTGGCCGCGGCTTACTTTATGATCAAAGGTCGCAAAGACGAAGGTGGTGAGGAAGAAGAAGTGAGCTATAACATTCCAATGATTATTGTTGAAGGAGTAGTGGTTGGTTTCTTAACCGGTATCGTAGGAGCTGGAGGTGGATTCTTGATCATTCCTGCATTAGTGCTCTTAGCAAAACTTCCAATGAAGAAAGCGGTGGCTACGTCTTTGTTAATTATTGCTATTAAATCGCTTATTGGATTTGTAGGTGACGTTCAAAATCTCGAAATTGAATGGAACTTCTTATTGCTCTTCACGGCATTGTCGGTTGCGGGTATTTTCGTAGGTTTATACTTGAACAAATTCATCGACGGGAAGAAGCTCAAAAAAGGATTTGGTTGGTTTGTTCTCATCATGGGAGTCTACATCGTTCTGAAAGAATTATTGTAGGTAAAACGTCAAATAAATAGAATTAAAAATCAGGGAAATATATAATTATGAAAGTAGAACAATTGTATACAGGATGTCTCGCGCAAGGGGCATACTATATCGAAAGCAATGGAGAGGTGGCTATCATCGATCCATTACGTGAAGTACAATCTTATATCGATACAGCGGAAAGCAGAAATGCCAAAATCAAATACATCTTTGAAACGCATTTCCATGCAGATTTCGTTTCTGGTCACGTTACTTTGTCTGAAAAGACGGGAGCGCCAATCATTTATGGACCAAACGCGAATCCAGAATTCGATTGTATCGTTGCAGAGGATGGACAGGAATTTAAATTAGGGAACGTTACCATCAAAGCGTTGCATACACCTGGTCATACGATGGAGTCGACAACGTACTTGTTGTTAGATGAAAATGGAAAAGAACACGCAATCTTCAGTGGAGATACTTTGTTCTTAGGTGATGTAGGTCGTCCTGACTTAGCTCAAAAGGCTGCGAGTATGACACAAGAGGAATTAGCGGGAACATTATACGATAGTCTTCGCACGAAGATTATGACGCTTCCAGATGATACGATCGTGTACCCAGGTCACGGTGCTGGATCTGCTTGTGGTAAAAACATGAGTAAGGAAACAGTTGGAACGCTTGGTGAGCAAAAAGAGACAAATTATGCGCTTCGTGCGGATATGACGAAAGAGGAATTCATCAAAGAAGTAACAGATGGACTGCTTCCACCACCAGCTTATTTCCCATTGAACGTAATGTTGAATAAGTCGGGATACGAGTCAATTGACAAAGTGCTAGAAAGAGGAAATCAAGCAATGTCGCCAAAAGAATTTGAAGTGGCAGCAACTGAAACGGGTGCTGTAATGCTCGATGTTCGTCACCAAGATGATTTCGTTCAGGGACATGTTCCTAACTCAATCTTTATTGGATTGGATGGTGGATTTGCGCCATGGGTTGGAGCGTTAATCGCTGATATCAAACAACCAATCTTATTAATCGTTGATGAAGCGCGCTTGGAAGAGGCGATTACACGTCTTTCAAGAGTTGGATTCGATAACATTATTGGTTATTTGAAAGGTGGATTCGAAGCGTGGAAGGAATCTGGTCAAGAGGTTGGAACGATCGAAAGTATCTCTCCAGAAGAGTTTGCTGCGCGAATGAAAGCTGGTAAGCTTAATGTATTTGATGTTCGTAAAGAGTCAGAATATCTTTCTGAACACGTTGTAGGTGCAGAGAATACGCCATTGGATAACATCAATGAACACTTAGCAGAATTCAAATCAGATGAACCAAATTACGTGCATTGTGCAGGAGGGTATCGTTCTGTAATTGCAAGTTCGATCTTGAAGTCACGCGGAATTCACAACTTGGTTGATGTGAAGAAAGGATTTGGTGGAATTAAAGGAACAGACGTAGAGAAAACGGCTTACGTTTGTCCATCTACACTTTAATTAAAGCAGATGAATCGTCAGGAGCATTGGGATAACATTTACGCAACGAAGCAACTCTCTGAAGTCAGTTGGTATCAACCGAAACCAGAAAAGTCATTGAGTTTTATTCAGGCAGCTGGATTTCCATTAGATGCAGGAATTATTGATATCGGTGGAGGAGACAGCTTCTTAGTAGATAACCTGATCGACCTCGGATATTCCAATATTACAGTAGTGGATATCTCAGAAAAGGCGATTGAACGAGCAAAAAATAGATTAGGTGAAAAGTCCGAAGCGATCAATTGGGTCGTTTCGGATATCACTAATTTTGAGCCAGATCAACAATATCACTTATGGCATGATAGAGCGGTGTTCCATTTTCTACGTGATGAAGAGGAGATTGCTTACTATCAAAAGTTGATTAAAAATGGGGTGAATCAAGGAGGAAAGGTACTAATCGGTACTTTTTCAGATGAAGGTCCGCTAAAATGCAGTGGTCTGGAGGTTTCACGCTATTCTCCAAATCAATTGGCGCAATTATTCGATTCTCATTTCGATATGGTCACCGGAGAGAAACTAATTCACCCAACTCCTTTCGATACAACACAGGAATTTAGTTTTGTTGAACTAATCAAACGGTAAATCATGAATAACGACTTCTGGAACGAACGCTATGGTGTACAAGAGTATGCATACGGAGAGGAACCAAACGAATACCTCAAAGAGAAATTAGAGGATTGCAAAGGGAAGTCGTACACAATGCTTTTTCCTGCAGAAGGAGAAGGAAGAAATGCCGTTTACGCAGCTCGATTGTGCAACGAAGTTACCTGCTTCGATCTTAGTGAAGAAGGTAAAAAGAAAGCACTTCAATTAGCAGATAAGCATGGAGCTGCCATTAATTATCAAATCGATAGCTACGAATCGTTCAACTCTACCAAGCAATTCGATATGGTGGTATTGATCTTTGCACACGTTCCACCAAACAAGCGAAAAGAATACTATCAAAAATGTATTCAGTGGTTGAAACCTGGTGGAAAGATGATTGTTGAAGGCTTTGCTAAGGATCAAATTGAACTCAATTCTGGTGGACCTAAAAATATTGATATGCTTTACTCTATTGAAGAGGTTAAGTCCGATTTTGAAGGACTAGAATTCGAGGAGTTAGAAGAAAAAACGGTTCATTTAAACGAAGGCCCTTTTCACGAAGGTGAGGCAAGAGTCATTCGCTTCGTTGGAGTTAAAAAGTAATTAATCGACTGATTATTAATCAACTGTAATCTTATTGTTTTTATTGGATTGCGAATTTGTTTGTAACAAATGTTACATCTAATAAGCGATTATTATCTCATTTTTAAGTCATAAACTATTAATTATGAAACATGTATTAATTATTGGTGGTGGTACAGGTGGAATAATGACGGCTGCGCAGTTTCTAAAGAAAGGAAATGTCAAAGTATCATTATTAGAACCAGCAGAGTTCCATTATTATCAACCAGCTTGGACCCTGGTAGGAGCAAATGCTTACGACTACGAAAAGACAAAAAGAACAATGGCTTCAGTTATGCCGACAGGTGTTAACTGGATTAAAGAATATGCGGATAAATTTGAACCGGAAAACAATGTAGTTGTTACAAAGGAAGGAAATCGAATTGAGTATGACTACCTCGTTGTTTCTCCTGGAATTAAAATTGATAACTCCCTAGTAAAAGGTTTAGAGGCAGCAATTGATAAAGGAGTGGTTTGCAGTAATTACACTGATCCGAAGCACACGTGGAATGTCTTGAAGAATTTCAAAGGAGGAACGGCCTTATTTACTCAGCCAGCAACGCCAATCAAATGTGGTGGTGCACCGCAAAAGATTATGTATTTAGCGGATGATTATTTCCGAAAGTCTGGAGTTAGAAACAAAACAAACGTTGTGTTTGCAACTCCAGGAGGAGTGATATTTGGTGTTAAGCCAATTGCTAAGACGCTCATGGAAGTGGTTGATCGTAAAGATATCAATCTTCGTTTCCACCATAAACTAGTTGAAGTTGATGGTGAAAATCGAATTGCGTGGTACGAGATTACCAAAGAACCTGATACAGGTGGATGTGTTATCATGGAAGATAAAGCTAAAATCACTGATGATACAATCAACTATAATCGCAAGGATATCGATTTAATGTATAAGGATGGATTGTACGGAATTAAATTCGATATGATGCATTTAGCTCCACCACAATCTGCTCCAGATTTTGTTAAGAATTCTGTTTTAGCAAACGATGCAGGTTGGTTAAATGTGGATATTGGTTCACTTCAGCATAAAGACTTCCCAAATATTTTTGGAGTAGGAGATGCGGCAGCGTTACCAACAGCTAAAACAGGAGCAGCTATCCGTAAGCAAGTTCCTATTGTGGTAGAAAATATCTCTCGTTTGATCGAGTTTAATGAAGTCGGAAACAAAAAATACAACGGTTATTCATCCTGTCCTTTGGTAACAGGATATGGTAAAATGGTGCTGGCAGAGTTTGATTATGATTCGAACTTCACACCTGATCCGAAGTTGAAACAAATGTTTATTCGTGATTCATCGAAAGAACATAGAAGACTTTGGTGGTTGAAAAAGTATATTCTCCCACGTTTGTACTGGAACAAAATGTTGAAAGGTATAGATGTATAATTTAGAATAGATATAGGTAAAAACAAAAGCCCTTGGAATTCCAAGGGCTTTTTTGTTGCTTCAAAAAGTTACAACACAATTCGAAGAACTGATGGTAGGGCCATCTATTAGTTCGTCTGTGAATTGATTTTCATTATCTCTCCACTACAAATCTAGTGGGTTCAAAGCATTCTTGAAATAATGATATATCATGATTTTTCAATCTAAAGAAAAAGGCCACTCTGCTGAGCAGCCTTTAATTCTATTTTGTTGTTGCAAATTAGTGCTTCACAACACGAATCACTTCTTCTGTTGTCCCGTTAGTTACTTTGAGTAAATAAGTGCCAACTGCGTAATTCGAAACGTTAATTGATCCAGATCCATCTTCAGTCGTTTCTGACCATAGAATTTTTCCATTCAAGTCGTTTAGTTCAATTGTTAGTTCATTCTGACCGTCAAAAGTGAAGTTAAATACATCTTTTGTTGGGTTTGGATAAACGTTAAAGCCAAATTGAGAAACTTCTGCAATTCCAACTGAATTAACTTCAATACAAGCTGAAACATCTGAACAACCATTCTCAGTAATTTGCACCGCGTAATTACCGTTTGTAGTTGCAGTGAAAGACTGATTTGTTGCCCCTGAAATAGGTGCGTTTCCATTGTCACAATCTAACCATTGATAAGAAACACCACTTGCATTCGCTGTTAAAGTAACACCATCTGTTGATTGAGCAACTGTAACATCTGGTTGTAAATATTGAATGATGTTAGTAACTGTACTATCACATCCTAAAACTGTTTGTAACGTTTCCAAAACAACTCCTGGTGAACTATAATATGTTCCTCCGATCATAACGCTGTCACCTTGACAGATGTCTATATTATTGATGTAATTGTATGAAGTACCAACCGAAAGTACAGTTGTAAGTACACTATCACATCCACTGATTGTTGCTAAAGTATCTACGTAGTTTCCATTTACAGTCTGGTACGCACCTCCTAAGTAAATCGAGTCACCTTGACAAATACTCGCTGTTGTTGTATGCGCAGTTGGGTATGGAACATAAATTGTTAACGAATCAACGGTTGGTGTTCCTCCTAAGTTACCTGTTAATAGGGTAACACGAGATATACTTCCTCCTGGCTCTTGCCATAAATCTTGTGGTGAAGTTGTTGAAAGGTTAAACTGCATCCCGAGTCTTTCAAGAGTTACGGCATTCCCATCAATAGTTGTGACAAAAGATCCTCCTCCGTAAGAATTAACATCTGCTCTGTTTCCTAAAACCCCTATGTAGTCACCAGTAGAAACAGGAATACAAGTTGTTAACGTGTCATTCGGATTGTTCTGCCAAAGTTCCAACAATGTAAAGTCATTAGTAGTGGTTGAATAGGATGGTGGTGGTCCGGAGTTAAATTTAACAATGGCTATATTGGAATTTCCGGAGCTTGCTGTTGTGGGCACGGTTGCACCAGTAATGTAAAAATCACTTGGCGCTTGGAACCAGTAACCTCTTACATTTCCAGAGAACGTTGATGATTGTGCCGGAAGTGACACTGGATTAGCACCAGTAGCACCTTGATTCAATAAATACAGTGTTGTGTCTGCAGTTATGTTTGATACTGTTAACGGAACATCTGTACCTAATAAATTTGTAGTATTTGCATCTGAATACCATTCCCAAGAGCATGAACCTGTCACCGTTAGGGTTGTAGAAGTTGAATCGCATGGTAGTATGTTACCATTCACAATTGCTCCACCAACATTGACAGTTTTTGGGGTGACGATAGAGCTATTTATGCTGGGTGCATGTTCTTGCTGTGCTTCTGGGGCTAAATCTGAAAGATTTTGTCCAAAAGAGAAGGCGGTCATTAACGCACTCGCAACTAATAGTAGTTGTTTCTTTTTCATATTAGTGTATATTTTTAACAAAAGTAGATTGAATTACACAGATAATGAAGCTAAATCGGTTATGATCTAACAAAAAGGCCCTTGAGTTATCAAGGGCCTTTTCTGCTCGAAAGTTATTTTATTAGTCACGCACCAGCTGAAGGAATCCTTCACCTGAAACTTGATCTCCATTCACTCCAGTGGCTGTATATTTATAGAAGTACGTTCCTTCTGTGGCGTCATTACCTGAAGGTGCAGTACCATCCCAACCAACTTTATTCTGAAGGTCAATTTCATCTAATGTGACGTCGTACATTACATTACCCCATCTGTTCATGATCAACAATTCGAATTCTACCGTGTTAATAGTTTCGAAGAAGTAAATATCATTGTTATTATCTCCGTTCGGTGTAAATACGTTAGGAGCAATCACTTCTGGAGTAGGATAGAAACAGCTTCCATCATCAACAACAGCAAGCGGATTATAGTTGTCTGCTAATGGGTCTGTACATCCACATGTTACAACTGAGATATCCAAATAAGCTGTGTCAGAACATGTTTGAGTAGCATCTAAATATGCAATCAACATTACTTGACCTGAAGTATAATAGTTCTGACTCAATGAATTCATATTGTTCACTAGTGTGTCATTTCCATTTCCGAAATCCCAGTAGAATTGTGTAGTGTTTTGGCTATTATTCGTGAACGTTACGTCCATACCAATACATCCACTTGCTGGACTCGCTGTAAATGAAGCTACAGGTGGATCAAGCACTTCTACGAGAATACTGTCAGATTCCTGACATAAGTCATCACTAACTGTGAAGTAATGCCAACCCCCACCAATCATTAACCAAGGGTTGAAGTCAACAGAGTCACCAGTTCCTGGATTATTCCAGTTTTGCTGTGTTTCCCATTGTAGGTTAACGGTTCCGTTCGTTCCAGAATAGAATGCTTCTGCCGAACCATCTCCTTGACAAGTTGTTGATGGTGTCATTACAAGACTATCAATTGTTAATAGTTGATTAACAACTAATACAACTGTATCCGATCGTGTAAATCCACACGCATCTGTAAAGTCAACAAAATACAAAATAGTGTCGTGTTTATTGGCTCCTGCATGAAGGAATGAACCAGCAACGGTATCACCAGTAGACCATGAATATGTCATTGGATTTGCTGCATTTGTTAAGTTCGTAACTTCAGCGTAAATTGAATCGAACGGACAGAATACAGTTAATGTATCCGCAAGATCGTATCCAAGGTTGTCAATAAATAAGCTATCTACAAACACACTGTCTGACGTATTACAAACGTTGTCAGTCACATCGAGGTAATACCAACCTGTTGATACACCTGTTAATGGGTTCGATGTGGAAATCACGTTACCCGCAGTGTCTGTCCAAGTATAGTTGATCGCACCGATAGCACCGGTTACGTTTGCTTGAGCAGCACCATTTGGTGTACAGTTCACTTGGTCAGTAACATTGAAACTGTTGATTGACAAATATTGAACGACTGTTAAGTCTACACTGTCGGTGACCGTAAAGCCACAACCATCGGTTATATCTACATAATAAGTTATCGTGTCAGGAGCAACACCATTTGCACTGATGTAAGATGAACTTGTCGTGCTACCCGTTGACCAGCTGTAAGACATTGGCAAAAGTGCATTTGTTACGTTTGTAACTTCAACTAAAGCAGAATCATCTGGACAGTAAACACCAGCTGTGTTTGGTAAGGTATAGTTGAAAATTCCATCGTATACATTTACATTAATCGTGTCAGAGATACACTGTAAGTTAGTTCCTGTACTATCGTATACGTAAGCAACGAAAGTTGTATCACCTGTTGGAACGGCATAGAATGATGTTGTATCCATTAATCCATTACTCCAGTTAATAACAGTGTTAGATCCACAGGGAGGTCCAGTTGCGTTAATTACAACGTTCTCAATTCCCCAGTTATCACAACAAGTTCCTGAAGTTGGAGACTCTTGTACCCACTGGAACATTGTATTTGTAGTCAATGCACCAGGTGGAATTGTTACAGAGAATGAACTCCATGATGTGTAAGGAGTAATGTTTCCTGGAGGTAAAACGCCTCCACTTGTGAATGGGTTTGCGGGAAGCTCATATCCACCTGGACTATAATAAACGATAGTGATCCAAGTTACACCACCGTCAATACTATACTGTAGTGAAACTCCCTCGTCACCTTCATCAGGGCCCTCACATGGAGCAGATCCACCTTGTACGGCGTAAACCATGTCAAACGTCACTACTCCACCACAAGTAACATCGAATCCAGCAGTAGAAATTCCAGGGTTACCAGATGTTGTTGTTGATGCCCAGTAATAAGGCGTGTTTGAAGGACTCGGTCCACAAGGCGCTGAGAAGGCTGTACCCCCAGACGCGTTCCATCCAGCAGGCAGTGCAGCATTGTTAAAGTCGAACGCTTGTCCAGCTCCCAGCAAGTTTGCACTAGCAGTAATAAAGGCCGAGTCTCCAGGGCATATTGTTGTGTCCAATGGGTTCACTGTTACTACACAGGTAGTCTGTGCATTAACAGATCCGACAAAGAACAGAACAATAAGTGTATATAATACTCTTAAATTTTTCATGTTCGTATGCGTTATTAGTCGATTTCTGTGTTTGCGATTTTAATTGACTCGAAAGTATATCCTCCCGGTAGATTAGGATTGCTTATGATTCTTGTCAGTCCTTTTTCGTGAGTACAATCTCCTTCAAGCGTTGTATTTGCTGGAACATCCAATGTGAAATACCACTCGTACATTCCGTCACAACCGCTACACTCCTCTTCGTACTGAAGCCCAAAGTTATAACTCAAAGTCTTGTCAGAATTTGTAGTGTTTTCAATTTTTAGGAATGCATAATTTGCAGGTTTCCAATCCGCTTTAATCGAGCACTCCGACTCTAATGCGAAAATATTTACTCCGTTTTCGCTGTGGATTAACTTCCAATCTGAAGTTTGTCCAAAAGCCATAGATCCTAAGCTTATCGTAACGAAAAGTACGGCTAATTGAAGTGTACGTTTTAATTTCATCTTTACTTTTTTTGTGTGTTTACATTTCTGCTCAGTACCTAGACGCCACAATTTGGGTATAGGTTGCATACATCTTCGACGAAATTAAGAAGACTTTAGCTAAATATGAAAAATCTATCGATTTTGTTAAAAGTTAAACGCACGGCAATTTATTGAGTTGTTATTTCAACAGATTATAGAAAATAGGGGAGAAAAGTGAATAAACCGATGGCTATCGCGAACAATGAAGCTATCAAAACTGCTCCAGCAGCTACGTCTTTAATTACTTTGATTCTGTCATCCCACTCTGGATGTACAAGATCACATAATTTTTCCAATGAAGTGTTAATCGCTTCTAGAGCAAGAACCAATGAAGAGATCAATAATAAATCAATCCATTCGTTTCTTGATATTTTTAGCCAAAATCCAAGAATTACAATAAGTATTAAGGCAAAAGTGTGAATCTGAAAGTTCCTTTCATGACGAATTAATTGGAGGATACCGTTAAATGCAACCCTGAATCCAGAAAGGAGTGAATTTTTCTTCATAAACCTAAAAGTACAATTGTTTTTTGTTTGCTTGCATTCTAATTAGATTCAAGTTACTTTTGTCGCAGTTCATTTAAATAGACTTATGAAGAAAGGTGGAGGGATCGGCCCTGTGAAACCTTGGCAACCTGTCCTCTTGGAAAAAGGTGCCAAATCCTATTCCAAATTGGAAAAAGATAAGTTCATCGAAAGCATCCTTCGCTTCATAGTCACTAATGAAATAATATGAAGGATATTCAAGAAGTACTTAAAGAAAGAATTTTAGTCCTGGATGGAGCCATGGGGACGATGATTCAGCGTTATAATTTATCTGAAGAAGATTTTAGAAAAGGAAGATTCGAAGACCACCCTTCTCCATTGAAAGGAAATAATGATCTGCTAAGTATCACCCGCCCAGACGTAATAAAAGAAATCCACGCGAAATATCTAGAAGCTGGAGCGGATATTTTAGAAACGAACACATTTAGTGGGACTTCAGTAGCTCAAGCAGATTACAATCTTGAAGAAGCTGTTTACGAGATTAATTATCAAGGTGCTAAAATAGCAAAGGAGGTAGCTGAGGAATTCACAAAAAGAAATCCAGATAAGCCAAGATTCGTTGCTGGCTCAATGGGACCAACAACTAAACTGGCATCTATGTCACCTGATGTGAATGATCCGGGATTTAGGGCAATTGACTTTGAAGAATTGAAAATGGCGTTCAAGGAGCAGGCGGAAGGTTTAATTGATGGAGGAGTTGATTTATTACTTGTAGAAACCGTTACGGATACACTCAATGCAAAGGCAGCACTGTTTGCTATAGATGAAATTTTTGAAGAGCGTGGAATAAATCTTCCTATTATGGTTTCGGGAACAATAACAGATCAAAGCGGAAGAACATTAACTGGACAAACGACAGAAGCATTCTTAATTTCAGTTTCTCATATGAATTTGCTTTCTATCGGACTTAATTGTGCACTTGGTGCTGAAATGATGCGTCCTTATTTACAAGTGTTAGATAAAAAAGCTCCTTTCGGAGTGAGTGCCCATCCAAATGCTGGATTACCAAATGAATTCGGTGAATATGACGAAACCCCAGAAATGATGGGTGCGCAGATCGAAGAATTCATGAATGAAGGTTTAGTAAATATCATCGGCGGATGTTGCGGAACTACCCCCGAACACATAAAAGTTATTGCTGATTTAGCGGCGAAGTATCAACCAAGAAAAAATGAAGAGCATGTCGGATAATACAAAAGCAACATTGAAATTATCTGGTTTGGAACCTTTAATAGTTACTCCACAGAGTAATTTTGTGAATGTAGGTGAACGAACAAATGTTACAGGTTCTCGAAAGTTTCTTCGTTTGATCAAAGAAGAATTGTTTGATGAAGCACTTAGCGTAGCTAGAGAACAAGTGGAAGGCGGAGCTCAAATCATCGATATCAATATGGATGAGGGTATGATCGATGGGAAAGAAGCCATGATCAAATTCTTAAATTTAATAGCGGCAGAGCCTGACATTGCACGTGTTCCTGTAATGATCGATAGTTCTAAATGGGAAATTATCGAGGCTGGATTAAAATGTATTCAGGGAAAAGGTGTCGTGAATTCAATTTCTCTGAAGGAAGGTGAGGAGCAGTTTATTGATCACGCAAGGAAAATAAAAAGATATGGAGCCGCAGTTATCGTCATGGCTTTTGATGAAAAGGGTCAAGCTGATAGCTATGAGCGTCGAATTGAAATCTGTGAGCGATCATACCGCGTTTTGGTGGATAAAGTTGGTTTTCCAAAGGAAGATATCATCTTCGATCCGAATATTTTTCCAGTTGCAACGGGAATGGCCGAACACAACAATAATGCTGTAGATTTCTTTAATGCAACTAAATGGATTCGAGAAAATCTCCCTGGAGCTCACGTGAGTGGTGGGGTTTCCAATGTTTCTTTTTCATTCCGAGGAAATAATGTTGTTCGTGAGGCAATGCATGCTGCGTTCTTGTATCATGCCATTCAGAATGGGATGGATATGGGAATTGTAAATCCATCTATGTTAGAGGTATATGACGATATCGATAAGGAGTTACTGGAGTACGTGGAGGATGTTTTGTTGAATCGGCGCGAGGATGCAACTGAACGGCTTCTTGAATTTGCAGAAAAAGTAAAAGGTGATGGAAAGGTGCGTACGGTTGATATGTCCTGGAGGGAACAGGATGTAAAGGATCGTTTAGCACATGCGCTCGTTAAGGGAATAACGGATTTTATTGATGAAGATACCGAAGAGTGCCGTAAGCAATTTGATCGCCCTATCGAAGTGATTGAAGGTCCACTTATGGATGGAATGAATATCGTCGGTGATCTTTTTGGAAGTGGGAAAATGTTCTTACCGCAGGTGGTGAAGTCGGCGCGTGTAATGAAAAAAGCGGTTGCTTATTTGTTACCATATATAGAAGCAGAAAAAGATGGCAAACAATCTTCAGCGGGTAAAGTGTTGATGGCCACTGTTAAAGGTGATGTACACGATATCGGTAAAAATATTGTTGGGGTTGTTCTTGGTTGTAACAATTACGAAGTAATCGACCTTGGTGTAATGGTGCCAACTGAAAAAATTATTGAGGAGGCTAAAAAACAGAATGTTGATGTCATCGGACTGAGCGGTTTGATTACGCCATCGTTGGATGAGATGGTGACTGTTGCTAAGGAAATGGAGCGTGCTAATTTATCTATTCCATTGTTGATTGGTGGGGCAACTACATCTAAAGTGCATACAGCGGTAAAAATTGATGAACATTTTACAAAGGATCAAGCCGTACATGTTTTGGATGCTTCTAGATCTGTTACGGTGGTGGAGCAATTATTGGGTCAGCGTAAGGAGTCTTTTGTTAATCAAATTAAAGATGAGTACTCAAAATTGAGAGAACATCACTTAAAACATAGAGCGAGAAAGGAAATGTTGTCGATTGAAGATGCTCGCGCAAACAAATTACAAGTCGACTGGGACGAGATTAAAATTACCAAGCCGAATTTATTAGGAAAGAAGTCGCTCGAGGTAACAACAACTGACTTGATTCCTTTTATCGATTGGACTCCTTTCTTCCGTACCTGGGAGCTTCATGGTAAATTCCCCGCAATTTTGGAGGATGAGGTTGTTGGAGAAGAGGCAAAGAAGCTATTTGATGATGCACAATCGATGTTGTCTAAAATAGATGATGAAAGTTGGTTAACTCATAAAGCGGTTGTTGGAATTTATCCTGCCAATAGTCAGGGTGATGATATTCTACTTTATTCAAATGAAAACAGAGAAGAAGTCATACATGTCCAACATGCTATTCGTCAACAAACAAAGAAGGCCGCTGGAGTACCAAATTTGGCTTTATCTGATTTTATTGCTCCTGTTGATTCTGGAAAGCTAGATTACATTGGTGGTTTTGTTGTGACTTCTGGTATAGGAATTGAAAAGTGGATTGAAAAATTTGAAAGTGATCATGACGATTACAATTCAATCCTAATTAAAGCACTTGCGGATCGTTTGGCTGAAGCATTTGCAGAATACTTGCATCAAAAAGTTAGGACTGAAATTTGGGGGTATGCTGAATCTGAAAAATTCTCTAACGATGATCTAATCAAGGAGAAATATCAGGGAATCAGACCGGCTCCTGGTTATCCTGCATGTCCAGATCATACTGAAAAAACAGGTCTTTTTGATTTGCTGGACGCAACAGAGGAAACAGGGGTTTCTTTAACAGATAGTTTGGCGATGTATCCAACAGCTAGTGTTTCTGGATGGTATTTCGCGAATCCAGTTTCTAAATATTTTGGTGTTGGGAATATTCTGGAAGATCAGTTAATCGACCTTGCAGAAAGAAAAGGGTACGATAAAGAAACAATGGAGAAGTGGCTTTCTTCAAATCTACACTAGTCTAAGTTGCCTTGTTTGGTAGAATTTATCCAAAGATGAGTATTATAAAACAGTAGAGCCGCCCGGGAGGGCAGCTCTACATAACCTAACCTAACCACTATTCACTGAAAAAGACTTCTAGTTTGATATAATATCAATTACTAAATCAATCTTTCATTACAAAGATACACATCAAATTGGTTTTTGCAAACATTCGAAAATCAGACATTGAGCACTTTGTTAAAATCTATGCTTGCATAATATCTTGAAACTTTAACATATAACCGTGTAAATTGTTAATTAATAGGCGATTTGACGCTGTTCGTAGAAAAAAGGGGTGTGGTTAGGTTGTAATCCTAAAGGTAGAGTTAATTTCAAATATTCGACAAAATGCGTCAAATATTCGACAAACCAAATTCTTGTAAGGCGATTTAAATCAGATTTAATTTAATTTTTGGTTAGTAAACTACAAGTTTGCTGTTCAATTAGTTATAGCAGGTTGTTGAATGTTTCTTTTTGTAGTTTATGAGTGTTTTGGAGGATAATTATGATTCCAACAGAACATAGGAATTTTCAAATATCCGTTGGAGTCACAATAGTAAAAAAGGCGACTTTTTCGAGTCGCCTTTCCTGTAACTTAAATAAACTATGATTATATATTACTCTTTAGTTCCCATTTAAAGATTTTGTAAATCCATGTCTTAAGCTGGTGCATCAACAAATAAAGTGATGGAATAATAACAAGTGTTAAGAACGTTGCAAATGTTAATCCATATATTATTGCCCACGACATAGGAGCGAAGAACTTATTGTTGTCTCCACCAAAGTATATTTTTGGATCATACTCAGTGACTAAACTATAGAAGTCGATATTGAATCCAATTGCAAGTGGAATTAATCCTAGGATCGTTGTAATGGCTGTTAACAATACTGGTCTCAAACGAGTTTTACCTCCTTCAACCGCAGATGCAACGATTTCCTTATATGGAAGCATTTCCGTTTCGGTTAATCCAAGTTCTTCACGCTTCTTCTTTCTGATGAGATTCGTATAGTCGATCAATACAATCGCATTGTTTACAACGACTCCCGCAAGGGAAATGATACCAATCATCGTCATCATAATAACGAAGTTCTGACGGGAAATTACTAGTCCCAGAAATACTCCAATTAACGACAAGACAACTGTAATCATAATAACTGAAGGCATTGAATAAGAGTTGAATTGAGCCACAATTATTAATAGGATCAAAAATACAGCTATTAAAAGGGCCTTACTCAAAAACGCCATTTCTTTCGCTTGTTCCTCTTGTTGACCTGAGAACTTGTAGTTAACGTTTTCTTTGATTCTACCTTGTTCTTCAAACTTTTCCATTTTTTCCTTTAATACCTGAACCACTTCATTGGCATTAAACCCTTCCGTTAAGTTTGATGTAATTGTAACCAAATCTACTTGGTCTTTTCGGACAACGGCTGTATAGGTGCTCATTTCTTTTGGATCGTGAATAACAGATCTAATTGGAATGTTCATCATCTGACCTTTGTTGTTTCTGAAAATCAATCGTTGGTCAAGCAAGGCATCAATGCTCTCTCGGTTTCTTTTGTCGAATTTAACAGTGATATCATACGACTCATCGTCTAAAGTATAAGTGGAAATATCTTCACCAAGAAGTGCTTTTCTGATAGCCATACCAACTTGATATGTTGAAGCATTTAACTTACGAATCTGGTCACGGTCTACTGAAATTGGAATCTCAGGTCGACTAGCTTCCACATTAAGCTTCAGTTTTTCAACACCTGGAACTGCACAGCTATCTAAATATGATTTGATCGCTGTTGCTTGGAGGATTAGATCGCGGTAATCACCTTTTCCAGTAACATCCATACTGATTGGAGCTCCTTGCGGTGGTCCCATTTCCTCTTTTGCAGCAGTAATTTCTATTTCTGCCGTGAAATCATCTTTCAATCCATCTTGAATTTTTTTCAGGATATCTGATGTTTTAATTCCATTCCTGTATTGGAATTCAGCGAAGTTAACGGTAATTCGTCCCTTGTGAGGAGTGTTACCCATTGAGACTCCTTGAGCAGGGTCACTAGTACCTTCTCCTACTTGAGAAATAATGGATTTGATGATTTGTTCATCTCGTGGAATTCCAGTTGTATCATCTTCATCCATATACTCAGCCAGGATGGAATTTAATTTCTCCTCTACACGAAGAGTTGTTTCGTTGGACACAGTGATGTCGGTTCCAATTGGATGTGAGATAAATACATTCACGTAATTTGGTTCATTCTCTGGAAAGAAATCAATCTTCGGAGGGAAGATTCCAAGTAACACAAATGAAAGAATTAACAAACCAAAAGTACCGAGGAACATATATAAAGGTCTTCTTCCGTTAAGCGCGTACTTCAAGAATTTCTCATAAGCTGCCTCAAGTCGAGGAAGGAAGCGTTCTTGAAAACGAACCTCGCCTGGATATAAAACGAACAAATTGATGATCCCTAAAATGGCAAAGATGATCAATACATTACCTAATCCAACACCACCTAGAATAACTGAAATAATTCCAATTCCTCCTATAATGGCTGAGTTTCTTATGATTTTCTTCTTATTTGGTTTATTACTTGTCACTTTCATATAAACCACAGCCAAAACTGGGTTAATAACAAGGGCAACAAATAGTGAAGATCCAAGAACAATTATCAAAGTAATTGGAAGGAACTTCATGAACTCTCCCATTATTCCAGGCCAAAGTGCTAAAGGAACGAATGCTGCAAGAGTTGTAGCTGTAGAAGCGATAATAGGCATTGCAATTTCACCAACGGCCTCAATCACGGCCTGCGCTGGTTTTTTTCCTTCGGACATGTGTCGGTAGATGTTTTCAACCGTTACAATCCCGTTATCCACAAGCATTCCAAGTGCAAGTACAAGTGAGAAAAGTACCATTACATTTAATGAGACCCCCATTGTATTTAAAATAAGGAATGACATCAACATAGATAAAGGTATAGCAACTCCTACGAACATTGCATTTCGAAGTCCAAGGAAGAATAAAAGTACTCCAACTACTAGGATGATTCCTAGAACAATCGAGTTAACGAGGTTCGAGACCATTTCACGGGTATTGTTCGATTGGTCACTTGTAATGGACACACCAACGCTAGCTGGAATCGTTCCGTCTTTTTTCGCCTCGTCAAGGATGATTGAGATTTTATCTGATGCTTCAAGCAAGTTTTTACCTCCTTGCTTTTTAACATCTAACATCACAACAGGGTCACCAAATTCTCGAGCATAAGAAGTAGTATCTCCGTTACCGAATGCAACAGTTGCTACATCTTCCAACTTGACCGGAAGGAAGTCGTCTTGTTTTACGATAATTTTCTCTAGTTCCTTTGCATCGCGGAATTCACCTTCAATACGAACAGTTTTTCGCATTCCGTTCATAAGTACTTCCCCGCCAGGTATTGTCTGGTTTTCCGAACTAACAGCATTTTGAATGTCGTCAATCGTAACATTTACAGCTTGCGCTTTGATTGGGTCCACTTCAATGCGCATTTCCTGCTCTTGAATACCACGAATGTCAACCTCACTGATTTCTGAAAGATCCTCAATTCGATCTTCTAGCTCCTCAGCAATATCTTTCAACATACTTGGATCATCTCCACGTAAATTGATGTTCATTATTGGCATTTGAGAAGGGTCTAACTCGAAGATGTTTGGTTCAACCGGAAGCTCTGGGAAATCCGACTTTGTGCGCGCATCATCAACCGCATCTTTAACTTTTTGAAGTGCTTTGTCAACTGACATTTTAAAGTCGAACTTAATTCGGATAGTTGTATATCCATTTACAGAGTTCGTGTTGATTTCATCAACGAGTTTGATACCACCAATTTCTTTTTCAATAGTCTTGGCGATTTTTTCTGACATATACTCAGGAGAAGATCCCGGCTTAGCAATTCCAACGTAAATTTCAGGAATTTGTAATTCAGGGAAGTTCTCTTTTGGCATAGATTGATACGCACCGATTCCACCAAATATGATAATCAAAGCAATTAGAAAAACAGTTTTTCTATTGTTGACGGCAAGTGTGGAAAGTCCGAATCCTTTCGTTTTGTTTTCCATTTTTTTTCTCTTAATCAATTATTTGATTCGAACGATATCTCCGTTAGCTACTCCTCTTGCTCCTTCAACTATAATAGAGTCGCCAACTTTGATAGCTGATTCAGGTGAAATAAGTGTTTTCCCATCAAAGCTTTCAATTACAACAACATTCATCTTTTTTACTTGATAGTGATTTTTTTCACTGCCCTTATATTTGGTAGCCACGTAGACGAAATCTTTGCTTTCTTGATCTTTAAGTACACTTGCACTAGGGATCACAAGTCCATTTTCAACTTCCATGTCAGTAATACTTACTTCGGCTAACATGTTAGGAAGAAACTGTGTGTTATTGTTGATAGTGGACATAATTCTGAAAGTTCTGTTTGTTGGTTCTATGTAGTTACCAACATTGGTAATTTTCAAGTCTACTACTGTGTCTGAATAGTTTGGAAAAGTCACTCGGATTGGAGTTCCAACTTTTAATTTATAGAAATGCTTTTCTGAAACAGTTGAAACGATATCAATTTTGGAGTTATTCACCAATCGAACAATCGGAGAAGAAGGTCCAGCCATCTGTCCTCTACTTGCAAAAACCTGATCTATAACACCAGTAAATGGAGCTCTTATTGTTGCTTTTCCTCTTTGAGTATTCAATGAGTTCATGCTTGCTTTCAATGAATTAACTTGATTTTTGGCTGTTTCCAAATCGAATTCAGAACCAACTCCTCTTTTCTGAAGTTCTTGTTGTTTTTCCAACATGTATTCAGCGTATTGCAATTGTGTCTGAAGTTCCTGCATGTTGGAATTCATGACAGAAGCATCAACTTGAGCGATAATTTGACCTTTGCGAACCGTTTGGCCTTCCTTAACATTAACAGCTGTAATTAATCCACCCATTTCGGCACTTAAAAGGATGTCTTCATCCGTTTCAACATTCCCTTGAACTTTTATTTCATGCTTGAACGAGTCCATTTTTACAGGTGCAATGCGCACAAGTGGCTTAAGTATTACCTCTTTTTCGGAATTTTCTTCTTGTGAATTTCCAGATGCACATGATTGCATCAGGAGTGGTGTGGATGCAAGAAGAATGATTGCGATGATATTCTTTTTCATTGTTGATTTATTGTTCGTTTGATAGAATTTTATTGTAAAGTTTGTCCAAGGCTAATTTTGCTTGAAATAGATCGACCATCGATCCAATATATTGGGTTTGAGCCATCATGAGTTGATTGTATTGTTGAGTAACAACGATACTGTTTCCTTCCCCAATTTCCTTTTTAGCAACGGCATTTTCGTAAAGCTTTCGTGCTAATTCCACATTTTCTTTTTGTAACGCATTTTTGTTTTGAGCACTCTCTAAATTATTTTTGGCTTGTAATTCTTGGAACTTCAACGTTTGTTCCATTTGTGCTAAATTTTGTTCACTCTTCAATAGTTCAATTTTCGATTGTTGGGTGCGCGCGTGTCTTGATAGACCGGAGAAAATTGGTACATTCAGTTGAAGTCCCCAAACTGTTTGAGGATACCATGGTTTATCTTGGAAAAAGTCGAATTCGTTTCGGAATGCATTATAGGTTTGAGAGAAAAATGCATTCAGTGAAGGTAAACTTGCTGCTTTATTGTTTTTAACATTCAATTCAGACAAGGTCACCTGCTGTTCCATTAAGGTATAAGTCAGATTTTCGTGAATGTCGCCAAAACTGATAGCTGAAATTTTCATTAACTCATCTGGAGTTTGATTAATTTCTAATGGCTGATCCATTGGGTAGCCAATTGAAAATTTGACCATATTCAGTGCGTTTTCATACTGAAGTTGAGCTGATAATTGAGCATCTTTTGCTGTTGAAAGCGAGTATCGGAGTTGATCCATATCTTCGCTTCGCATTAAGCCTAGTTCAAGATAATTTTCTTGTTTTTCGATTAGGTTTTCTGTCAATACAACCATCGAATCAACGAAGTCTAGATTTTCCTTGGCAACTGCAGCTAATTCGTACGCTTGAATAGTGTTGAAAACTACACTTTCTTTCGTTACTTCTGCAGCAGAGTTTTGAAAACTCGCATAAAATCTAGATGCTTGTAATCCAACAATGTATGATCCGTTGAAAATCAACTGACCAACATCGAGTGATCCAGATGCTGAATAGTCGGTACCAGCTTTGAATGAAGCAAGTGATCCTTCCGGAGCATTCGGATTGAAAAAAGATGCGTCAATAACCTGAACTGGTAAGTTGATGAAATTATTGAATTGACCAGACATACTGATTTGAGGTAGTCCCATTCCTCTCGTTTCAACGATTTGCTGTTTGGCTACTTGAATGTCCAGAATGGCATTTTTCACATCAACGTGATGTTCCAAAGCATACGATTTAGCTTCCTCAAGCGTGAAGGATTGTTGACTGAACGAAACGGAACTGACAGCTAAGGCAAGTCCCAGTACGATACTTTTATTCATTGATTTCTTGATTAAATTTTTCATTTAGATAAGCGATTCCTTTGTCACTTGCCAAACCTCTGATTTGGAAACGACGAACTTCTCGAAGTACTTCTTCTAGTTTAAATTCTGGCCATGGAAACATTTGACCGTCGAAAAGAGTTTCTATTGTTGCGACGTACATTCTGGCTAAAATTTCTGGATTAATATTTTTTCGATATAATCCTTCTTCAATACCTTGAATGATGTTGTTTCTGATGTTACTTAATACAAAATCCATTTTATGTTCTTCCATAAGCTTCCATGCATCTGCGTGATATTTTTGCATGTCATAAAATACGGTCGGATTAATATTTTGTATGTGATTGACAACAAACTGACTTATTGAAATAAGTGCTTCAATTGCATTACTAGAATTGACTGTACAATGTTCGCAATTCTTTTGTTCTTGCGATAAACTATATTCAATCACCGCTCGAATTAGATCATTTTTGTCACTGAAATGTTTGTATATCGTTTTTTTGGATACCCCTAACTCACGTGACAGGTCATCCATGGTTACGGATTTAATTCCGTACCGCATAAAAACGCTAGTCGATCGTTCAATTATTTCCAATTTCTTCTCATCCATGGCGCAAAAATAATGCAAAAATCATTCAGGAAACAAAAAATGAGTAAAAAGTTTCCAAAGTTTTTGTTAAAGAATGTTTAATTGGGTTATCTTCGTTTTAATTCAAGAGAAATGGTAGAGATATACACGGATGGTTCAGCTAAGGGGAATCCAGGTCCAGGAGGTTATGGTATTGTTATGCGTTTTGGCTCAAAAGAGAAGGAAATTTCTCAAGGTTATCGTATGACAACTAATAATAGAATGGAATTGTTGGCCGTGATCGTTGCTCTTGAATCATTAAAGACGAATAAGCACGTTGTTCGAATTCATTCAGATTCCAAATATGTAATTGATGCCATTCAAAAAGGATGGGTATTTAATTGGCAGAAGAAAAATTTTAAGGGAAAGAAGAATGAAGATTTGTGGCGAAGATATTTACAGCTTCACAATAAATTTAAGCTAGAATTTGAATGGGTTAAAGGGCATGCAGGTCACCCTGAAAATGAACGCTGTGATGAGTTGGCCGTTGCTGCAGCCGATTCTAACAATCACTTAATTGATGAATATTTCGAAAGTCTTCAGAAAGAAGAAGGTGGAATGTTTGATTAAGCTTGTTTAGCTAAGTTGTTTTCGTTATCCAAATTAATCTGGCAAGCTTTCATGAAAGTATAAATGATTGGATGCGGCAATTCTCGAGTTGAAGAAATTTGCGGACAGAATCCACAGCCAACAAAAAACGGATGAGATTTTAAGCTAATTATTTCTGGTTCTTCAAATTGATTATATGCTTCGATATCAGCGATATCATTTTCTAATTCAGAAATCAGCTGAGGGTATAATGAAAAACGACTTGAGGTAAGTTCAGTTTTCGAATGATTCTCATATAGTTTAATGAATGCATTCGAGTGTGGGTGTACGTGTATTTGTTCGAATTGTTGGCCGTCCACTAAATTATCAGAAATCAATTTTTCATTTTGTCGATTCAGTTGATACATGGATATTAGGGCTTCAATGAATATTTTATATCCGTCACCTGTTATGAGTGTTGGAATATTTTTACCCATAATTTCTTTGAGTATTCCTGCCAAAAAGAATTCATTTTTGATTGGTCCTGGAGCGACAATAAATCCATCATACTGATTGAATTGTTGAGGGCGAAATCCGATAACTTCGTTCAATTTAATCCAATAGTAACTTATTTCTACATCTAGAAAGTTGGACGCATGGTCAATGGAAAGGTTTGTCGCATGGTGCGAATTGTACGTGAAATTATAATCACCAATGATGCCTATTTTCAGCGTTTGACTCACTGTTTCATGTTATCAACATGGTTAGGATGAGCAATTTCTATCGCTTAAACCACCCTCTGTACGTCGCATCTTCAATAAGCAACGAATCCAAGTAATATACTGGTGGATTTAACATCAAACTATCTGGGTGGAAGCTGTACACATAGCAATCAAAAACACATTTAAATTTAGAATAGTCACCTGTAGTGTCTGATTCTTGAACAATTTCAGTGAATTCAACATCTTGATCAACGTACGTACTTGTTTCCCAGCTTTTCCATATTCTACTGTTTTGGTCACGATAAGTTACTTCGAATCCCGCATCAGCGTTCGTTGAATAATTCGGAGTTAAGTTCGCTGTAAAGAATCCGTTGAATAATGATAATGTAGGATCTGCTGCTAAAGTTGCGTCCCAATAGAGTTTACCCATTCCAACTTTAATGGACTGCATGGTATTTGGCGATGACATTTCAGCGTAATAAATTGCTGAAGATGGAGTAGGAGGTGGTAGGATCTCTTTAGCTTTTGTAGAAACTGGTGTGTATCCTAATACGTTCTCTGTGAATTCTACATCAGTTCCATTAATGGTACCCTGAAAGTGAGAATATAAATCTACCGTTGGAACAGGAGCAGGTATAACTTCATGTTTGATACAGGCAGTAACTCCAAGCCCAATTAAACCAATGAATAAAAATCCTTTTTTTAACATATATAGCTGTTTAGATCGATAGGTGACTTCTATATTTTTAAAGTCGAGTTATCATAAATACTTAACTAAAGTACGAAAAAAAGTATTAAAAGGTTGCCAATTAATTTTGGGACAGGCAAATTACGCACGAATTTGTTTGTAATTCGGACTGTAATTAGCAAAACTTAGTTGTACATTATTATTGGTCAACTTATCGAAATCTGCAAAAAACAGTTCCTCATCATAGTCAACTCGCTCACTGTTCAAGTAATTCTCAATCTGAAAATCAGTGTTGTTTTTTTGAAGTTGATTGATCAGGGAATTTAGTTGTGATTGAGAGATGATAAATTCAGAGTCGAATGATAGTAAGCCTTGATGCTCAGTTCCTTTTACTAGTACATCATTTTCTTTTGATGAAAATACAAATGATAAAATGCTGATGTTTTTGTTAATTGTGCCCATAACTTTGATTTTGTGATTCAAAGATCTTACAGCAGAACGTAAACTATTTACGACCTACTAAAATTGGGTTAATTTGATGTCAAAATCTTTAAAAACCGTAACTTCATAGTCTCAAACTAGATAATATGAAGTACCACCAAATAGACAGAGAACTATTTATTTCGAACAGAAAACGTTTTATTGAACAAATGGCACCTTCTTCACTTGCCGTGTTCAATTCGAATGATATTTATCCAATCAGTGCAGATAGTACAATGCCTTTTCAGCAGCACCGCGACATTTTTCATTTGTCAGGAGTAGATCAGGAAGAAAGCATTCTTGTTTTGTCACCAAATTCTTCGAATGAAGCTCACAGAGAAGTATTGTTTTTAAGAGAAACAAACGAACATATTGCAGTTTGGGAAGGGGAAAAACTAGATAAAAAAAGAGCGCTTGAAGTGGCGGGAATTAAAACAGTTTATTGGTTGGATCAATTTGATTCTGTTTTCAAGCAGATGATGAGTGAAGTGGATTCTATCTATTTAAACACAAATGAGCATCTTCGTGCTGATACAACAGTTCAAACGCGCGAGGATCGTTTCATTGAGAAGGTAAAAGTTGATTTTCCGGCTCACCAAGTAAGACGTAGTGCTCCAATCATGCATAAAATTAGGTCGATTAAACAACCTATTGAAATCGATTTGATGAAACAAGCATGCGATATCACAAAATCTGGCATCGAACGATTATTGAAATTTATTAAACCAGGTGTTTGGGAGTATGAAATCGAAGCTGAATTAATTCACGAATTTGTACGTCAGCGATCAAAAGGTTTTGCCTACACTCCAATCGTTGCTTCAGGAGCAAACGCATGTGTTTTGCACTATATCGAAAACAATGCCCAGTGTAAAGATGGAGATGTTATTCTGCTCGATGTTGGTGCTGAATACGCAAATTATGCGTCGGATTTAACGCGTTGTATCCCGGTTAGCGGTCGATTTACAGATCGTCAAAAGGCTGTTTATAATTCAGTTCTTCATGTCAAAAATGAAGCACAAAAATTATTAGTCCCTGGAACGATGATGAAAGATTACCATGCCGAAGTCGGAAAATTAATGGAGTCTGAATTATTGAAGTTAGGGTTGATTGATACTACGGATATCAAAAATCAAGATCCAAACTGGCCAGCTTACAAGAAGTACTTCATGCACGGAACGTCACATTTTATTGGTCTGGACACACATGATGTTGGACTTTGGAATGAGCCAATTCAAGCAGGAATGGCATTTACTTGCGAACCGGGGATTTATATTCCAGAAGAAGGATTAGGAATTCGCTTAGAGGATGATTTGATTGTTCAAGAAAGTGGAGCTCCGCTGAATTTAATGGCAGATATTCCTTTGGAGGCTGATCACATCGAAACCTTGATGAATGAATAGTGCTTCTCAAAATAAATTATTGAATTTCAGGGTGTCCGGAGATGGGTACCCTGTTGTTTTTTTACATGGTTTCTTGGAGTCAATGACTATGTGGAAGCATATTGAAATTCCCGATGGTATTAAGGCTGTCTTTGTCGATTTACCAGGGCACGGAAAGAGTTCTGGTTTTGAAAATCAATTGAATTCGATGGAGCAAATGGCCAATCAAGTTCAAAAAGTTGTTGATTCGCTCGACTTGATATCGTACAAGGTTGTAGGTCACTCAATGGGTGGATACGTCGGCTTGGAGTTGATGAAAATGGATAATCGTTGTAACAGTTTAATGCTCTTAAATTCGAACCCCTGGGGCGACTCTCCTCAAAAGAAAGTAGACCGTAAAAGAGTTGCTGAAATTGTTAAAAGAAATAAATCCCATTTCTTATACGAAGCCATTCCTAACTTGTTTTTTCATCCTGAAAAATATGATCTGCAAGTCCGAGAAACAATCGTTGATGCTATGGAAATGTCACCGGAGGCAATTGGTTTGGCTTCAGTTGCAATGAGCATTAGAAAGGATAATGTTGATTGGGTTCTCGCGAATTCATCAACAGTAACTATAGTTCAAGGCGCTGAAGATGCTATTGTGCCTCTAAAGAAAATGAACAAGATCTTAAAAGGGTCAAATGTAAGGCTACATATAATAGAAAATGTAGGTCACATGGCACACATTGAAGCGTCGACGGAAGTAGAAGGTTTATTGAAAAATTTCATCCAATAAAAAACGGGAAGATTAATTCCCGTTGTCATTAAATATCCAAATTAATTGAGGTACTGAGGGTAATTTATTTTTCATAAGCAGGTGATTTAATTTTGTTTAACGTTATTCTAAGATACGATGATTCAATAGATTAAATGGAAAAAATACTTTAACTGTAATGGAGATGTATTGAATGGTAATGAATTAGAAATTAAGTGAATTATTATTCAAATGATCGGAAGCTCAATTACTTCCAATGCTAATAATAATTGTATCTTAGATTAGCTAGATTATGTAAACCTAAATACTAAAAGATGAAATTAAGAGCATTAGTAGTTGATGATGAGGAGTTCGCGAGAAAGAACTTAATTATGATGTTGGAAGAATATTGCCCTGAAATTGAGGTAATAGGAGAGGCGTCAAGAAAAGATCAAGCAAAAGCAATTATTGAATCGTCGAATCCTGATGTGGTTTTCCTCGATATTCGAATGCCTTCTGGTTCGGAAGGTTTTGAATTATTGGATGAAGTGGAAAACAAGAATTTCTTAGTGGTATTTGTAACAGCTTTCAAAGATTATGCAATTCGCGCCTTCAATGCAAGCGCTGTGTATTACGTATTGAAACCAATCGATATAGAGGAGTTAAGATCGGCTGTAGACCGATTGGTGGAAACGCAAGAAAATTACAAAGACGATCCAAATAATTACGATACTTACTTCGAGTCGTTGAAGGATTTATCACAAAATCTTTTAGGGAAGAAACAAAGCTCAAGAATAGCCATTAGTCATACAAAAGGATTAAAAATTGTTGATGATGCAACGATTACTCACCTTGAAGCAAGTGGTAACTGCACCACATTATATTTTGAAGATGGATCGAGATATTTGGACACACGAACATTAAAGGTGTATGAAAACTTATTGAACCCAGCAAAATTTTGTCGTGTCCATAAATCACACATTATTAATCTTGACTTACTTCAAGAGTATATTAATGAAGATGGACATTTTGCAGTTCTAAAGGGTGGTATTAAAGTCCCTGTAGCACGAAATAGAGTGACGGATTTTGTCAAAATGTTAAAAGCACATTAGTGAGGATATTTGCCTTCTTTCTATTTTTATTTGTTTCTGCTGGACTCTGGTCGCAGAAATATGCCTTCGTAACCTACAGTACCGAAGAGGGGTTGCCACAGTCACAGGTTACAGCAATCAGTCAAGATGATGATGGTTATTTGTGGGTGGCTACACTGGGGGGATTGGCAAAGTTTAATGGAAAGAATTTTATAACCTTCTCTACCGGAGACGGACTATTAAATAACAGAGTTAAAACACTGAATTATTTTAATTCAACGCTTTGGATTGGGCACGATGGAGGTATTTCTTTTATTAAAAACAATAAAATAGAGAGCGTCGGGTTTACTGGAAACGACAAGTCTCAAAACGTGTCTGAAATCCTTGAGTTTAAAGGTGAGATTTATGTTACTTGCAATGGTGGTGGCCTTTTTATTCTAAAGAATGGTCAGTTGATCGAGAAAGACCTTGATGAAAAATTCCATCGTATTCGAGGGGCACAAGTTTTTAACGATCATTTATATTTGGCTACTCGATCTGGAATTCTTCTATCGAAGGATGGAAAAACCTTTAAACTTATTGAGTCCTTGCCAGAGACGAGTTTTTCAGGCGTTTTTCAATCAGAAGATCATTTATACTTTACATCCTATGTTGATGGAGTTTATCGGTGGGGAATTAATGGCCAGATTAAACATTATTCACAAGAAGATATCAAGCATGTTGTATTTGGTGGTTATGCCGACTCAAAAGGTGAAATTTGGTTGAATTCTCAGAACGGGGCAATTCGAATTGATCAAAATGATGCGATTTCATTTCTAGATAATCAAGCGGGTTTACCGTTAAATATGATCAGTTGCTTTTTCGAGGATTCAGAAGGAAACCTTTGGTTAGGGTCGGAAGGAAAAGGGATGTTTAGATTTCCAGGTGAGAAGTTTAAATACTATGATCAATCGAGTGGATTGCCCAGTAATTTGCTGCTATCAGGTTTTTATAGTAAGTCGGGTGATTATTTCTTGGGAACTTATGATAAAGGTGTAGTACGAAGAACTCCAGATGGGGAATCTTCGGTTGTTTTTGATGGAGAAGGTGCGATTTGGGCAGCTATTGAAGATGTAGATAACAAAAACTGGTTTGGAACACAGTCTTCTTTAATTTCTCTTGATGAAAAAGGTGAAATAACTAAGTATTACAGGGATAGCGGAATACCAGGTAGAAAGATTACTGCGTTTTATCGTATTTCAAAAAATGAAATGTACATCGGGGGAAGTGAAGGTGTCTCGCTATACAAGAATGGTTCTTTCACAAAGTTGAACGATGTTGTCACCAATGATGTAGGAACAGTTCGCGACCTTTTAGTCTACAAAGGCAAATTATTTTGTGCTTCGAATCTTGGATTGTTTCATCTTGTAGAAGGGAAATTTGAATCTTTCAAGGGAGTAAAAGATGTTGTTTACAATATGAAATTGGATCATTTGAACAACATCTGGTATGGAACTGAAGAAGGTCTGTTCAGGTTTGATGGTGAAGAAATAGAGCAAATAGAACTCAGGTCGAACCCGGCTTCGAATTATATTAATTTTATCAATCCAAATGGTGAAAAGCTTTTTGTTGGAACCAACAACGGATTATTTGTGTTGCGTGATTTATCTCTCGCAAAACCTAAGATAAAGCGTTATGGTATAGGTGAAGGTGTTGTTGATCTGGAGACAAATTTAAATTCAGCATTTTTTGATCAAAACAATGCTTTTTGGTTTGGAACAGCAACCGCAATAGTCGTGTATCAGCTTTCTGAAGGGAGCGAGAAAATTGTACAACCAAAAATCGAATTGAAATCGATTTTATTGAACTATCAGCCCTTTGATTACAGTAAGTTCAGCTCAGAGTTGACACCTTCAGGATTACCGAAGGAACTAAATTTAGGGTATACAAAAAACAATTTAATCTTTGAGTTGGACGGAATTTCTTTAGCACACCATCGTGGATTAATGTATCAATTTTGGTTAGAGGGACTGAATAGCGATTGGTCACCCCTGTCTGAGAACCCAACAATTACGTTTACGAATATCCCCGCTGGCGATTACATCCTAAGGATGAGAAGTGTTGATATGGATGGTCGTCTTTCGGAGGAAATAAAATTTCCATTTACAATTCGTCCGGCATTCTATAAAACATGGTGGTTCATCGGCCTAACTATTTTGGCGATTGCTGGACTACTGTACTGGTTGTTTAGGTTGCGATTGAGAAGAATAAACGAGATTAATGAGAAGGAAAAATTAGAATATAAAACGAGATTGCTAAGTTTGGAACAACAGTCAATGAATGCAAGTATGAACCGACACTTTGTGTTCAATTCACTTAATTCGATTCAGTATTTTATTAATACTCAAGATCGATTATCAGCTAACAAGTATCTGACCAATTTTGCGAAGCTCATTCGTAAAAATTTAGATACGGCTACAGCGGACGGAAACATCATTACTTTACAAGAAGAGCTAGAAAGACTTGAGCTGTATTTATCACTCGAGTCGATGAGGTTTAAAGATCGATTTGATTACAGCATTTTGGCTGATGGAATTGATACGGAGGCAATTCGAATACCTGCGATGATTATGCAGCCGTTTGTAGAGAATAGTATCATTCATGGAATTCTTCCAAATGAAGTTGTGAAGGGACACATAAAGGTTGAACTCAAAAAAGTCGGGTCGATTTTAGAAGTGATTATTGAGGATAACGGAATTGGTATAAACCAAAGCATTTCTCAAAAATCTGATATAGATGGTGATCACAGATCGAAGGGTATGGAGATTACTTCGAAGAGAATTGAATTGATTCAAAAAGTTTCAGAGAATGGTATTTCCCTTGAAGGACCGTATGAATTCGAAGATAAAAACCGTTCAATCAAAGGAACGAGGGTTATAATCAAAATACCACTCGAAGATTTGGAGGAATAAGGGGAATATCATATATTTGTTTAGATAAAGTATCTGAAATGAAGAGATTTACATTTATAGCGGCAGTTGCACTTGTGTTTGGAATGGCTTCTTGTACAAAAGAAAACATCCAACCGAACACGTGCTCGGAGGATGTTCCAACTTGGAGATCCGTTGAAGATGGGGATGGTACAGGAATGAAAGATCCTTCAACTGGTGGTTCTATTACCGATCCAGATCATGATACTGATGCGAATGGTTATTCGCCAGGAACAGAGAATTAGACTATTTAAATATTTGAGAAGCCCGAGTTTAGTGCTCGGGTTTTTTTATGTCCAAAAGTGACAGTTAAATAAATCAGATATACACTTCAAATGTTTCTGAAATATTGCCTTATTCCTTTTGCTATATTGCTTTACGAAGTTTAACTATTACTTATTATATACATGTCTAGTAAAGCAAATTCATCACTTTTCGACCTAATTCAATCGATGACTAAATCGGAAAAAAGGTATTTCAAATTGATGTCCTCAAGACATACAATAGGTGATGAGAATAATTATGTACGCTTATTTGATGCAATTGAAAAACAAACCGAATATAATGAAGAGGCTCTGTTTGATTTGTTCGAAGGCGAGGCATTTTTAAACAGATTTTCTATTACAAAAAAGCGATTATCAGACCATATTCTGTCCTCTTTAAACTCTTTCCATTTGACTTCTTCCATAGAAGCTCAAATCTATGGTCAGTTACAATCGGCAGATATCCTTTTTGAGAAATCACTTTACGACCAATGTAGAAAAGTGTTAAGAAGCGCGGAAAAGCTAGCACAGAAGTATGAGCTAAGTGCTATCCTAATGCAAATTTCCTACAAGCAAAAACGTCTGCTTGAAACCAATGGTTATTTGAAAGTAGGTGATCAAGAATTGAATGAAATTGAAGTCAAGGATAAAGAACAGATTGAGGCAATTTCACGATACCATAATTTGTGGTTGATTAAAAGTCGACTTTTTGCCGAACTAACAAAAAGAGGTGTAGCTCGATCTGAGGAAGAAACTAAAGTGTACAGTGAGATCTGCTCTGAAATCCTTCACGACTTCAACCTTTCGGGAGCATCAGAAAAATCTACTTACTTGTTTCATCACATTATGAGTGCGTACTATTATGCAATTGGAGACTTATCAAAGTCTTTAAGTCATTTAAGAGTGAATCTTGAGGGTGAAAGTGGCGAGCAGTCTATCCGATTAGGTGAAGAGAATAAATACGTTTCTGCTCTAACCAATGCAATTTACATTTCTGATAAAATTGGTGAGTACAAAGAGTCAATTAAATACTTGGCTAAACTGAAGAAGTTTGCTTCGGAAGTCGAGAAAAATGAAGATTTATCTATAAAGTTGTTCAGTAGTATCAACTCAATTGAATTAAGCTTGTTCTTGCGTCGTGGAGATTTCAAAAATGCCATTGAATTGGCTCCAGAAATTTCGGCTAAACTAGATGAATTGCAAGATAAAATATCCCCTGTCCGACGAGCATTTTTAGCTTTTAAAATTGCAGTTTCTTTCATGGGAGAAGGCGACTATTCATCTGCTTTGAAGTGGATCAATCTTATTCTCAACGATTCTAGATTGGATAAAACAGAAGATATTTTTGCTTTTACCCAATTGATTGACCTTTTGGTTCATATTGAATTGAATAATGATAAGTTACTACCGTACAGTTTCAAGAACACTCAAAGGTATTTCAAGACGCGAAATAGAATGTATTCATTTGAAAAAGTACTGTTACAAGGAATGAATCGATTGATTAAATGCGATAATTCTTTTGATCGAGAACAAGTTTGGGAAGTACTTCATGACGAACTCTCGAAAATCACTAATGATAATATTTTTGAAAGCGTAGCACTCGACTATTTTGATTTCCAATCATGGGCAGAAGCCAAGTTGAAAAGGAAGTCATTTGATCAAGTAATTCGAGAGAAATACAATAAATCAATCAGGGCTGCGTCATAGTAAGAAGGAAATTGAGGAGGACTACATGGATTGATACAATACCTGATGCCCTCCTTTATCCTCTTTTTTTATTCTTCGTTGAAGTGATTCCAACCTTGAGCTTTCAGTTCAATAGCACTTCCGTTTTTATCAACAAAATATCTTCCGTCTTTTTCGTTTGTTATGTGACCTATGACAGTCATGTGTGGATTCCCTTTAATCTTATCAAAGTCATCCTGTTTCACCGTAAATAACAACTCATAATCTTCGCCACCGTTTAAAGCACAAGTGGCAGGATCTAAATTAAAATCAATCGCTGTCATGGAAGTTTTGGCATCAATTGGAATTTTTTCGTCATAGATGTGACAACCCACTTTACTTGCATCACAAATATGCATGATTTCTGAAGCTAGACCGTCAGAAATATCGATCATAGAAGTCGGCTTAACCCCGAGTTCTCTCAAATAACCGATTACATCTTGTCTTGCTTCAGGTTTTAATTGACGTTGCATAATATAGTCGTGACCGTCCAAATCAGGTTGAATATTCGGATTGGCTTTGAAAACTTCTTTCTCTCTCTCTAAAACTTGAAGTCCCATATACGCACCTCCTAAATCTCCTGATACCACAAGTAAGTCAAACTCATTAGCTCCAGAACGATATGTTATTTCATCTTTTTTAGCTCTACCAAGCACCGAAATACTAATGGTCAATCCAGAAAAAGAAGAAGTTGTATCTCCACCAACGAGGTCAACATTGTATACTTGACAAGCAGCATGGATTCCTTCGTATAGTTCTTCCAATGCTTCAACTGGAAAACGATTAGAAACAGCGATCGAAACAGTAATCTGTTCTGCTGTACCATTCATAGCACAAATATCAGAAACATTAATAGCAACAGCTTTATAGCCTAGATGTTTTAAAGGCATATACATCAAGTTGAAGTGTATACCTTCGATTAAAGTATCAGTAGACATTAACAAGGCTTCTGTTTCTGAAATAGAAATAACTGCGGCATCATCTCCAATACCAAAAGTGGAAGTTGGGTTTTTTAGCGTGAACTTATCCGTAAGATGTTTAATTAATCCAAACTCACCTAATTGTTCCAATTCAGTTCTCTCTTTGCTCATGTTTCAAGTTTTTTGCAAAACTACGAAAAGGAAAGTATCTATGCATCTTTTCAGCAATGTCTATAATACCTGCTTCACTTTACAATATTTTCTGGCAGTAGGTATTTATACCTGTTTTTATATCGTGTATTTGAGGTGATAAACAAGGTGAAATACCTGATTTTACGCAAGCGCTAGGTGGGTAGGAGATTTATACCTAAATTAGTTCTGTATCGACTTCGCAAGTAGTCTTTTGTACTCTGTTCTTGGTTATTAGGGAGATATCATTCAGAGTGTCGGTATTATTCTAGTAGTAGTGTTAAAGGGGATCAGAAGTGGTCCCCTTTTGTTATCTATAATTCTGAAAAATACAAGCTTTCCAACAAGGAATTTGATAATTTGAATCAAATTTGGAGTTCCTATTACGAATAGGTATCAATAGATAAACAGTGTATGAGCTGTAAAAGTTTAAGGGGACCCAATATGGTCCCCTTTTGTTGAGGTGGTGTAGGTGTAATGAGAATATTTGTGTGATTAATCGATTGTTACTCGATGCTACAAATATGTTCGATCCAGTTATTCGAGACAACAATACTGATATCTCTAATTTGATCTTCTACCGGGTCGGTTTCACATTGTACATAAAAACCGTAGAGCGTAAACAACAATAATTTACTCTCCGGGCCTACTTTGGCTCGTTTAATTAATTTTCCGTCTTTTCGAAGAAGCTTAATCTTTGATTTAAGATTAAATTGGCTAAACTCCGACCTCGTTAGTGCTATCAAATCTTATGGTTTATTGGTTATTTCATGCCGACCTCTTATTAGTATGAACGGCCTCGATGTGGTTTACGTTGTAATGGTCATCCACTTGATATAAGGCGAAATATTGTACTGTTTCGGCTCCAAACCTACTTTTTTCATAGTCTGCTGTAGTTCCCAGATCCATCGACTTGTAACCGTTTTTAATTGCATATTCAATTACGTTATAAAGTAACTGCTGATATACACCTTGATCTCTGTAATCTCTGTTTAAACCAATATAGTTTGGAGTGATTACATTTGATTGTCGATCGATGTGGATAAAAAGCACACCAGCTGTTGTACTCTCCTCCCCTAGAAGTGAAGGCTTGGTAGTTAATTCATGAACTTCCCATGAACTTGACAAGACCAAATTGCTGAATAAGGAAAAGGGCATTGTAAAGACGTTTATCTCTCTTTTATCGTGAGCAACCGTTTTATACAACTCGTACCATTCCTTCAGCTTCTTTTGGGATGGATTTGTAACAACTGAATACTGGAAATTGTCAGCGTTTCTGTCTACTTTTCTTTTAATATGTCTTTTTGAATTTTTACTTAAGGATTCACGAAACGCTTCCATTGAATCTGGTAGTTTGGCAATAATATTCGACTTAAGTGAATTCAGTTTGAAGAAACCAGCGTCTTGGAATTT
The DNA here is from genome assembly GCA_964219255.1 of Henriciella pelagia. Classification (GTDB taxonomy): domain Bacteria; phylum Bacteroidota; class Bacteroidia; order Flavobacteriales_D; family Crocinitomicaceae; genus UBA4466. The sequence continues at coordinate 121,837 of CAXPPC010000009.1, forward strand.
AGATTTAATGGCTTCATCTTCACTTTTGAAATCACGTAACATAATGCTCTTGGCATTCGTTTCTTTTTGTATATCTGTAACGTGCTTAGTGAATTTCGTAATTGCCTCATTGAGGAATTTTGACTCACTGTCAATGTAAACGGCCTTTCCAATACTTACTGGAGATCCAGACATGAGAACTCGAGAAGTGAGGTAATATGGATCCTTTTTTCTGAATTTTTCAATGCTTTGAGAAATTTCTTCAGAGTGGAGAATGTCATCTTTCTGTAAATACGTCACCAACGGCGCAGCAAGAACTGGCTTTCCATTTGGATCTCGAATCAGCAGGTAATTGAAGTCCCAATTATGTTCCTTCTGAATATTATTTTGATATACTTTTTCAAGCAACTCGAACTGATCAGACTTCATTTGACCGTTAAATGAAAATATTCTATTCCATTCTGATTGATCAACATCTTTAATTGTGCTAAATCTTTCCATCGTTAATTCACTATATTGAATGATTGACTCTAATTCTTTTTCTAGCAAATAGTCTTCTGTTGGTAAATTGAAGTACTTGCAAATTTGATCCATTGTAACACCTTCTTCTTGAAGTGCTCTTGGATAATGGAATGCAAGAGATTTAACCAAATGTTCGATTTGCTCAAATGTGTGAAGTCTAGTAATAGTGAACCTAATTCCTGTATTTTTGATTGGCACGGCTGGGAAAACACCGATGTTTACATAGATACCTTCATTCATCAATCGATTAACTATATTTCTTCCCACTTTTGGAAGACCAGCTCCGATGAAGAAAATAGGAGAGTCGTTTGTATGTAAAAGAGGTAACTTGTATTTGTTTAATAAGAAGTTTGTGTACTTAATATTTTCCTGAAGATCTTCTTGAAATTCTTGAATCTCCTCACTTAGGTGAATGGCACTACTGGCAACCGACGCACCTAGAACAGATGGTTGAATTGGACCAGAAGTAATCATTGGAAGTCCTGTGCACTGTACTTTTCGAGCCCAGTCTGCATTCGGAAAAACAAAGACTGCCCCTCCTGAACCGAAGGCTTTAGCTAAAGAGAGTGTGACAATTGTTCGGTCATTCAGTTCAGAGTGACCAAGCACAAATCCTTGACCTTTATCTCCGAAACAACTCATTCCATGAGCATCATCTATATATAGGTGTAATTCTGGGTACTTTTCCATTAAAGCATAAATCTCATCCAACGGAGCGAAATCACCATACATTGAATAGATTCCATCGGCCATGTACCAAATTTTATCATGATCCTTTCTAAGTTTTAGAATTCGATCCTCTAACTGATCCATTCTGCTATGGCGAATCATTTGAATTGTAACACCATTGGATTTGATCATTTGAACTGCCATCTGAACTGATGAATGAACTTGATGATCTAGAATAATAGCGTCCTTATCATCAACTAATACAGGAATTGCCGAAATGTGACCTAATGTTGTTGTAGGGGTTACAACACAAGGTTTACCGAAAATTTCTCGAAAGTTATCTTCCAATGCTCCGTAAGCAGGACAAGACATGTATGCCCTGGAGATTGAAAATTGTGTTCCGTAATTCCGAACAGTATTAACTGATCCATCAATTAATCGCTTATCAAACTCTAATCCAAGGTAACTGCAGGAACCGAAATTTACTGTTGGTTTTTCACCTCTTAATTGAATGGTGTTGTCTGTAAACGACTGATTGTTTGGGTATAAGTGAGTAATTTTTTTTTCTGACAGAAAGTTTACTACGTCTAAAACTGCTTCTTGTGTTTTTGTGTTTATCATGGGAGTGCGATTATATACCTAAAATTCCTTATATTAGTACTACTTATCAAGGGGTGAAATGCCCTTTTTTCAAGCACTACTAATAGGTATAAATACGTATAGCAATCAAAAGGTGAAACAGGCAGTGGAGACCCAATATGTTACTTTCCAACTGGTGGATGGTGTGTTGCGAGCAACATACAAACCGTCTGTTATTGACTTAAATATAGCACAAGAAGCCGTAAAACTTCGGAAGCAATATTGCAATAATGAAGAATATCCCCACTTAATTAAAGATCATTCCGTAGCAAAAATGACTAAAGACGCAAGAGATTATTTCTCTTCGCCTGAGGCTACAGAGGGAATTGCTGCTGCTGCCGTTATAACTAATTCGCTTTTCAAGAGAACAATGGTGAATTTCTTCGTGAATGTAACACGACCAAAAATTCCCGTAAAAATGTTCGGGACAGAAGATGAAGCTATGTATTGGCTAAAAGATTGGGCAAGAGTCGATTTAATTTAATTTATCAACTAACCCTTATTATGGATGGAAGACCAACGCCTGATAGCTATTAGTGATTTACTCGCTCAATACTCAATTGGAAATTTTGATACTGAGGAAATTAAACTTTCGGAGAATCTAGATGAAATAGATACAATAATCTCTGGTGTTAATATGCTCGGCGAAGAACTGGAAGCAACAACGGTTTCGCGCGACTTCTTTGCAAACATTTATAATACAGTATCTAATATTTTAATTGTGTGCAATAACAATTTGGAGATTACGGATGTAAATGATGCTTCAATTGCTTTGCTTCAGTATGATTCAGATGAGTTTACAAAATTGAATCTGGATCAATTAATTCACGAACTTCAAGTATGCGATGTAAAAATATGGATGGATTCCGAGTCTTTGCATTATCACGGAGAAGTCGACTTTTTAAGGAAGGATCGGGCACTTTTACCAACCGACTTACATGTTTCAAGACTGTATAATCCAGACGAGAGCCCAAATGGTTTTCTGATAATTGCTCAAGATCTAACAGATAAAAAATTGAAAGAAAGGGAAATCCTATTAAACATCATGGAGACCCAGGAGCAGGAAAGGAGAAGAGTTGCAGATGATTTACATGATTCGTTGGGACAAGAATTGTCGGGCATTAGAATGATGCTTGCGACAATTACGAATCAAGTGAAGGATAATGACAAAGCCCACAAAAATCTAAATTCTGTTATCGATCTTCTCGATTCTTCGTTACAAAATATCCGCTCTATTTGTTTCGATCTTGTGCCGAGTGCACTCACTGAGGGGGAACTAGTTGTAGCAATGCGGCAGGTTATTCGAAAGATGGATAATCAGGACAATATCAAATATACTTTCGACTCGAATGTAGATGCCACTTCTATTGATAAACAACGCCAAGTTGCTGTTTACCGAGTTTTTCAAGAGTTTATTCATAATGCGGTAAAGCATGCAAAATGCAGCGCAATTTCTGTTCATATAGAAGAAAGTGATTCGGAATTTCGAATGTCTGTTCGGGATAATGGGGTCGGATTTAATATCGAAAAAGGAAAAGAATTTACAGGAAGGGGACTTTCAACGATGAATTCAAGAATAAAGGCACTTGGTGGAGCAATGGAATTGAAGAGTGCATTAGGAAACGGAACTGCGATAAAAATAATTTTTAAGATATAGTTATTATGGAAAAAGTAACAATGTTAATGGTGGATGATCATGATGTAGTAAGACATGGTTTGAAATTTATTCTGGAAAATCAGGATACTTTTTCCGTGAATATCACCGAAGCTTCCACAAAATCGGAATGTCTAGAATTAATAATGTCTAAAGGCAAAAATGCATTTGATGTTGTTCTAATGGATGTAAACTTGGGGAAAGAGAGTGGAATTGAATTGACAAAAGAATTACTTGCTGATAATCCAAAATTGAAAATAATTGCGCTTACAATGCATGAAGACGAATACGTGATTCGTCAAATGCTTGATGCAGGTGTAAAAGGATATCTTCTAAAAAATACAGGTGGGGAAGAACTTATTCGAGCTATACAAACGGTCGTAAATGGAGAAAAGTATTATTCCAATCGCGTTGCTCTTACTTTGTTAAATGAACGTAAGGAAGAACCAAAAGATGATACAAAAGAACTTTTGAGTTCACTTTCAGCTAGAGAAGTTGAAATCTTGAAATTAATTGTGAACGAAATGACCAATGAAGAAATTGCAAACAAACTGTACCTAAGTAAGCGAACAGTAGATGGTCACAGACAAAAATTGATTGCCAAATTGGGAGTAAGAAACACAGCTGGACTCGTAAAATTTGCCATGAAATCCGGAGTTTCTTAATTTTTTTTCAATCTAAAAATCCAAATGTCATTCTTCATCGTATGTATGGCGAAATTTAAAAATAGATACGATGAAATTTACAAGAAAATTAGTTTTGCCTATCATGGCACTCGGTTTAGTTTTAGGAACACAATCATGTAAAAAAGATGATCCTGAACCTACTGAACCAACTCCAACACCATCAATGATGTCGTCTACTTATGATTATGAGTTCAATAATGGACAAGTAGTTTCCTCTGCAGCTTACAATGGAATGCACAATGATAATCTATCTGCAATGATGAAGGTGGAAGAATTGAGCAGTGGAATGGCTCGAATAACAGTAACGTTGGATAATACAATTTCTGGAGAGATGTACCACATTCATGCACACGATGCAGCAGATCCAAACACAACTCCGAATGGAACTCCTTACAACGAATCACCAAATACTGCCGTGTTTACTCAAATGGCAACAGGTAACGGGGGTTCAGTTTCGGTGTCTCAAGATGTAAACATGAGTTACTCGGATATTACTTCTTCTTATGATGGATTCTTCGTTGTACACGATCCACTGCAAGCAATTAGCACAGTTGATATTTCTACTTATGTAGTAGTAGGTACATTTGCTAGAAATCAAGCAGCGACAAATTATGCAAGAAGTTCATTTAACTATGACTTCAATACAGGACAATTAAACCCTGCTTATGCATATAGCGGTTCGCATAGTATGAATTTAACTGGGATGTTAACAGTACAAGAGCTCGCTGATGGAACGTCTAGAATTTCAGTTGGGTTAGACAATACTGTAAATGGAGAAATGTATATGGTTCACGCACATGATGTAGCTGACCCTAACACAACTCCAAACGGAACTCCATACGATGAAACTCCAAATTCAAGCGTTTGTACTCTTATGTTGAATGGAAATGGGGGGATGGTCATGTCAAGCCAAATGAGCTCGATGTCTCATGCGGATATTACAACAATGTATGATGGATTCTTTGTTGTTCACGATCCTTTGCAACCAATTGACACAACAGATCCAACAACATATTTAGTTTTAGGACTATTTGCTAGATAAATAAAGTCGATACACGAAAGAGAGGTCCTCATTTGAGGACCTTTTTTAATCTTTTAGCGGAATATCAAATTGGATTGACTACTTTCATGTTCGAAAGTAACAATGAGCGATAACTCGAACATACAGAATTTAGTTGACCGACTCCAAAATGGAGATGAGGGTGCCTTGGCCAAAATTTATGATATGTACAGTGCTTCGCTTTACGGTTTAATATTAAAGATCGTTAAAGATGATGGCTTAGCTCAAGATATTCTACAAGATTGTTTCGTTAACATTTGGAAAAAGGCACAGTCTTATTCAAACTCTAAAGGTTCATTGTTTACTTGGATGCTCAATATTTGTAGAAATAAATCCATTGATGCATTAAGAAAAATTGAAAGAGAAAGAGACGGAAAAAACCAAATATCCGATTCGAGCGTATATATGTCAAATGGTCTGGATACCAATATTGATACAATCGGATTAAAAGATATAATTGAAAATTTACCAGAAGAACAACAAATTATACTCGACTTCATTTACTTCAGAGGTTTCACGCAACAAGAAGTTTCTGACGAATTAAATATTCCTCTCGGAACAGTGAAGACTAGAGCGAGAATGGCGGTAAAAGGATTAAGAGAAAATTTCACAATAGTACTTATACTTTGGATATTAAAGAATATATAGCATCTGGCATACTTGAGAGTTATGCGCTTGGCTTCGCTTCTGAACAGGAACGTCGGGAGGTGGAGTGCATGAGTGCTATCTATCCTGAGTTGAAAGAAGAGTTGGTTAATATTCAGGCTTCTTTTGAATCGTATGCAAAGTCAATTGCCGTTGAACCACCAGCAGAGTTGAAAGCAAGTATTTTGGAGTCAATTAAAGGTATTGATCAAGATGAAAAGATCGTTCCGATGAAAAAAATTGATTCTGACAAAGGAGGGAATTCGAATAATAATGTGCGTCAGCTTTCACCAAATTATTGGAAGGTCGGCGTTGCAGCCTCTGTTGCAGTTATTATTGGTTTAGGATTAATGTATCGATCAGTAGCAACAAACAACAATGAGCTGAACGATCGAATCACTGCTATGGAAGCTTCAACGCAAGATCGAGTTAATGCTTTGAAGGACTCTTTGAATGAAACATCGTTGCGTCAGCAGTTTATTTTAGATAATAATACCGAGCAGGTAATATTAGCAGGAACAGATGTAAGTCCTAATTCTAAAGCCCGTGTATTCTGGAATAAGGAGAAATCATCGTTTATTTTTGTTCAAGATGATTTGCCAACTCCAGTTTCTGGAAAACAATATCAATTGTGGGCGATCTCAGATGGAACACCGGTTGATTTAGGTGTTCTGGATGATTCTGTAAATATGACTGATCCAAAAGGTCTTGATATTTCAAGCATCCAAGCATTCGCAATCACCCTTGAGAAAGAAGGTGGAAGTCCAGAACCTACATTAGATCAAATGTATGTGTTAGGTACTACGAAATCATAATAGAAATGAACTTATATTGAAAATCGATTATCCTCGGGTAGTCGATTTTTTTTTGTCTGTAAATAGGGCGTTTCAGAAGAAATTTCAAAAAAAATCAACTTTTTGAAATCCAAACTCCAATCCATGGCGTATGTATGTCGAATTTAAAAAGATAAACCATGAAAAAGAACTTATTAATCGTAGCAGGAATTACATTGTTAACAGCTTCAATGAGCTTCGCTCAGACAACAATGGTTGGAGGAGAGCAGATGTATCCTAAAAAGAATATTGTTGAAAATGCAGTGAATTCAGAGGATCACACAACTCTTGTAGCAGCAGTAAAGGCAGCTGGTTTGGTAGAAGCATTGCAAGGAGATGGACCAATGACAGTTTTTGCACCAGTAAATGATGCTTTTGAAAATCTGCCGGCCGGAACAGTAGAAACCTTATTGAAGCCAGAAAATAAGGACAAGCTAACAGCGATTCTTACTTACCATGTTGTTGCAGGAAACTATGATTTTGATGCGTTGGTAAAAGAAATTAAAAAGGGAAATGGAACTGCAACCTTAAAAACGCTAAGCGGTGGAAGTTTAACGTTTATGATGAATGGTAAACACAACATCATGATCAAAGATGAAAATGGTAACGAAGCTAATATTTCAGTGTATGATGTGTATCAATCTAACGGAGTGATTCACGTGATTGACACTGTGGTATTGCCTAAATAGTTCTCGCAGAACTCATATAGTGTAGTTGGTTAGGTTAGGCCCCGAAAGGGGCCTTTTTTTGTGGATTGATTTAAATCATGTTTTTTTATACTTTTTCACTTTATCTTGCTAGCGATAAAAGAAGAACGATGAAAAATTTTAATACCATATTAATACCAACGGACTTTTCTGAAAATGCTAGAAAAGCTGTTCAATTTGCTATAAATAATTTTAATTCGAATGAAACTACATTCGTGTTGTTACATTCCTACAAACTATCCCATTATGGAGCCGTAGTTTCAGTTGATTTAGATGATATTTTGAAAGACGACAGAGTCAAAGCAATGGAGGAGGAAAAACAGTGGGTACTCGATACATTTCCTGATGTTCAGTTGAAAACGGCAACTTACCAGGGAATGGTAGTGGATATTGTGTCTAGGTATACAGCCTCAAACGATGTTGATTTGATTGTGATGGGAACAAAAGGGGCTACAGGTGCAGCAGAAGTTCTTCTTGGAAGTAATGCGGCTAACGTCGTGAAGTCGGTTAAAGATCCATTGATTCTCGTGCCGGAAAGTGTAATTTCAAAGCCAGTCAAAGAAGTATTATTTGCTACTGATTTAAAAGAAACGCAAGCTTTTGAAACTATCCAACCACTTCGAACTTTGTTAAAAAAGATTGAAGGTCGATTAGAAATAGTGCACATTGCATCAAAAGATGATAAGCAAGATGTTATGAGCAAAGAGGAGTTGAAGTTGGATACTGTTTTCGAAGATATTGACCATAAGTTCAATTTTCTTGAAAATCAAGATATCGAGTCTGGTATAATAGAGTTCTCAGTTCAAATAAATGCCGATATGATCGCTGTAGTTGCCAGAAATTATGGTCTTCTTGAAAGAATCTTCCACAAGAGTATTACCAGAAAATTGAGCATGCACACAACGCTTCCACTCCTTGTATTGAGAGAAAAAAATTAATTTCTGTCGGTTTTTTCTATTTGATTTTCCGTAATTTGCTTTAACATGTCATTAAAGCAAGAACGAATTTCTATTGGGACTTTAACATTACTCGAGGATCGTATTATCCTTTTCGAGACAGATGAGCACGTGACTGTTGGCATTGAAGAAATGCAAGAAGTTCGAAAGGTTAATCACGAATTGAGTGACGGTCAACCGTATTGCGTTATGAGTAAAACGGGAGCTTTTTCCAGTTACTCAAAGGAAATGCTGGATGCAAGTAAAACGTACGAGTATTCTAAAAATCGCATCGCATTGGCGATTATTGCAAATAATTTAGCGGTGAAAATGATGACCAATGCCTACATTAGAATGCGAAAACCACCTATTCCGACAAAATCTTTTAGGACCGAAGAAGATGCTCTTATTTGGCTTCGTAAAATGAGAGATGATTTTGTATTCAAGCCATCTACTGTCGAAGTTTTAGAACATAGTGATCAATTTCAGTAATAATAAGCGGGATCATTCGACGGATATCGGAAACCTTCGACTGTATATAAATAGGTTCCGCTTCATTCTTTAACTTTTCATCCAAGTCATCGATTTTCTTCAGTAACTCACTTAGGTTGAACATTCTTACACTAGGTTTTATCTTGTGTAATGCAGTTTTTAGGTAGTGGGAATCAGTTTGTTCATTTCCTTTAGAAATAGTTAAATCGAATTCTATAAGCACCTCTCTAAACGTTATCAACATTTCCTGAATAACGTTTGGATCATCTCCCAGTTCTCTAATTATGAATGACAAGCTAATCATGGAATCACGATTCGAGCCATTATCTCGATTATCTTGTTGCATTCTCTTTAAATAGTTTAATCAAAGAAGTGCGATAGGTTCGACTCACCGGTATCACGTGGTCGCCGACGTATACATCATTTTCAACTACTTTGTCGACTTTTTTAAGGTTAACGATATAAGATCTGTGAATGCGTTTAAAGTTATATTCAGCTAATTGTTCTTCCATTCCTTTAATTGTTGAAAGGACTGTCACCTTCTTTCCTTCAGATAAAATCACATTCACATAATCCCCAAAACCTTCTATATAAAGAATATCGTCTGTTGCAATATTGATATACCCCGAACGCTGTTTGACTGATATCGATTGGTAGTGATCTTCCTTCACTTGTTCAAATATCCTTCTTTCAAATGCTTTATCGATGGCGCTCGAAAATCGTTCTTTGGTGATTGGCTTGGTTAAATAATCTGTAACATTGAAATTGAATCCCTCAACTGCATATTCTTTGTGTTCCGAAATAATGATTATCTGCGGTAAATCTTCCAGAAATTTCATTAAATCTATTCCAGACATATTCGGCATAACAACATCCAAGAAAACCAAATCTACCTCTTTTTTCTTCAGGATAGTTAACGCACTTATGGCATCTTCGAATTGTCCAATAAGATTTAATTCAGGTCGATTTTGGATGTGCTTCTCTAAGGTTTTTCTGGAGAGCTTATCATCATCAATAATTATACACTTCATTTTGCTGAAAGATTGAATAGTCTATAAAAGATACGAAAACTTTTCGAATGTACGGAGGATTCGTTAAATAGTTCTCCAACCAAAGTCGAATTGGAAACGTACTAATAAAAGGAACTATAATGAGGCTTGATATTCCTTTATTATAATATTAAATTCACACTCTTAAGAAATTAATTAAACTATGAAAAAACTTTACATCGGACTTTTTGCAATGGCGTTCTCAGCTGGTGCAAATGCACAGGATATGTTGGTCGACAAATACGCTGGAAACCCACATAATGATAATGCTGCAATCGAGCGTTCGAACGCGTCAATTTACGAAAAAGCATTTGTAATTTGGGAGAGCACTTTTGATACGCCTTCTGAATGGACAATGACAAATACTAGTCAACCAACTCCTTATGACTGGGTTATTACAACAAATCAAAACGACATTCCACAAAGTGTTAATGCACCTGACTTACACCCATTTTTAAGTTCTTCAGCGAACGATGGTTTCGCCTTGATTAACTCGGATGGTCAGCCTGGAAATTCAGATGGTGATGGTGCTATTGTTGCAGAAATCACAAATACAATTCCAATTAACTTAGGGTCTTATTCAGATGTTGTTTTGCGTTACCAGCACAGTTACCGTTGGTGGCACGAAGATAGAGGTGTTCGTGTATCAGGTGATGGTGGTGCAACTTGGACTGATTTTCCTGTAACTTCAGATGATGGTGGAGTTATTCCAAATGGATACCCAAATAATCAAAACTCAGAGAATCCAACGATTGAAACAATTAACATTTCTGCGGTTGCTGGTAGTTCATCGAACGTGTTAGTTCAGTTCTATTACAATGATAACGACTTCTGGGCATGGTACTGGGTTGTTGATGATGTTCAAATATTGGAGCAACCAGATAACGACATGAACTTACTAAGTGCATGGGTTTCTGGAGCTAATAATGATGGAATCGAATATGGTCGTACTCCTACTGCTCACCTTGATGCTTCTTGGACTGTGGGTGGTCAGGTTTATAACTTTGGTCTATTGGATCAATCTAACGTTGTTTTAGATGCAGATTTTACATCATTCACTTCGCAAAGTACGCAAGCGCTTTTAGTTGCAGATGATACAACAATTTTAGAGTCAACAGAAACTCCAACTTTAACAACTGGAATTTACACAGGAAATTACATGGTGCAATCGACAGGTGAAGCCCAAGGAGGTCCAGATTTTTCGGATAACGTGTATACACGTGTTTTTGAGGTGACTGATAATTGGTATGCAATTGATGGAATCGGTAATAATCCACCACAACACGAAGCGACAAGTGCAATTAGCACAGCATCATTTAATAATGCCGCTGATGGATTAATTGTTGCTGCTGAATACCGTATTAAGCAACAGGAAACTATTTCTGGTATTCGCTTGATGTTAGGATCTAATACTTCTGCAGGTGGATATGTATTTGCGCAAATTATTGATACGGGTGACTTCAGAAATGATATCATAAACCCAATTGCAATCACTCAATCAGTGGATATCACTGCAGCGCACGTTTCGGCTGGTTTTGTAGATGTGTTATTTGATAATTTGGTTACATTGAATACCGGTGCATACTATGCAGCAGTTGACTTAAATAGTAATGCAAATTCAAGTGATATTTATGTAATCGACGACCAAACAGTTGCTCAACCAGCATGGGCTTCTGCTATCTACATTCCTAGTGATCAATCATATACAAATGGTACTGCAATTGGAGTTCGTTTGTTAACTGGTGATCAGTGGGGTGTAGGAATTGAGGAAAATACTTTGGTATCTTCAATGAATGTTTATCCAAACCCAGCGAACGAAGAAGCAACTGTTTCTTTCGAATTGGCTAACGCATCTGATGTTGCGATTACAGTAACTGATCTTTCAGGAAAAGCTGTTTACTCAACTTCAATGTCGAATGTAGCAGCTGGATTGACTGAAGTGGCTATTAACACTTCAAGCTTATCAAACGGAGTTTACGTTGTTAACGTAGCTTCTGATAACGCAGTTTCAACTCAACAATTGGTAATCAGAAAATAAGTTGATTTACAATTATATAAATTGGGGGAAGGCATTTGTCTTCCCCCTTTTTTATGCTGGCAATTTTGCCATTCTGCTTCTTTCACTATTTTTGACGAAACAAATTTGTACTATGAAAGCATATGTATTTCCAGGTCAAGGTGCCCAATTCTCTGGAATGGGGAAGGACCTATACGACAATTCTGAATTAGCAAAGGAACTTTTCAATCGTGCTGATGAAATTTTAGGATTCGAGATTTCTAAAATTATGTTCGAAGGAACAGATGAAGAGTTGAAACAAACGAAAGTAACACAACCAGCAATTTTCTTGCACTCTACAATATTAGCAGCAACTTTGGGTGATTCATTTAAGCCAGATATGGTCGCTGGTCACTCATTAGGTGAATTATCTGCATTGGTTGCAAATAAAACATTAAGCTTTGAGGATGGATTGAAATTGGTCTCTAAACGTGCGCTTGCGATGCAAGAAGCTTGTGAAAAAGAGCCTTCAACGATGGCAGCTATTCTCGGATTGGAAGATGATGTTGTTGAGAAAATTTGTGATGAAGTAGATGGAGTAGTTGTTGCAGCGAATTATAATTGTCCTGGACAGCTGGTAATCTCTGGAGCTATTCCAGCTGTTGAAAAAGCATGCGAATTGGCAACTGAAGCTGGTGCAAAAAGAGCATTGTTGTTGCCTGTAGGTGGAGCTTTCCACTCACCATTAATGGAACCTGCTCGCGAAGAATTAGCGGCGGCAATCGAAGCAACTGATTTTTCTAAACCTGTTTGTCCAGTGTACCAAAACGTAGTGGCGAAAGCCGTTACTGATCCAAGTGAGATTAAAAAGAACTTGGTGGCACAATTGACAGCTCCTGTTCGTTGGACGCAAACAATGAATCAAATGATTGCTGATGGAGCTTCTGAAGTTATCGAGGTTGGTCCTGGTAAAGTGCTTCAAGGTTTATTCAAAAAAGTGGATAGAAAATTCCCTTGTTCAAGTGCGACATTAGGCGAATAAATTATTTTGATACTTAGTTATAGTCCCGGTTTCGAAAGGAATCGGGATTTTTTTTGTGCTTTTTTTATGGAATTGTTTCGTTCCGCTCATCTAACAAGAGAACATTAAATGAAATGGTATGAAAAAGTTAATAATGATCGCAGTTTTGGTTTTATCAGGACAAGCGTTTGCTCAACAAGCAATGGGAGAGGTAATTGGAGAAGTAGTGGAGGTTGGAACAGTTGTTCCAGTTGCAGGAGCTACGGTTTTTATCGATGATAATGGACAGCTCTATCGTGCAAAGACAGATTTAGATGGTCGATTTAGAATTAGTGGTATTCCTTCAGGAACATATATTCTTAGTGTGAAGAAATTCCAAGATACGGTTACAGATATTATTGTAAATGTGCCGATGGATGGATTCGCAAACACAGGAAAAGTTGAATTTGGAAATATCCAGGAGATGAAAGCGATCGATGTGAGAGCGTCAAGCAGAAATGAAATTAAGATGATTGATGGAAATTTACCTGTAGCCACACTGACTTCTGAGGAAATTGATAAGTCACCTGTGAAGTTCGATATCAAAGGATTGGTGAATTCTATGTCGAGTGAGGTACGTCAAACGGAAGATGGAGAATTGGTTTTCCGTGGAGCGAGAAAAGGAGATATGATTTACATGATTGATGGTGTTAAAACACGTGATGCTGGTTCTGTACCAGGTGTGTCAATCGGGAGAATGCAAGTGTATACAGGCGGACTTCCAGCTAAATATGGTGATACTCTTGGTGGAGTAGTTGTGATGGAATCTAAAAGCTACTTCGATCTATACAGAAAATGGGAAGCGGAACAAATTCGCTTAGGATTGAGATAGTAACTACCCAAAATAGTGAAGAAAGAAAGCCACCCTTGTGCTCATGAATGTGAGTCGGGGTGGCTTATTTTTTATTGATTTATTTGAGCAACGTATTGTTTCAATGCTTGCTCATTGTCTTTTCTGAGAATCATAATCTTATCATCCGATTGAATGACAATGTACCCTTCTAATCCGTCAAGTAAAACAGTTTTTCCTGCTTCAACATTCACAATACAATCTTTTGAATTAAACGCATGAATGTTTCCTCCAATGAGTGCATTGTTGGCTTCATCTTTCTTCAAATGCGTGTCCAAACTTCCCCAAGTTCCTAAATCTGACCAATCGAAATTTGAAAGTACAACATCGATGTTTTTTGCATGCTCCATCACAGCGAAGTCAATTGAAATATCCTCACAATCTGAAAAACATTGGTTGACATAAGCTTGTTCTTCTGGAGTATTGTATAATTCCATTTTCCCACAGAAAAGTCCATGTAATTCAGGTTGGAAAGAAGCCAATGCATCTAAAACAGTTTTCGATTTCCAAATGAAGATACCTGAATTCCAATAGAAGTTACCTGCATTCACAAATGATTTTGCCGTTTCGAAGTCAGGTTTTTCTCTAAATTGCTTAACTGGTAAAATCTGATTTGGTGTGATTTCTTCATTCGTTTCAAATTCGATATAACCATATCCTGTGTCAGGACGTGTTGGTTGAATTCCAATGGTTGCAATTCGACCTTCTTCCGCTGATGTTAGAGCTGCACGAATAGTCGAAGCAAAATTTTCCGTCTGAACGATCAAGTGATCCGCTGGAGAAATTACCAAATTTGCGTCTGGATTCATCGCGTGGATCTTTGCTGCAGCATATGCGATACATGGAGCTGTATTTTTTCTCTCAGGCTCTGTAAGAACTTGCTCTGGCTTCATCTGTGGTAACTGCTCCAATACCATTTCTTTGTATGAAGCATTGGTTACAACGAAAATATTTTCCGCAGGAGAAACTGCGAGCAAGCGCTCAAATGTCATCTGAATAAGGGATTTTCCAATTCCCAATACATCCAAAAATTGTTTTGGTCGCTCTGGAGTTGATAGTGGCCAGAATCTACTACCGATTCCACCTGCCATTATTATGCTATAATTATTGTTCATTATCTTGTTTTTCTACCAATGCCAAAGCACTGATGAGGTAATTTTTCTTGGTTGACAGTTCCTGACAGTGGTACCTTGTTCTTCGAAGATGCCCTTTTCTAAACAGCCTGCCATTGAGCGCAAAAATACTGTTTTTCTCTAATTGCTCAAGAGTGAGATGGTTATCCTTGGGTAAATCAAACGTTAACAAAACGCGATACAATTGTTGGTCTGTACAAGAAGATGCTTTTGTATTCTGTAGCGATTTACGAAGCGCAATTTCTAACGATTCTGGTAACTGTCCACTTTCTATAACAGGTCGAAGTAATTCGCGATAGGTCGATTTCCATTCGTTACCATGTGGTGCAATTCGAAGTCCAAACTCTTTAAAGGCGACTAAATGTGCAAATTCATGAATAGTAGTAATCAAGAATGCGTATTTATTCAAATTTCCATTAATCGTAATCTGTGCTTTTCCATCTTTATCTGAGTGACGAAAATCTCCCAATTTGGTTTTTCTCGGCTTAACAATCTTAAATCGAACGGGGTGTTTGATCAGTAAATCAACTACATAGTCTAAAAATTCTTCAGGAAGATATTTGGCAAGTAAACTTCTGTATTTGATTCTGTTTGACGACATAAATTCGATTCAAAATTAGAGAATATTTCATCTGATGAATGGAAAACAAAGCGAATAAATTGCCAGCACGAAAAATAGCTTTAATTTAGTAGCTTGTGTTAGCAACGTTGAAAAATATCGGTAAGTACATGATGATGCTAAAAATCGTGTTCTCGCGCCCTGAAAAATGGAGCGTTTTCCGTCAACGTCTATTCCATGAAATCCAAACAATTGGTATTAATTCGATTCCAATTGTTGCCTTGATGTCCACTTTTATGGGAGGGGTAATTGCACTTCAAACGGCATCGAACATGGATTCACCATTTTTACCTGAATACACCATTGGTTATATTACTCGATCGAGTACAATTCTAGAGTTTTCGCCGACTATTATCTCGTTGATTTTAGCGGGTAAAGTAGGATCGAATGTGGCTTCAGAAATAGGAACTATGAAAACGACAGAGCAGATTGATGCCCTGGAAATAATGGGGGTAAATAGTCTTACCTTCCTCGTACTTCCTAAAGTAACTGGTGCAGTGTTATTTTTCCCTGTTTTAATAGTCTTCTCAATGGCATTAAGTCTTATTGGGGGATGGCTTTCGTTGGTTTTTTCGGGACTGGCATCTACAGAAACATATCTCGTCGGTATTCGCTCATTCTTTGAATTAAGCAATGTGGTCTATGCACTCGTTAAGACCGTTGTTTTTGCGTTTTTAATTGTATCGATTTCATCTTTCTATGGTTACTATACTAAAGGTGGAGCGTTAGATGTTGGAAAGTCAGCAACACGTTCGGTAGTAAGTGCGAGTATTGCCATTTTGATCGCTAACTTCTTCTTAACTCAAATGATTCTGCTATGATAGAAGTAGTAAATATCAATAAGTCTTTTGGGGGGAATCAAATTTTGCATGATATTAATGTAAATTTTGAAAAGGGAAAAGTGAACTTGATTATTGGTCAATCTGGACAAGGTAAGTCTGTTTTGACAAAGTGTATTGTTGGTTTGCACGAACCAGATACAGGAATGATTAAATACGATGGAAGAAATTTCACATCGATGGATCGCAAGGAGAAAAAACTGATTCGTAAAGAAATCGGAATGCTTTTCCAAGGATCAGCTCTTTTTGATTCGATGACGGTTGAGGAAAATATTATGTTTCCATTGACAATGTTTACAAAGATGACTAAGAAGGAGAAATTGGATCGTGTGAACTTTTGTTTGGAACGCGTAAATCTTGAAGGTCGAAATAAGTTGTTCCCTTCGGAATGTTCAGGTGGGATGCAGAAACGTATTGCGATCGCACGTGCTATTTCGATGAATCCAAAGTATTTGTTCTGTGACGAGCCGAACTCAGGATTGGATCCAATGACGGCTATCGTTATCGATAATCTGATTAAGGAAATCACGTACGAATACGATATTACAACAGTGGTGATTACGCACGACATGAACTCTGTAATTGAAATCGGAGACAATATTCTATTTATTCACCAAGGGAAAAATTGGTGGGAGGGTGACCGTAAGTCAATTATCACAACTGATAACAAAGAAATTTTGGACTTCGTGTACGCATCGGACTTCATGAAGGAAATCCGTTCTTCGATGCAAGAAAAAAGAGGCTAATTAATCTTCTGAACGATCAATCAATCGATTATCTATATTTTTCGAGGGATTTACTCCTAATTCTTTTAAACGCTCTGTCTTTCGGACTAAATTATCTTTTCCTTCAGAAAGCTTCTTCATAGACTCACGATAAGTCCCAGAAACTGTTTCTAGTTGACTTCCAAGTTTTATTAAATCTTGAGAGAAATTCACAAATTTATCATACAATGACGCTGCTTGACGGGCTATCTCTTCAGCGTTTTTATTCTGAAGGTCTTGTTTCCAGATATAGGAGATCGTTCTCAGTGTTGCTAGCAAAGTAGAAGTTGAAACCAACACAATATTCTTGTCCAATGCCTTTTCGAATAACGCTTGATCTTCTTTCAGTGCCAAAGTTAAAGCCGGTTCATTGGCAATAAACATCATTACATAGTCTGGAGAATTGATTCCATGCAATTGCTGATAATCTTTGCTTCCAAGTAATTTGATGTGCTGGTGGACGCTTGTTAAATGATCTTTTAAAGCAATCGCTCTCTGCTCATCTGTTTCTGCTTCGTGATATTTACTGTATGCAGTGAGAGAAACTTTCGAATCAAGAATAAGATTTTTGCCATCTGGCATATTGATGATGTAATCTAAACGCTGATTGCTTCCGTCATCCGTTTTTACATTGGTTTCCTTTGTGTAATGAACGCCTTTTTGAAGTCCAGCTTTCTCTAAAATGGTTTCCAAGTGCATTTCTCCCCAATTACCTTGCGTTTTAGAATCTCCACGAAGTGCTTGCGTTAAACTTTTGGTCTCCTGCGTAATTTCTTGGTTCAACTCTTTCAACATTCTTAGGTGTTGATCTAGACTAGCTGTTCGTTCAATATTTTTCTCGTTTGTATCTTCCACTTTCTTCTGAAACTCTGAAATGCGTTCCTTTAATGGATTCAAAATTTCATCAATATTCTTTTTATTCTGATCGGTGAATTTGGATGATTTCTCCTCAAGAATCTTGTTGGCCATCAATTCAAATTCTTTACTAAACTTCTCTTGAAGTGACTCCAATTCCTCTTTTTGGGATGCTAATTTATCTTGTAAACCATCAAATTTACCTTTCCATTCGATCGCATTTCGAACTTCAACTTGGTGTGCTTCACGAAGCGACTGGATTTCTGAATTTAATTTTTGATTTTCTCCTTCGAAATGAGCGACTTTATTCTCAAGGGTTTTCTTTTCAATTTGAATTTCAGCGTTCTCATTTTCTAATTCTTTGAGTTTAGAATTCAAGATTTTCCCCAACAAAAACCCGATTACTGCTCCAACAATAAGTCCGATGAATAAGAATAAATAGTCCATAAATTAAAAGTAAGCAATATATCCAAAATGGACTTTACTGTTGCTGATGAGAATTGCATTATCGTATTGTTTTCCTAATGCATATGAAATGGAGAAGACACCTAAGTTGGTACTGAAGGCAAATCCAACTCCGAACCCGAAAGGTGTATCATTGTAATAATTGGCTGACAGGTTTTCATACCAAGTCTGATCATAAAAAGCAAAAACATGCGAATTCCTATCTAATAGGAATCGATACTCGATAGTTCCTGTAGTTCTGGATGAAGCAAAAAGTTCGTCCTCATTAAATCCACGTTGAGAATTCTGTCCACCGAAGCGGAAAACTTCATTTTCGAAGATTTCATCCGCAGAATAAAGTTCGGTATTCGATCCTAAACGAATTACGTGCCTTCGGGTAATTGGAATGTAGTAGTTAATAGTCAATTCGCTCCGATAAACTGCTGAGCGAACAACTAAAGCAGTGTCATTAACTTGTGAATTTCGAGTCCCCACGCTACCCGAGAAATTAAGTTCCAAACCACGAGAGGGATTGGGAAGATAGTCTAGCTGCTGTCGATAAAATGAAAGTCCGTAGTTATTGGAAAAAGTGCTTCCTAGTTTATTAAAAGTTGGATTGTTTTGTCCTCCAGAAAGTACACTTGAGCTGATTCTTGTATAAAAACCTTTGATGTATGAGCCTTGATTAAGGAAATACTGTACTCCGATGGAAGAATTCAACTCAAGAAACGACGTGTCACGTTTATATAAGTTAAACGACCCATCAATACCAAAAGAGGTTTTAAATAAGAATGGGTAATTAAGTCGTGAGTTTAATGATTGTGTTTGATCGCGAATACTTTGCCATTTTATATCTAATAATTCGCCTCTATGAAGAACATTTAAAAGTTTAAGGTTTAATTCTCCAGTTACACTTAGTCGTGTTGAATTTGGATCAGGTTGAAATCCAATTATTCCATTAACGGAACTAATAGGAATACTTTTTACATAAACGAAAAGTTCGACACCTTTCGGCGTAAAAAGTAATTCATGGGGTTTGACTTCTTCAATAAATGAAACTTGATTGATTTTATTTGTAATCTCTTTCAAAAGAGATTCATCGAAAACGTCTCCTTTTTTTATTTGTATTAAACTTGAAATATATTGTTCGGAAACAGTTGAATCCCCTTTTACGTGAATTTTGGTCCATTGGTAAAAAGGGCCTCGTTCAATTTTTAAACGACAATCCATGTTTCCTCCAATTAATTGTACTTCGTCGAATTTTAATTTAACAAAAGGATATCCATTGTTTAAATATGTATTCTGAATCTTGTTAATAAATCGAGAGATTTCAACAGGTTGTATCGGCAGGCTAGCTAATACACGTTCGTTTACAGAAGAATATTTTCTAATAAATTTCATCTCCTCAGGAGAGACATGAATGGTTGCTTCATTGAAATGCTCTCCCACGTAAACATAAACTTCAGCGTATCGTTTTTGGTAATGAATTGAGTCGATGGAAGTAAGTAGATATCCCTTTTTAATCCCTTCATTTTGAAATGATTGAAGGTATTTTGCTGCGCTTAAACTATCTTTGAACTCTAATTTAGGTTTCTTTACAATCTGCTTATAGTCTTCTCCAAGAAATTCCAATCGGTAACCTTTTTGACCAAGGACCGTTACAAAATTGAATAAAAATAAGACTAATAAAAGCGAACGCATCTGCCTCATAAACGGTAACAAATTAAGCTTATTTCGTGTTATCTAATTGTGATTGTGGAAAATAAATTTTCGGTATTCACGCAATTTGTAGTAGATTTGTCGTTATATTACTAAGCAACAACAAGCAAGTAAAACCTTATATTAATTAAATCATTGACTATGAAACGTATTTTGGCCTTGACATTAATGGGATTGATGTTTACTGTAATTTTAGCATCTTGTGGATCTTCACAAGGAGGACACTGTGATGCATACGGTAACGTTGACAATGTAGAAATGGAAAACGATATGGCTGCGCTTTAAGCAGTAAAAACCATTTAATTCAAGGTCGATTCGTAAGAGTTGACCTTTTTTTATGCACAAAAAAATCCGCTCATTTGAGCGGATTAATTTTATCTGTAGTTATTGAGATTTTTACTGCTCAACAATTTTTGCGTCGTATTGAATAATGTAAGAATCAGGAATAGCTGGTACTAAAACGTAGTTTTCAACTATGCGCTCTTGTCCACACTTGTCATCTGCACACTGGTATGCAGTAACTGAATAAATTGCCAATCCTAACGAATCAATTACCGTAAGT
This sequence comes from Henriciella pelagia, assembly GCA_964219255.1. GTDB lineage: Bacteria > Bacteroidota > Bacteroidia > Flavobacteriales_D > Crocinitomicaceae > UBA4466. Next base: position 142,548 of record CAXPPC010000009.1, read on the forward strand.
GATCTTTCGAAACTAGCTTCGCATGAAACTGTTAATGGATATGCCAATATACTATATTTGTTAAAATCAACAGCTTGCTTACCTCCTGTAGGTGATAATCGAACTTCAAACTTATCTTCAAAACCAGAATTGCCATCAATGTGATAGTCACCAAACATGTTGGATGTCATATATCCCGCAGAAGGATAAATAACAGCATCTTCATAAATTGTAGTTGAATTAGAACTGTCTGGCAGATTACAACCTTTGTTACATGAATTTAATGTAAGTAATAGTAGTAGTGCTCCAACAATTGAAATTCCTAACGTAGCTTTTCCTGTGCTCATAGTCAAGGGTTTAATTTATTGTACACAAATGTATACTTTTTTATTGTGATTTACTAAACCTTCTTTCGAAGTACGAAATTTTGTCCTAAATAAACGCGACGAACTTGTTCATCGTTGGCTAATTCTTCTGCCGTTCCTGATTTCAGAATGTTTCCCTCAAAGAGTAGATAAGCTCTATCTGTTATTGAAAGTGTTTCTTGAACATTGTGATCGGTAATCAGAATTCCGATATTACGTTTCTTTAATTCGGATACAATACTTTGAATATCTTCAACCGCAATTGGGTCAACACCAGCAAATGGTTCATCAAGTAAAACAAATTTAGGGTCGGTTGCAAGTGCGCGAGCAATTTCTGTTCTGCGCTTTTCTCCTCCGGACAATCTATTTCCTAGAGTTTTTCTCACATGACCCAAGTTAAATTCGCTAATCAATTGCTCAAGTCGTGCCTCACGCTCTTGTTTTGTCATGTTGGTCATTTCAAGAATGGCCAATATGTTATCTTCAACGCTTAATTTTCTGAAAACAGAAACTTCCTGAGGTAGATAACCAATTCCTAATTGAGAACGTTTATACATCGGGAAGTGCGTGATTTCTGTTTGGTCCACAAATACTTTTCCACTGTCAGGCTTAACGAGTCCCACGATCATATAAAATGAAGTTGTTTTACCTGCACCATTGGGTCCTAATAGTCCTACAATTTCGCCTTGATTAACTTCCACCGTGACACCTTTAACGACATCACGACCCTTGTATGATTTTTTTATTTCCTCTGTATGTAATTTCATTGCTAGAAGTTAATCGCGTATCTCGCGCGAATTCCAAAATTAGAAATATCTGTGGTTTTTACTCCTGGAGTTAGATGAGTAAGACGCCAGAAAACGTCCACACGAACTAGTTTCAAAATATTTTCAATTCCTGCTCCTACTTCAACGTATGGAGTCGTTCCAAATTGCTTTGTGAAGGCCGGTAACAACATTTCTTCGCTATGCCTGTCACTTATTTCACCAAATGCAATTCGCCCTGTGGTTACCAGTCGCAATTTCAATTTTCGCACTCCTGGAATTCGATCAAAGAATAAACCATCCCAGTGATTTTCAATTAAACCGGTTACATATTTGTCAGAAATGAATTCAAAGAAGTTCATCTTATTAAAAGCATTCGTATAAAGCCAATACGATTGATTTCCCTCGTGAACTTTTAAGAAAGGGTATGCTGCAGTTCCAAAAATATACCCAGCATTTATTCCGTATCTCATTCGCCCAAGATATCCTAGTCGTGCAGTGTGTTCAACAAACAAATCTATCTTTTGATACTCATAATTACTTCCCAATAGACCTTTGATTCCAAATGTTCCTTGAATACCGATTATTGGATACTTAGATCGAATTGAAGTTCTATCGAATGCACCTGCAATGAATTCTTCGTCTTTTGCCCAACGGTAACGAAGGGTAATTTCACTTGTTCTAATACTGGATATGGTGTCATTTAATCCAGTTACTGGATTTGGTTTTAAATAATTTGCAATTCCAAGTGGAACAAATTCTTTCCATTCAAAACCTCCGAATAAGATGACATCTTTTTTTACGTCCTTTTCAAAGTTTATTCCAGCTCTCTCAACGAAGGTCAATTTATCGAGAGGTCCAGTTCTTAGTAATGTTCCAAAAGTCGATCCAACAGACGCTGCCGTAGATGATTGTCCAATTTGTTCGATATCATAATTGTAATACGCGGTGAGAAGTCCACGTTTTTTGGGCGTCAAATTGGATCTAAAAGTTAAACCGTATTTGAATCGCTCGTCACCAAAACCATAGGCGATCTTCCCTCCAAATTCAACACGTCGACTAAAATTATTGGACGTTCTTATCGCTAAGGCAGTTCTAAACTTTTCAACGGGATTTACACTAACTAACGAAAATGCACTTCCGATTTCCAGTTTTTTTAATGGATAATAACCTGTTGTAGCAAGGTAAAGGATGTTTTTTAGTGCTTTAAAGAATCGCAAATTCTCTAACGAGTCGACCATATTATCGATTCCTTGTTCTTTTTCGCTTAGAGGTTCATGTCGGACTTCGGCCCAATATTCATCGGATCGCCTTTCGGCTCCTTCTTGTATCTCTACGGTATTATCAGATCGATAAAACTCAGGTTCTTTTGGTTCGTTGATTACAAAATCTTTTCTAGTTGAATGCCTTCTACCGTAAAAACCGTAAACATCTGTTTTCTTAGTAATTTTCAGATCAGCGATCATTTTTTCCTGTGTCAACATCCAAACTTCAGGAGCAACCATATCGAATTTATGTTCAATATAGAGGTCTTGGACATAGTTGATGTTCGCCCATGGGGAAATATTCGCCTTGAAAACTTTTACCGCATATGTTGTGTCATGAATCCACATTTCACCCTGCAGAGTCATATCTCCTTCGCGTTTTGGTTTAAAGGTTAATTGATAGCACCATTGGTTATCAATAAACATAGAGTCTTCAAGATAAAATCGATAGAAGTTTCTTGCAAAATTGGATACAGGACTGATAAAACTCTTGTTGAAAAGATTTAAGTTATTATCGTACACATTGATGTCGAGGTACATGTCACCCAAAAACTGATTGAGTTGGATATTTTCTACACCACTGATTCGACTTGCCTTAACAATTTCGACTTTCTTCTTTGGATTATTCTGATAGTAGAAATCGGAAACATTTTCACTCAATATCATTGGAAGGAAGCTCTTTCCATTCTCCGCTGAATCAAGATAGTTCATTACCAAGTCCAATCTTTGAACGATTCCTCTCTCCGTAAACTTTTCACCGATATTGTTCAGGTCGATTTGAACCTTGTTATATACCTCATATTGATACGATTCTAATTTCTCTTTATCGTTGATAGGTTTATTCGCGATTACCTTTTTATGAAGAATTGTGGATGGAAATTCATCAGGTGGACGAACAACTACTTCTTCAAAATTAGAAGTTGGATAATTTAATGTTACGTTAATTACTTGTTCTTGATCTTTTAAAACCGCGCGGGTTTGTTTCACATATCCAGCAGATGAAAATACAATTGAATCTGTTGCATAATAGGTGTCCAAAACGTATCGGCCTAACGTATCCGTGAACGTTCCAATTTTAGAATCTTGGAAACGAACTGTAGCGAAAGGCATTGGCTCACCGGACTCACCATCAATTACAACGCCTTCAACTTTAGTCTTTTGAGAGTAGGCGAAAAATGATGAAATCAGAAATAAGAATGCGATTAGTAATTTCATGCATGGAGAATGTAGGCTCAATATAGCATTTTTATCAAATACTCAATTAGCGATTTGTTTTTTTTGCACGACGTTCAACACGTTTTGAAATCAACACCCCAGCTTCATACAAGAATACTATTGGAATTCCGACAATTACTTGACTAATTAAATCAGGTGGTGTGATTAACGCACTAAGAATTAGAATTCCAACAATAGCGTGTTTTCTGTATTTTTTTAAGAAACTCGAAGTAATAATTCCGAGCTTGGTAAACAAATATGAAAGGATAGGCAATAAGAATAGCAGTCCAGAGTAAAATACGGTTGAAAGGACTGTACTCATGTACGAGTTAATGGTGAAGATGTTGTCGACTTCCTTACTGGCCTGGAATGTTCCGAAGAACTGAACAGCAAGTGGAGCAACAATGAAGTATCCGAAAAGAATTCCCATGAAAAACAGTAGACTCACCCAAACGATAATGCCTTTTGAAACAGATTTCTCATTCTGCTTCAATCCTGGTTTAACAAAAGCCCAAATCTGATAAAAGATGAACGGGAATGATAAAACAATTCCGCCCATGATACTCATCATGATGGCATAAGAGAACTGACCGGTAACTGTAGTACTTTGGAATTGAACGTGAATGTCATCAACACACACATTCAAATACTGACAAAGTACTTTAAATGTGAAGAAGTCGGCATTCTTCATTGAAAAGAAAAGGTTGTCCAGAATCCATTCTCTGAAAAACCAGAGACTTACCGCTACCACGACAATGGCAATTGCCGATCGAACCAGACGCCATCTTAACTCCTCAAGATGGTCCAGAAAGGACATGTTTTTTTCGTTTTCCATAATCAAGGCAAAAATAGTAAACCTAGTCGTACATGATTCATAGATAATTCGTATTTTGGATATAAGATTGAAAAAGTGAAGAAATAGTTAGATGAAAGATCCGGTAATAATTAATTTGAAGGAGGCCTTAAAATCGAATTTCGGTTTTGGGAATTTTAAAGGAGAACAGGAGGCAATAATTCAGAATGTGTTAAATGGTAAGAATACATTCGTTATTATGCCAACTGGTGGTGGGAAGTCGATGTGTTATCAATTGCCGGCACTTTTATCTGAGGGAACAGCTATCGTGGTGTCACCGCTGATTGCCTTGATGAAAAATCAAGTAGATGCTATTCGTAACGTGTCAGATGATAATTCGGTAGCTCATTTCTTAAATTCTTCACTATCTAAAGGAGAAATTGTTCGTGTAAAAGAAGATGTGGTAAATAAGCGTACAAAGCTATTGTATGTTGCTCCAGAATCTTTAACGAAAAAAGAGAATATTGAATTTTTAACTTCGGTTGATATTTCTTTCTTCGCTATCGATGAAGCGCACTGTATTTCTGAATGGGGACATGATTTCAGACCGGAATATAGAAGGTTACGAGAGATTTTTGAGAAGATTTCTGATGTGCCTATTATTGCTTTAACCGCAACGGCAACGCCGAAAGTTCAAAATGATATTCAGAAGAACTTGAATATGTTGGATGCAACGGTATTCAAATCGTCATTCAATCGTGACAATCTATTTTATCAAATTCTCCCCAAAAAGGAGGTCGAAAAGCAGATAATAAGATACGTCCGTTCCAAAGAAGGAAAGAGTGGGATCATCTATTGTTTGAGTCGTAAAAAAGTAGAAGAGTTTGCTGAATTACTTCAAGTAAATGGGATTAATGCTTTGCCATATCACGCAGGACTTGATGCAACAACACGCGCGAAGCATCAGGATATGTTTTTGATGGAGGAAGTTAATGTGATTGTTGCAACGATTGCCTTCGGTATGGGAATCGATAAACCGGATGTGCGATTCGTTATTCATCATGATATTCCAAAGTCACTTGAGAGTTATTACCAAGAAACTGGTCGTGCTGGTCGAGATGGAGGTGAGGGAGAGTGTATTGCATTTTACCGTTACAAAGACGTTGAAAAACTGGAGAAATTCCTACAAGGGAAACCAATTGCTGAGCAGGAAATCGGACGTCAACTGTTGAGTGAAATTGTTGCTTATTCGGAAACTTCAGTCTGTAGAAGAAAAATGATTTTGCATTATTTCGGAGAGGAGTTCGATGAAGGGAATTGCAACGAAATGTGTGATAATTGTAAAAATCCGAAAGAGCAAATCGAAGGTAAAGAGCATGTTTTAGACATGTTGAAGGTTGTTGATTTACTGAAGGAAACGCAAAAAGCAAAACATGTATGTGCATTCTTGGCTGGAAAAGTAAACTCAGACATCAAAGCGTACAAGCACGATGAACATCCAGAATTCGGAATTGGAAAAGAGAAAGATGAGCATTTCTGGAATGCTGTTGTTCGTCAGAGTACAGTGAAAGGATTGATTTCAAAAGATATTGAGTCGTATGGTGTTCTAAAGATCACTCCAGAAGGAAGAAACTTTATGGAGAATCCTAAATCGTTTATGCTTATTAAAGAGCGAGATTACTTGGTAGTTGATGACGAGAGTGATGTGGTTACAGCAAATTCAAAAGGTGCTGTTATCGATGAAACTCTATATAATTTATTGCTTGACTTAAGAAAACGCATTTCGAAGGAAAAATCGATTCCACCATTTGTGATATTCCAAGAACCAAGTCTACGAGATATGTGTTTCCAATATCCAATCAGCATAGAAGAGTTGACAAACATTCAAGGGGTTGGAACCGGAAAAGCAACAAGATATGGATCGCCTTTTATTCGATTAATCAAGGATTATGTTGAGGAAAATGGAATAGAAAGAGCGCAGGATTTAGTCGTTCGTTCTTTGGTAAATAAGTCAGGACTAAAGGTTCAAATGATTCAGAATATCGACCGTAAACTTCCTTTGGAAGAGATTGGAAGAGCTCAAGGAAAAACCTTAGATGAGGTTATTGAGGAAATTGAATCGATTGTACTCTCTGGAACACGCGTTAATATTGATTATTATATCGATGAGGTAATGGATGATGATGTTCAAGACGAGATTTACGAATATTTCTCAGAGGCAGAAACAGACGATCTAAATGAAGCATACGACGAATTTGATGGAGACTATTCTGAAGAAGAGTTGCGATTGATGCGTATCAAGTTCCTCAGCGAAATGGCCAATTAATTAAAGTTGACAATTAATTTTTTCTCGGTAATAATCAGTTGATTGAAAAGTTTACGAGTGTTTTCCTCTGCTTTTGAGGAGAGCTCCAGTTTGGCTGCGTTTTCGCGAAGTTTCAGTTTTGCTTTACTTTCAAGATTCGTAGTTACGTAATCAGGCCAACTTCCGATTTCCTCGAACACTTCTGTTTCAGATGGAGCCACATTAATATCTAAAATTTTTGGCTTGGGCAGATTGAGCCAAATAGTGTCAGCGTTCTGTTCAATTTTAAAATTGCCGCCTGTCATGTCAATTCCGTATCTTAATTCTCCTTTTACAATTAAAGTAAGTCGTCTTTTGATGTAACGATAATACGCAGCAGATGGAACCGAAAGTGGATCTTCAGTAAAGCTCGGAAGTTCCTTGTAACGTTCTACAGTGTCCATCACTACTTCATCTCGATAACTTACGGTACTTATTTCTGCAATTGTTTTAATCGATTCAATATGAATGGGCGTTTTATCAATAAGAAGTTCTTCATTTCTATTCGCAAAATAGCGGTAGATTAAAAACGCAACCAATCCAATTCCGCCGAGAATGGCGATATTCTTCAATAAACGCACCCAATCATTCACTTTTCTCATAAGGCGTGTGTTTAATGATTATTTCTTCAAATCCCATTTCTGAATAGAAGTCTTTCAGAAATTTTCGGGCATCTCTCTCTGCGTTTTCAAGGATATTTGTTTCCATTATATCCTCTCGAATTGAAGCTTCACCTTGACGTAAAAAGTCGTTTTTATCTTTTTGTGTAAATCCACTTCTAAAACCAGTTACACTTTCCATCTCGGTGTGTATGTCCTTAGGATCCATTGTAAAAGAAGTAATCTCTGCTGGAGGAAGCGTGATTTCTATTGTTTTTCCTGAAACTTTAATATCACCTTCCTTTAATTTGGAAAGATCAACACCTGCTTTGATTTTTGCTTTACAACTGATCAGTATTTTACGTTCACCATATTTATACCATTCTTCTGGTGGATCATTTAATCGGATTACTTTACCTACTGTATATTCTGACGTTGAAAGGATTCCAATATCTTTTACTTCATGAATATTAGGAATTGGGAGCTCCTTTGGATCTTCACCGCAACTAGAGATTAACAGAAATAGAATAGAAATAAATGTGAGCCCGTGTCGCATGTATTAAATTTACGAAAATGCTGCTAACACCATAGCTTCGACCCCAATTTTTAACGAATTTTGGTCAATATCAAAACGAGGATGATGAACGCCAAACGTGATTCCTTTCGCCTCATTTCTAACTCCTAACCTGAAAAAGCAAACCGGTACTTCTTGAGAATAGTACGAGAAATCTTCGGCTGTTAAGCGAATTGGCAGGTCTTCAATCTTATCTTCACCAAAGTGCTGTTGAGCTATTGAGCGCATTGCTTGCGTAGTTTCTGGATGATTCTCTAAATAAGGATATCCTTTACTGATTTCAACATCTGCAGTCCCACCAGAAGCCGCGGCGATTTGTTCTATTGACGATTTAATTAATGAGAGTCCTTCAGCACGCCAGTTTTCATTCATTGTTCGAAAAGTTCCCTTCAAATGTGCCTTAGATGGAATAACATTCGTTGCTCCGAGTGCTTCAAAATGTCCAAATGATAAAACGCACGGTATCTTTGGATCACATTTTCTGCTTACAATTTGTTGAATTGAAGTAAGGATGTTCGCGCCGATTATAATAGGATCAACACATTTATTTGGAGTAGCTCCATGTCCACCAACACCATGAATGTCAACATATATTTCATCACAAGAGGCCATGTAAATTCCTTCTTTGAAACCGAGTCGACCCACTTCCATGTCTGGGAAAACATGTAGCGCAAACATTTTATCGACTTTAGGATTGTCTAGCACTCCATCTCGAATCATGTATGTTGCTCCTCCAGGATTTTTCTCTTCCCCTGGTTGAAAAACTAGTTTTACAGGTTGTGGAAGTTCATTTCGTAAAGAATGAAGAACTTCTGCAGCACCCAACAGAATTGATGTGTGAACATCATGACCGCAAGCATGCATTATACCTTCTTTCATTGATTTATAGGGAACATCATTTTCTTCCTGAATTGGTAATGCGTCGAGATCAGCCCTCAAAGCAATGCATGAATCTGAATCTGAATGATGGTCACCACGAATAATTCCAACTACGCCTGTTTCCCCGATGCCAGCCTTATGTTCAATTCCAATTTCTTGAAGTCGATCTGAAACATATTTCATTGTTTCGTGTTCCTGATACGACAATTCAGGGTGCATGTGTAAGTGAGTTCGGTAACCTTGAACTTTCTCAAATACCTCTTCAGCTTTTAACTTGATTATATCGTGTAAATTAGGATTCATGTGGTAGTCCTTTAATCCCAGAGAGAATCATTTTGATTGAAACATAGGTCATTAACACGCCGAACACAATTTTTACAATTGACGGCGAAATTCGAAGTGCGAGTTTTGATCCGAAATATCCTCCAATCACAAATGCTGCTGCTACAATGATTCCAAATTGCCAGTTGATATGCCCCGATTTATAGTAATTCATCACCGCGAGGATTCCAACTGGAAGAAGAAGTATAAATAAACTTGTTCCTTGTGCTTGATACTGTGTCATGCTCAAGGTGTACATCAGGGCGGGAACAATTACAACTCCACCACCAATTCCTACAAAACCACTGAGAATTCCAGCCATTAAGCCGATAACAACCAATATGATAATTGTGTTTGCCGTCATATTAGACAAAAATAGGGATTCCCGGGTGATTTACAGATTACTGGACAAGTAAATTGCATCCGCGTAAGTCAGAGTGATCAAATCTTCCCATGATTTCAAAGAAATTTCCATGCTGCTTTCCTAGATCTTGAGTTGCAATGAATGAGCAAGAATATAAATTAGCTAAATCAATCACATTAATACCTCCAGTCTTTCCATTTTTGACATAAGCAAATGGATCATTCGTTTGTCGAATAAGGATTTTCATCCAATTATAGGATTCAAATAGTCCGTCCTTGTTACTGTATGCTTGAGATAATAATTCTGTCATTCCGTATTCTGAAGAAATCTGAGGTCCGTTGAATCCATTACGAAGTATATGATGTAATTCATTCTTTGAAATCTCTTTACGACGTCCTTTCATTCCTCCAGTTTCAATTATTGTTGCTTCACTTAAATCGATATTCAACTCTGCAAGATCGAGTAGAGCGTATGAGACACCGAAGATGATTACCTTCTTATTTTGAACGAGTGCTTTTTTATACCTAATTGCAATTTCTTCAGGTTTCCCTAGAACAAATCCAGAAAGTTCATTTTGGGTTCTCTCGATTAGCTTATCAACCATGTAAACTAAACTCGATTGTCCTTGTTCAATATAATTTGGAAGTAAAGCAAGGATAACTTGGTCTTCTGGTTTGCCTAAGAACTGGTCGTAAATAGGATTAAATGAGTTTTCATACAATTGAATATTCTTAACGAGATGTCTAGATCGATCGCCACCAGTTCCGCTACTTAAAAATGTAATTTCTGGGTTAAAATCTCCCGAGACCACTTTATGAGTTTTAAAAAATGAGATGGGGAGAAAGGGGATTTCTTCGAAAGATGTAGGATCTTCCCAACCTAAAAAGTCAACATATTCTTTATAAACATGATTATGTTTTCGTTGAAACTGATAGACTTCGAGAGCAGTTTGAAGAAATGATTCTTCACTATCAATTTGGAATATGCGTTCTTCGAGTGATTTCACGCAACTAAATTAATTTATTCTTCGCTTAGAAGAGCATTCCAGCGATTACGGCAGTTGACATACATGCTAATGTTCCTGCGATCAATGCTTTTACTCCGAATTTGGCTAAAACACTTCTCTTTTCAGGAGCTAAAGCACCAATTCCACCAACTTGAATTCCAATTGAAGCAAAGTTTGCAAATCCACACAGAACGTAGGTGCTCATTAAGGCAGCTTTGTCGGACATCATATGCTGTAATGATCCCAGATTACTGTAAGCAACGAATTCATTGAGGATTGTTTTTTCTCCCAACAATTGACCAACAATCATACTATCTTCCCAAGGTACACCCATGATCCAAGCGAAAGGCGAAAGAGCATAACCAAGAATAGCCTCGAAAGAAAGAGAGTCATAATGCCCCCAACTTGCGATAACATCATTGAGTGAGGTAAGGTCACCAAATTTCAAAAGAAGGTAATTGGCTAACTGAACCAAAGAAATGAAAACGATCAGCATGGCACCAACATTTACAGCCAATTTAAGACCATCTGTTGTTCCGTTTGTTATTGCTTCCAAAGCGTTGGCACCTAATTTATCTTTTGAAACCGATAGGTCTTCGTTGATTTTCTCTTTTTCTGGGAATAAAATCTTGGCAAATACAATAGCAGCTGGTGCACTCATCAAAGATGCAGTTAAGAGGTGTTTTGCGAAGTAGACCTTTTGAGCATCATCTTCACCACCAAGAAAACCTATGTAAGATGCTAAAACTCCACCAGCTATCGTGGCCATTCCCCCAGCCATTAGACAAAGAATCTCTGATTTCGTCATCTTTGCTAAATACGGTTTAACAAGGAAAGGGGCCTCAGTTTGTCCCAAGAACACATTTCCGGCAGCAGCGACACTCTCTGCACCTGATAATCCAAGTAATCTTTTCATTAGCCACGCCATTCCATGTACGACTTTTTGAAGGATTCCCCAATAATAAAGAAGGCTACTCAAGGCCGAAAAGAAGATGATTGATGGAAGAATCCAAGTTGCAAAGTTCTTAATGTAAATATTCACCTTTCCTGAGAAAAAGTCCCCAAACACGAATTCAGCTCCATAGTGCGACATATCTACAATCTTCACGAAACCTTTAGAAAGGAAGTCAAAGAAGCCTTCAACATATGGTGCTTTTAAAATCAGGAAAGCTAATGCTGCCTGAAGTAAAATACCTTTAATTACAAGTGGCCAGTTGATACTTTTTCTATCTGCACTAAGTAAGAATCCTACTAATACCAATGCAGACATTCCCAGTAGACCTCGAAGTAAAGAAATTAAAAAGTTGCTTTCTTCTGGTGTGTTAGATTTCAGGGTAATGTATTGTTCCCCTGTTTTAAGAGAGAGTCGATGCTTTGCTTTGTAAGTGATTAAAAATCCTTTTTCAATCAGCGAAGAGTCCAATTGACTGGATAATAGAAGTGAATCTTTTGTGATTTTCCAATTTCCGGATTTCGCACCAATCAATAAAGTGTCAGTTGAATTGAACGTTCCATTTTTGTGAAGGGTCAGGGAGCTTTTATTAATAGAATACGTTTGTCCATCAACAACAGAGGCTTGTGCTGAGAAATTGAAGAAAATAGCAAAGAGAATGCTAAGAGCTACGACGATTGATTTCGTCTCGAATTTTAGAAGCAAGTTCATAGTCTTCATTGGCAATTGCCTGGTTGAGTTGATTTTCTAGTTCCTCTAATGATAATGTGTCGATTGTGTCTTTCTCCTCTTCAGCTTCTGGTTCTGAAAAGAAGTCATCTTCTTCAACATCTGTTTCATCAAGCATGATTCCCGCGCTAGATAAAATAGTTTCATAAGTGTAAACCGGACAATTGAACCGGACTCCAATAGCAATAGCATCAGAAGTGCGCGCGTCAATTTCTCTGGTCTCACCGTTTTGTTCGCAAATCAATTTAGAGTAAAAAATACCTTCTACCAAATTGTAGATTATTACTTCTTTAACTTGAATATCGAAGGTAGTAGCAAAGTTTTTAAAGAGGTCGTGAGTGAGTGGGCGAGTAGGAACCATTTTTTCTAGTTCGATTGCAATCGCTTGAGCTTCAAAACCTCCAATAATTATTGGAAGTCTCCTATTGCCTTCTACTTCTGAAAGCACGAGAGCATAAGCGCCAGATTGCGTTTGACTATATGATAAACCTACAATTTCAAGTTGAATTTTCTCCATCGTTACCGCCTCATTTTTCGGTGTTTCCGAAAATAATTAGGGAAGCTTATTGGGCTTCCCTAATTGGTTATTTCCGTAAAAATAATATTTCTTCCGAAGAATTAATTCGAAGCTTTAAATTTTTTCACAGCTTCTGTTAATCGAGGTAATACTTCAAAAGCGTCACCTACGATTCCGTAGTCGGCTGCTTTGAAGAAAGGTGCTTCTGGATCAGTGTTGATAACAACGATTACTTTAGAACCATTAACTCCAGCAAGGTGTTGAATTGCTCCAGAGATACCTGCTGCGATATATAAGTTTGGACGGATAGCAACCCCTGTTTGTCCAACGTGCTCATGGTGAGGTCTCCAACCAATATCAGCAACTGGACGAGAACATGCTGTAGCCGCTCCTAATTCTTTTGCTAAATCTTCAACCATTCCCCAGTTTTCTGGTCCTTTCAATCCGCGACCTGCAGAAACAACTAATTCAGCTTCTGGTAATGGAATTTCACCTTCTGGTTTTTTCACGTCCATTACTTTCACTTTAGGATCTCCGCCATTTCCATTGAATTCTTCCACAGAACAAGCAGATCCACCACCTTCTGGTTGGAAGCTATTTGGTAAAAGTGAAATGATTTTTTTGTCAGATGATACCTCGACATGACCAAATGCTTTACCTGAGAAAACATTTACTTTCACTTTTCCGTCTTGAGGTACATCGATTGCTCCTGCTACCAATCCAGCTTTCAAACGAACTGATAATCTTGGTGCGACAGCCTTAGCTGATAAATCATGCGAGAATACAACTGTATTTGCTCCAGTTGTTTCAACTGCACTTGCAATTACTTTTGTTAAAACTTGCGCATCGTCTGAATTTACCGAACGATCAACTAAAACTTTCGTTGCTCCGTATTCACCTAAAGAAGCTAATGAACTTTCGTCTGCTCCTCCAGTTGTGATAACCGTAACATCTCCTCCTAATTTTTTTGCGTAAGTAACTACTTCCAAAGCACTTTTAGCTAATCCGTCGTTACTATTGATATATACTAATGTTGACATATTAATTTTTTTTGACGTTGATTAAATTACTTTGGCTTCGTTATGTAACAAAGAAACAAGTTCATCCATATTCTCTGGATCTATCATCTTACAAGCCGATTTAGCTTCTGGAAGATCGTAGCTAACGAATGAAGTAAGTTTTGCTACTTCAGCAGGAGCAACAACATTCAATGGCTTAGTTCTAGCCGCCATGATTCCACGCATATTTGGTATACGTTGTTCAGCCATTCCTTTAGCACAAGAAATTACTGCTGGCAATTCAACTTGACAAACTTCGACTCCTCCTGTAATTTCAGCTTCAAGTGTTGCTGTTGTTCCTTCAACATCTAACTTAGTCGCTAATGAAACAAATGGTAGGTCCATTGCTTCAGCAATCATACCACCAACTTGAGATCCATTGTAGTTAATCGTTTCTTTACCCGTTAGTACAAGGTCGTAACCATTCGATTTTGCATATTCTGCAATTTGCATAGCTGTGAAGTATGCATCCGTTGGCTCAGCATCAATACGAACAGCATCATCAGCTCCAATTGCTAAAGCTTTTCTGATTACCGCATCATCAGCTGCTGTACCTACAGTGCAAATTGTAACTGTTCCTCCGCCAGCTTCTTTTAACTCTAACCCTCTAACAAGTGCATACCACTCGTCGTATGGATTAACAATATATTGCACTCCGTTCTCATCAAACTTCGAATTGCCATCAGTAAAGGCAATCTTGGAAGTCGTATCAGGAGATTTACTAATACAAACTAATATTTTCATAGATATATTTTTCGTTAAATCGGACACAAATTTAGCAATTTATTGTCCTTCTTTTTAGTGCTTTGATACAAATATATAATTATGCGCGCATAATTAATAGCGAACTGAATATTTTAATAGAAAAAAATCTTTCTTGAAAACTTCTAAATTTGTTACATTTGGCGACCCTTTTTTAGGAATAAAAATTAGCAATTATGAAAACGGTACAGTTCAGAGAAGCATTAAGAGAAGCAATGTCAGAGGAAATGCGCAGAGATGAAAGCGTATTTTTGATGGGAGAAGAAGTTGCTGAATATAATGGAGCTTACAAAGTTTCTCAAGGAATGCTCGATGAATTTGGAGCCAAAAGAGTTATTGACACTCCAATAGCAGAATTAGGTTTTGCTGGGATTGGTGTAGGTGCTTCAATGAACGGACTCCGTCCAATTGTTGAATTTATGACTTGGAACTTTGCAATTTTAGCTGCTGATCAAATAATAAATAGCGCAGCAAAGATGCTTCAAATGTCAGGAGGTCAATATCACTGTCCGATTGTATTTCGTGGTGGTAATGGTCAAGCTGGACAGTTGGCGGCAACGCACTCGCAAAGTTTCGAATCATTTTATGCTCACGTACCTGGGTTGAAAGTTGTTACTCCATCCAATCCATATGATGCGAAAGGATTATTGAAGGCAGCTATTCGAGATAATGATCCGGTTGTTTTCTTAGAGTCAGAGAAGATGTATGGAGATAAAGGAGAGATTCCAGAAGGTGAATACATTATCCCAATCGGAGTTGCTGATGTAAAAAGAAAAGGGGATCATGTCACAATTGTCTCTTTCGGAAAAATCATGAAGGTTGCTTTCGAAGCAGCTGAGGCATTGGAGAAAGAAGGTATTTCTTGTGAGATTATTGATTTACGTTCTGTTCGTCCGATTGATTACGGAACAGTAGTTGAATCAATCAAGAAAACCAATAGATGTGTTGTTTTAGAAGAGTCTTGGCCTTTAGCGTCAATTTCGTCTGAAATTGCTTATCATTTGCAGCGTTACGCTTTTGATTATTTAGATGCACCTGTTATGCGAGTGACTCAAACCGATACGCCATTTGCATTTTCTCCAACTTTAATTGAGGAAGCTCTACCGAATGCTGAGCGATTAATAAAAGCCGTGAAAGCTACAATGTACAGGAATTAATTTCTTGTTGATTTGGTTTTGTTTATTAAGTTCCTATCTTTAACGCAATAAATAACTTAAAAACTTAATCATGAAAAAAGTATTCGCTGTAGCAGCATTATCAGTATTTGCATTAACTTCTTGTAAAGGAGATTATACATGTGATTGTACAATTGACGGGAATTCATACACTTTCGAATATACAGATGTTAAGAAGAAAGATGCAGAAGACACATGTGATCAACAAGAGGCAACTTATTCTCAAGGAGGTAACAGTGTTACTTGTGAATTGAAATGAATACTCGTATTAAATACTTGGAATCGAGAAGGCTAAATGGTCTTCTCTTTTTTTATTCAATAAAATGGAAGATTTTTTCATCAATATGGGTCTCTCATGGACCTTGAGTAAGATATTACCTTTTATTATAGCTCTTCTGCTTGGGGTTTTAGTTTTTTTGTATTTACGTCAAAAATCGAAAGTCCTTAAGTGGATTGGCGGTGCTTCAATATTAGTTTTTCCAGTAATCTATTTTGCTATCAACCCAATTTATGAGGGCGATTTCACGAATGATTTTCATGATGTAAACACATCTGAAGTGGATGTTGTATTTGAGAATGGCAAATTGTCCGTTTTAGCTATTCCAAATTGTCCTTTTTGTTATGAGAGTATTAATCGACTTAAATTGGTTAGTGATAGAGCTGGCGGGAAAGAATTTGATTTTCTTGTTTTAACCTCAGATAGGAATAATCTAGAATTCTATAAAGAAATTGGAAATGGTACTCTTAATATTGATAACGTTACTGAATTTGAAGAGTATACGAAATTATCCAAAGGACGATATCCAACGTTTGTTTATCGAGATGGAGATAATTTAAAAGTTTGGTCGAACAGAGGTTTTGGTGTGGTTGCTCTCGATTGGATAGAGGAAAAATTATCTCAACAGTAATTTCAAATCACTTTAAATTGTATCGTGCCTCTTCTTGGGTAAAAAAAAGATGTTCACATTCAATAGTGAAAAAAAGCATCTTTTTTACTGATACTCCTTGGTTTATAAATTTAATCTCCTATCTTTGCACCCCCAAAAGTGTTTTTGGGCAATATATTTATTAACTAAAGTCAAAGTATTTTTATGCCAACTATCCAACAATTAGTTCGCAAAGGGAGAAAAGCAGTGGTGAAGAAAAGCAAGTCTGCAGCACTTGATTCTTGTCCACAGCGTAAAGGGGTATGTGTAAGAGTTTACACCACTACTCCTAAGAAGCCAAACTCGGCTATGCGTAAAGTCGCTAGGGTGCGTCTTACAAACGGTAAGGAAGTTAACGCTTACATCGGAGGAGAAGGTCACAACCTTCAAGAACACTCATTGGTATTAGTACGTGGAGGAAGAGTAAAAGATCTTCCAGGGGTACGTTACCACATTGTTCGTGGTGCAGAAGACACTGCGGGTGTTGAAGGAAGAACTCAACGCCGTTCGAAGTATGGAACTAAACGTCCAAAGAAATAACCTTTTAAGAGTTAAACGATGAGAAGAAGAAAAGCGAAAAAAATTGCCATCCTTCCGGATCCTAAGTTCAATGATACGCAAGTAACAAAGTTCGTTAACAACTTAATGTTGGACGGAAAGAAAAATTTGGCATTCAAAATTTTCTACGATGCTATCGAAATCGTAGATGGTAAAATGGAAGAAGTTACAGGTTTGGAAACTTGGAAGAAAGCTTTGGAGAATATTACTCCAAATGTTGAGGTTCGCAGCCGTCGTGTAGGTGGTGCAACTTTCCAAATCCCTACTCCAGTTCGTGAAGGGAGAAAACAATCTCTTGGAATGAAGTGGTTGATCGGATATGCACGTAAGCGTAACGAAAAAACAATGGCTCAAAAATTAGCAGCTGAAATCATTGCAGCATCTAAAGAAGAAGGAGCGGCTTACAAAAAGAAAGAAGATACATTAAGAATGGCTGAGGCAAACAAGGCGTTCTCACACTTTAGATTTTAATAGAAATGGCTAGAGATCTTAAATACACAAGAAACATTGGTATTGCAGCTCACATTGATGCTGGTAAAACAACAACTGAGCGTATCCTTTTCTACGGTGGTATTAACCACAAAATTGGAGAGGTTCACGATGGTGGTGCAACAATGGACTGGATGGAGCAAGAGCAAGAGCGTGGTATCACGATTACTTCTGCTGCAACAACTTTGAATTGGAACTACCGTGGGCAAGATTACCACATGAACATTATTGACACTCCTGGTCACGTTGACTTTACTGTAGAGGTAAACAGATCACTTCGTGTATTGGATGGGTTGGTATTCTTATTCTCAGCTGTAGATGGTGTAGAACCTCAGTCTGAAACAAACTGGCGTTTGGCAAACAACTATAATGTACCACGTATTGGTTTCGTAAACAAAATGGACCGTCAAGGAGCTGACTTCTTGAACGTGTGTGCACAAGTTAAAGAGATGTTGGGAAGCCACGCTTTACCACTACAAATTAACATCGGTGCTGAAGATGATTTTAAAGGAGTTGTTGATTTGATCAACTTCAAAGGGATCACATGGAACGAAGAGGATATGGGTATGACTTTCGAGGAAATCGAAATTCCGGCTGATATTCTTGATGAAGCAACTCAATTACGTGAAGAGCTTTTAGAGGCAGTAGCTGAGTTCGATGATAACTTGATGGAGAAATATTTCGAAGATCCAGAATCTTTGACTGAGCGTGAAATCCTTGATGCACTTCGTGAGGCTACTATTGCTGGTAAAGTTGTACCAATGATGTGTGGTTCTGCATTTAAGAACAAAGGAGTTCAAGCAATGTTGGATATGGTAATGGAAATTCTTCCTTCACCAGTAGATATCGAAGCAATTGAAGGTACTAATCCAAAGACTGATGAGCCTACTTCACGTAAGCCTTCTTTCGATGAGCCTTTCGCAGCTTTGGCATTTAAAATCGCAACGGATCCTTTCGTAGGTCGTTTGTGTTTCACACGTGCGTACTCTGGTAAATTGCCAGCAGGTTCTTACGTATTGAATACACGTACAGATAAGAAAGAGCGTATTTCACGTATCTTCCAAATGCACGCTAACAAGCAAAATCAAATTGACGAGCTTGGTGCTGGAGATATCGCTGCTTTGGTTGGATTTAAAGACATTAAAACAGGAGATACACTTTGTGCTGAAAACGCACCAATCGTATTAGAATCAATGGACTTCCCAGATCCAGTAATCGGGGTGGCAATTGAACCTAAAACTAAAGCGGATATGGATAAATTGGGAACTGGTCTTGCTAAATTGGCAGAAGAGGATCCAACTTTCCAAGTTAAAACTGATGAGGATTCAGGACAAACAGTAATCTCAGGAATGGGTGAGCTTCACTTGGATATCTTGATTGACCGTTTAAAGCGTGAGTTTAAGGTAGAAGTAAACCAAGGTGCTCCTCAGGTAGCATACCGTGAGAACATTACAGCTCCAATTACTCACCGCGAGGTATATAAGAAACAATCAGGTGGTCGTGGTAAGTTTGCGGATATTCAAGTTAAAATTGAACCACAAACTGATCCAGAAAAAACAGGATTGGAATTCATCAACTCTATTAAAGGAGGTAACATTCCTAAAGAATTCGTTCCTTCAGTTGAAAAAGGATTCAAAGAAGCTATGGCAAATGGTGTTATGGCAGGATTCCCTATCGACGCATTGAAAGTTGAATTGTTTGATGGATCTTTCCACCCGGTGGATTCTGATCAATTATCATTCGAATTAGCGGCTAAAATGGCATTCCGTGAAGCACTTCCTAAGTGTAAGCCAGTATTGCTTGAGCCAATGATGAAATTGGATGTAATTACTCCAGAAGAAAACATGGGGGATGTAGTAGCTGACTTGAACCGTCGTCGTGGTATCATGAAAGGTATGGATGACAAAGCAGGTTCAAAAGTTGTTAAAGCTGACGTTCCATTATCAGAAATGTTTGGATATGTAACGCAATTGCGTACAATTACTTCAGGACGTGCAACTTCAACAATGGAGTTCTCTCACTATGCTGAGGCTCCTGCAAACATTGCAAAAGAAGTAGTTGATAAAGTTAAGGGTGTTACCGCATAATTGTTTTAGAGATGAATCAAAAAATTAGAATCAAATTAAAATCATACGATCACAACTTAGTAGACAAGTCTGCTGAGAAAATCGTTAAGACTGTTAAGTCAACAGGTGCGGTAGTAAGCGGACCAATTCCGTTGCCAACGCACAAGAGAATTTATACTGTATTGAAATCACCACACGTTAACAAAAAAGCGCGTGAGCAGTTCGAACTTTGTTCTTACAAGCGATTGATGGATATCTATAGTTCTTCATCAAAAACGGTTGACGCATTGATGCGCTTGGAGCTTCCAAGTGGAGTTGATGTTGAAATCAAGGTATAAGTAAATTAAGTCTAATAATTAATAGTTAAAGTATGCCAGGAATAATTGGTAGAAAAATCGGAATGACTAGCATCTACAGTGCCGAGGGTAAAGCTATGCCATGCACAGTTATAGAAGCTGGTCCTTGCGTTGTGACTCAGATCAAAACGCAAGACAGAGATGGTTACGAGGCTGTTCAATTAGGGTTTGGAGACCGTAAGGATAAAAATACTCCAAACGCATTGAAGGGTCACTTCAAAAAAGCGAAGACTGAACCAAAAGCGAAGCTTGTAGAATTCGATGGATTCGAAGGGTTGAACTTAGGAGATACAGTTGGCGTTGACATCTTCGAAGAAGGAGAGTTCGTAACTGTAGCAGGAACATCTAAAGGTAAAGGTTTCCAAGGGGTAGTTAAACGTCACGGATTTGGTGGTGTTGGACAAGCTACTCACGGTCAGCACAACAGAATGCGTGCGCCAGGATCAATTGGAGCTGCTTCTTACCCAGCACGTGTATTCAAAGGAATGCGAATGGCAGGTCAAATGGGTAACGAGCGCGTGAAGATTGAAAACCTTCAAGTATTGAAAGTTCTAGCGGACAAGAATTTGTTAGTAGTGAAAGGATCAATTCCAGGTCACAAAGGTTCAACCGTAACAATTGAGAAGTAATGGAAGTTAAAGTAATCGGAAAAAACGGAAGCGCTACTTCTAAGTCAGTTAAGTTGTCTGATGACGTATTTGGAATTGAGCCAAATGATCACGCTATCTACTTAGATGTTAAGCAACACTTGGCGAACCGCAGACAAGGTACGCACAAGGCGAAAGAAAGAGCAGAGATCGCAGGGTCTACTAAGAAGATCAAAAAACAAAAAGGAACTGGTGGTGCTCGTGCGGGTAGCATCAAGTCTGGTACTCGTGTTGGTGGAGGTCGTATTTTCGGACCACGTCCACGCAATTACCACTTCAAGTTAAACGTGAAATTGAAGCGTTTGGCTCGTAAGTCTGCATTCTCTTACAAAGCAAAATCAGAAGATTTGTTAGTGATTGAAGATCCAAATTTGGATACAATCAAAACAAAAGATTTCAAAGCGATGATCGCTGGAATGAAGTTGGATAATAACAAGGTCTTGATGATTCTTGGTGAAAAGAATGACAACGTTTATTTGTCTTCACGTAACCTTAAGAAAGTAAAAGTCGTAACAGCAGAATCTGTAAACACTTTTGATGTATTAAATGCACAAAAAGTAGTTATGGCTAAGAGTTCAATTGAAGCAATCGAAAAGATTCTAAACTAATTGATGATGAAAGCGATTATTAAAAAGCCAATTATCACAGAAAAAGCAACAGAGTTGAGTGAAAACTTTAACCGTTTCTCTTTCGTGGTAGATAAGAAGGCAAACAAAATTGAAATTAAAAATGCCGTCGAGAACATGTACGGAGTTTCTATTACAGAAGTTCGTACCATGAATTATGGCGGTGGGAAATCCTCTGTTAAATATACTAACAAAGGTATCGTTGAGCAACGTAACAAACAGTGGAAGAAAGCTGTAGTAACTGTTGCAGATGGAGAAACGATTGATTTATTTAATAACTTTTAAGCACGTTAACAATGGGTCTTAAAAAATTCAAGCCTATCACTCCAGGGCAAAGACACAAAGTCAACAGTACTTACACGGAAGTAACTACCAATGTTCCTGAAAAGAGCTTGGTAAAGGGACGTAATAAGTCTGGTGGACGTAACAATGACGGTAGAATGACTATGCGCTACATCGGTGGTGGTCACAAACAAAAATACCGTGTAATTGATTTTAAACGCGACAAGCAAGGAGTACCTGCAACGGTTAAAACGATCGAATACGATCCAAACCGTACTGCACGTATTGCATTGTTGTACTACGCTGATGGTGAAAAGCGTTACATCGTAGCTCCTGAAGGATTGAAAGTAGGAGATACAGTGATGTCAGGTAGTGAAGCAACTCCAAATGTTGGAAATGCTATGTATCTTTCTGATATTCCATTAGGAACAGTAATTCACAACATCGAATTAAAGCCTGGTAAAGGTGGTGCCATCGCTCGTGGAGCTGGTACTTATGCACAATTGAACGCTCGTGATGGTAAATATGCGATCGTTAAGATGCCTTCGGGAGAAACTCGTATGATCTTAACAACTTGTATGGCTACTATTGGTGCCGTTTCTAATTCTGAACACAGCCTTGTAGTTTCTGGTAAAGCAGGACGCTCTAGATGGTTGGGTCGCCGTCCACGTGTACGTGGTGTAGTTATGAACCCAGTTGATCACCCAATGGGAGGTGGTGAAGGTCGTAACGCCGGAGGACACCCAAGATCACGTAATGGAGTTCCAGCGAAAGGATACAAAACGCGTGCGAAGAAGAAGTATTCGGACAAGTTTATTATTGAAAAACGAAAAAAATAAGTAGGATATGAGTCGTTCGTTAAAGAAACCACCATTTGTGCACTACAAGTTAATGCAACGTGTTGACGAAGCACAAGAGTCAGGTAGCAAGTCTGTTATCAAAACATGGTCTAGAGCAAGTACGATTACTCCTGACTTTGTTGGATTGACTTTCGCCGTTCATAATGGTAATAAGTTTATTCCTGTATTCGTAACTGAGAACATGGTTGGACACAAGTTGGGTGAATTTGCACCTACTCGTAACTTCCGTGGTCACGCAGGTAAAAAAGACAAGAAAAGATAAAATAGCAGAGTTATGGGTGCTAGAAAAAGATTAAGAGCAGAAAAAATCAAAGAGGAGAACAAATCGATCGCCTTTGCGAAGTTGAATAACTCTCCTATTGCTCCACGTAAAATGAGATTAGTAGCTGATCTTGTTCGTGGTGTAGAGGTAAATAAAGCGCTAAACATTTTGCAACACAATGCAAAAGAGGCGTCTATCAGCTTGGAAAAATTACTTCGTTCAGCAATTGCCAATTGGGAACAAAAGAATGAAGGTAAGAGTATCGAAGAAGAAACTTTATTTGTGAAGTCTATCGAAGTAGGTGGAGGACCAATGTTGAAGAGAATTCAACCAGCTCCACAAGGTCGTGCTCACAGAATTAGAAAAAGATCAAATCATGTGACTATCGTCGTAGACGGTAAGAACGCTGAATAATTTTTAGGTAAATGGGACAAAAGACAAATCCAATAGGAAATAGATTAGGTTTCATCCAAGGATGGGAGTCTAACTGGTATGGAGGAAACGATTACAAGGAAAAAATCGTAGAAGATGATAAAATCCGTCGTTACCTTCGCGCTCGTTTATCTAGAGCTAGTATTTCGAAAATTATCATTGAGCGTACGCTTAAGTTGGTTACCGTTACTATCAACACTGCTCGTCCAGGGGTAATTATCGGAAAAGGTGGTCAAGAGGTTGACAAATTGAAAGAGGAGTTGAAGAAATTGACGAAGAAAGAAATTCAAATCAACATCTTCGAGGTTAAACGTCCAGAATTGGATGCTCGTTTGGTGGCTGATGGAATTGCTCGTCAATTGGAAGCACGTATCTCTTTCCGTCGTGCAATCAAAATGGCTATCGCGAGTACAATGCGCATGGGAGCTGAAGGAATCAAAGTAAAGATTTCTGGACGTTTGAATGGTGCAGAGATGGCTCGTTCAGAGATGTACAAGGATGGACGTACTCCGTTACATACGTTCCGTGCTGACATCGATTATGCATGGGTTGAAGCGCATACTACTTACGGACGCTTAGGAATCAAAGTGTGGATTTGTAAGGGTGAAGTATACGGTAAGCGTGATCTATCTCCAAATGTTGGTCAAGCACCAGGTAAAGGAGGTAACCGCAAAGGTGGTGGATCTAAAAGAAGACCTAAGAAGTAATTAACGGTAATTTTTATTCCAGGATAAAGAATTATCAAGATTACGAATTGTAAAGAACAAGAAAATTAACACAAGATGTTACAACCAAAAAGAACCAAATTTAGAAAAGCGCAGAAAGGAAGAAACCGCGGTTTGGCTCATAGAGGAAGCACGGTAGCTTACGGATCTTTCGCGTTGAAGACTTTGGAACCAGGATGGATCACTTCTCGTCAAATTGAAGCTTCTCGTATCGCCGTTACTCGTTACATGAAGCGTGAAGGAAAAGTATGGATCCGTATCTTCCCAGATAAACCAGTTACTGCTAAACCAGCAGAGGTACGTATGGGTAAAGGTAAAGGGGCTCCAAGTCACTGGGTGGCTGTAGTTCGACCAGGGCGTATTTTGTTCGAAGCGGATGGTGTACCATACGAAACGGCAAAAGAAGCAATGCGTTTAGCAGCTCAAAAATTACCTGTGAAATGTAAGTTCATTACACGTAATGATTATGTTGTACCAGGAAAATAGAAAGTAGTTATGAAGCAGCAAGAAATCACAAAATTATCAGTTGAAGATTTGAAAGGACATTTAAATACCCTTTCTGAGCAATTGGAGAAAATGAAATTGACGCACAGCGTTGCTCCTTTGGAGAATCCAATGCAAATCCGTCACATGAGAAAAACAATTGCGCGTTTGAATACTGAGTTAACAAAACGTGAAACACAGGCTTAGTTGCTTGTTTAATTTGAAATTAGCTTATAATGGAAAAGCGTAATTTAAGAAAAGAACGTATCGGGATCGTTACAAGTAACAAGATGGACAAGTCTATCGTTGTTTCTGTGGAGCGTAAAGAGAAACACCCGAAATACGGAAAGTTCGTGAAGAAAACAACGAAATTTGTTGCCCACGATGATAAGAACGATTGTGGTATCGGAGATACTGTTCGCATCATGGAAACACGTCCGTTGTCGAAAACTAAGAACTGGAGATTAGTTGAAGTTATTGAAAGAGCTAAATAATTTTTAGTAATGATACAAACGGAATCAAGACTTAAAGTAGCAGACAACTCTGGAGCAAAAGAGGTGTTGTGTATCCGAGTTCTCGGAGGTACAAAACGTCGTTATGCATCTGTAGGAGATAAAATTGTTGTTGCTGTTAAGAGTGCAATGCCCTCTGGAGCTGTCAAAAAGGGAACAGTTGCCACGGCAGTAGTAGTTAGAACTAAAAAAGAAGTACGTCGTCCAGACGGTTCTTACATTCGTTTCGATGATAATGCTTGCGTTATCTTGAACCAAGCGGGTGAGATGAGAGGAACACGTATTTTTGGACCTGTTGCTCGTGAGCTTCGTGATGCAGACTATATGAAAGTCGTATCATTGGCTCCTGAGGTACTTTAATACAATTATTGTTATGCAACAGAAATTAAACATTAAAGTAGGTGACACTGTTAAAGTAATTAGCGGTGAATCAAACGGTCAGGAAGGAACAGTTCTTTCGATCGACAGAAAGAAGATGAGAGCTACAGTTGAAGGTGTAAATCTTGTAAAGAAGCACCAAAAGCCAAGCGCATCTAATCCTGAAGGTGGAATTTTGGATATCGAAGCTGGTATTCATATTTCAAACCTTATGCTAGTTCACAACGGTCAAGCAACGCGCGTTGGTCGTAAAGCGAACAAGGATGGAAAATTAGTACGTTATTCTAAAAAGTCAGGGGAGGAGATTAAGTAATGAGTTATACACCAAGACTTCGAGAAAAGTATAAGGCGGAAATTATTCCAGCCCTTACTGAAAAGTTCGGTTACAAGACTGTTATGCGTGTACCGAAACTTCAAAAAATTGTTTTAAGCCAAGGTATTGGAGATGCAGTAGCTGACAAGAAGCTAGTTGATCACGCAGTAGAGGATTTATCTCGTATTGCAGGACAAAAAGCGGTTGCTACTATCTCTAAGAAAGATATCTCTAACTTCAAGTTGAGAAAAGGTATGCCTGTTGGAACGAAAGTAACTTTACGTGGAGATCGTATGTACGATTTCTTAGATCGTTTTCTTTCTGTATCTTTGCCGCGAACTCGCGATTTTCGTGGAGTTCCTGCTAAGGGATTTGATGGTCGTGGAAACTTCAACATGGGTGTGAAGGAACACATCATCTTCCCTGAGATTGATATTGATAAGGTAAACCGAATCATGGGAATGGATATTACGTTTGTTACATCTGCTGAAAGCGATGAAGAAGGGAAAGCTCTTCTTGATGCATTCGGATTTCCATTTACAAAAAAATAAGAAGAGATGGCAAAAGAATCAATGAAAGCGCGTGAGCGCAAAAGAGAAAGACTTGCAGCTCGTTACGCAGCAAAGCGTGAGGAGTTAACAAAGATCTTGAAATCAGCCGACGATTCAGAGGAAATGCAAGAAGCAAAGTGGGAAGCAATGATGAAATTGCAAAAATTACCTGCTAACTCTGCAAAAAACCGTGTTCACAACCGTTGTGGTTTGACAGGTCGTCCTAGAGGTTATATGCGTCAATTCGGAATTTCTCGTGTGACATTCCGTGAGATGGCATTAGATGGAAAGATCCCAGGTGTTAAAAAAGCAAGCTGGTAAGAATATAAACTGGTTTCAGGTTCAAGAAATTGAAAACCGTTACCGCAATTTTTAAATATGAATACAGATCCAATAGCAGATTTCCTTACGCGTGTTCGTAACGCAAGTGCTGCGAAGAAGAAAATGGTTGAGATCCCAGGATCGAACGTGAAACGTGCAATGACACAAATCTTGTTCGATAAAGGATACATCACTGACTTCAAATTCGAAGACGACAACAAGCAAGGTACAATCAAGATTGCATTGAAGTACAATCCATCAACACGAGTTCCAGCGATCACTAAATTAGAGCGCGCATCTCGTCCAGGACTTCGTAAATACTCTAGCGCATCAGAAATGCCACGTGTATTGAACGGACTTGGAATCGCGATTGTTTCAACTTCTAAAGGTGTAATCACGGATAAAGAAGCAAGAAAAGAAAACGTAGGTGGAGAAGTTCTTTGCTACGTATATTAATTTTTAAGATTAAGTAAAATGTCAAGGATAGGTAAATCCCCAGTAACAATCCCGAGTGGAGTAGAAGTGAAAGTGGATGGAAACGTGGTAAGCGTTAAAGGTCCTAAGGTGAGTTGACACAAGAATTTGATTCTTGTGTTTCAATGAGCGTTGAAGACGGTACCATCACATTCACCCGCGAATCAGATGCACCTGATCACAGAGCTAAACATGGTTTATACCGTGCGTTGGTTAACAATATGTGTGTTGGTGTTTCGGAAGGGTTCAAGAAGGAATTGGAAGTAGTTGGAGTAGGTTTCCGTGCAAACGCAAGCGGTCAAAGCTTGGAGTTAGCATTAGGATTCTCTCACCCAATTGTTTTCGAAATCCCTTCAGAAATTAAGGTATCTACAGTGTCTGAAAAAGGTAAGGCGCCAGTGGTAACATTGGAGTCTCACGATAAACAATTAGTAGGACAAGTCGCTGCCAAAATTCGTTCCTTCCGTAAGCCTGAGCCATACAAAGGTAAAGGAGTTAAATACGTTGGTGAAGAACTTAGAAGAAAAGCTGGTAAGTCAGCGGCGAAATAATAATTAGATATCATTAATTATGGCATTTAGTAAAGAAGTTAGAAGAGCAAAAATCAAAAGAAGAATCAGAAAGAATATTACTGGTACTTCTGAGATGCCTCGTTTGTCAGTTTTTAGAAGCAACAAACAGATCTACGCTCAAATTATTGATGATTCAACAGGAAAGACGTTAGTTTCTGCATCATCTTATAATAACAAAGCTGCAAGCGGTTCTAAAATCGAACAAGCTGCAGTAGTAGGTAAAGAGGTAGCCGAAAAGGCAGTTAAAGCCGGGATCACATCTGTTGTGTTCGATCGTAACGGATATTTATACCACGGTAGAGTTAAATCACTAGCTGACTCAGCAAGAGAAGGCGGACTTAAATTTTAAGAAATGGCAGCACAAACAGTAAACAGAGTAAAATCTGCAGATATCGAGTTGAAAGACAAGTTGGTTGCCGTTAACCGCGTAACGAAAGTAACGAAAGGTGGACGTACGTTCTCTTTCTCTGCTATCGTTGTAGTTGGTGATGAAAACGGAATCGTTGGTCACGGTCTTGGTAAGGCAAAAGAGGTTACAGAAGCAATCTCTAAAGGAATTGATGATGCTAAGAAGAACTTAATTCGTGTTCCAATTTTACACGGTACAGTTCCTCACATGCAGAAAGGTAAATACAGCGGAGCAAGAGTTTTATTGCGTCCAGCAGCAGAAGGAACAGGGGTTATCGCAGGTGGTGCGATGCGTGCTGTTTTGGAAAGCGTTGGTGT
Organism: Henriciella pelagia; assembly: GCA_964219255.1. Classification (GTDB taxonomy): domain Bacteria; phylum Bacteroidota; class Bacteroidia; order Flavobacteriales_D; family Crocinitomicaceae; genus UBA4466. The sequence continues at coordinate 170,768 of CAXPPC010000009.1, forward strand.
CCATAATGTCTTGGCAAAGTCTCAAGGATCTTCGAATCCACACAACGTTGTTAAAGCAACTATCGACGCGCTTTCTCAAATGAGAGATGCAGTTACAGTAGCGAAGCAACGTGGGATTACGCTTGATCAAGTGTTTAACGGTTAATAAAGTAATAACATGGCAACAATTAAAATTAAGCAAGTTAGAAGCGCAATTAATCGTTCTGCGAGACAAAAAGCTACGATTAAGGCACTTGGATTTACGAAGTTGAATCAGACTATCGAGAAAGAAGCAACTCCACAAATCCTAGGTATGGTTAAGAAAGTTCAACACTTAGTAGAAGTTGTTGAGTAACGCATAAAACAGTATTAAGATGAATTTACATAATTTAACTCCTGCGAAAGGTTCTACAAAGAACAAGAAAAGAATCGCTCGTGGTCAGGGATCTGGTCGCGGTGGTACTTCAACTCGTGGACATAAAGGAGCGAAATCAAGATCGGGTTATTCGAAAAAAGTAGGTTTTGAAGGAGGTCAAATGCCACTTCAACGTCGAGTGCCTAAATTCGGATTTAAGAACATTAACCGAGTAGAGTACAAAGCAATCAACTTGGATATCATTCAATCATTAATCGAACGTAAAAACGTTACAGAAATTAATCCTGAAGTATTGAAAGCGAATGGGTTAGTTGGAAATAATGAATTGGTGAAAATCTTAGGAAGAGGCGAGTTAAAAGCTAAGATTGATGTAACAGCTCACAAGTTTTCAGGAACTGCGAAAGCAGCAATTGAAGCTCAAGGTGGGAATTGTTCAGAAATCTAATTAACTTTGCCAACATTTTTGACGAATGAAACGATTTATAAATAGTATTAAGAATATCTGGAAGGTAGAGGAATTAAGGAAGCGTATCATACTTACGCTTGCCTTAATTCTAGTTTACCGTATCGGATCATTCATTATCCTTCCTGGTGTTAACTATACAGCGTTAGCTCAGGCTCAGGAAAGTGGAGATCAGAATATGTTGGAAACGCTACTTTCTCTGTTCTCAGGGGGTGGATTTACTAATGCATCGATCATGGCACTCGGTATTATGCCGTATATCTCTGCGTCGATCATTATGCAACTCTTGGGAATGGCCGTTCCAGCCGTTCAGAAAATGCAGCAAGAAGGAGAGTCAGGTAGAAAACGTATTAATAACTATACGCGAATCTTGACAATCATTATCTGTGCACTTCAGGCACCAAGTTACCTTTCACTATATGTTGATAGTAAAGGAGCTTTGCCAGTTGATGCAGGTACATTCTGGTGGGCACAATCAATTATCGTTATGGTAGCTGGTTCAATGTTCGCTGTTTGGTTAGGTGAACGCATTACTGATAAAGGTATTGGAAACGGAATCTCATTATTGATTACAGTGGGAATTTTAGCGCGTCTACCGGAAGCGTTTATGGCGGAATTTACTTTCTCGGTTCAAGGAGGAAACTTGATCAAGATTGTATTGGAGATCTTCGCATTCATGGTAGTAGTACTTGGAACTGTCTTGATTGTTCAAGGTGTTCGTAAAGTGCCGTTAAATTCAGCGAAACGTGTTGTTGGTTCGCGTGCTGCAGAGGAGCAAGGTGCTCGTAGTTATTTACCAATTAAGGTAAATGCTTCGGGAGTAATGCCGATTATCTTTGCACAAGCGATTATGACAGTTCCGATTATGATCTTTACTAGTACAACTGGTGAGGGTGGATTTATGTCGAAGTTCTTCGGAGACATTTACGGATTCGGATACAATGCTTTGTTGGCCGTTCTAATTATCGTGTTTACATACTTCTACACGGCAATTATGATCAACCCACGTAAAATCGCAGATGAATTGAAAAGAAGTGGTGGTTTTATTCCTGGGGTTCGTCCTGGAGATGAAACTGCACATTATATCGATTCATTAGTTTCTAGAATTACTTTCCCAGGATCATTGTTCTTGGCATTTATCGCAATAATTCCTGCAATCGCAAAAATTGCTGGTGTAAATGATGCTTTTGCAATGTTCTTCGGTGGTACATCATTGCTAATTATGGTAGGAGTTGTATTAGATACTCTTCAACAAATCGAATCTTACTTATTGAACCGTCATATGGATGGATTGATGGAAGGAACTCGTGTGAAGGGTAGAAGAACTTCTGGCGAATTATCTGGATTTTAGGATATGGCGAAACAAGCATCAATAGAACAAGATGGAGTAATCATTGAAGCATTATCGAATGCGATGTTTAGAGTAGAACTCGAAAACGGTCACGTGATTACTGCACACATTTCTGGAAAAATGAGAATGTATTACATTAAAATTCTTCCAGGAGATAAGGTTAAGGTGGAAATGTCTCCTTATGATTTAACAAAGGGACGCATTACATTTAGATATAAGTAAGCGAGCAAGAAATTGCGACAGTAAAATTACAAAGATGAAAGTAAGAGCATCAGTTAAAAAACGTTCTGCAGATTGCAAGATCGTTAAGAGAAAAGGAAGAGTTTACGTGATTAACAAGAAGAATCCGAAATTCAAACAAAGACAAGGTTAAAAGTAAGATATGGCACGTATTGCAGGTATTGATCTACCAAAAAACAAGAGAGGTGTAATCGGTTTGACGTACATCTATGGTATCGGAAGAAGTACAGCACGTAAAGTGTTGGCTACTGTGAATGTTGACGAAAATATCAAAGTTCAAGATTGGAATGATGATCAATTGGGAGCTATTCGTGAAGAAATCAACTCAATCAAGGTTGAGGGAGCTTTGCGTTCAGAAGTACAATTGAACATTAAACGATTGATGGATATCGGATGTCAACGTGGAATTCGTCACAGAGCGGGTCTTCCACTTAGAGGACAACGCACGAAGAACAACTCTCGTACACGTAAGGGTAGAAGAAAAACAGTTGCGAATAAGAAAAAGTAATTTGATATCCGGTTGGACTTGGCTAGTTACTAGCTTAAGTCCAGCATGGAATCATTTGCTTTGAGAGGTTACTCAATTCCAACAAGAAAAGAATTAACAATAGCTAAATTAAAATGGCAAAGTCAAATCAAAAGAAGAAGAAAAACGTCAAAGTAGACGCGATGGGTGAAGCGCATATTCAAGCTACCTTCAACAACGTGATTATTTCTTTGACGAACGGTGCTGGTCAAGTTATTTCTTGGTCATCAGCGGGAAAAATGGGCTTCAGAGGTTCTAAAAAGAACACTCCTTACGCTGCACAGGTTGCTGCTGAGGATGCTGCGAAGGAAGCACATGACTTCGGATTACGTAAGGTTAAAGTATATGTAAAAGGACCAGGTTCTGGTCGTGAGTCGGCTATCCGATCTTTACACAATGCTGGAATCGAAGTAACTGAAATCATCGATGTAACTCCATTACCACACAATGGATGTCGCCCACCAAAAAGAAGAAGAGTATAATCTTAATTTAAATCAAAGGGAAGCACATGGTTATCGAAGGAGTAAGCCTTAATTCATAACCTTCTCTTTAAACAAATAAAAATGGCAAGATACACAGGTCCTAAATCAAAAATCGCACGTCGTTTCAGAGATCCAATCTTTGGACCAGACAAAGCGTTGGACAGAAGAAGTTACGGTCCAGGACAACACGGTCCAAACAAACGTAGAGGAAAGCAATCAGAATATGCTATCCAGTTGAATGAGAAACAAAAAGCAAAGTATACTTACGGTATTCTTGAGCGTCAGTTCTCTAACCTTTTCGAGAAAGCTTCTCGTATGAAAGGAATTACTGGTGAAAACTTATTACAGTTGTGTGAATCACGTTTGGATAACACTGTTTTCCGTCTTGGAATCGCACCAACTCGTAGAGCTGCTCGTCAGTTCGTAAGCCACAAACACATTACAGTAAACGGAGAGGTAGTAAATATCCCTTCTTACCAAATTAAAGTTGGTGATGTTGTAGGTGTTCGTGAAAAATCTAAGTCCTTAGAAGCAATTACTGGTTCTTTGGCGTCTAAGTCGAATACATTCGATTGGTTAGAGTGGAATCCAAGTACATTGGAAGGAAAAGTTGTGTCAGTGCCAACACGTGACATGATTCCTGAAAATATCAAGGAGCAGTTAATCGTCGAATTATATTCTAAGTAACCTAATTCTTAAAGTAATTAACATGGCAATTTTAGACTTCCAGAAACCAGATAAAGTGATCATGATCCAATCGGATGAGCACGAAGGACAATTTGAATTCCGTCCTTTGGAGCCAGGATATGGTATCACGATCGGTAACTCTTTACGTCGTATTCTTCTTTCTTCTTTAGAAGGATTTGCAATTTCTTCAGTTCGCGTTGAAGGAGTTGATCACGAATTTTCGACGTTGAAAGGGGTGGTTGAGGATATGACTGAGATCGTGTTGAACTTGAAACAAGTACGTTTCAAACAACAAATCGAAGGTACTGATAGCGAAACTGTTGTAGTTTCTATTTCAGGTCAAGATAAACTAACTGCGGGTGACCTTGGTAAGTTTACTTCAGCGTTCCAAGTATTGAACCCTGATTTAGTGATCTGTAATATGGAATCTTCTGTTAAATTGGAAATGGAGCTAACGATCACTAAAGGTCGTGGTTACTACCCAGCAGAAGAAAACAAAGATAGCGGAGCACCTTTCGGAACGATCTTTATTGACTCAATCTTTACACCAATTAAGAACGTTAAGTACGCGGTAGAAAATTACCGTGTTGAGCAGAAAACAGATTACGAAAAGTTAGTTTTTGACATCACGACTGATGGATCGATTCATCCAAAAGACGCGTTGAAAGAAGCAGCTAAAATCTTAATTCACCACTTCATGTTGTTCTCGGATGAGCGCATCACGTTAGACAGCGAAGTGAAAGCAGAAACAGAAGAGTTCGATGAAACTTCATTGCACATGCGTCAACTTTTGAAAACGAAGTTGGTTGACATGGATCTTTCTGTTCGTGCATTGAATTGCTTGAAAGCTGCAGATGTTGAAACATTGGGTGATTTAGTTTCTTACAACAAGAACGACTTATTGAAGTTCAGAAACTTCGGTAAGAAATCACTTACTGAATTGGAAGACCTAGTGGATAACAAAGGACTTTCTTTCGGAATGAATGTTTCTAAATATAAATTAGATAAAGACTAACATCGAAACGTTTTCATATAGCTTTTCTTAATGAATGGTGTATGTGAAGACTAAATAAAGAATTAAAATGAGACACGGTAAGAAAATAAATCATTTAGGTAGAAAGTCGGCTCACAGAAAGGCGATGCTATCTAACATGGCGTGTTCACTAATTGAGCACAAGCGCATTAATACTACTGTTGCTAAAGCTAAAGCTTTACGCGGATATGTAGAGCCATTAATGACTAAGTCAAAGACTGATACTACTCACTCTCGTCGTACTGTATTTGGATACTTACAAAGTAAAGACGCGGTTACTGAATTGTTCAGAGAAATCGCTCCAAAAATTGCAGATCGTCAAGGTGGTTATACACGCATCATCCGCACTGGATTCCGTTTGGGTGACAATGCTGAAATGTGTATGATCGAGTTGGTTGACTTCAATGAAATCTACACAAACGAAAAAGCGAAGAAAACTACTCGTCGTTCACGTCGTGGTGGAGGTTCTAAAGCAGCAGAAGCTACTGAAACAACTACTGAGGTTGTAGAAGAAGTTGAAGTAGCAACTGAAGCACCAGCAACAGAGGAGAAATCAGATGCTAAAGCGGATGACTTGACAAAAATCGAAGGTATCGGACCAAAAATCGCTGAGACATTAGTAGCTGCAGGTGTTGCAACTTACGCTGACTTAGCTGGTACAGATGCTGAGAAGATTGCTGAAATCATCGCTGGAGTTCGTGGAAATCACGTAACTGACACTTGGCCACAACAAGCACAATTGGCTGCTGATGGTAAGTGGGATGAATTGAAAGAATTACAAGATAAATTGGATGGTGGTAAGCCAGCTGAAGATTAATCTTTAAGCATTCATATGAAAGGGGAGCACAATGTGTTCCCCTTTTTTTGTGCGTTTCATTGGGTTATTAACATGCCGTTAATATCTCTTGCTTACAAAACCGATTTAATTATATAGTTTCTGTACCTTTGCAGAAAAAATTTCGCATGCAAGAACCAGCAGTACTTTTATTAGAAGACGGGACGGTTTTCAACGGAGTGGCCATCGGAAAAATTGGAACAACCACTGGAGAAATCGCTTTTAATACTGGAATGACAGGGTATCAGGAGGTATTTACAGATCCATCTTACTTCGGACAAATTTTAATTATGACAACTGCGCACATCGGAAATTACGGTGTTCACAGTGAGGAAGTTGAGTCTGACGGGATGAAAATTGCCGGAATGGTAATTAAAAAATTCTCGGATGGTTATTCAAGACCTTCAGGAATGAAATCGCTTCAAGATTACATGGTAGATAACGACAAAGTTGGAATCTCGGATGTGGATACAAGAGCTCTTGTTCGTCACATTAGAAGTAAAGGGGCAATGAATGCAATCATTTCTTCTGAAACAACTAATGTGGAAGAATTGAAAAAGAAGTTAGCAGAGGTTCCATCTATGGAAGGACTTGAGCTTTCTTCGAAAGTTGCAACTCAGGAAGCTTATGAAGTGGCACCTGAAAACCCATCTCATCGTGTGTCTCTAATCGACTTCGGTGTAAAGAAAAACATCGTTCGTTGTTTGGTTGAGCGTGGATGTCACGTAAAAGTGTTCCCTCTAAATTCTACAATCGAAGACTTGAATTCATTCAATCCAGATGGATACATGTTATCAAACGGACCTGGAGATCCTTCAGCAATGCCAGCTTCAATTCAATTGGTAGATGACATCGTTAAACAAGGAAAACCAGTTTTTGGAATTTGTTTAGGTCACCAGATTTTAGGATTAAGTCAAGGCTTGAAAACTGAAAAAATGTTCAACGGTCACCGCGGAATTAATCACCCAATTAAAAACTTGAAGACAGGTAAAGGTGAAATCACTTCACAAAATCACGGTTTCGTTATTTCAAAAGATAGTATCGATGCAAGTGAAAATGTAGAAGTAACTCACATTCACTTAAATGATAACACAATCGCTGGTATCGAATTAAAGAACAAGCCTGTATTCTCAGTTCAATATCACCCAGAAGCATCTGCTGGTCCACATGATTCACGCTATCTGTTCGATCAGTTTATTGATAACATGAAAAACAACTAACATGAGCTACATTGCAAAAATAATGGCGAGACAAATTCTCGATTCTCGCGGAAACCCAACTGTTGAAGTAGATGTAATCACAACTTCTGGTGTGCTTGGAAGAGCGGCTGTTCCTTCTGGAGCTTCTACTGGAATTCACGAAGCAGTTGAATTAAGAGATGGTGACAAATCAACTTACCTTGGAAAAGGTGTATTGAAAGCCGTAGCGAATGTAAATACCATTATTGATGAAGCGTTGAAGGGATTCGACGTGTGTGATCAAAAAGCAATCGATGCGAAATTGCTCGAGCTAGATGGTACGGAGAATAAATCAAATCTTGGAGCAAATGCAATCCTAGGAACGTCACTTGCGGCAGCAAAAGCGGCAGCGGATGAGTCAGGATTAAGCTTGTTCAAATATGTTGGTGGAGTTGGTGCAGTTACAATGCCAGTTCCAATGATGAATATATTGAACGGTGGTTCTCACGCGGATAACAAAATTGATATTCAGGAGTTCATGGTGATGCCATTCGGAGCGGAATCGTTTTCTGAGGGGTTACGCTGGGGAACAGAAATTTTCCACCACCTTAAAAACGTTCTGAAAGAAAAAGGAATGTCAACTAATGTTGGTGATGAAGGTGGATTTGCACCTAGTCTTGGGTCGAATGAAGAAGCAATTGAAGTTGTGATCGAAGCAATTACAAAAGCTGGATTCAAACCAGGAGAGGATGTGTATATCGCATTGGATGCAGCTTCTTCTGAATATTTCGATGCTGATTCTGGATTGTACACGTTCGAATCAACTGGAGCTAAAATGACTTCAGCTGAGAAAGTAGAATTCTGGAAAAACTGGTGTGAGAAATATCCTATCGTTTCTATCGAAGATGGTTTGGCAGAGGACGACTGGGAAGGATGGAAACTGGCGACTGAAGCTTTGGGTGACAAAGTACAGTTAGTGGGTGACGATCTTTTTGTTACAAATACGAAACGTCTGGCACAAGGAATCGATACAAACGTAGCGAACTCAATTTTGGTTAAAGTGAACCAAATTGGAACGTTAACTGAAACAATCGAAGCCGTGCAATTGGCAACAAGAAATGGATATACTTCGGTAATGAGTCACAGAAGTGGTGAAACGGAAGATAACACAATTGCAGATTTGGCTGTAGCATTAAATTGTGGACAAATCAAAACGGGATCAGCTTCGCGAAGCGACCGTATGGCAAAATACAATCAGCTATTAAGAATTGAGGAGGAATTGGGACAAACAGCAGTTTATCCTGGTAAGAGCTTCAAATTCATTAAGTAACTAAAATTCACTGTTAAAAAGGTCACATTATTGTGGCCTTTTTGTTTTATAATACATATATGCTAATTTTTATTTGTCTTTACGCAACGTTCATCTGTTATTAACGTCTACTTATCGACTAATGAGAATACATTAGCAAAAGCTACACTGTAAGTTGAATTACTATCATGAAAAAGTTATTGAAAATCAATTTTCTACTCTCCATTGTTTTTTGTTCTTCACAATTAGTGTTTGGACAAGGGACATCACAAACGGTTACATTTAATTATAACGGTGGACCGCAGTCGTGGACTGTACCTACATGTGTTACTTCGGCGACTGTAACAATTGCTGGTGCACAAGGTGGAGGTTCTGCTGGTGGTGCTGGAGCAGTAATTACTGTTCCACTAACCGTAACTCCTGGACAGGTTATTACTTTCGATATCGGTCAACAAGGGCAAGTTCCCGGAGGTGGATATGGAGGTGGTGGAATTGGATACCTTTCAGTTCCTGCTAACTCATCTTATAATTCATCTGGTGGTGGTGGGGCTTCAACATTAACTGTTGGAGGATCTGTTATCGCGATCGCAGCTGGTGGAGGAGGAACTGGAGGAGGTTCTAACAATGTTGCTGGTGGAGGCGGTGGTTGTGCCACTGGTTTAGCTGGAGCAAACACTTTCGGATTCGGAGGTGGTGGTGGAACTCAAACTTCTGGTGGAGCTGGTGGTACCCCATGGGCATCAACACCTCCTGGAGGATCACCTGGAGCTCTCGGCGTTGGTGGCCAAGGTGGATTTTGGTCTACTGCCTCTGGTGGAGGTGGTGGAGGTGGATACTACGGCGGTGGCGGTGGTGGAAACGACGGATGCTGTACTGGTGCCAATGGTGGCGGCGGTGGCGGCGGTGGATCAAGCTTGGTTCCTGCTGGTGCTGGTTGTAATGCTGCGACAAATACAGGTAATGGTTTTGTATCTATAACGTTCATTGGTGGAATTACTGCGACTGCTTCAAATACAGGAGCTTATTGTGCTGGAGATACAATTTTCTTAAATGGAAGTGGTGGATCACTTTATACATGGACGGGACCAAATGGTTTCTCTTCAACAGATCAAAACCCATTCATTCCAAATTCAGATACATTAATGAGTGGTACGTATACCCTCGTAGTAGGAGATACTGCATGTCCTGATACGGATACAACAACAACGATTGTTACAGTGAATCCAATGCCAACTGTGGATCCGGTAGCTGACCAGATTTTATGTCACGGGGATAATACAACACAGGTCGATTTTTCAGGGGCGCTCACACCAACAACTTTTGATTGGACTAACGACAATACAAATACAGGCTTAGCTGCTACAGGAACAGGAACTATTGCTCCTTTCGTTGGAAATGCCTCTAATGGTGTTCCTGAAGTTAGTACGGTGATTGTAACACCTTCAACCGCGTTTTGTGTTGGAGAACCTGATACTTTCCTAATAACGGTTTTACCAACTCCTTTAGTGAGTGTGAGTAACGATACAACAATCTGTGAAAATGGAACAGGAACTCTTGTTGCAGTTGGATCAGGTGGAGGAGGTGGTCCTTATATTTATCATTGGGATTTCACAACCAATACAGATTCACTTCAATATGTGAATCCAACGGGGTCTTCGATATATTCGGTTTATGTTGAAAATCCTTACGGTTGTACTTCTGCTACTGAAACGATCGCGGTTAATTTACACCCACCGTTATCTGGAACAATAACCCCATATGATACAATTTGCCCAGGATATCCAACAAATATTACAAGTACTGTTACTGGTGGTATAGGTGCCCCATACACGTTTGTTTGGTCTTCTGGAGAGAATTACACTGGAAATGGCTTGCACACCATTACTGCAAATCCTCCTGTTACGACTGATTATTACGTGACTATTTCAGATGGTTGTGAAACAACTCCGATTACGTTGATGACAAATATTCGAGTTGCTCCGCTCCCTGAACCAATGGTGGAAGTATTAAATCCAATTCAATGTGAGCCAGCAATATTCGATATTGTGAATACAACGGATTCTACAATGAGTCAGTTCAACTATTGGGTGGTTAACGATGAAGATATTTATTTGAATCAAGATACAATCACAACAAATCCATTCTATGCAGGTGAATACGATGTTCAATTGGTGATTACCTCTTATGAAGGGTGTATCGATTCGGTGACTTTTGAAGAGTTATTGGTAGTTGATCCGAAACCGGTAGCGGATTTCAGATATTCTCCAAACCCAGTATTGATGTTCAATACACAAGTTCACTTCGATAACTACTCATTTAATGGTTACACATATGAATGGTTCTTCGAAGGCGGATATCCTGCAACTTCATCAGACTATAATCCGGATGTTTTATACCCTGATGGACAAACAGGTAGATATGAGGTGATGTTGGTAACAACTTCTGAATTGGGTTGTACGGATACTATCATTCAAGAACTAATTGTATATCCTGAAGTGTTAATTTATGCTCCAAACACATTTACACCAGATGGTGATGAACACAACCAAGATTGGAGAATCTACATGGAAGGTATTGATGTATACGATTTTGAACTACTCATCTTCAATAGATGGGGAGAAGTAATCTGGGAGTCTCATGATATTACCGTTCCTTGGGATGGTACTTACAATGGGAAGCCAGTGAAACAAGGAGTCTACACATGGGTTGTCCGGACAAAAGATATGCTCAATGATGCGAAGTATACTTATGATGGACACATCAATGTAATTAGGTAGATAATTGATCCAGTAAGCGCCTCTCATTTCATTTTGAATGAGAGGCGTTTCTTATTGCCCTAATCCAAAGTCGATTTACTAAATTTGCTGTATGCAGTTAGACAAGATTCTTTTTCGCTCAAATGTGAGATATCCATAGTGTACATATTGATTGGAATATGATTTACAAATGGAAAAAATAGAACAAATGACATTAGAAGAATTTAGAAAAGATATTCAGCAGGGAATTCCAACAGAGATTCCGACTGCTCCAAAAAAGGAAGAGGGAATTAATCACGCACCTAAGCGTAAACAAATTTTATCGGAAGATGAACGTCAACTGGCTTTGAGAAATGCACTTCGATACTTCCCAAAAGAACAGCATAAAGGTTTAGCGCAGGAGTTTTTAAATGAGCTTAACGAATTCGGTCGAATTTATATGCTTCGATATCGACCAAAATATAAAATGTACGCGCGTAACATAGATGATTATCCGGGGAATAGCCAGCAAGCGAAGGCAATCATGTTGATGATTCAAAATAATTTGGATTACGCAGTAGCTCAACATCCGCACGAACTAATCACGTATGGTGGAAATGGAGCTGTTTTTCAAAATTGGATTCAGTATCGATTAACAATGAAGTATTTGTCAGAAATGACAGATGAGCAAACATTGGTGATGTACTCTGGTCACCCAATGGGACTTTTTCCTTCGCATAAAGATGCGCCAAGAGTGGTTGTAACGAATGGAATGATGATTCCGAATTATTCGAAACCAGACGATTGGGAAAAATTCAACGCACTTGGAGTTACTCAATACGGTCAAATGACGGCAGGTTCATATATGTATATCGGACCGCAAGGAATTGTTCACGGAACGACAATTACTGTGTTGAATGGTTTTAGAAAAATAAAAAAATCCCCTCAGGGATCACTTTTTGTGACTTCAGGACTTGGTGGAATGAGTGGTGCGCAACCAAAGGCAGGGACAATTGCAGGTTGTGTTACTGTTTGTGCCGAAGTGAATCCGAAAATCACTAAAATTCGTCACGAACAAGGTTGGCTGCATGAAATCATCGAAGATCTCGATCAATTAGTCGTTCGAGTAAGAGCAGCGCAAGAGAATAAAGAAGCAATTTCGATTGCCTACCTTGGAAATATCGTGGATGTTTGGGAAAAATTCGATCAAGAGAACCTACATATTGATTTGGGATCGGACCAAACTTCGTTGCACAATCCATGGGCCGGAGGTTATTATCCAGTTGGACAATCATTCGAGGAATCTAATGAAATGATGGCAACAAATCCAGAACTTTTCAAAACGAAAGTGAAGGAAACATTGGTTCGTCATGCAGCGGCAATCAATAAGCACACCGCAAAAGGAACTTACTTCTTTGATTACGGTAACGCATTTTTGTTGGAAGCGTCTCGCGCTGGTGCAGATGTAATGGCAGAAAACGGAATCGATTTTAAATATCCGTCTTATGTGCAAGACATCATGGGGCCAATGTGTTTCGACTATGGTTTCGGTCCTTTCCGTTGGGTGTGTGCTTCAGGAAAACCAGAAGATCTTCAGAAAACGGACGATCTTGCCTGCGCAGTATTGGAAGAGATCAAAAAGAATAGTCCTGAAGAAATTCAGCAGCAAATGGCAGATAATATTCAGTGGATCAAAGGAGCTCAAGAAAATCAGCTCGTGGTTGGTTCGCAAGCTCGAATTTTATACGCTGATGCTGAAGGAAGAATGAAAATTGCTAAAGCGTTCAATGATGCTATCGCCAATGGAGAAATTGGACCAGTAGTTCTTGGTAGAGATCACCACGATGTCTCAGGAACTGATTCACCATATCGTGAAACTTCAAATATTTATGACGGATCACGTTTTACTGCAGACATGGCAATACAAAATGTGATCGGAGATAGTTTCCGAGGAGCAACTTGGGTTTCCATCCATAATGGAGGTGGAGTTGGCTGGGGAGAAGTAATCAACGGTGGATTTGGAATGCTTTTAGATGGTTCTCCAGATGCTGAACGTCGATTGACAATGATGCTTCACTGGGATGTAAACAATGGAATTGCACGAAGAAATTGGGCTAGAAACGAGGGGGCTACTTTTGCAATTAAAAGAGCAATGGAAATAGAACCAAAACTTAAAGTGACAATACCAGAACTAGTAGACGATGAATTAATGAATTCAATCTTTAAATAATTTGAAAAAGGGAAGTATTTAGCTTCCCTTTTTTATTTGGTGCAAGAATATTGATTAAATTAGAAAAACTAAACCTTGCGCCTCATTAAACCATATCAAATATGGAATTACCGGATAGCCCTCACGAGCGCATCGTGATTATTGGAGGTGGATTTGGAGGTCTTCAATTGGCGAAAAGCCTAAAAAACACTCCGTACCAGATTGTATTAATCGATCGGCATAATTTTCATCAGTTTCAACCGCTATTTTATCAAGTAGCTACTTCAGGATTAGAGCCAAGTTCTATTGTATTTCCGTTCAGGAAAATCTTTCAAAAAGTAAAACGCTTTCATTTCAGATTAGCACAAGTACGAAACATCGATACGGAAAATAAGGTGATCCAAACGAATGTTGGTGAGCTGAAATACGATCATTGTGTTATTGCAACAGGAGCTGGAAATAACTTTTTCGGCAACGAGAACATCCAACGTTATGCGCAACCGATGAAAAGTATAAATCAATCGTTGCGCTTGAGAAACTTAATACTAGAGCGCTTTGAAGAGTCACTTAATTTTCATGGAGCCGAACAATTGAAGCGACTAACCATTGTAATTGCTGGTGGTGGACCAACAGGAGTTGAATTGGCAGGTACACTGGCAGAAATGAAAAAATTTGTTCTTCCGAAGGATTATCCGGAGCTCGATTTCGAGCAGATGAAAATTATTTTAGTCGAAGGTTCTTCAAGAGTTTTAAGTGCAATGTCAGAAGAATCATCCAAGAAAGCGCATCAATATTTGACAGAATTGGGAGTTGAGTTGAAGATTCAAACTCGAGTGAATGATTATGATGGTGAAGATGTTGTTCTGAACAATGGTGAGCATATTCCTTCGAAAACGATGATTTGGGCAGCGGGAATTAGAGCAAATTTCATCGATGGATTACCGGAAGATTCTAGAAGTAGAGGGAATCGAATTGCTGTAAATGAATTTTGTGAAGTACAAGATCGAAAAGATGTTTACGCAATTGGAGATGTGGCATTTATGACTGCTGATGAAAATTACCCCGAAGGTCATCCACAATTAGCACAAGTAGCTCTGCAGCAAGGTAAATTGGTTTCTAAGAATTTCATTCGTAGAACAAAAAATCAAGATAGAGTTCCTTTCAAATACAAGAATTTAGGAACAATGGCGACTGTTGGTAGAAATAAAGCTGTTGTGGAATTACCAAATCGTAAATTCTTTGGATTCTTTGCATGGTTGGTATGGATGTTTGTTCACCTACGTTCGATTCTTGGTGTCAAAAACAAATTTATTGTCTTCCTAAATTGGGTGTGGAATTATTGGACATACAACTTATCACTCCGATTAATTATCAAACGAAACGATGAATTCTACGAAACCAAGCGCAATGAATCAGTTGAAGTGTAGAAAAGATAACCTTGCACTTCAGGATAGCCCATTTGTGACAATAAATCACAGTATTCTTTAATCTGTTTGTTGTCTTTATCCTTTGGTAATCCAGTTTTGTAATCAATAATGATTGTTTGATTGGGTTTCAAAATGAATTTGTCCGGACGGAGTATTTTTCCATTCTCCGTAATAATGGATTGTTCACTAAGTGTGTTGACTGCTCCCTCAAAAAGCGATTGATAATCGGGACGGAAGAGTAAATCATTGAGTTTACTTTTTAATCCATCTATGTTTTCTGCGGAGATGAGCCCTTGATCAAATGCTTTGACAATCTCCGTGTCAATTTCAGAAACATGATTGATTTTGCTGACCAACTCATGGAATTGAAGTCCGAATTGTCGCGATTCGGATAAATATTCTTCGTCAGTTAGTTCTTCTCGGTCGCGTAATGAAATATCAGGGAACCACAGTAAATCGGTAATATTTTTTGGTTCGAATAGTTCACCCGCAGAAGATGATTTTTTTGCATTTGGTGCAGAGGCTGTCCCAAGTTCTAAGGTAATTTCATCCTCTGACTGTTTGACTTTGGGTAAGGTTGAAAGTGTATCGTGAAAAACGGCTCCAAATCTAGTGTTTTCAAAATTGTTAATCACATATAATCGTTCCACAGGACGCGTCATGGCAACGTAACAAAGGTTCACTCTGTCAGTAAAAACTTGACTTTCCTCTGTTGCGTGAAGTTCTTTCAGAGTTGTGATGACTTCAGATTTTGTCGGCTTTTTATAGAGAATATAATCGTCTTCTTCGATTAAAAAATTCGATTTAACATCCAGCTGAAAGTCCATCGATGGTAAAATCACAACAGGAAATTCTAGTCCCTTCGACTTATGAATAGTCATAATTTTAATCGCTTCCTTACTTTCTGGAATTTGGACAGCAATTTGTCCTTTTTGACGTTCATAATCTTCAATGAATCCTTTTAAATCAGGCCCTTTTTTACTCCCAAACTCAAAAGCAATATCTGCTAAATGATGGAGGTATGGATTGCTCAATTCATCGTACTTGATAATTCGGTAGAACGACTGAATTAAATCGTAAATACTCTCAAAATTGAAGAAAAAGCTGTCGGATCCTCCAAAATGGTCAGTCAGGAAAAGTTCATCATTAAATACACGGAATTTTTTTCCTTTTTCACTAATTCGCTCTTCAATGTACGATTGATATTCACTAAAATCGAGTGAATGAATGCGGAAGTATAACTCAGCAAATCGTTTCATCTCACTCTCGCCACTTGGCTTTAATCGCCGTTTGAGATAGGCAATAGTAAGTTGAACTTCTAGACTAGAATTAATCAATAATGAGTCGGCCGAAACAACTTTATATCCTGCTTCATTCAACCCAAGTGCCCAAGCATTACAATCTTTTTTTCGATCGCCAAGCAAACAAATGTCTCCTAAGTCAAATCCATCTTTGATGCAATGTTCAATGTAATCAATGATATCTGGAACGAGTTCTTCCGATTTTACTTTGCCAGGTTTTGAAGAAATATTGACATATCCATCAAACTTCGATTGTGGGTTTTGATGAATGCTATTATAGAAATCAGATGATATTTCCGGTAATTTTATCTTTAATTCTGCGAAAAATGAGTTATTGAACTCAATAATCGACTTTCCGGAGCGCCAGTTATTTTCGAGAGGAATAAGTTGACCTCTATCTTTAAAATAGTTTGAAGTCTTCTCTACATTTGGTTCACCTTCTGGATTGTATATTCCTGGTAACGCAACAAACTGTTCGGCCACTCCATTCTTAAAGCGATAAATGGATTGTTTTGGATCACCTACGATGAGGTTATCATTATTTTCTGCGATTGAGTTGTGAATGAGGGGGACCAAATTCAACCACTGCAGGCGCGAAGTATCTTGAAATTCATCCAACAAGAAGTGTTTAAATCTCGTTCCCAATCGCTCGTAAATAAATGGAGCATTTTCCTCTTGAATCAACTTAGAGATGAGTGTATTGAACTCAGAAATACGGATAACTTGCTCTTCTAACTTCACCTTTCTAAGCTCGCGAGCCATATACTGAAGCAAAGCCATATTGAAGAAGTTACTCAAGAACAAATCCAATGTTGCATAATGCTCCACTTCTTTTTCTCTGAGATCGATCAAGTCCTGAATCGATGATCGGAGTTCTTCAGGAAAAATTTGTCCATCTTTTAACTCGATTTGGTAATTTTTAAGAAGAGTTTTTGATAGAATATCCTCTTTTACAGGAAAGGAGTTGAGTTCTACAAGTTTTGTAATAGCATTGTAAGTATTCGTCTTTCCTGGTAGTTGATCGGCAGAAACAGCATTGGAGGTCATAATTCGGCCAATATTCTCGGCGATGTTCAATGCTTTTTGATCCAATTCTTTGCGCTCGTTCAACAATTTTCCATATGTCTCATTCGAAAACTCCATTTCTAATAGTTGATCGATAATGGCATTGTTTTGTTCGCTACTTAAGATCTTCGCAAAGTCGACTAAATTTCGCTTGAAGTTCCACGATTTTTCGTCATCGATATTTGCCTTCGCATAATTGAAAATCAGCTGACTAAATGTTTGATTTTCTTCATCACTCAGTTGATTCAGTAATCCATCTACAATTTTCTCAATAAGCTCAGTCTCATCTAAAACAACTTCAAATTCTGCTGGTAAATCTAAATCACGACCAAAAGATTTTATTAATCGCAGATTAAACTTGTCAATCGTCATTACATGAAAATCCTCGTATTGGTGCAGAATCAACTTTAAGGCTAAACGCGATCTTGAAATAACTTCATCTTCTTTGATTGAAAGTAACTTTGATAAATCAGTTATTAGAACCTGATTTTTATGTTGATGAAATTCTGTATTTCCGATTTCATCAAGAGCACGAATGATTCTCTCCTTCATCTCCAAAGCCGCCTTGTTCGTAAAGGTCATCGCAATGATCTGTGAAAAAAGAGTTGGATGAGATCCTTCACCAATTAATAAAGCAATGTATTCTCGAACGAGATGATAGGTTTTTCCACTTCCTGCTGAAGCATTATAGATTTTGAGTGGATTTTCGTTGTTTTCGCGCACTTTTTCAGTTTTAACGAATGTACATTTTTTCAAATAAAATGCGGTATTCAATGCAACAATTGCTACATAGAAATGTTTTAAAAAGAACAGAATATTCGTATTTTTGTTAATATGAGAAAGTGGATGTTATTGATGGCGTTAGGAACTATAATGGTAGCTTGTAAAGACAAGACACCAGAGCCAACGCCTGTGGAAGAGGAGGATGTGTTGAGAGTAACAGTTCAACCAACTTATGGGACAGATTTGATGTATCTCGATTCGGTTTACACAACGGTAGAGGGATACGATATAAAATTCACCAACTTGAAGTTTTTTGTAGAGAATGTTCAAGGGGCGAATGGACAAATCAAAGACGTAGCCATGTTTAACTATGTGGACAATGGAATTGCATTGTTCGATGGGGAAGGTGTTCCTTCTGATGCGAGCACATGGACGGCAAATCTAGGTATTAGTGCTACGTTGAATCACTCAGATCCTAGTGCATTTCCTAATTCAAGTCCATTAAATATTTTGAATGCTGGCGCGATGCATTGGGATTGGAACCCAGGCTACATATTTGCCAAAATTGAAGCTAAAGTTGATACAATTCAAGATGGGAATCCTTTGTTCGATCATCAGGTTGTTTTTCATGTAGGGCTTGATGAAAATCTCCAAACATTGGAATTCACAAATTGTAATTGGCAACAAATATCTGATCATTTGTATATTCTTCCGCTGAAAGTAGATTTAGCTGTCGTGCTTCAAAATGGAGGTCAAACAATTGATTTAGCAAACGAATATACAACTCATTCAATGGCTGGGCAAGAGGCAATTACGCTGAAAGTGCTCCAGAATTTGAAAGCAGCGATTTCGACTATGTAATGAAGTATCTCCTTATTTCTTTCTTGGTTTTTGCCGTTTTTCTTTCGTGTAAGAAGGATAAAGTTGGTTATGAACCTACGCCATATGAATTGGAGATTCCTTCTCACTTTCCAATGATGATTATTCCTGAAGACAATCCTATGACGGTCGAAGGAGTGGAGCTTGGAAGAAAGCTTTTCTATGAAAAGAAATTAAGTTTAGATAATTCAATTTCGTGTGGAAGTTGTCATTCTCCGGACGCTGCATTCAGTGATCCAAATCAATTCTCAGAAGGTGTTAATGGAACAATTGGCCATAGAAATTCAATGGCATTGATCAATTTAGGCTGGGACCAATTCTATTTCTGGGATGGAAGGGCGAAAACATTGGAAGAACAAATTTTTGAGCCGGTAACCAATCCAATCGAAATGCATGAAACTTGGCCGGGAGCTGTTGCGAAGTTGTCGACTGAATTAGAATATAAGAACATGTTCTTTAAGGCATTCGGTGAAGAAGGAATCGACTCAGTTAAAGTTTCGAAGGCAATCGCTCAGTTTTTAAGGACAATGATTTCTGGTAAGTCGAAGTACGATGTTATGTATAAATTCGAGAACGGGTTGACTTTAACAGCAGAAGAACAGGTAATTCACCAATCAGTGACTTTAGAAGAATGGGCCGGATACGATTTATTTAAAAGTTTGAATGGTGCAGACTGTTTTCACTGTCACAACGGACCGCTTATGCAAGTAGCAAAGTTCTCAAATAATGGATTGGATGCAACGTTTACCGATCTCGGGAGGGGACAAGTAACAGGTAATGCCAATGATAATGGTAAATTTAAGGTGCCAACTTTGAGAAATATTGCGTATTCTGCACCTTATATGCATGATGGACGATTTGAAACTTTAGATGAGGTGATTGATCATTATTCGTTTGGGATTCAAATGAGTCCTACGATTGATCCGCTGATTGAGTACGCTTCGCAAGGTGGTGTCCAATTAGATGCTTATGAACGAGATTTGTTGAAACAATTTTTAATGACTTTAACTGACGAGTCATTTATTAATAATCCTGACTTTCAGGAGCCACAATAATATTTATTATCTATATTGAACTGAACCCAATGATAGACGAAAGAAGATTAACAACAGAAGAAAAGGCCCTCAAGATCAACCTCACATCGAACATTTATGGATCGTTCGCTGAAATTGGTGCAGGACAGGAAGTAGCGGCCAATTTTTTTAAGGCTGGAGGTAGTTCCGGAACAATCGCATATACACATTCCGCGTATGACATGAAAGTTTCGGATTCGATGTATGGTGAATGTTCTCGATATGTTTGTGAAGAGCGCCTAGTAACGATGCTTGATACGGAATACAATTCCATGGTGGAACGCTTGCCAAACAAACATAAAGAATCACGCTTTTTTGCTTTTTGTAATACGGTAGAGTCGTTGAACTACCATAAAACTAATCAGGGACAAGGATGGGTTGGAATTCGTTTTAATCTAACCGAAGGAGCTGATCCAAACGAGATTATCTTGCACATTAAAATGCATGATAACAGTCATAGAGCTCAACAAGAGGCCTTGGGGATTCTTGGGGTAAATTTAATTCACGCAAGTTATTTTCAAACAGGAGATATCGATCAGTTTTTGACAAGTTTAGTTCATCGTTTACCTCGGGAGCGAATTGAAATTGATATGATGCGCGTTTCTGGCCCAGACTTCGAAGACGTGGACAACCGAATTATTGCGTTGAATCTCGTAAAAAGAGGAATAACAGATGCGACTATGTTCGATTTGAATGGAAGCGTCCTTCAACCAGCGACTGCTTTGTACAAGAAGAATATTCTTTTGATGAGAGGTCGTTTTCGTCCAGTGACAAAAGTTCATATCGATATGATAGAACGTGGTAAACAACAGTTCTTGAAAGAGGAAGGTGTTTCTGAAGATAAAACACGTGTCGTTATCGAACTTACGCTGAAAGATCTTACTGCTGATGGAAAAATCTCAGCGAAAGATTTCGTAGATCGTACAGAGCTTCTTGGAACACTTGGATATACCGTGATGATTTCAAATTATTTGAAACATTATAAGATGGTAGATTATCTAGCGACTATTGCTCGTGGACATTTCATGGGAGTTATCGTTGGAGTCTATAATTTGAATACCATTTTTGACGAGCGTTATTACGATAATCTACCAGGTGGATTACTCGAAGCGTTCGGGCGAGGTTTTGGTCACAACATGAAAATGTATGTTTATCCAGCGAATAATGTAGAAACGGGAGAACTTTACAATCTCGAAAATCTGGATATTCAAAAGAATTTACGTGGACTTCTCCAGTATATGAAAGACAACAATAAATTGGCTGCTTTCGAAAATTTCGATCAAAGCTTGTTGGGTATTATGTCTGATGATGTACTCATGAAAATTAAAGCTGAAGCTTCAAGTTGGGAAGAAGATGTTCCTGAATCAGTTGCTAAAGCGATCAAATATTACGAGTTATTTGGTTACGTGAAGAAGGAAACTTCGGATGTAGCGAACTAGTTGCTTATGCCACATATCAAGAATGCATTAATACGCTATAGAATTATTGACCGTTGTATCCGCAACAAATACAATCCTTTTCCATCGAAGGAAGATTTACGTCAAGCGTGTGAAGATGCGTTATTTGGTAGTACAGACGGTGAACATATTTGTGATTCTACTATCGAGAAGGATATGTTTGCCATGAAAATGGAACATGATGCTCCAATCAAATACAGCAAACGAGAGAAAGGGTATTATTACGAAGATCCTGATTTTAGTATCAACGATATTCCACTAACTGGAGAGGATTTAGAAGCAATTAGTTTTGCTGCAAAAACCTTATTGCAGTTTCGGGATGTTGAACTTTTCAAACAGTTTGGAAGCGCGATTGACAAGATTGTTGATCGTGTTGAAGTTTCAAAGGATGATGAAGCGGATGCATATATTCAGTTCGAAAAAGCTACTTCTGATAGTGGAAATGAATTTCTAACTCCACTTTTAGATGCGATTAAGCACTCGTTCTGGGTGCATTTTGAATACACGAGTTTTATTTCAGGTCAGACAAAACCACGTAAGGCAATTCCATTATTATTGAAAGAGTACCGCAATCGCTGGTACCTCATTTCGTTCGATGCTGTAAAGGAAGATTTTATCACCTATTCTCTTGATCGAATGAAGAACTTGTCGGTTTCTTCAGAAGTCGCATCTAAACCAAAGAATTTCAATCCAGATAATTACTTCAAATATGCTGTTGGAATTACAAGTGGAAATAGCGATCCCGAAAAAGTAGTTTTCTCCGCAAATCCCATCGCGACGAAGTATATCGAATCTCAACCGTTTCACTCTTCTCAAAAACAAATAGAGAATTCCGAAAAAGGAAGTGTATTTGAATTAACCGTAAATATTTCCGAGGAATTAATTCGTGGATTTCTTAGTTATGGAGGTGAGATTAAAATTCAGTCACCTAATTCTCTTAAAAAGGAAATTGAACGTCGCGCAAAAGAAATCTTGAAATAAGCTTTATCTACTCGTTGAGATCGTAATGGATTCATCTCCAACTCGAACGAAGAACAGTGAGTTTTCAAAATCTGAAAAATCCAGAATTACGCGGTTGTTCTCAACTGTTGAAGGAATTTGATCTGTAATTGTTCTCCCAAAAACATCTGAAATAACCAAATCGCCAAGTTCATCTTTTGATCCTGTAATAATTGTCGTTCCATTGGTTGGATTTGGTACAGCATGTAACGAAGTAGGTTGATCTTCAATTTTCTTTGCAGCTCGAACTTCGAAGTAAGTTGTTGCTCCATCAAGATCGGTCTGACTTAATCGATAATAAGCTACGTCGCTCGTTAAAGCAACATCTTCGAATGTGTACTTTTCTGTTTTTTGTGAGTTTCCGACAGCATCAACTTGTGCTAAAAACTCAAAATCCGATCCATTTACAGACTTTTCAATGGTGAAGTAATCGTTATTCAACTCAGAATATGTCTCCCAAGATAGTTCTGTCTTTCGATCATCGGCATTTACCCAAAATCCACCTAATTCAATTGGCAATGGAACTCCAGGTGTGTAATGAACAGCTCCATTGAACTCACGGAAAGAGAATGTTAGACCAAATGGATATGACTTTCCAACACCACCATTGATAGAAATGTTTGCATCTGATCCCAATAAATTGGTGGCTGCAGTACCATCTGTATAGCTTAATCCACCACCAAATGTATTTGTAATATAAAACCCATATGTTTGCCCAGCTGGAATTGTCACATTGACAAGAATAGGGATTGGTGTACCCACATTTGCTCCAGCTGATGTCAAGCCTGTTGTTGTGCCGATTAATGTCCAAGCACCCGCGTTATTCTCCGAGCCAACATAAGTACCTGTCCGGTAATAAATCTCGTAGTCGGCGGTTGTTCCAGTATATAAACTTGCATCAAAGCAATTTATAGTAACTGTATTGGTTGCTGTAATATTGAACATAGCCCCTCTTTGACCATTGTTCGATGCGTAATACGTTATTAATGTGTTCGTTGAGGTGCACTGACCGTTGGCAAAACTATAACTAACTAATAATAAGAGTAATACTAAATGTCTCATTTCGTGAATAATTGGTAATCACGAAGTTAGGTATTCAGATAGATCTCACAAAATTTTTATGACTAAATCGATTTAATTTCTTAAAGTTGATCGAATTATTGCACCTTCTTCCAGAGTCAAACCGAGCATTTCTATTATTTTAGCAAGAAAAAAGATGGAACTAGAAATTACCTTATCGAATGGTGTTTGTACACTAAAATTAAATCGACCAGATGTATTTAATTCTTTCAATCAAAAAATGGCATTTGCTTTACAAAAAGCATTGGATGATTGTGAGAAAAACGATGAGGTAAGAGCGATTGTTTTAACGGGTGAAGGAAAGGCTTTTTGTGCTGGACAAGATTTAGCAGAAGCAATCGATCCTGAAGGTCCAGAGTTGGAAAGCATAGTTCGCGAGCACTACAATCCAATTATCGAACGAATTCGAAATATTGAGAAGCCAATTATTGCTGCAGTGAATGGTGTGGCGGCTGGTGCTGGAGCAAATATCGCTTTGGCTTGTGATATTACTTTTGCTACAGAAAGCGCAAGTTTCATTCAGGCTTTTTCTAAAATCGGATTAATTCCAGATTCAGGAGGTACATTTTTCCTTCCTCGAATTGTTGGCACGCAGAAGGCATTGGCATTGATGATGACGGGCGACAAGGTTTCGGCTAAAGAAGCGGAAGCGATGAATATGATCTACAGAGCTGTTGAAGATGGGAAATTGGAGGAAGAAGTAACTGCTTTTGCTCAAAAAATTGCCTTGATGCCAACTCGCGGACTTGGATTGACGAAGAAAGCGGTGAACCAAAGTTTAACAAATAATCTTACGGAGCAATTGGCTGTAGAAGAGGAACTACAAACGGAAGCTGGTCAAACGTATGATTTCCGTGAAGGTGTGAATGCCTTTTTAGAGAAAAGGAAACCGGTTTTTAAAGGAGAGTAAAATATCTAAATAGATAGTCAAAAAAATATTTAAGAAATGAAAGTTGGAGTTTTAGGAGGAGGAACGATGGGTTCTGGAATTGTTCAAGTGGCTGCGCAAAATGGTCACGAAGTTGTTTTGGTCGACTTAAACGAACAAATCTTGCAAAAATCGAAAGAACAATTGGCCAAAATAATGGCGCGATTGGTGGAGAAAGGTAAGGTTACGGAAGAAGAGTCTACTGCGACTCAAAACCGAATTAAATACAGTCAGGATATTCATGATTTTGCTGGATGTGGAATAATCATCGAGGCAATCATAGAAAATCTAGAAATCAAACAAAAAGTGCTCACGCAGATCGAGCAAATTGTTGGTCGCAACTGTATTTTGGCTTCAAATACTTCTTCTTTGTCAATCGCTTCGATTGCAAGTGCCTTGGAAGCTCCAGAGAATGCCATTGGAATTCACTTCTTCAACCCAGCTCCATTGATGCCGTTGGTTGAAATAATTCCTGCTGTTCAAACTTCAGAGTCGACACTTGAAAAAGCGAAATCATTAATCGATGGTTGGAAAAAAGTAACGGTAGTTTGTAAAGATACGCCTGGATTTATTGTGAATCGCGTTGCACGTCCATTCTACGGAGAAGCACTTCGTATTTATGAAGAAGGCGTAGCTGATTTTGCCACTATCGACTGGGCAATGACCGAGATTGGTGGTTTTAGAATGGGACCATTCACTCTAATGGATTATATCGGGAATGATATTAATTACACGGTGACCGAAACTGTTTTCGCGGCATTCTATTACGATCCACGTTACAAACCTTCGTTTACGCAAAAGCGTCATTCGGAAGCAGGTTATCTTGGAAGAAAAACAGGGCGAGGTTACTATAACTATGCAGAAGGAGCAGAAAAACCAACTCCAAATACAGACGAAAAACTTGGGAAAGAAATATTCGAACGCATCTTGGTCATGTTGATGAACGAAGCGATTGATGCTTTATTCTTAAATATCGGTTCGAAAGAAGCTATCGATCTTGCCATGACAAAAGGTGTGAATTATCCGAAAGGTTTGTTGTCGTGGGCAGATGAAATGGGACTCGAAAACGTATTGGCTAAATTACAATCGTTGTTTGAAGAATACGGAGAAGACCGTTACCGTCCAAGTCCACTTTTAAGAAGAATGGTTCGCGACGGAAAAAAGTTTTTTGGATAGGAGAATAGCTTTTTTAACATTTCTTCATTAGATAATTTCCTATCTTTCAGAAAACAATTCTCATGAAAAAGCACCTGTCCTTTAGTTTTTTAGCAATCGCTGGTTTGATTTTTACATCTTGTGGAGAGCCGCAAAAACAAGTTAAAACAGTTGATAAAGATGAAAGAATTCCGATTGAATTGACGGAGGAAGATGTTTTTGATACGGGGAAAATCTTAGCATACCTTCAAAATGATGCGAAGTACTTCGAAGAGGCAAACTCTCTTTTCCTTCGTGGACTGGATGCTTTCAGAAATGAATCAAATTTGGATAGTGCTGATTACTATTTACGGCAGTCAATTTTAAAAGAACCGTCAGCAAAAGCTTATTATGAGTTGGGGAATGTGTACATGGATCGAAAAGAATATGATGATGCGCTTCTTGCTTATGGTGTCGCGGAACAACTCGATTTCCAACCATTCTCGAAGATTCTCTATAATGAATCGTGCATTTATTCACTAAAAGGTGAAACGGAATTGTCTGGTAAGTACTTGGAATATGCACTTCAAGCTGGTTATTCAAATATTGATCATATCAATCAAGACGAAGACCTCGAAGCGTTGAGAAAATCAGATGATTTCAAACCAGCAGTTGATCGTGGATTGCGCGGAATGACTAATGCAGAAAATCTATATTGGTTGCAGTTCAAACGTCTTTTCCCAAAATTGAAACTTCCACATACAACGGAAATCACTTTGGGTGAAGAGAAAATGAGTAATCTCAAATATATCTCTTACGATTTCGAAAAATACATCTCGGAAATGCGTGATGAAATGTTCTCTCGTGAGGTGAGTAAAGGTTTTTATCACTATGGAACGGCATACGAAACGGATGATTTTGTGGCTGTAATCTATATTGTTCGTGACGAATTTATGGGAATGTACGCTCCATTAACTTATCGATTGGCAACATTTACACATGAAGGAAAATTGATTGATAAAAAAGATATTGCTGGTAGAGCATTGCTAAAAGACCCAATAATGAAGGCTAAGTTGAAAAAGGGTAGAGTCATAACGATCGATTTATTAGAGCCAACTTACGAGAAAGATCCGGATGAACATGGTTATTACGATAATCCATTGGTTTCAACAGAAAATATCGGATACATGGAATACGTGATTATGAATGATGGTAAAATAGTGGAGACCGAAGGTCAAGAAAACGATGTTCCGGAAGCGCAAGCGATGAACTAATTCATTCGTTTCAACAGGTAGTTGAGATAACCAGCTCGCATAAGAATTTCTGCGAAAATCAAATTCGGAATCCAGCTCAGATAAGCGAGCAGGATGTAAGTTTCTTTCGGCCCCAGGTTCAAATTGAATACATC
Organism: Henriciella pelagia; assembly: GCA_964219255.1. Classification (GTDB taxonomy): domain Bacteria; phylum Bacteroidota; class Bacteroidia; order Flavobacteriales_D; family Crocinitomicaceae; genus UBA4466. Next base: position 197,645 of record CAXPPC010000009.1, read on the forward strand.
GAACAGATAGGCATAAAATCGAAGGGTAACTGCCGATAATGTCAGGGCATAACTTCGAATCATCCATTTTATGTGCGAAGAATAGTCGTGCTTACGCACTTTTCGATAGGCTAAAAAAGTAAAGAGTATCCAAAGACAACTTAGAATTACAAAACTGGTTTGTGCAGTTCTACCACCGTTCGCATACAAAGACATGATCAAAGCAGCAGGACCGGTTACGAATAACACCACAATCACATAACTCATTCCTAAGAGTCGATGGAGCCTTGGTTTATTTCGTAAAATCCAGCCGTTGAATTGAAAAAGTCCAGCTAAAATCACAATCGGACTCGTAAAAACATGCACGTAAAAACTAATTCTCCATGCATCAATGTGGTAAATCAGCTGTTTTGTTGCTAAAAATTCGACACCTGGAATAAAATGAATGTACGGAAGAGACAATAAAATCAGCAAGTAAGAAGCATACAAGATGATTCCAAAAACCAATGAATTGAAAAAACCGCTAATGAATTTCATCTATCAAGGGTAGAGACGAGGATGAATAGAGTTGTCACCTCTCGCTAATTCGGGCTCATATTCTCCTTTTTGAATTGTGTAAACCATTTTCTTTTCAGGGAAAATCTTGTTATCAGCCCAACTTATAACAACAGTGTTGTTTTTAATTACCCAATTTCCTTTCAATGATTTCATTTGTTCAACACGAGCATTTCCTGCATTGTCCCAATCAATATCGTGAATTGAACGACCTGGAATGTAATCGAAAATCACTAATCCATCCTTTTTAAAGCTGTAATCGCCCAGACTATCATAAGCATCCATGAAAAATAAATGGAAATTTTCTTCACTCAGCTCTTCATCATATTCCACGTATTGCTCTTTCGAAAGCATCAATTTATCCAACTGAAACTTTTTAGCTGAGATTTCGCCACTATTCGATCGCCAAGTTCCGGTTGGATGCTCATCAATTCCGTTAAAGACTAATTCAAAAACACCATCGTATTCGTGATCGCCAGGTTCAGCAAGCGAAACAATGATTGAATCACCTAATCTATTTACTGCACCTGTCAAATTTCGTTGAAGTCCTCGGTGAATATTGTAGCCCGTCGCATTTTTCGAACTCAAATAACTTAAAATGATACGAATATTACTTCCTCCGAAATCACCTGAATAAATTCCCTTCAAAGTATCATATTCGAAATCGTCCAATTCTGGAATCTCCGTTTCGATGTAATTTATGTTCTCCAAGATTTCAGTTTCAGGCTCAGACGAACAAGAAACCATCAGTAAAGTCAAAACTGCAGTGGAAAGAATGAGTGTTTTCATGGAAGTTGATTTTCAATAAATCTACGAATTTTACTTAAAAGCATTGATGGCTTGTCTCAAGTAATAAGTGTCCACTTTTCTCGGCTTTAAAAAAGAAGGTTCCAATAAAATATCCGGTTTTTTGATCGAAATCGGATCTTCACCGGGCTCCAAATGCGAATAAAACGTATTTGGATTGACAAATAGTTTCATTTTTGAATGCGGCAATTGCACTTGTAAGGTTCCTGCATTACCCTGATAGAAACTTCCTCCAGCAGGTCGACCGATGATTTTTCCATCACAAAGGGTTTTGATGTGACAAGCCAGCATTGCGGCAGACGAAAAAGTTCCTTCATCAGTAATGACAACAATTTCACCTTCGAAAATTAAATCTTCGTTGATCGGACCTGTTTTGACTGTACCATTATTAAACACTCCTTTTCGAAGTTTACGTTGTTGAATGCGACTCATTCTTCGATGCTTCAAGTAATCGGCATTCCATTTTTTAATGTGCTTGTTTTCGATTCCTTTTTTCGGTTTTTCAATAACATATCGACCTAATACAACATCTTCGCCCACAAAATAACGCATCAAAGAGTATTGCATGACGCCACCTGTATTTCCTCTTAAGTCGATTATCAACTTGTCAATATCCTTCGCTTTCAATTTTTTAAATGATCGCTCCAAAAACTCTTCGTACTTCTTACCGTAACATGCCTTGAAAGAATTAAATCGGAAATAACCGTATTTGTTTCGATGAATTTTGAACGAACCAATATCAATTTCATTCTTGTCAAACTCTTCTGAACCCTCTTTCATTCGCTGATTAATTGTATGAACCGGAGCAGTTCCTGGCTGAAAGTACATTTCTAGTGTGTCCTGACCAGTGACATATTTCACCTGAATCGAATCGGAATCAAAAGGCATGCTCAAGTGTCGATAGAAACCAAATAGTTGAGAAGCCTGAAAATATTTGAAATCAACCGCGTTTTCATCGGATGAGAGGTACTTTCCGATTTCCTCCATCATCACTGGAACTGTTTTGTGATCAATCTCTAAAATTTCTGAATTCGGCTTGATTTTCTTTTTCAGTTCTTTTTTGGATTTGTTCTCAGAGATAAAATCGTCGTCTTCCGAAAGCAATTCATTCACATAAAGTTTCTTTCCTTGCATGAAATAATCGAACGGTAAAGCATTTCTCTCAGCTAGCCAATTTCTAAAAACTTCTTTGTTTGGGTGGATTTGAGTATGACCGCATTGAATCGCAGCGAGCATTTTTGTGTACGACTTATATTGTTCTAAATACGACTTCTTGGTTGAAAGTGAATTTTCGAGACTGTCAATTGATGCTAAAATTGATTCTTCGGAAGTGTGAAGATCCAAACGGCCTTCTTTGTCAATCAATACTTTCTTAAAAACATCAAAATCGACCAGTTGATCTTCAATAGACATTTCTTTTACAGAAAGTCCGAGCACCAAAAGTGCCATCAAGCTGATATTGATTAACGTTCTTAGCATGGAGATCTAGTCTATTAAAGAACGCTAATTTTTTCGTGAAAGTATGCGTTTATTTGATTTTTTCTTTCGCTTGATTTGCATAGAAACCATCCAGCTCAATTATTTCTAGGAAGATCTTCTTAGCTTGTTCCTTTTTTCCAATTTTTTCAAGACTTAGTGCTTTCATCCAATTCGCTTCTTCATCGAAATTTGAATACGGTCCGAAAATGCATTGGTCAAAATGAACGATTGCCAATTTGTACTCTTTTAAGTTGTACAGACAAACGCCAGCATAAAAGTTGGCATTTACATCGATTGGGTACGTTTCGATAATAGTTTCGAATCTCGCTAATGCACGTTTAAAGTTACCATTTTCGAAAATGCGCATGCTTTTATCAATAAACTCGATGTAAGGAACATCAACATCTTTCCAAAGTGGATCGAGAGTTGGTGAATCTTCATTTTCTTGATCGGCAGGAGTTCCTGTTAGTACCATTTGTTTCGTCTTCACCTGAGGTTTTTCACGATATGCACGGTAATCCACCAATTTTAGATCGTGCAAATACATTTCCTTAGCTAATTCATGTTTACGAATGATTTCCTTGGCTTCAGGAGTTTGAGGATCGATATCAATTAATGGCAATTCAACAATGGGGAGTTCAGGAGCTTCTAACTTAGCCTCATTCATTTCTTTAAAATCAGATTGAATGTTTTTTGGTTGAAGTTGTTGTTGCTTCGGAGCCGATTCCATTTTATCAATTTCCTCTCGAATGATAACATCCGTTTCGTCCAAAGTGATTTGTTGATCTTCATTTAATGTTGTCACCAATGAAGTTTCATCTTTTACTTCGATTGGTTTGTCAACTTTATTTTTTTCCGAAAACAAGAAGAAAAAGAGAGGAATAGTACAAACTGCAACACCACCTATGATAAAATACCATGCATTGCTCGATGTTGAGCTGAATTTTTTGTCAAGACGATTTAACGATTGTGTATTATAGTTCATAGCTTCCCATCCTTCCATGGCATCTGACTGGAATGGGTCGCTCTGAGCAGCTTGTTCAATTTTATTCTTTTCAAGTTCATCAGCGGAATTCTTGTACACCTCGATGTCCTTTCTCGAAAGATGCCGCTTCCTGAAAATGTTATTTAATCGATTCGAATTCATGATTTCCTTCAAGTTTAATTTTTAGATTTCGTTTACCGTTTTGGATGGCACTTTTCACCTTTTTGAGTTCCATGCCCAACAAGTCAGTAATTTCCTGATATGATTTTTGCTCCAAGTAAAAGAGCTCGATGCACTTTTTCTGATCACTTTTTAAATTTCCAATTTCTTGCTCTAGGAGATTAAGTTGCTCTTCTTTTAATTCTAATTCAACTAGTTCATCGCTTTCGTCTCCATCTAATTCCTCATTAATCTCTGTCGTTGGAAGTGATTTCTTTCTCAAAAGCATCAAACATTCATTTTTCACAACCATATAAAGCCAAGATTTGAAAAAGCTGATATTATGAGAGATTAGTTTTTTTGGTAATTTTTCGAACACAAGCATGGTGATGTCCTCTGCATCGTGCACGTTTTTCAGGTATTTCATCGCTGTACCCATTACTAGGTGACTATACCTATTATAGTATTCGCCCAAAATCATGCTATCCTGATCCTGCTTATATAATATAAGTAGATCTTCATCGGTATAGGTTCTATATTTTAATCGACGTTTAAAAAGCATTCAATTATTAGATGATACATTTTTTATTATTCCATAAAATTAATTGTAATTTCCCGAGTTCGATCTATAATCGTCCGACTCACACATAATATATATAGTATATGAAGAAAATTGCTTTTATCACATCAGGTGGAGATGCTCCAGGAATGAATGCTTGTGTTCGTGCAATTGTAAAGACATGTTTAACTCATGGGATAACGCCAGTTGGTTATTATGACGGGTATCAAGGGATGATTGATAATCGATTTATTGAAATGACTTCAGACGATGTTGTGAATATTATTCAGAGAGGAGGAACGGTTTTAGGTACGGCAAGATGCGAAGCTTTTAGAACAGAAGAAGGAAGAAAAACCGCAATTGCAAATCTTCAAGAGAATAATATTGATGGCTTAATATGTATTGGTGGCGATGGAACATTTCGTGGAGCTAGTATTTTAGCGAAAGAAATGAATATTCCAGTTATTGGAATACCTGGTACTATTGATAATGACATTTTTGGAACTGAAAGAACAATTGGATTTGATACTGCATTAAACACTGTTGTTGATGCAGTGGATAAAATAAAGGATACTGCTGGAAGTCATCATCGTATTTTTTTAGTTGAAGTTATGGGTCGCGACGCAGGATTTATTGCCTTGTACGCATCTATTGCATCTGGTGCTGCATCTGTTTTAATTCCTGAAGAACGATCGAATATTGAACTTTTAGCAAAGGATTTAAAAAGTCAAACCAAAAGAAGAAGTAACTCAATTGTTATTGTTGCGGAAGGGGATGATGCTGGTGGAGCGAAAGAGATTTATGAAAAATTGGTTCCATTGATGCCAGATTATACACTTCGATATTCAGTTTTAGGTCATATTCAACGTGGAGGAAGACCAACTGCGTTCGATAGAATGCTCGCAACTCAGATGGGAACTTTTGCCGTGAATCAATTAATGGAAGGAAATTCCGACATAATGATTGGTTCAAAAGGTGACGATTTACATACGCTGCCAATAGCTGAAGTGGTCGAAAAAGAAGCAATTCCAGATTTAGGGAAAATAAAAATATTTAAACAGTTGAAAACAGTTGTCTGATTTTTAGTATATTAGATACCCGCTTTTTTGAAGTTGCTATAAAAGTCAAAAAACTTTTGTTGAAATCGCTTGTTGAAACAAAAAAGATGCATACCTTTGCGGCCCGCTTTTAACGTAAAGTGGTTGCGAAAAGCAAAGATTGAGAGGTTGAAATTTTTTTTAAAAAAAGTTT
>CAXPPC010000010.1:0-489077 GCA_964219255.1 Henriciella pelagia
AAGAAGCTGTGATCAATGGTTCTAAAACAATTGATGTTTCGAACTTCAGAAACGGAATTTACTTCGTAAGAGTTGAAGCTCCTGGTGCAAAAACAGTAAACCGAAAGGTGATTGTTAGACACTAAGATCAAACTCTACAGATATTAGAAGGCTCTCAATTTGAGGGCCTTTTTTAGTATAATTAATATCTATAAGACTATAAAGAAACTCACTTTCATTAAGGTATTCTTCGTTGTAAATTTGAGTATCAATTCATGATAGTAGTAAATAAAGTTGGTTAGTTATCTGCTTAGTGCAGGTAGTGATTAGACGGTTCTCAGGGGGACCGTCTTTTTTTTTACCAAATTGCTGAAATTAACCTGAATTGCGCACCAGCGAAGACGATTAGCTTGTTGAACTGACAGTTTAGGAATGCTTGAAACCAGTTGCGACATCAGAAGCAAATTGGTTTTTTAGCAGTCCTCGCTGACAGAAAACAACTAAAAGTTGTAGATGGTTCCCGAAGTATGAGGGTGCGCCCAACGTATAGACGAAAGAATTTGTATCTTTGACTAGCATGAAAACAGACATTCTCCCTGCTAACTATTTACTTGCGATTGAAGCTTCCATTGAGGCATCGAAAGTGATTTTGCGCATTTATCAAGAGGATATCCAACCAACAATCAAGAGTGACGGGTCGCCGGTAACCAAGGCAGATTTGGCTTCATCGAAGTTAATTGCTGAAATGCTTGCGCCTACTGGGATTCCAATTTTGGGGGAGGAACTGGAGAAATTAGACTATGAAAGTCGTAAAAAATGGACTGAAAACTGGTGCGTCGATCCTCTAGATGGTACGAAAATGTTTTTGCTCAAAAACGATGAGTTTTCGGTAAACATCGCTCATGTTGTCAACGGGAAAAGTGTTTTTGGTGTATTGGCATCTCCTACCAATCGTGAAGTTTTGATAGGTGGACCGGAGTATGGAGTTTACATTCTTCAATTTGATGATCTTCATGCTCCCGAAAAGTGGGAAAAATTCGGACCTGTAACTCAGGTAAATGATCCACTAGTTGTCACTTGCTCTCATAGCTTTTCTAGTCATCAAGAAGAGAAACTTAAAGAAATAACGGACATTGAACATCGGACCATCAGCTATTTACGAAAAGGTAGTGCAATTAAGTTTTTCGACATTATTCGTGGTAAAGCTGACATTTATCCACGGTTTGCACCAACAATGGAATGGGATATTGCAGCAGGACAAGCCATTTTAGAAACAGTTGGTGGAACAATCATTGATGCAAATACGGGTCAATCGTTAAAGTACAATAAAGAATCGCTTTACAATCCACATTTCATCGCTCGGACGAAGGCACTTTTATGAGGAAATTGTTGTTGATCGGTTTCTTGGGAATTCTCTTACAGACTTCTGCTCAACAAAACTTGTTGCCTTTACATTCTTTTTACAAGGATCAACTTTTTGGAAAAACACTACCGAAGACTGGATTTTTACCGGCCAATGAATCGGATTTTGACTTAATCAATGCCATCAACGATTCCTCACCACAATATTATACAGTTACTGATATTTTATTCAAAAAACATTTGATTGAAATTCATGGTGAGGATGTTTATTTAACGATCAGCCCTGCTGCGAATATTTCCTACGGAAAAGACTTTGGTGATACGAATGAGAGAAACATTACGCACAACATGCGTGGGATTTTTGTGGAAGGTGATTTCTTCAAAAACTTCTCATTTTCGACAGCATTCTATGAGAATCAAAGTCGTTTTATGCGCTACGAAACTGATTATTATACCTCTTTGGGTGAACGATATGTAGTTAACGATTCGACCTTTTCAACCCAAAATGCGGTTGTTCCGGGAGCTGGACGAACAAAACCATTTAAAGAAGATGGATTCGATTATGCGTACGCGACTGGTTATTTTGTCTATGCGCCAATTTCAACTGTTAAGATCGCAGCTGGAAATAATCCACAATTTATTGGTGCTGGACATCGATCGATATTCTTATCCGACAATTCTTACAATGCCCCATATTTTAAAGTGGACTGGAATTTTGCATTGAAATGGAGTTTCTCATACATGCGATCTCGCCATTTGAACTTATTCCGTCGACCAGAAGGAAGTACTGCCGAAAATTACTACGAGCCAACTGGGTATTCCGTTAATTATTTGACTTACAATCCCACCGAAAAATGGTCGATTAGTCTTTTTGAAGGCGGTGTTTGGAACCGAGGTGATTCAGTCGAAAGTCGATTCTCACATCCTTTGTATTATAATCCGGCACCTTTTGTTTCAGCTCTAGCTTTGGATGGAAAAAACGAAGTTTCAGCATTGATTGGACTAAATCTAATGGGAAAAATCAGTGAAAATCACATGATTTACGCTCAAGTTGGAATAAACAATTTGAATTCAGATAAACTGGCATATCAAGTTGGATATCGAGGTTATCAACTTTTTGGTGTAACTCCTCTAATGCTTCAGTTAGAATACAATCATGTTAACTCAGGATTTGATCAAAATCCAAATTCCCGACTGAATTATTCTCACTACAACTTACCACTTGGTCATGTGAAGGGAAGTGGATTTGATGAATTTATTCTGAGAAGTTCGTATGAATACAAACGTGTTTACGGTCAATTGACAAGTGTAGTTTATGCATTGAACGATTTTTCTCCAGTCGCACATTTAATTGATGGTGCCGAAGCAGTAAAATCAGACGGGACAATCATTTATTCGAATATTGAAGTGGGCTATCGTTTCAATCGAAAAATGAATTTGAGCATATTCACGAGTTACACTTACAGGAGCAATTCTAATTCTTCAGATCAACCAATAAATGCGGTTAATTTTGGAATGAAAACAGCATTAACCAATCACTACAAAGACTTTTAATGCGTTATTTGATTTACATATCGCTCTTTTTTATTTCCAACTTTATTTGGTCACAAGGTTCTGTAAGTTATTTGTTTGAGGAAATGCCCTTGGATTCAATGCCTAAAAAAACGGTTCGAACACATACTAGTCTAAAGCCGTTGATTCGGCAGACAAGTCCCAAAGGAAATAATATCAAAGTGGAAGGGCTTTTTGACTTAAACGGTAGGTATCAAGACGAATTTCAATATAAAACGGGAGTTGGACTTGGGTTTAGAGGTCAATTCAATAAAAAGTGGGATATTCAATTGATGGGTGTTGAAGGAATTTCAACTTTCGATTCCATTTTTGCTCCAAAATCGTACATCCTTTCTCGAGATTCTGCTCAACAATTTTATACAGATATTCGAAGTCGCGTTTCATATACACCGAATCACATTTTCAATTTTCAAGCTGGTCTTGATCACAATTTCATTGGAGAAGGATCTCGTTCCTTGTTTTTGAGTGACTATGGAAAGCCTTATCCGTTTGGTTTAATTCGAGCCAATTTCTGGCGATTTGAGTATTCGGTGCTCTACCAATTCATGCGAGAGCGAAAATTTAACAACTGGGACAGTAAATTTGTATCGAGTCACCATATTTCAATCAATGCAACAGACTGGCTCCATTTCGGAATTTTTGAATCCGTTATTTTTCAACCAAAAGACACCAATTTAGTCCGTGGATTTGATGTCGAATATTTGAATCCATTGGTTTTTTACCGACCGCAAGAATATTCAATTGGATCTTCAGATAATGTGTTACTTGGATTAGAAATTTCAGCTGATTGGAAAGCGCATACCCTCTACACTCAATTTATTTTGGATGAGTTCTATTTGGAAGAGCTACGTGCACGATCTGGTTGGTGGGCAAATAAATTTGGAGGACAAGTTGGAGTGAAGGGTCGCTTTAATATTGGTAAAGAGAAATTCTTCTATCGAACTGAGTACAATTTCGTTCGACCATACACTTATTCGCATTTATCGGATGATTTAAATTACGGGAATCAAGGAATTTCACTTGCTCATCCTTATGGATCCAACTTTATGGAAGTCCTTGGCGAGTTGAAATGGGAAGATAAACGCTGGTCCACTAAACTATTTGTCAATTATTTCTTGCGAGGAAACGACAAAGATGGTGATAGTTATGGTGGTGATATTTATCAACCATATACTTTCCGACCATATGAATACAGTCATTTCATCGGGCAAGGTGTACAGCAAAATGGATTCAATGCAATATTGACTGCTTCTTACAAGATTACAAAACATGGACACTTGCAAGGATTTGTTGAAAATCATTTCCGTTATGCAGTTCCTGGTAATTCAAATTACATGCTGGTCGCTGGAATTCGCTCCATGCTTTGGAATGACTATCGAAATTATTAATTGAGTTTTCTTAAAATAACAAAGGTGCCCCCAGTAACTGAGGACACCTATCATATAATCGTGATGCGGGTAGGTTAGGATTTCGATTAAATCACATCGCGATTACATGTCTCACTTCAACTTCGGTGTACTTTCTCGCATCGCCTTTCTTCGTAGTGTAGGTTCGATTTACCAGTCGACCGTGAATGGCAAGCTGTTTCCCTTTTTGGCCGTATCTCTCGATAAACTGAGCCATGTTTCCCCATGCAAAAACACTGTGCCATACTGGCTGCTTGTCATTCGTTGGGTAACGACTGGTCTCTAATTTAAAGCGAGCGATTTTTCCGCCATTATTGAAGTTTGTAATTTGGACATCGGTTTTCATGTTTCCGATCAACGTTACTTGGTTACTTAACTGCATATCGTAGTTTTTTAGTTAGATAATCACTAAGTCGTTGACTTCCACCTCTGAAATAAATTGTCGTTGTCCATCTCGAAAGAAGAAGCGAGTGAGAAGTTTTCCCTCAACGGCGAGCTCTGTCCCCTCACACACCAATTCTTCCACCACTTTTACCCATCGCCCCCATGCTGCGATTCTGTGCCAGTGACTTTTTTGTTTTGTATTTCCGTCTTCGTCTAAGTAGTGTTCTACAGTAGTTAATGTTAACTGAGCCACACGTCTTCCATCTTTATTCTCATAGAAACGTGGCTCGCCAGCAACTCTTCCAATTAGATTTACATGATTCATGTGCATTGGACGCTGGCTGAAGAAGATGGAGCTGCCTTTTACAGCCCCACTCGTCTTCGTTGTGGTTAGGTTAGGTGTACTATGCATTTTTAGTCTCTTTTAATCGGATGAATTCACTGATTTCGATATCTGTACTGTAGCGTTTTTCACCGTCTTTCGTTTCGTAAGTGTTGTTCACTAAACGACCTTCAATGATAACTTCTGTACCTTTTTCAAGAAGTTTCCCTACAAGTTGTGCGGTATTTCCCCAGGCCTTCACGTTGTGCCACTGCACTCGGTCTTGCCACTCGCCATTCTTGTCTTTATACGACTCGTTTGTAGCGAGTGAAAAACGCGCCATTTGCGTTCCCGAATCAAAACTTACCACTTCAGGCTGCGCTCCTAGGCGGCCAATCAAACTCACTTTGTTTCTCAACGTGTTCATAATTGTATGTATTTAAAATTGTTACGTGTTTGTGTCTCTATTCAAAACCTATCGTTGAATTCGACAATGCAAAGGTGAGGTGGGTGTCAAATTTTAATCGACTTTTAAATGTTTTCATTCGATTGTTTTTCGTTTGTAATTGGTTATACATCTGTTTTTCTGCTGTTTACAATATTTAATAAATTTTGACATTCAATGATAAAAACATCAATTTTACGTTTTTGTACACAAGAACCGAATTGAAAACGCTATGAAAACAGGTTTGAAAATTGAAAGATTGCACCATATTGCTATAATTTGTTCTGACTATGAAAAATCGAAAGCATTTTACACAGAAACTTTAGGGTTCGAAGTAGTGCGGGAGGTTTATCGCGAGGAGCGTCAATCATACAAATTAGATTTATCCATTCAAGGTGAATACCTCATCGAACTTTTCTCTTTTCCTAATCCACCTGGAAGGCCCACACGCCCGGAATCTACTGGCTTAAGGCATATCGCTTTTGAAGTTCAAAATATTGAAGAGTCTACGGAGATGCTTGAAAAACAGGGTGTGAACGTTGAACCAATTCGTGTAGATGAGTGTACCGGGAAGAAGTTTACGTTTTTCTGTGATCCAGATGAATTACCCATCGAACTCTATGAACAATAAATTATTAAATGAACTCATGAAAATTCTAATCCCTATTATCACTTTCCTTGCATTGTGTTTTAATGCTTACACTCAATCAATAACAATGGATAGCTGTGGTCTAGATAATTCAGCTATTCTCAACTCTTATGAAGTCGACTATTTTTTCGAAGCATTTAATTCTCAAAATGTCTCCAAGAAAGATCTAGCAGACAAACGTATCTATTTTGCGACAGGAAACTATGGAAGTCAACCATTAACAAAACAAGAATTCTTTGACAATTATGCACGGTCACTCTCTGAGAATAGTGATTATCCTCAATTGCAAATTATTCAGTTAACAGAAGAAGAAAAGCAACTAATTCCAGAGTATGATGAAATAATTGTCTGTTGGTCTAAAATATCCGCAATAGGAAAAGCAAGGAAAAAATTTATTGCCAATGTGAGAGCATCAATAGAATAAACAGCTTTTCTTATCTTCACGGACGGACTATAAACCAATATTCATATCACTGTGAAACAGTGATGAACTATATTATCTAAAAACTATGGGATCAATCGACAGAATAGACTGGCACTTTGGAGGAGATTTTCCTGATCATCTTCCTGAAGAAAATGCAGGGACTCATATTGGTTTTTACATCAACTGGTTAATTGATAACGATCTTATTAGTGAATTTCTTACAGAAGAATGTCCAGATGAAATTCAGGCTGTCAAGGACCGAAAAATGACCGGTCGTGAGTTTTTACTCGATTGTTGTGATGGGAAATTTTTCGAAGATATGCTCACTGAAGAAGGGTTTAAATTCACCAATTACTATTATGAGGAATCTGGGAAAGATGCCCCACAATTTTTAGCTGATTACATTGATATTCTAGGAGAGGATGTTGATTCCATTTATGAAGTGGATTGTACTTGGGAAAACTATGCTACTCTTCAACATCACATTAATAGTGTGTACAACAATTGGCTAAACACTGTTCCCATTGGTGAAAACAAGAAGTGGTGGGAATTTTGGAAGTGATTTATAGTACCTCGAAAACGTCAATCGAAAACACAAACTCTCGAGTAAGCCTAATCTTCACGTTATTGAATTATTAAAATACTCGAACCAACTAGATTACTATATGATTCATCATAAATGTTAAGATAATACACTCCATGAGATAATTCTACTCCGTTCAAAGGATGCATTTCTTTATTAAAAGACTTAATAAACATCAATCTTTCACCTAGGCTGTTAACAATTTCTAAACTAGAATCTCCATCATCTAAACCCGTAAAAAATAAATTTGAAGGTTTATCAGTAGGATTCGGATATATCGTAAAATTTCGCGTTGAAGTAGGCTTAAAAATACTTGCGTGGTAATTATAATAGTTCGGAGAAAAGTCATACTTAATTGTTGCTCCTTCCCAGTATTGATTAGTTGTAAAATTATATAAACTATCAGTGGAAGTAAAATACAAGTCATTACTCATACCAAAATGACCAGCTAAATAGACTTCTCCATGACTATCTGCATCTATGTATTTAACATCCAGTCCACCAAGAGGATCATACCAATTTATTTGATCAATATAATTTCCATACTTGTCCATTTTCAACAAAATTAAATCTTTAGTTAGCCCTCCATCGTTTGAATTTACAATAAATGGTCCAGCTCCGAAATTAAGAGTTAAAGAGTCGGTGTACATTAAAATGTAAATAGTATCCAAGGCAACTTGTTTAAAAAGGGGAGTGTACTGCGAGTTAAAGCACTTAATATCATTAATATGCCCAGCAGTATCAAGAACTACAATATTACCAGTCGTAGAAAAACCGGTACTTGACATGGTGTCAAAGGGTGTTGCGATTTCACAACTGTTTGAAAAATATCCTGCCCACCAAATATTATTGTTTACAAGCTCTACTTGAGTAGAATAAGAATTACCAATGTCAATATTATTTGCATCCCACATTATATCCCCTCCGGCATTCAATTTTACTAAAAATTGCTTGAAGCCCAAATACTCATTGATTCCGCAAGCATAGATATTATTGTTGATATCACACGTTAAAGATTCAAATGATACTGGATAATATGTTGAAATCACATGTGACCAATCATACCCACCAACGCTATCAAGTTTCATTACAAAAGCATTTTCATCATAGTCAGCAGCTTGAATTATATCCACGCCAGAATTTGGATTCATATCAACACTATATCCCGCGTGAGTGGTAAAATAGCCCGTTGCAATAATAGCTCCCTCATTGTCAGTTACTAAATCTTTCAGTTGAAAATGTAAATAATCTTGAGGAGGATAAGCCAATTTTCCTATCGCCTTTTGCCAAATAGTGCTCAAGTTATTATCCAATTTCATAATAAAAGAGAATGAATTCGTGCTGTAACCAGTACTATGTTGTGTTAAACCTGACCCTGTATCTAACTCCATTGAACCCCAACAATCACCACCGATAAAAATATTTCCATCATTATCAATTGCTAATGATAGTGGCCCAAAATTATCTCCAGAAAAATAAGTAAAGCCTACAATGGAACCGTCTAAATTGGCCTTGGTAACATAAACTCCACTGCCAGTATTTGGTAATATGTATGGTGCTGAAGTAGTCCCAATATTACAATAACCTGAAAATAAACCTGCTGTATAAATATAGTTTCCAACAACCTGAATACAGTTTCGATGTGTACTCTCTTCTCCATAATTTCTCTTGACCCAATGACAATTTTGAGAAAAAAAACTCTGGGAAATGAGTACAAAGCAAAATACTACTAAATTTTTCATTTTAACAATGGAAAGGTAACTGCATAAATGTAGTTAAATTTAACAATAATCCCCCTACCAGTGCGCAACTGAATAGCTGCACGCAATCCAAACGCATAAATTGCCGAGAAGCAGCGGCTTTTGAAAAAAGACCCTGATGCGAAATGTCAATTTAGCGATTGGGTAAGTGCACTAGAAAATGAAGCATGGCCTGCAAGGTGGTAGCCAAAAAGTATTAATCTATCCAAGCCACATTATTCTTGGCCTAAAAATTGTAGCTTAGCGGCAACACCTCACCATTGTTGAACAAACTTTATTATTATGAAACCAACTTTTAAGCACTTCAGCGCTATTGGATTAATTGCGTTTTTATCCCTGTTCTTGTCATCGTGTAGCACTTCGAATGATGTTGTCTCAAACCGACTGATTCAAAAAAGAAAATACAATAAAGGCTGGCACATTAAAAATCGAAATCTTCCAAAAGGAAACGATGCTGAATCGTTAGCGAAGAACCCTCCAAAATCAATAGAATCAAACTCTGAAGACATCGAAACAACTTATGCTTATGCAGGCGGTGATTTATCGGGTGATTTTGCATCCATCATTTCGAATGAAGAGGTTTCTACGCTTTCTGCCAGTGAAAATTCACCTTGTGATGTTATTGTGCTAAATTCTGGTGATGAGATTGAAGCTAAAGTTCTGGAGGTTGGACTTTCTGAAGTGAAATATAAGATGTGTGACAATCCTGACGGACCAACTTTTATTGAAAGCAGAACTAAGATTTTTATGATCAAGTATCAAAACGGAACGAAAACTGTTTTGAAGGGTGAAGAAGCAAAAGAGGAACCAAAACAAACAACTGTCCATGACAGTAGTCCTCAAGCTAAAGAAAAAAGAGACTTAGATGAAAATGATTACATCGACACCTTTAGTTCAAATGATAAAAGTTGGGTAGTTGCGGTTGTTCTATGGTTCTTTTTGGGTGTCATTGGAATTCATCGATTTTACCTAGGTTACATTGGACTTGGAGTACTTTACTTATTGACCGCTGGATTCTGCGGAATTGGGTGGATTGTTGACGGGATTCTATTTGCAACAGGTGGTTTGAAACCAAAAAATGGTGAATATTTAGATTAACTTGAAAAATCTCTGGCGATATATTCTCATCGTTGTTCTTATCGCAGGACCGATTATACTGCTGATTCTACCAGTTGATTATTTTGATTCTGGTGAATCAGTTTGTTTGTCCAAAAGTTTATTCAGTATGGAATGTTACGGATGTGGTATGACTAGAGCGTGCATGCATGTAATCCATTTCGATTTTCAAGCTGCAGCAGACTTTAACAAGCTGAGTTTTATCGTTGTTCCTTTACTAGGGGTTATGTGGCTCAAACTATTGCTGAAACAATTCAATATTCACATTTTGAAGTGGCTCTGACAATGCCTACTTTTAACGAAACAAACCTAACATGAAAAGTTTCTATTCAATTTTACTTTTATCCTTTTTTTACCTGTTAAGTCCGACTGTTATTGCTCAAACATCAACAAGCAATGACCATAATAAGAAGGCCGTTTTTGATTTGGGAGTTGAATTTGGACCCTACTTTCATTCAAAGGGTGATTTAAGAGAACAATATTCGACACAAAGTGCACTTCAATGGCGACTTGAAACGCGATTTGGAGGTGGACAATGGAAGGTATTGCCATTTTTTGCATACGGTAGTTTCAGCAAATATGTACTAGTTGACTCCGTTAATCAGTTCAATCCAGCCGACACTTTGATGAAAATGAAAGCGAAAAGAGATCAGTTATCCTATGGAATAACAGCTCCTATCCCTCTAAATGCAGAAAATTTTCTCGATATCAGTTTTGGGATCACCACAAACATTATCAGCGAGAGTTTTACCGAGCTGGAAAAAATAAAGTCTACAGGATTTCAAATGAGAATCGGTTATCGTCATCAATTCAATAACTATTTTTCGATAAAAACGAACTTCGGATACGATTATCTTCAAAGAAGAAATGCTAGTTCCTTCCGCGATTGGGGAGGATGGAGTTTTACAGGTGGACTAGCTGTAAATTTAGCGGCAAACAAATAACAACGATTATGAAAACACCATTTTTACCCTTCTATTCAATTTTACTTATATCAATCTTCTTTTTTCAAGCTGATTTGGTACAAGGGCAGACGACAATTCAGGAAGATAAACCTATTAAAGGTGTTTTTGACTGTTCACTAGAATTTGGGACTTTTCTTCATAATAGCGAAGAGCTGAAAGAACAATACCTTACCTCATCCGCTTTCCAGTGGAAATTCGAAGCAAGACTTGGTGGTAGCGACTGGAAGTTATTGCCATTTTTCTCGTTTGCATCATTTGAAAAGACCGTTTTAATTGATTCTGTAAGTGTTCTTACTTTACCGGATTCAACCATTGAAATGTCGGCCAAAAGAGGTCAACTTACTTTTGGCGCCGTCCACCCAATTCACCTCAGTGAACGTGATTTTATCGATGTTGGACTTGGACTAACTACCAATATCATCAAAGAAAGTTTTTCTAATTTAAATGGTTCACGGAATAAAACTGGGTTTCAAATGAGGTTAGGTTATCGATATGCCTTGAGTGAATATTTCTCTTTTCGATTAAGTACCACTTACGATTATCTACAAAGAAAAAATGCTACTGTTTATCGTGATTGGGGAGGATGGAGTTTAATGGGCGGTATCTCTGTCAATTTTGGTGGTAGCAATATTTATTGATTATAAAAAAAGCTGATAAGTAATTTGATTTCGACGTATGAAAATTCCTGCAAAAGCGAAACAAATATTGTTGCTCTCCCTTGTGTTTATTGGAGTGATTTTCATCTATAAATCCGTCAAAAAATCGAATTTAAATCCAAATTACGAAGTTGGTCAAGCAATTGACAGCCTAAATCGTGTATTTGTCTATTACAATGGTGGTGTAGATCACGTTGAGGGACGAAATATGGCAGGTGATTATAACCTTGGATTAAAGTATCAATGCGTGGAATTCGTTAAACGCTATTACTACGAATACTATCACCATAAAATGCCTGATAGTTATGGTCATGCTGTAAGCTTTTTCGACGAGTCCGTGGAAGACGGAAAGATAAATAAGCAACGCGATTTGATTCAGTTTACAAATCCGAGTTCAACGAAACCCAAAGTTGGAGATCTTATTATTTTCGACGGAAGCCTTTTCAATAAGTATGGTCACGTTGCAATTATTTCTGAAGTAACCGAAAGTGAAATCGAAATCATTCAACAGAACCCTGGCCCTTTTGGATCATCAAGAGAAAAATACAAGCTGAAATTCTCCAATGAGAAATGGAATATCCAACAAGAACGTTTGCTCGGTTGGCTGAGAATGAAATGACGAATAAATTCAGACTAAATCGTCTATTTAAGGCAATTTGAAATAAATTTCATACACTGCGCCATCTTCATTGTAAAACTTAAAGTCACCATCAATTTGTTCAGTCAAAATTTGAATTAGCTCCAAACCGAGACGATCACCAGTTTCTAATTCTGTTCCATCTGGAAAACCTGTACCATTGTCATTATACTTAATAGTAAACTCCTTAAATCCAGGTTTAGTTATTTCAATGGCAAATCTT
Organism: Henriciella pelagia; assembly: GCA_964219255.1. GTDB lineage: Bacteria > Bacteroidota > Bacteroidia > Flavobacteriales_D > Crocinitomicaceae > UBA4466. Next base: position 12,484 of record CAXPPC010000010.1, read on the forward strand.
TTTTCTGGACCACAATGCTTGAAGAAGTTGGAAATCACTTCGTTAAAGATGATTCCCAGCGTTATTGCCGTATCAATATCTACTGTTGCTTCTTTCGGGATGTTTAAGTCGAAAGAATAATCAGTCCCACCATAATTCTGTTCTACAGATGCAATTAAAGCTCTTGTGAATTCAGTCAGTGAAATTTTAGAGAAGTCCTCTGTTTGATTCATTCGTTTGTGAACCAACGACATTGACATTACTCTACTTTGTGTATTTTTCAGTGCTTCAATGGCGCGAACATTCCCTTCTTTTGTCAGTTCTAAATTGATGAGGCTAATAATGATTTGCAGATTGTTTTTCACACGATGATGAACCTCTTGTAGTAGTAACTGCTTCTCTTTTTCGATAAGTGTATTTTGCTCAGCAATAATCTTTTTCTGGATATAGGCAATTCGATTATTGACCTCGTTAACTCTGCCGGCAATAACTGCGAATACTAATGTCATCCAAGCAACAAATCCATATAAAGCAACTTGCGCCCAAGAAAGATCATCTTCAAAACTGATGTAAATGGTATATGCCGCTGTATAAGTTAAAGCAGCTAGAAACCCTTCAAACCATCTCAACCTAACCATATATGATCCAAAGAAAATAATGAAAATCAATACGGGCAAAGTAAGGTTTTCTCCGTTAGGAAACTGATCACAATAATATACAGCGAAGAGTCCAGCCCAAGCATTAGAAATTGCTCCAAGTAGATGATAATATCCCCTAAACTTCCTCTTATAAGTTGCGTAAACGATAAAGCCAAAATAGGATCCTATATAAATAATCAGTAGTGGCGCCAACCAGCTAAACTTTTCAGGAATGATGAAATAAATCAACGGAATGGAACTAAACCAAGAGAGGATTGAAATAATTATTCCTTGACGGAGTGGCACTTTAACGCTTTTATCATAAGATGCACGAAAAGTAGATTCTAGCTTTTCATCAGTAAATGCTAAAGTAAATTTGTTCTGTTCAGGAAACTTACGAATTGGAGACATGTGCTTATTGGTAGTGTTTGACTAATATAGATAATTTAATTGAAGTGTTAAGTTGTTGATTTTCAACTTTTACTGTTTTCCAACAACTGTTTTGCGTTTTGTAAACTATTCTGCATGAACTTCTTATAGCCTAGACTCAAGAACAAACTTAGAACGATTCTCGCAAAAATTGATTTGTAAGTAAAGTAGTATTCCCAAGTTATCCTCGTTTGATTATCGATTTGATCGAACCATATTTGACCGTATGCAGCCTCCGATAGCTTGCCTAAAAAATTGCTAAAAGATGATATCCGATACGCATAATTACTATGTGGATGAAAACTAACCAACTCCTCCTGAGCTGAATCCCCACTTTCGAAATTAACGATACGCTTTGCCCCAACACGATTATATGGTCCATCGATTACTACAACTGATTGAGCTCCCGGAATGGGGGATGATTTTTTTAACCATTCACTCAACTTTTCACTGCTTGAGATTAATTCAAAAGCTGATTTACTATTAGTGGAAACTAGTACAGAAGCCGTCCTTTTCAATTTAGCATTTTGCGGTATTACTTGAACTTCAGTCATTATTGCTCTTTTTCAGATTGAGTGGAAAAATCAGTCGGTTCGAACATCTTTTCATGATTATGTTCATGCCTGTATGTGCTCATGGCAATGTAAGCCGCCTTCCTTGCACGATTAAAGCTACCCAGTGGTTTATGTTCTATAAGGGAATGCCAAGGATTGAATGATAGATTCTCTCCAAAAGCGATTTGTTGTGCGCTATCAAATTTTTGAATCGGAATTTCTAGCTCTGCTACTTTGATAAATTTCGATTTCCAAGGAATTGTGGGATCTTCTATTGGCATGGTAATCGCATTCTCTTGGAACTGAATATAGAAATCGAACTTTGCAGATTCACTCGCTAAGGTTTGCGCCAAATTGATTTTTAAAAAATTATCCTCCGTAGTGTTTTCATTAATTATTCGATTTTCTGAAGAGGGTTTCAAGAAATATTTAACAGCCGTATTTTCTCCACCAAATCGATAAGGTTGAGTGCTCCAATATGATATTTCAAGTGGATTGCTGCAATTGATTTGCAATTTCAAAAATCGCTTCAAAAGGCCCCAATGAGCTGGATTAATAAAGTATTTAAATAATTGAAACTTGCTTTTTGCAGTCGAGGCCTTGAGTAGCTTTCTAAATTCAATCAAATTTCGAGAAAAGAACGTTTCGCTACTCATCAATAGAAAATCCTGAGTTCCTTCATCTTGATGTCCATCTAAAATCTTTTCACCAGGTACATTCATCAACTTAAGACCAATTCCTCGAATATCCTTTTTTTTATCAGGTTTTGGAATGGTACTCGCATTTGAAAATCGCACCCAGGTTTCATACGAAGCTCCAGCTTGAAAAACACCTATTCTGAGATCTTCAGGTAAGTCATTAATTACTTTAAACCTAGCTTTCACAGCGCCGTGCATCTTAGTGTGCACCTGGCGCTTCATCTGTTTTTCTTTATAAAGCTCATCAACTTGAGCCTTCATCTCTTGGAGATACTCTTCAATTATTGCCGCTTCCCCCGGTTCAATCGTCTCTTGTCCAAGTTTAGCATCGTTTGTGTTGCGATCCATTTTTTCAGTTTATTGTCAATTGGTCGGTATGGTTATGGCTAAAGATATTGAATTTCATCATACTTGAACCTTTGAATAAAACACAAGAAGAATGACATCTTAATTTGCATATCTTGGGGGATAATCCTACTTTAAATCGATTTTTCCAGACGAGCCCCTACTCAATGGATAAAAACTACTATTAGATGAAGACACAAACCGCTGTGTTTCTGCAGATGCGTATTCAAAGTGAGTACGTTGACTTGCTTGAGAACACATTGAAATCTGCAGGGAATCCATTACACCCCGACAGTATATTTCCTTTCGAAAAAATTTCAACTGTTCATTTTGCTAGATGGATTATTGCTCCAGCAACTCAAAAATTTCACGCAAGTTTGATTTATTCAGGCAACGTTGATGGGACAGAAAAAGAACATTTGGAAGATCTGGTTGACCATATGTCAGATGGTCTGGATCAAATTCTACAGTATTGCATTGGTTACCCTCACAAGGAAGACAGGAATCGTGAATCACGACTTCAATACCTGATGAAAAACCTGGGTAAAACACCAACATTCTATGTAGGCGCCCCAAATCGATCAGTAGAACAAATAAAAATTGAAGCGGAATTACATGAGGAAATACAGTCATTTGTTCAAAAAAATAGCATGGACTGGAAGACGCAAAAAGAAGCTTATTCTGCGGTTCAACAATTTGTAAGAGAACATCCAAAATCAAAAAATACTGACTTTGGAATGCCAAAGAAAAATGGATTCAAGATGATTTTACTTTTGCTTTTGCTTGCGATCCTCTTACCATTCATTTTAATCGGCATCTTGGGAATTTTCCTCTTTTACGAATTGCGACTCAAACCTTATGGAAAAACAATAAGTGAGGTTGATGAACATCATGTTCGTGCCATGAAAGATCAAGAAGACTTTATCTATCAAAATGCACTTTCACAAGTGTTTGAGACTAAACCTGGATTGCGCAAAATCATGTTGAAATTCATCCTATGGGTAACAAATTACGCGGCCAAAAACTGGTATGTGGAAGGATCTCTCATGGGAACCCCAACCATTCACTTCGCGAGGTGGGTCTTCATTGACAATGGGAAGCGATTTGTTTTCTTCAGTAATTTCGATGGGAGTTATGATGGATATCTTGGAGATTTCGTGAACAACAACGGGTGGGGATTGAATGCAATTTATGGAGCAGCCTACGGATATCCCAGAACTTTTTTCATGTTTGGTGGAGGTTCATACAACGTTCTAGAGTTCCTCGGTTGGGGTCGACAAACTCAAGTTTCGACCCCCGTTTGGTACTCGGCATATCCATGGTATGGACTCCCACAAATCGTTAAACGCTCTTTACTAAGAGACGAATTGTTGAACAACACTAATCCCTCGGAGGAGGAGATGAAAAAAACACTAAATAGAATATAACCGCACCCAATGGCAATAATTCAAAATAAAAAGACACTCAATCTTCAAGATATTCAAGGAATGGTAACGCTTGGTTATTCTGAGCTTCCATATACCGCCTATTTAATTCTACATATATCAAATGGAATCAAAGCAAAAAAATGGATCGCCAAGAATATAAACTTGATAGATACAGGGAATCACCTTGAGAAAAAATCACGAACAATTCACTTGGCATTTGGTAAATACGGACTTCAAGCTTTGGGACTTCATTCTGATAATTTTCAGGGATTCCCGTTTCCATTTTTGGAAGGAATTTCAACTCCAAACCGAAGTAGAATTCTGGGTGACTACGGAATAAACCACTCCGATAACTGGCGATTTGGAGCTCACAACGATGAACATGTTCTTATGGTTTTGCATGCCGAATCAGCTGAAGATATTAAAGCGTTTATTAATGAATTAAAAGAAGAGTTTTCAGGTGATAAGTCTTTTGTTGTAAACTTCGAATCCATTGGTTTTAATCGACCAGACAATAAGGAGCACTTTGGATTTCACGATGGAATTTCGCAGCCGGTTGTGAAAGGATCCGGTAAATCGGGACCTGAAAATGATATTATTGAAACGGGTGAGTTTATTCTAGGGTATAAAAATGAACATCAACAATATCCTGATTCGCCTAAAATATACCATCCACAGGGGAACATGGACTTACTCCACGACGACCCTAAAGGATCTGGACTTAAAGATTTGGGGGTGAATGGGACTTTTCTTGTTTATAGGCAAATGGAACAACACGTGGAGAAATTTTGGAATTTCATGGAAGAACAAACAAAGAATTCCGATGGATCCATAAATGAAGATGAAAAAATAAAATTAGCGGCGAAATGTGTTGGTAGATGGCCAAGTGGTGCTTCTTTGGTCAACTACCCTGACTCAGATCCTGGTGGTGACATGATTAATGATGATTTCGGCTACGCAGACAAAGATCCTGATGGTTTAAGGTGTCCATTTGGTTCGCACCTTCGGCGAAATAACCCACGGGATGCACATCGAAATTACTCAAAACAACAGTCGCTGAAAATCACCAAACAACACCGAATTATGCGCAGAGGTCGTATTTATGATGAAAACGGTGAAAAAGGACTTCATTTCTTGTGTTTTAATACGAATATTGAATTACAATTCGAATTTATTCAACATTTATGGTCGAACAATAATCAGATGTTTGAATTGACAAATGATGTCGATGTCTTGATTGGAGTCCCTCAAGAAAATAACCCACATAACAATAAACGCAAGTTCACCATTCAATCTGAACCAACAAATAAGTATATTCAAACCATTGATCAGTTTACTTCGATAAAAGGGGGAGCATATTTTTTCTTCCCATCGATTTCTGCATTGAAATACTTAACTACACTTTAAATGAGAGAAATAAAGAACTTAGTTTTTGAAGGAGGAGGAGTGCTTGGAATGGCCTATGCCGGCGCATTAGTAGAGCTCGAAAAACAAAATATTCTTCAAGGTGTTGAGCGTGTGGCTGGAACTTCGGCAGGAGCACTATTTGCCATGCTAGTTAGTCTACGTTACAATACAGGTGACATGAAGAGTATTATTGATGCCACAGATTTTAAATCGTTTGAAGATCATCATGACCCATTCAGAATTGTAACAAAATATGGGCTTTACAAAGGCGATTATTTGCTTGAGTTCATTCAAAAGTTGGTTAAAGATGTAACTGGTAATGAATCAATAACCTTTGAAGAAATGGCAAAACAAGGCTATCATGAACTGAAGGTTTTCGCATGTGATTTGAATACAACCAACCTTCAAGAATTTTCTCTTGAGAAAACACCAAAAGCTATTGTTGCCGAGTGTGTCCGCGCTTCAATGTCAATCCCTCTTTTCTTTAGAGCTTGGCAATTCCCAAGTGGATATCCAAATGATCATATTTATGTTGATGGAGGAACAATTTACAACTACCCTATTTCGGCTTTCGATAATTTTGACAATACATTGGGTTTTTTCTTTGATACTCAGAAAGAGCATAAGTTTTCTGATTTGAAGTACGACCACGTTTTTAGATATGTCGAATCTGTATTTAGTGCTGTGTTAAAGGCTCAAAAGATTTCCTTCAGACATAATCAACAAGCTGTTGACATCACTGTTTTTATAGATACTAAAGGAGTTTCTCCTACGGATTTCAAATTATCAGCAGATAAAAAAGAAGCTCTCTTTGAATCTGGGATGTCCGCAACTAGATCATACATCGAAAACTTAAAAAAATTACTCTAATTCTTCGTCACTAATTCTAGCTATCTTTGTGACATGAAAGTATTTCTTGCCACATTGTTAGGTGTTGTTGCTTCCTTTATTGTAAATATGGGAATTGTAATGATTGGCCACCTTATCAATCCAGTTGTTTTGGATATGTCAGATCCAAATGCCATGCTAGAAGCATTTAGGTCTATGACTACAATAGACTTTATTATACCGTTAATCGCTCATATTTTTGGTGTTTTAGCTGGATTGATCGTTGCTCGAGCAATTTGCAAAACATCAGTTGTTCCGATTTTTATTGTGGCCGGAATTCACATGCTGGGTGTAATTGTTAATCTGATTCAGTTACCTCATCCAATGTGGTTTGCTGTAATCGATGTGATACTGCCGATTATAATAGTCATTCCATTCATACGAAAAGTAAAATCTGCATAAAATGTTTACAGGAATTATTGAACAACTCGGAGTTGTTAAAGCCATTGAACGAGAAAACGAAAATATTCATTTTACTATCAATGCACCATTTACTTCTGAACTTCAAATTGATCAAAGTGTTGCGCACAATGGTTGTTGCTTGACTGTTGTAAAGATTGACGGAGATGAATACGTAGTAACAGCGATTCAAGAAACGCTGAACAAGACAAATCTTGGATCATGGGAAGTTGGAACTAAGGTCAATTTAGAACGTTGCATGCAAATGAACGGTCGTTTAGATGGACATATCGTTCAGGGACACGTAGATACAACTGCAGAGTGCATAGCCATTGACGATCAAGATGGAAGTTGGCGATTTACTTTCAGATATGAAGACGATAATGTAACTGTTGAAAAAGGATCAATTACTGTGAATGGAACAAGCTTAACGGTTGTCGATTCAAAGCCAAATGAATTCTCTGTACATATTATTCCTTACACGCACGAATTCACAAACTTCCATACATTGAAAGTTGGAGACCGTGTAAATCTTGAATTCGATATTATCGGAAAATACGTTGCACGTCTAATTGCCCAGAAATAATATGTCACAAAAAGTAATTGTTCGACTAAAAGCTGAAGATGTATTTACTTCAGAAGTAGCATCAGGGAAACACTTGTTAATTGCTGATGAACCAGAAAGTGAAGGTGGGAAGGATTTAGGTCCTGCTCCCTACGATTTACTGTGCGCAAGTTTAGGAAGTTGCACTGCGATGACGATTCGTATGTACACTGATTTGAAAAAATGGGAATTGGAATCTGTTGAAGTTGCTTTGAAACATTCGAAGGTAGTCATCAACGACTCAGATGGAAACCCAACTAACGACAAGAAAGATCACATTCTTCGTGAAATCACTTTACTTGGAAATTTGGACGAGAAACAGAAAGAGAGAATTATTAAGATTGCTAATAAATGTCCGGTTCATAAAACATTAAGTCCGGCTATTGAAATTGAAACTGTACTAATTTCATAAAATGAAGTTTCTTCCTTTTTTTCTGATCTTTTCGCTGTTTTCGTGTTCAGAACGATCAACTAAGTCTAGCAAACCTGAAACAGTTGTAACCACAAAATACGATGTTGGGGACACTCTTGTGTATGATAGTTTAGGTAATGACTTATGGATAATTATCAAACTTGGTGAAGACAGCAATTTAGTTTCAATTCAGTGGATTGAAGATAGCATTACACTGTACAACGAGAAATTTTCAGTCCATAATGATTGCCTTTTCCATGCATACGAAGGACTTATCTATCATTTTGAAGATTCTCTTTACCGAATAGAATGGAATTGCGATTACACGATAGAAGGCGGGAAAATCGTCCATCATATTTCGATGGGTCATGGTGAAACCGAAACCGACGACTGGGAACCTAATTCAATTTTTGATCAGTGGGAAGCACGAAAATCAGACTATAAACGCCTTATTTCTTCCACTTTTTAGCCAAACGCTTGTTGACTTTTTTACTTAATCGCTTGATAACTGATTCACGAGAACCAATATTTCCAACTTTGATTACTTCAGCGTAAACACATTTTCCATCTCGGAAGAACTTAAATTGAACGCTAACTGAAACTGCACCTTCTCGATAAAGTCCAAAGAAGCTCGCTTGTCCTAATGCAGTTTCAAAATCGTCATTTACATTCGATGGTTGATACTTGCGATCAAATCCACGAATTGTGATCAATGCATAGGTATCAATACCTTTTGCAGCAACGATTTTTTGCAAAGAATCACTGGCCAACAATTGAGCGTCATTTCCCAATTTCAGAACATTCAAGGATGGACTTGCTTTTACACCATTTCGTGCAAATAAATCAGTCATCGAAATCTCAATAGAATAGCGATCGTCTGGCGTATCCATTTGACCAATTACAAGTGCATTAGTCAACTTTAAAGGAGGATATTTCACCTTTTTTTGTCCAAAAGACATACTCGTTAAGAGTACAAATGTTATGAATAGAATAGATCTCATAGATTAGAATATTTCTTTAGCAATTGATTTTACTGAACTGGAATTCGACATGGTATAGTAATGGATACAAGGAACTCCAGCCTCTTTTAATTCTTTTGATTGTTGAATTCCCCATTCAATTCCCAGCTTCTCCACTTCAGCATTTGTCTTACACTTCAATAATTCTTTAGAAAGCTCCTCTGGATAATCAATATGGAAGAACTTTGGCAAGAATGAAATATGGTTCAGTGACTTAATTGGTTTTAAACCTGGAATAATTGGAACATTAATTCCTACTTCTCTGCAAGCATCAACGAATTCAAAGTACTTTTTATTATCGAAAAACATTTGAGTTACAATATATTCCGCTCCAGCATCCACCTTTTGCTTCAAGTATTGCAAATCTGTTGATAAATTCATCGCTTCAAAGTGCTTTTCAGGATATCCCGCCGCACCGATACAAAAATCAGTATGCTCAAGATTAACATCTTCCAACATGTAATTCCCGTTGTTCATTTCGGCCACTTGTTCGATTAACTCAACGGCATATTTATGACCATTTGGATGCGGTCTAAAATTAGATTCCGTTTTAATAGAATCTCCACGAAGTGCCAAAACATTATCAATTCCTAAGAACTGTAAGTCGATTAGGGCATTTTCTGTTTCTTCTTTACTGAATCCACCACAAATTAAGTGAGGCACTGCATCCACCTGATATTTATTCATGATGGCCGCACAAATTCCAACTGTTCCAGGACGCTTTCGAATAGCTATCTTTTCCAAAAGGCCATTTTCTCTTTCCTTATAAATGTATTCTTCACGATGGTAAGTAACATTCACAAACTTCGGTTTGAATTCCATTAATGGATCAATTCCGTCGTAAATTGATTGAATGCTCTTCCCTTTTAATGGAGGAAGGATTTCGAATGAGAATAATGTATCCTTTGCTTGTTTAATGTGATCTGTAACCTTCATGTATTCTTCAAGTGAACCCTCAAAGATACATATATTAGAGAGTTTGCGTCTAAAGAAATGTTATTTCAAGAACATTTTGGCGTACTTTAGATCAGATTGAGCTGTAATTTTGATATTCTCTTCATTTCCAGATACAGTTACTATTTCAAATCCAGCTTCTTCAACTAAGCTTGCGTCATCTGTAATTCCCGAATGATAAGGTAGTTCGTATGCCTTTTCGAGGACATCTCTATGAAAACTTTGCGGTGTTTGAACAATTAGATATTGTGAACGATCCACTGCTTTTGTTCCTGTTTCTGTTTTCATTCTAATCGACTCAACAATGGACACAACTGGTATTACAGCTCCAAATTCTTGCACTCCTTTGAAGCAATTTTTTAATGTCATTTCATTTACTAATGGTCGAACACCATCATGAACAGATACGAACGTTCCACTGCATTCTTTCAACGCGTTCTTGATAGAATCGTAACGTTGCTTTCCACCCTCTACTATTTTATGCGGAATTCTGAAGTCAAATTCAGCAACCAAACCTTCCCAATACTCAAACCAATCGTGGGGCAATGTCAGAATGATTTCAATTTTCGGGTCGAAGTGGTAAAAACATTCAATTGTATACATCAGTATGGGCTTCTCATTCACTAAAATGAATTGTTTAGGTAATGCTGATTGCATTCTTCTGCCTATTCCGCCAGCTGTAATAATTACTGAATGTTTACTCATGTTTTAAAGATAGCTTTTGAAACCGAAAACCACAAAAAAAGGCCATTTCGATTCGTTAGAACCAAAATGACCTTTCACTAAGTATATACTATCTTACTTTCTCTGGTCTGGATTAGACGCAGCTTCATCATTGAATTTCTTTTGTTTCGCTAACCAGTAAAACAATCCAACGAATCCTAAAAGTACGATTCCTGTGTTCATAAGAAATGTCAATCCCCAATCCGCGTCAAGTGGAGTAAGAACTGCCGTTAAAAAATCTCCGATTCCCCAAAAAATATCTGTTGAGCTCATAGTACTAATGATTTTCTGATACAAAGAAAGTCAACTTTTTTAAATTTCGCCTAAAAACCAGCCAATTTTTAGTCATTCTCGATTAGAACTGCTTCAACGGCCTGAGTTAATTCAATAAATTGTTCAACCGATAAACGCTCTGGTCGCAGCGCAAGGTATTCGTGCTCAAGCTGTTTACCCCCTAACAATTGCTTAATCGAGTTTCGAATGGTTTTTCTACGCTGATTGAAACTCATTTTAACGATTTGGATGAACAGCTTTTCATCACAGGGCAATTCTTCTCTTTCATTTCTTACACAACGAATCACACCGGACTTCACCTTTGGTGGTGGATTAAAAACGTGTTCATCTACTGTGAAGCAATAATCGATATCGTAAAAAGCTTGAAGAAGAACAGACAAAATTCCATATTGCTTTGAGCCAGGTTTCTCGGCCACCCTTTGTGCTACCTCTTTTTGAAACATTCCCATGATTTCAGGGATTTGATTTCGGTAGTCGAGGCATTTGAATAAGATTTGCGACGAAATATTGTATGGGAAATTGCCAACCACTCCAAAGGGCTCTTCACCCATGAAGTCTTCCAATTTGACTCTTAAGAAATCTGCTTCAAAAATTTTACCCTCCAAAGCAGGATAATGTTCCTTAAGATATGCAATGCTCTCTGAATCTACATCCATGACAGCTACATCCAAACTATCTTGAATAAGAAACTCGGTTAACGCTCCCATTCCTGGTCCGATTTCCAGCACTCTTTGGCAATCTAAATGACTTCCATATTGACGTGCGATTTTCCTACAGATGTTTTTATCTGTAAGAAAGTGTTGACCGAGGTGTTTTTTTGCTTTAACACTCATTACTTGAACTCGTCTAGAATGGTAAGCATCGTTCTAAATGCCGCAAATCGTCCTGAATATTTTTCAGTATGCTCTTGTTGTAAACGAGGGGCGTGATTCGACTGATATTCATCGTATTTTTCCTGATTTGGAGAAACGTAACTAATTGCATACGTTTTTCCTCCATCTTCCTCTGCATGAACACGCGAAATTCTACTTTCAATAAAGCATCCAGTTGCCATCACATCTGGAATGTGTGTTATTCGCATCCATTCAATCCACTCTTGTTCGATATCCGGATCGATACTTACGGTTACATTGTATAATATCATACTGCAAATTTACGAAATCCGAGTTGATTAATAGTCGGCTAAAACTCCATGAAGATCAATGAGGTGAACATAACCACTTTGCGTTCCAGTAACCATAAACTTCATCAAAGTTGACGTTTCTGTTTGTAGTTGATACGTCGTGTTGATCGTTTCGTCATAATTCTGATCGGTATTGCAAAAGTGATAGTTGAAATTTTTCGAAGGAAGCTCGTCTTGATTCGCATGCTGAGAGCCTGTAAATTTTTGGTAATCATTTCCCGCTACAATCATGAGAGAATTCGTTCGAGCAATTTTAAATTCAATCGTCTCCCCTGATTTTACAAATGTTGAGTATACTTTCCCGCCTTTTTGATCTTCTGCAACATAAACAATGATTGAATAATCCGACTCATTTTTAAGCATCGCCTTTCCACCCGAAGTTTTTGAATTTAAATCCAAAATTCCATCGTTTCTTTTGAAGTCATCTAAGTTATTTTTTTCGTCGCAACTATCTTTCGGGTAATTGATTTTCAAATCAGCATCAAGATTCAAGTCCGAATAGATTCGCTCCATTTTTTCATTCAAGAATGCTTTTCGTAACTTCAACGAAATTCCACCATTAATAATCGGATTAGTTGGATCAATTTCAATTTCTTCTGATAATCGATCATGACTAATTTCCTTAACTAAGGAGTCAATTTTCTGGCGTTCTTCTTTCGTAAATTCTTTGAATGATGTATTGTTTGTGAACACCTCATCTTCCCTAGTACTGAATGGTTTGAAGTAAATCACATAACCTGCAAATCCAATCAGTGCTAGAATAATTAGTGTAGAAAAAATAGCTCTGAATCGAATAGGAGTCTGACCTCTTGCTTTGTTTCGAACCGTTAACTCACCACGCTTTAAATCCTCTCTTAGGTCAGTGATTTTGTATTCATGCTCACGATTTAACTCTACTCTTTCCAGTTGTTTTAATATCCAATTCGCAAAGCGAACAGTACATGCTTTAGATCGAATCATATCTAAAATTCCATCCACGAACGCGAGCTTTTTTGCGTACGATGCACGTGACAAATCGTTGACGCTTTCTATCACCTCATCAGAACAAACTGGTTTAACCGCATTTACAAGTTCTTGCTCTTTTACTGATGATTTTTTTATCTGTTTGAGATCATCAAGTCGTTTTTGAATTGGCTTAAAAAGTTCGTTTTCTACAACAGCACAATGATCAACATCCAACAATTTAGTGTATGAAAAAGCTAAATGATGCAGCTTGCCAGAAGGAAGAGCAAGTAACTGATTTGCCAAAAAAGGAGAGATAAACTTTTTAAATTCCAGACCGAGTTGATGCTCCAGATACTTGTTTTTGTCAACAAATCGAATTTCCAATTTCCCATTAACTAACAACTCTGTTAATCCAGCAATATTTCCAACCCAACCATGAAAAACAATCCCAGAAGGTGTAAGAATCGAATTTTGAAAAGCCTTGAAATCGTCCAAACTATACCCAGCTTTTCCTGCTATTCCCTCTCCATAATTTTGAAGGGATGTAATGAAGTTAGCGTGACTTTCTTTATCAAGAATATCCGTTTCGTTGGTATATAATTCCTTGAATATATTCAGTGGAATGAATCTCGGCATTGGGTGAACTTTTTACTAAAAATAGAGTTTTCTGAATAATTTGATAAGTCTCCGAGCCAGTATGTTCATTCTCACAGGCTTTCTATCTGTTTGTCAACGAATTAATTGATTATACAATTCACTATTGATATTTTTGAAACTCATTGTCACTGAATGAATTATGACTGCACGTTATTTAGCTCTAATCACATTAACTACTTGGGGGTTCACTGGATTCACCCAAACTATCACTAACGGATCTGTTTCAGGCTCACCTGCTGCAAATAGTGGAATTAACAATGGAAATGCGGTTGGTTGGTCAAGATGTAATTTTTCTCCAGACTTGTGTGATGTTGGTTTTCCTTCTTACTCAGGAAATAGCACCGTCACTCCTGTAGCTTCGCCCGACGGTGGAACGTGGCTAGGAATGGCATCTTTGGTTGAGTGCGCTGAAACAACAATAACTGGATTAACGGTTGGCGCCAACTACACCATGTATTTTTATGGAGCAAATTTCGGAACTGGAACAACAATATTTTATGGCGGTCCAGCCATGCCAACGATCACAATTGGAACAACTTCACAATCATTTTCCATTCCCCAAGCAGCAAGCACATGGAATTTATATTCAATGAACTTTACTGCAGACGCGACAACAATGGTATTGGAAGTTGTTGCACCAAACGTAAGTGGCTCGTACAGTAATGCTGGTTCGTTCTACGCCTCGTTGGATGGCTTTACTTTTATTCAACCTCTGCCCGTGGAACTCATAGAATTTGATGCTACGCCAAATTTCGAAAATCAAGTCGTTCATTTAAATTGGGCAACCGCTAGCGAAATTGAAAACGACTATTTTAAGATTGAGAAGTCCGATGATTTGATCAGTTGGACAACAGTGGAAGAAATTCAAGGAAGTGGAACAACAACGAACGCTCAATACTACTCAACTATAGATCGATCTCCACTTGAAGGAACTTCATATTATCGTTTGATTCAATATGATTTCAACGGGAAGGAAACAATTAGTGAAGTAAAGAGTGTTGAATTTGAGTCGCTAGAGACAAAACTCACAGTATATCCAAATCCATCTTCTGGGGAGTTCAAACTTCAAGTTGAAGGAAACTTTGACAAATTGATCATCACTGATGCTTTGGGTAGAGTAGTTCATTCAAATTCAGCACCAATCACAGAAGTAAATCTTCCAAAAGGAGTTTACACTGCTCAAGTCATTAAAGAAAATAAAACCATTACATCAGAAAAGATTGTTATTCAATAAAATAAGGATCAATGGTTCTTTTTATTAAATTGCCAAACAGATCGAATTTACTACACATGAAACAGATACTAATCAGCCTACTAGTTATTTTAAATTATACTGCTTTTGCTCAAACTTGGAGCGATGATGTTGCAGCAATCGTATATGATAAATGTTCTAAATGTCACCATACTGGTGGTGTTGGGCCTTTTCCCTTAACAACTTATACGGAGGCAAGTTCAATGGCAATTGCCATGCATGATGCTATCTCTACAGATGAAATGCCACCTTGGCCACCAAATAATAACTACAACCAATATGTTCATGATCGATCATTAAGTCCGTCTGAAAAAACAACTATGCTCAATTGGTTATTGAACGGAACACCACAAGGAAATGCGAGCAATACTCCTCCGCCTCCTGTTTTTCCTACAGGTTCGATTCTTGGAGCAGGAGATTTAGAAATCCAAATACCAACATACATGAGCAAGGCTTTGAGTAGCGGAGACGATTACGTTTGTTTTGCTATGCCTTCCAACCTACCAACAGATCGCATTGTAAAGTCCGTTGAAATTGTTCCTGGAAACCGACAAATTGTACACCATGCACTTATTTATGTAGACCCATCAGGTAGTTCAGTTACTGATACCATTGGAGGTGATTGTGGAGGTCCAAACTCTACATCTGCAGCATTGGTTATGGGATACACTCCAGGAAGCTCTCCATTGGCACTACCTTCAAGCCCACCACTAAAATTAGGAATGACAATACCCGCAAATTCTCAAATAGTTTTTGCCATGCATTATCCAGAAGGCAGTTACGGCCAGTATGATAGTACGAAGGTGATTTTCCACTTTTATCCTCCGGGAGAAACTGGAATTAGAGAGATTTATGCTTCCCCTGTACTGCAAAATTGGAGTATGGTTATTCCTCCAAATCAGGTGACAAATGTAAGTGCTCAATACCCAGCTAGTGGTGGACTACCAATTGACTATTCAATTTTGAGTGTGTTCCCACACATGCACTTGTTAGGTCAGGAAATGAAAGTGTATGGTGTTGAAAGCAATTTGGACACTTTAAAGATGATAGATATTCCTCATTGGGATTTTGAGTGGCAAGATTTCTATTTCTTCAAAAACATGGTCCATGCAACAGCTGGAACTACATTCTACGCAGAGGGATCGTATGACAATACTTCTGGAAACATCCACAACCCAAACAATCCACCTCAAACGGTGTACGCTGGATTGAATACTACCGACGAAATGTTCTTGGTGTACAATCACTTCATGCCGTATTTCCCTGGTGACGAAAACTACAATATGGATAGTTTAATGAATCTCAGTTCTGCATCGATAATTGAAGAATCACTGGACGGAAATCAGACTTTCAGTATTTATCCTAATCCATTCTCGAACGCAACAACAATTGAAAGTAACAACTTGAAGCCAGGTGATCAGGTGACTATTTATTTATATAATAATCAAGGAAAGTTAGTTTCAAAACTTCAACCGCAAACTACGGTTTCAACCAATCAAATTAAAATAAATTGGGATGGAACCAATGATCAAGGAAGTAAAGTTGAATCTGGAATTTACTATCTGTCCATCAACATCAATGGTGAACTCCAGAATCAGCGTTTAGTAAAATACTAGCGTAAAACTTCGATTGCTTTTTGAACTTCTTTATCTGAGTTATTGATCACTTGGAAATAACCTTGTTCAACCCAAAGTTGACGGGCAATTTCGCCTTTTAATGTTCTTTTAACGAGATCAAGGCTGGCCTGAAGTCCTTTTTGATCAACTGGAATTTGGTACTCATCCTTCGCAAAAGAAGTAAATCGATCAATTAAACTATTCGAGACACTGAAGCTAGAATTGTAGGCTTTTGGTGATGACCATTTACTTCTCTTATTCGAAACAAAGTCGAATGCGAAAGTTGTAAATGCATTTGAATACCTTAATTCCGTGTAATACCAAGACGATCCTGTTGAGTCGTAAGGGACAAAAATCTCCGGCATAATACCTCCACCGCCATAAACGATTTTACCTTTTGGTGTTACGTATTTTAATGAATCAACAAACAACGATGAATCGACCTTGTACATTTCTCCACTCTCGTAGCGCTCCATGTGATCTTGATAGTAGTCCTCGTAATCATCTGAATATGGTTTTTGAATACAACGACCAGTTGGTGTATAATAACGGGCTATTGTTAATCTCAAATTACTCCCATCTCGCAGTTGAACATCCTCTTGAACAAGGCCCTTTCCAAAAGATCGGCGCCCGATAATCGTTCCTCTGTCATTATCTTGCAAAGCACCCGCCAAAATCTCAGAAGCAGAAGCAGAACTTTCGTTAATCAAAACAGCTACCTCGATGTTTTCCAAACTACCTTTACTCGTACTCATATACGAGTAAGGCGCAAAGTGCTCTCCTCTTGTTTCAACGATTGTTTTTCCAGCTGGAAGGAATTCATCTGCAATTTCTGTCGCACCTGTTAGAACTCCACCACCATTACTTCGAACATCCACAATTATTTTTGTCATTCCCTGACTTAACAAGTCGGCAGTAGCAGCTCTAAATTCATCCGCTGTCGTTTTTGAAAAACTACTAATGCGAACAAAACCAATTTTAGGTGCAATCATATACGAGGCAATCACCGAATTAATTGGAATTCCACCTCTAACGACTGTTTTCTTCAATTTTTTATCACCACGTAAAATCTCTAAATCGACAGGCGTATTTTCTTTCCCTTTCAGCATACTCATTACATCTTCATTCTTGATTTTTTGAGATGCAACTTCTTTACCATCGATTTTCAAGATCTTATCTCCTGCTTTTAAGCCTGCTCTTTCTGAAGGTGAGCTTGGCAGAACGTTCGTAATACATAGCGTATCTCGAATAATGAAAAATCGTACCCCAACACCACCAAACTTTCCTTCGATCTGCTCATTCATGGCCAGTAGATCCTTGCCAGAAATATAATTACTGTGTGGATCTAATTTATGAAGCATATCGGCGATTGTTTGCTCAAAAAGTTCATCTCCATCAACCGAATCAACATAACGCTGATCCAAAATTTGGATGATATCATTCATTTTTTGATAATCAGATTGACCTTGGGTTAAAACAAGCTCTTGCTTCGACGATAATTTGTTACCAACCAGCAACCCGATAGCCATAAATGCAGCCATTGCGATTGGTATCCAAAAGGTGTTCTTCGATTTACTCATCAAAAGGATTTTCTATTTGTACTATTTCAACGCCAGCTTCACGCAAAAATTGAATTCCACTTTGATCTTTATAATCATGTATGAAAACAACCCGCTCAATTCCAGCTTGAAGAACAAGTTTACTACAATCTTTACAAGGTGATAATGTTAAATAAAGCGTAGCGCCGGTACAGTTATGAGTAGATTTTGCCACTTTCAAAATGGCATTGGCTTCAGCATGTAACACATACCAGTGAGTTTCGCCAGCTTCATTCTCACAACAATTATCAAATCCACTTGGTGCTCCATTATATCCATCCGAAATAATCATTCCGTCTTTTACAATAATTGCACCAACTTGCTTTCTATTACAATGAGAGAGTTCTGACCATGTTTTGGCCATTCTCAAATATGCTTTATCGTATCGTAGTCTTTTCGCGTGTTCCATATTCTACTCAAAGTTAATATTAATCGAGGTGGTACGCGCAACTTAACGAAATTTAAGATTCTACGGAGTAACAATGAACACCGCATTATTCTTATCTTGCATCACCTACTGAATAAATTCTTAATCACATGTCGCAAAGTAAGTTCTGCCTATTCATCCTACTAATAATCATTTCCTTTTCAGGAGTATGTCAATCACCTGACGATTCCCTAAAAGTCGCAAATGCATTTATTGGTGCACTTCAAGACCCTCAGAATAAAGACAAATATATCCAAGAGGCGACGGACATTTATGAGAAGAATAAAACTCAAAAATCGAAAGACACCTATTACTACTGGTTTGTGCGATATTCGATTTTAAGTGGTCAATTAAAACAAGCCGACTCACTTGCTAAAATTCCAATTAAAAAGACAGATACTTTTTCAATTGACAATGCTAAATTTTACAATCTACTTGGATCATCCAAAATGATGCAGCAAGACTTTGTCACCGCCACCGAATATTTACAATTATGCATCGAAATCTATGAAAGAAATGAACAGTTTTCGAATGCGGCATACGTTAAAAACAATCTCGCCAATCTATTCTTCACTCTAGCGGATTTCGAATCGGCCTACAAATATGCACATGAAGCATTTGAAGTTTTAGATCCTGTACAAGATTCGCTCTATTACATTTCAGTTCAAGGGATTTTAAGTATTTCCGAAGCAAAAATTGAGAAGTATAAACAAGCCAAAGTTCATGCAACTAACACATTGGAACAGGCCAAAATCAAAAATGATTTAAGAAATCAGGCCATTGCTTATTATGCACTTGGGACTATTTATTTGGGCGAAGAAAACTACAATGTATCCATAGAAAATTTTCAAAAATGTTTGGAAACCGCCAAGGAATCGCAATATAAAACAATGGAACATCTAGCTGAAGTTGAACTGCTCCATGCATATGTTCAAACACGGAGTTATTCTCTCGCTAAAATACACGGAGAAATGGCCCTAAATAGCTTGGCATTTCAAACAAATTTATCAACGGAATATGCCATTAAAAAAAATCTTTCGATCGCTTATGCTGGACTTAAGCTCTATGAGCAAGCATACAAGTTTGGGCATGAGTCCGATTCTATATTCCGAGAAAAACAACTTCGTGAAAACAAAGAATATATCGATGAACTATTAATTAAATATGAAACAGAAAAGAAAGATCAGGCCTTAAAATTAGAACAACAAGAAAATCTTACAAACCAAGCTCAAATTAGAAAACAAGGATGGTTTTTGGTAACGCTCGGTCTGGTTTTAGTTAGCCTACTTCTCATATTTTTCTCGTACAGAAATAAACAAAAATCTAAACTTGAAGCAATTCGATTAGAACAAGAAAAATCGATGTTAGAAGCATTAATTAAAGGTGAAGAGAAAGAACGAGAAAGAATTGCTAGCGAGCTCCACGATGGACTTGCTTCAAATTTAACAGGAATTAAAATCCAACTCGAACAAATGGATTCTTCTTCGAAAGAAGTATTAGAAGCTATTCAAAATGCGCATAAAGAAACCCGTCGAATATCACACAACCTTTCTCCAATACACATTGAAACCTCTGGATTAGCTGGTGCTTTAAAATCATTTTGTGCCGAAAACAGCACGGAAGTAACAAAAATCAACTTCTTCGCACAACCAGACAAGATTAATTACAAATCTCAAAGTGAACAAACTATTATTTACAGGATGTGTCAAGAAGTGGTCCAAAACGCACTTAAACACTCTAAAGCAACATCTATTGATGTTCAAATTATTCAACAAAAAGAAAGACTGGTAATAAGTATTGAAGACGACGGAATTGGATTTGACTTAAGTAAAGTAATGGATTCATTCGGGATGAAAAACTTGATGAAAAATGCTGAGTTACTCGGTGGAAATATAAACATTGACAGTCATCAAACGCAAGGTACAACTGTATTTATTACTATTCCAACCATTTAAGGGTTTTCCCTATAGTCAATAAATAATATTCCTCCTATCTTTGTGGTAACTATCGAGTTACGAGTTTAATTTGATAAAATCATCAACGTTATGAAATCAATTTCACGAATTTTAATCTTGGCAACTTTCTTTGTTTCATTCGAATCATCTGCTCAAATTTTGGAGCGATTAAAGAAGGAAGTTAAGTCCGCGACTGAAAATAAAGTCATGGAAAACGTATCAAGCGATGAAAACAACGATAATTTCAGTCGCAAAAGACCAGGACAAAATTCATTAACAAACGGCGAAACGACAGCACCTTCAGAATCTGAAAGTGTTGATACTACTACAGCTACTCCTCCAGCAAAAATTGAAGACAGTTATTCATTTGCAACGGAAATGGAAATGGAAATTGTTTCAACAGACAAAAAGGGGAAACAAGAACAAGTAAATTTCATAGTTTCATTCGGGGAAAACTGTTTTATGAATGAAATAGTAGACGATAAAACAAATATGCGTACCATTTTGGATTACAATTCAAACTCTTCAATTATGCTTGATGAGGACAAAAAAACGGCTACAGCTATGTCTTTAAAGTTTGTCAATAAATTCATTAAGTCAGCAAAAAGCGAAGATTTTACAATCACAAAAACGGGAAATACAAAATCAATTTTAGGATACAATTGTGAAGAGTATGTGATAGAATCAGACGACAATACTATGCATACTTGGTACACCACTGAAGTGGAAATCGAAAACAGTAAGGAATTACAAGCTTATTTCGCGAAGCAATACCCTGAAACAAACTATCCAACAGAAATGGAGGACGCACCAAAGGGAATTTCATTGGAATCGCACATTGTCAACAAAAAGAAACCTGAAGAGAAAACAGATTATTTTGTACGTCGTATTGAAAATAAGGAGCAGACAGTGGACTTGAGTAACTATACCGTTACAAATTTGTTTTAATTGATAAATCGATAACCAACTCCTCTGATCGATAAAAAGTGTTCAGGGTGTTTTGAATCCTTCTCAAAGATCTTTCTGAAATTCAAAATGTAATTATCAATCGTTCTGGTTGTCGGGTAATGGTCTGTTCCCCAAATTTTGTCTAAAATTTCTGTTCTAGAAACGACCTCTCCTTTACGCTGATTGAATAATTGAATTAACGCGATTTCCTTTTTCGAAAGTACACTCACTTCATTGGTTTCCTTGTTGGTTACTTCGTAAGTTTTAAAGTCGACCAAGCAATGACCGATTTCTAGCGATTCTTCTCCTACAGCTTTTTGAGCCAAAATTCCCACTCTCAGCAACAACTCTTCCAAATCAAATGGCTTCGGTAAATAGTCGTTTGCACCAGCTTTCAATCCTTCAATTCGATCCGCAGTAGTTCCTTTAGCAGATAAAAATAGGATTGGAACATTACTATCTTTTCGAATCAGTTTACACAGATCAACACCGTTTACACCAGGTAGCATTACATCCAAAATGATCACATCGAAAGAAATTGAACGTTCGAACAAGTTGCGAGCTACTTCACCATCACGAATGACTTCCACTTCATAACCGTCTAGTTCCAAATTCAACTGAATCATTTCAGCTAAACTTTGCTCATCTTCCACTACACAAACACGCATAATTCAATTTTATTAATCGGTTGAGTTAACGGATTTAGTTGTCTAAATCTACCGCAAGTTAGTTTTTTCGAAAAACTCTCCAAAAAAATCAGAGACGCCAAAAAAATGAAGTACCTTTGCGCTTTCAAAATCAAAATCCCCTCCAAGAGATGGAACAACGTAAAAAAATTCAATCAGCACTTATTTCAGTTTTCGATAAAGCAGGTTTAGGTCCAATCGTTGAAAAGCTACACAAAAATGGTGTAACTATCTATTCAACAGGTGGAACTCAAACGTTCATTGAGGAATTAAATATTCCAGTTGAGCGTGTTGAGGATCTAACTTCTTACCCTTCAATTTTAGGAGGTCGCGTGAAAACTTTACACCCAAAAGTGTTCGGTGGAATTTTGAATCGTCGTGATTTACAAAGTGACCAAGAACAAATTGCAGAATACGAAATTCCAGAAATCGATTTGGTAATCGTTGATCTTTATCCATTCGAAGACACTGTAGCTTCTGGAGCAGATCATTCAGCAATCATCGAAAAAATTGATATCGGTGGAATCTCTTTGATTCGTGCAGCAGCGAAAAACTACAAGGATGTTACCATTATTCCTTCGAAAGATCAGTATGCTGAGTTCTTGACGATCATCTCTGAAAATGCTTGCACAACTTCAATCGAAGAAAGAAAATCATTTGCAAAAGATGCATTCAATGTTTCTTCACACTACGATACACACATTTTCAACTACTTCAATCAAGGGGAAACTGAAGTGTTTAAACAAAGTATTCAGAACGCACAAGTACTTCGTTACGGAGAAAACCCACACCAAAAGGGAATTTTCCACGGAGATTTAGATGCGATTTTCGATAAATTACACGGAAAAGAACTTTCGTACAACAATCTACTCGATGTTGATGCAGCGGTAAACTTAATGGCTGAATTCAAAAATGACGATCCAACTTTCGCTATTTTGAAACACAACAATGCATGTGGTTTGGCTACGCGTTCAACAATCTTAGAAGCTTATGTTGATGCGTTGGCTGGAGATCCAGTATCTGCATTCGGCGGGATTTTGATCAGCAATTCTCCAATTGATATAGCAACAGCCGAGAAAATCAACGATCTTTTCTGTGAAGTAGTTATCGCTCCTTCATACGCTGATGAAGCATTGGAATTATTGAAATCGAAGAAGAACAGAATTATTCTTGTTCAAAAAGAAGTTGAATTACCAACTCGTCAATTCAGAACAATTTTGAATGGAGTGTTGGAGCAAGATAAAGACTTCAAATCGGAAGTTGCTTCGGATTTAGAAAGTCGCACAAACACATCGCCAACTGCTCAAGAAGTTGAAGATCTTCTTTTCGCAAATAAATTGGTGAAGCATACAAAATCAAATACAATCGTTCTTGCTAAAAACAAGCAATTGTTAGCAAGTGGTACTGGACAAACTTCTCGAGTTGATGCTCTTCGTCAAGCAATCCACAAGGCAGAATCGTTTAATTTCGATTTAAAAGGATCAGTTATGGCATCGGATGCATTCTTCCCATTCCCAGACTGTGTTGAAATCGCAGATTTAGCCGGAGTGAAAGCTGTTATTCAACCAGGAGGATCCATCAAAGATCAATTGTCAATTGATTACTGCAACGAACACGGAATTTCGATGGTATTTACCGGAAATCGACATTTTAAACACTAAAAAGAAACCTTTTTTAGAATTTAAAGTATATTTTCGAGGGACGAACGATTTTGAACTGACATTTACACATCAACTAAGCTGCAAGGTAAAATGGGATTATTTAGCTTTTTAACGCAAGAAATTGCAATCGATTTAGGGACAGCAAACACGCTGATTATTATGAACGACAAGGTGGTAGTTGATGAACCATCCATAGTCGCCAAAGATATTCAGACGGGTAAAGTTGTTGCGATCGGTAAAAAAGCACAGCAAATGCACGGTAAAACGCACAAATTGATCGAAACGGTACGTCCGCTTCGTGATGGTGTAATTGCCGATTTCCAAGCTGCCGAGCAGATGATTCGTGGAATGATCAAAATGATGAGTACGAGCAAAAACTTGTTCAACCCATCACTTCGAATGGTAATTTGTATCCCTTCTGGAATTACAGAGGTAGAAAAAAGAGCCGTTCGTGACTCTGCCGAGCATGCTGGAGCAAAAGAAGTTTACTTGATTCACGAACCAATGGCCGCAGCAATCGGTATTGGCATCGATGTGGAAGAACCAATGGGTAACATGATCATCGACATAGGTGGTGGTACTTCTGAAATTGCCGTTATCGCTCTTGGAGGAATCGTTTGTGATAAGTCGATTCGTGTCGCTGGTGACGATTTCACAAAGGACATTGAAGAATACATGCGTCGTCAACACAACATTTTGGTTGGTGAACGTACAGCAGAAGAAATCAAAATCAACGTTGGAGCAGCTCTTCCTGAATTGGAAAACGCACCTGAAGATTACGCCGTTCAAGGTCGTGACCTTATGACAGGTATTCCAAAAGAGATTGTGATTTCATATACTGAGGTTGCTCACGCACTCGATAAGACCATTTCGAAAATCGAAGAGGCGATTTTAAGTGCCTTAGAGATGACTCCACCAGAGCTTTCAGCAGATATCTACAAAACGGGGATTTATTTAGCTGGAGGTGGTTCTATGCTTCGTGGATTGGATAAGCGTATTTCTCACAAGACAAAACTTCCAGTTCACATTGCGGAAGATCCGTTGAGAGCAGTGGCTCGTGGAACGGCGATTTGTTTGAAAAACATCGATCGCTTCCAGTTCTTGATTCGTGACTAATTTTATTCATTAACGTTAATTCACATTTTAACGTTAATTCATCCCGCCCGAAGTAGCTTTCTACCAATGGCTTTTTCTTACTTTTGTATATGCGCAATTTTCTTGCCTTTATACGTCGATTCCAGGTTTTGCTCTTCTTTGCTTTGCTGCAAGGAATTGCACTGACTATTTATTTCACTTTCAGTGCCTTTCCAAGGACTCAATATTTGACCACAGCTTCGAATATTTCAGCGAGTTTACTCTCAGTTCGAAACGATGTAACGAAGCACTTTGGACTCAGTAAAAGCAACGAAAAATTACAAGATGAAAACATTGCACTACGTGAGCAATTGCTAGAGAATCAGTTATTGATCGACTCCACCACTTATTTGGATACAGCTATAGTTCGCAAAGGTGAATATGTGCAACAATACAAATACATTCCAGGAACGGTTATCAATTCCACATTTCATAAGCGCAATAATTACTTTACAATCAATATTGGTGAAGAACAAGGTGTAGAAAGAGGGATGGGAGTGATTTCTGATAAAGGAATTGTTGGTGTGATTCACAATACTAGTGCCCATTTCGCAACGGTGAAGTCGTGTTTGACTAAAGATATCAATACGGATGTGATGATCGAAAGCACAGGTGAACCTGGAATTTTAAAATGGGACGGTCGCGATGCACGTAGAGGAAATATGACAGGAGTTTCAAACGATACGAAGATCAAAAAATGGTCGAATATTGTTACGCGTGGTGGAGCAGGCATTTTCCCGAAAGGAATACCAGTTGGAAAAGTAGAGAAAACTGAAGTTATCGAAGGTCAACCATTGTGGGACATCACCGTGAAGTTTTCCGAGAATTTCCGATCTGTACAATATATTTATGTGATTAAAAACGTTCTTCTCGGAGAACAAAAAGAATTAGAGTCAACCATCCCAGAAGATAAACCAGAAGAATGAATCAACTAGTAAAACACGGATTGCGATTTATCTTTTTCGTATTGGTTCAGGTCCTTATCTTGAATCAAATGGAAATTGGATTGGGAACACAGTTGATGATTTACCCTCTGTTTATCGCGTTGCTACCTGTCGATCTTGGTATTCTCGCAACTTTGATCATCGCTTTTATTCTTGGATTAAGCATTGATGCATTTTCAGATACCTACGGACTTCATGCTTCGTCGGCATTGGTGGTTGCGTACTTAAGACCGATGGTTTACAAAATCTTTTCTCCAAGAGATGGTTACGAGCAAATTGAAGAAACGAACATTCATCAAATGGGATTTTCGTGGTTTTTAAAATCATTCGGATTGCTCCTTTTTGTTCATCACCTTTGGTTTTTCATGCTGGAGATGTTCAAGATTAATGAAACACTATTCGTTTTACAAAAAACTGTCTTGAGTGCACCAATGTCTTTTGCAGTGTGTATTCTACTTCAATTCTTATTCCTGCGCACAAAACGTAAAGATGTATGAAGTTTGACAGCAGAAAATATGTAATCATTGCATTTTTTGCTCTCACTGGAATCTTGTACGCTTCCAAGTTATTCTACATGCAAGTAGTTGACGATTCTTGGAAACTTCGAGCCCAACAAATCGCCGAAAAACGAAGAGAAATTACTCCACCTCGTGCTGTGGTTTTCGACAGAAATGGAAAGAAGATCGTTGAAAATAAAACGTACTACAACCTCATGGTGGTAGAGGCAAATATGCACGATTTTGACACCGTTGCTTTCGGAAAGTTAATCGGCTGGACCAAAGATGAAGTGCAAGCTCGATTCCAAGAAATTATTGAAGGTGAAGGAACTTATACAAGTCCACACACAGGAAAAACAACTTCGAATTATCAGCGAATTAGAGCCTATCCCTTTCTAAAAGAACTTACCGCCGACGAAATGGCGAAGATCGCTCCCCGTTTAGATAATTTCCCTGGATTTTATGAAGAGGTATCAAGTATGAGGAATTACCCTTTTGCGAATGCTGCGAATATTCTAGGTTATCTAGCCGAAGCAAACAAAGAAGAGGTGGATGCAGATCCTTTTTATCGTGCTGGAAGTAAAATCGGTCGTGCAGGACTTGAGCGTTTTTATGAAAAAGAATTCCGTGGATCGAAAGGAGTGAAATACATAGTTACCTCAGCTATGAACAATGCGATTGGCTCATTCGAAGACGGAAAGTATGACACGATTGCTGTTCAAGGAGATCCACTCCATTTAGGATTAGATATTGATCTTCAGGCCTACGGGGAGGCATTAATGCAGAATAAAAAAGGAAGTGTCGTAGCGATTGAACCTTCAACAGGTGAGATTTTAGCAATGGTTTCTGCTCCCTCATATGATCCAAACTTGCTGATTGGTACGAAAAAGATTCGTCAAAACTATCCGCGTTTATTGAATGATGAAAGCAAACCGTTGTTTCCAAGACCATTAGCATCAGAATACCCGCCAGGATCAATTTTCAAATTAGCGCAAGCTTTAATTGGAATGCAAGAAGGAGTCATCACAAAAGATTCCGGTTTCCCTTGTACGAAGAGTTTGGTAGGTTGCCACGGACACCCTTCGGCTCAAAATGTATCTCAAGCAGTGAAAATGTCGTGTAATCCATACTTTTACTATGTAACAAAACGAATTGTTCAACAGGGGAAAAAGAAAAACAATTGGGAAGATGCTGAATATGGATTAAATCGTTGGGCCGATTATATGCATAGCTTCGGTTTTGGTGTTAAACTAAATACTGATATTCAAGGGATGCGATCAGGCAGAATTCCAGATTCAAAATACTACGACAAATGGTACGGACATCATCGCTGGCAGTTCTCTACCATTTATTCGATTTCTATTGGACAAGGGGAAGTTACTCTCACTCCACTTCAGATGGCAAATCTTGCTGCAATCATGGCAAACAGAGGTTGGTACTACACCCCTCACTTCGTGCGATCAATCGGTGAAGAACCCATTGAAGCATATACTAAGAAGAATTATACGATGATCGATCCAGAGCATTTTAGTCCGGTCGTCGATGGAATGTACAGTGTAGTTCACGATCCAGGAGGAACGGCTCGTTTAGCTCGTACAGAGGGAATATCTATTTGTGGGAAAACAGGAACAGCTCAGAACCCACACGGAAAAGATCACTCTATTTTTATTGCTTTTGCTCCAAAGGACAATCCAAAAATTGCCATTGCTGTTTTCGTAGAAAATGCCGGTTTTGGAGGGACGTGGGCCGCACCGACAGCAAGTTTAATGATCGAAAAATACCTCAAAGGTGAAATAAGTGACCCAGCAAAAGAGAAAAGAGTAATGGAAGCTAAATTGTCGAACTTTTAATGCGTAAAAACGAATCCATAACAGGTAGTTTTGATTGGCCACTTTTTATAGTGTACCTCTTACTTTTGTCTATGGGACTGATGACCGTTTATTCCGTGGCTTATGATCCTGAGCATCCAAATATTTTCGACTTTTCTCAGCGTTACGGCAAGCAAGTTGTATGGTTATGCATATCACTATTTCTGGGTGTCATGGTCTTTTTGATCGATTCAGATATTTACCGAAAATTTTCAATCCCAATCTACGGAGCTACTGTTTTTCTATTAGTGATAGTGCTCTTCACCCCTCCAATAAATGGTGCACGAGCCTGGCTAGGAATTGGGTCAATGGGTATTCAACCTGGGGAGTTTGCCAAAATTGGAACTGCTATTTTGCTTTCAAGATTTTTAAGTTCAATTAATCTTAATCAACAGAATGTTCGAACAGTATTGATTGCATTAGGAATTATTGGTGTCCCCATGATTTTGATCCTTCTTCAGCCAGATGCCGGAACATTCGTAGTTTTTACCGCATTCCTATTTGTAATGTATCGTGAAGGAGTAACATTCGATCCCATTATCCTCAAAATCGTAAACATTATACCTGGTGTTCGATTTAAGCAAACTTGGGTAGGTACCCACTTCATTCCCATTCTATTCGTTGTAATATTCTTATCAGTAACCACACTAATTGTTGCGCACGAACCACTGCTTCTCGACATGTTTCCCGGCGAAGTGTTTTCTGGTTATTTAAAAATCTTCTTTGCCCTATTAATAATCGCAATCGTCGGATATTTCATCATGCGGGGCCTTTTCCCAAAAAGAGAACGAAGTAGAGCTGCCATTATCGCGGTATTTGGATTTTTATTAAGTGTTGGACTAACATTCATTGTGCATGCTGGATTCAACAAACTAGCTCCACACCAAAAACAGCGTATTGAGCTATTGCTTGGAATTTACAATGATCCTGATTCACGAGCGCGAGTTGAAGATGGAGCGGACTACAACCGAAATAGAGCAATGGCAGCCGTTGGATCTGGTGGATTTTCAGGAAAAGGTTATCGCCAAGCTTCAGTTTCAAGCGTTAGGAGTAATCATGTTCCGGAAAGTGAAACTGACTTTATTTTCTGTCCATTTGCTGAAGAATGGGGATTTTTAGGAAGTTTAGTCTTGGTGGCATTATATACATTTATGTTACTTCGAATCATTGTAATTGCCGAACGCCAGAGATCTGTTTTTAATAGGGTTTATGCATATTCCGTGGCAACCGTTTTATTCTATCACTTCGCTGTAAACATAGGGATGAATATCGGATTTGCTCCAGTAATTGGAATCCCTCTACCATTTTTTAGTTCCGGGGGATCTTCAATGATGTCATTCTCAATTATGATGTTCATTCTCTTGAAATTAGATAGTCAACGAAAGGACGTTCTTAATTGATGTTAAGAGAAATCCGATAGCATACGATATTTCTTTATTTTTACGTTACAATATCGATCATGAGCAAAGAAAAAAAGGAAAGAATTCAATTTACACCACGCGTCCGTAAAATTTTAACGGTACTGCTATGGCTTGGTGCATTCTCGCCAGTATTATTTTTGATATATAAAATTTACAGTCAAGATGAGGAGCGTATGCCATCAGTTGAGGTACTTGAAAATCCTCCTGAGCTATTAGCTTCTATCGTTCTTGCGGATGATGGTAAAACGGAATTGGGAAGATATTGGAGTGTCAACCGAACTCCTTGTAAGTATAAAGACATTTCACCTTACGTAATCGATGCATTGATTGCTACCGAGGATGAACGTTACATGGAACACTCTGGAATTGACTTCAAAGGTCTTGCTCGTGCTATTAAAGGAATGGGTCGAGATGGTGGTGCTTCTACTATAACTCAACAGCTTGCTAAACTTCTTTTTACACTGCAGGAAAGAAGTCGACAAGCTCAACTTCGCGCTGAGGGGAAAGAGGATACAAACCAAGAAACAGGAATTCAACGAAGGTTGAATGAGAAAATACGTGAAAATATTATTGCCGTTCGATTGGAAGAAAGATATACGAAAGAGGAAATAATTACCATGTATTTAAATCAATTCGACTTCCTTCATAATGCAGTTGGAATCGCGAATGCTTCTCGTGTTTATTTCAATAAAAAACCTTCTGAATTAAGTAAATTGGAAGCAGCTATGTTGGTTGGGATGTGTAAAAATCCTAGTCTCTACAATCCGTATACTTATCAAACAAGATTACCAGGTGATCGTCGAGACAAAGATAGCACACGTATGATCAACCGTAGAAATACTGTGTTAAATCAATGGTTGAAAAATTCATTAAAAGGAAATGAAGCCTTGTCAACGACCATTACCCAAGCAGAATACGATTCGTTGAAAGTGCTACCAATGTTAACTGACTACCAAGTTGTTGATCACAAAGAAGGAATTGCTCCACACTTTAGAGAATCATTACGTAAGGATTTAAAGGAACTCTTCGCTCAAAAAAATGAAGATGGTTCTTTGAAATACAAGAAAAAAGATGGAACGCCATATAATATCTATAAGGATGGACTTCGCATTTACACGACCATCAACGTTGATTTACAAGATTATGCCGAAAAAGCCGTTAGAAAACACTTAAAAAAGGATCTTCAACCAGCGTTCTCTAAAAACAATGCATCCGTTAAGCGATTCCCTTTTTCTGATACATATGATGGAAGAAAAGTATCTGATGAGACCATCGAAAACATCATGCAGCGTTCGCGTAAAACTTCAGCTCGCTACTACGATATGAGTAAAAGCGGTAAGACTGACAAAGAGATATTTGCTTCCTTTGAAACCGAGGTTCCTATGCGCGTTTTCTCATGGGATGGAGAAATTGATACGATCATGACTCCAAACGACTCGATTCGTTACTACAAAAACTTAATTCGTGCCGGATTGGTTTCAATCGAACCATCAACCGGATTTGTAAAAGCATGGGTGGGTGGTGCTGACTTTAATCACTTTGCATACGATCAAGTCTCTCAAGGAAGTCGACAAGTTGGGTCGACAATGAAACCTTTCGTTTACGCAACTGCGATTTCAATGGGAGTTGTAAAGCCATGCACAGTTATAGAACCAATATCTTATTGTGTAGACCCTTGTTATGAAGGTGGTCAACGTTGGTGTCCTGCTGGTAAACTGAAAAAAGCAACAACTGTAGCCGGATGTTTAGCAGCCTCAAATAACCCTGGAACCGTAGCAGTAATGTCGAAAATGGGAGCTTGTTCCGGACCGCAAAGCATCGCAAAGAACCTGGCAAGAATGGATATTGACTTACCAGAAAATTTAATTTCTCCTTCAATGTGTTTAGGGACTCCAGATATTTCTTTACTTAAGATGACAGGTGCACAAGCGATGTTCGTGAATAATGGAATGTTTATTCGACCTATGACTATCATGCGTATTGAGGATAGAAATGGAAATGTGATATATTCAGCCGATCCGTATGTGCAAGAAGTAATGAATCCGAACATCGCCTACGAAACATTAAAAATGATGAAAGGTGTGGTTGAGGCAGGAACGAGTACATCGTTGCGTGGATCGTATCACCCTTGGGGAGGAATTACGCACCCAACTGCTGGTAAAACAGGAACAACGCAAGGTAACTCGGATGGTTGGTTTATGGGACTTACACCTGATTTAGTAACAGGAGTTTGGGCCGGTGGTGAAGATAAACAAGTTCGATTTAGATCAATGACTTGGGGACAGGGAGCACGCATGGCACTACCAATTTATGGTTATTACATGCAACAAGTGTATAAAGACAAAAACTTGAAAATATCAACCGCAGATTTTGAACAACCAATCGGTTATGACCCTGAATTATTTAGTTGCGAAGGCGATAATTCAGCAGTACCAACTGATGGTGGAAACCCCTTTGGAATTTAGAAATTATGAATAAAGTTGTAAGTAACGTAGAAGAAGCATTAGTCGGACTTGAAGACAATATGACACTCATGTTAGGTGGATTTGGATTGTGTGGAATTCCCGAAAACTCGATTGCACAAATGGTGAAAATGGGTGTGAAAGGACTGACATGCATTTCCAACAATGCTGGAGTAGATGATTTCGGTTTGGGGCTACTTTTACAGAATAAGCAAATCAAAAAGATGATTAGTTCATACGTTGGAGAAAACGATGAATTTGAACGTCAAATGTTGAGTGGCGAATTAGAAGTTGACTTAATTCCACAAGGATCGTTGGCTGAGAGATGTCGCGCTGGAGGAGCCGGAATTCCTGCCTTCTTTACACCAGCTGGATATGGAACTGAAGTAGCAGAGGGAAAAGAAGTTCGTGAGTTCAATGGAAAACCACATATTTTAGAGACTGCACTGACTGCTGATTTTGCTATTGTCAAAGCTTGGAAAGGCGATACAGAAGGGAACTTAGTTTTCAAAGCAACAGCTAGAAACTTCAATCCTATGATGGCTATGGCTGGTAAAATAACCGTAGCTGAAGTAGAGGAGTTAGTTCCTGCAGGTGAACTTGATCCAAATTTCATTCACACACCTGGAATTTTCGTTCAACGCATCTTCCAAGGAAATAGTTTTGAAAAAAGAATTGAGCAAAGAACTGTTCGACCAAAACCAGAGTAGTACTCAATTATGGTTTCGGTAAATATTATAAGCGAAAGCGTGTTTAAAGGAGTTAAATGGCTCCTTTTTTCATTTTTATTTACCTATATCCTGCTTCGTGTCATTTTTGTTGACACTCTTCATGATGAAATAGCAAGCTACATTTTCTATTTCTATCACGGGAATTACATGGGGGACAACATTCAGTGGGATGCCAACAATCACCTACTAAATTCGTTTATTGGGCATCAGATTTACAAAGTCTTTGGTGATAATTTCATCATGCTTCGTTTGCCAAACTTATTCGCTTTTATAGTGTATTTCTTTGGAACCGTTCAACTGTTAAAACAAATAAACAATCAGCTCCTTAAAAGTCTTGGATTAATCGCCTTAAATACTATTCCGTTTATTCTTGAATATTTTGGAAATGCACGAGGATACGGCTTAGCAATCGCTTTTTTTATCTGGGGAATTGTTTTCATTCTCCGCTATTTTCGTACTTACGAAATGAAATATTTGATCCTAAGTTATGGATCACTCTTGTTGACCGTTGCTGCCAACTTAACTTATCTCATTAGTGCATTAATAATCTTAGCAATTGCCGCTATTTATCCCTTCATCAATTACCGCTTTAGAATTAAACAACAGCAAATTCGTGAGTGGTTCATTCACGCTTTATATGTTCTTTTTTTACTTCCTTTTATCCAATTCAGTTTTGCGCTTAGAACGGGAGGAGCACTTTATTACGGAGGCTTGGAAGGAATTTGGGATGTGACGGGAAAAACACTCTTTCGTTATGTACTCTTTTACGACGCAGACTGGTTGATGTATGCGACAATAATAGTTGTCCTGCTTTTTCTAATAGGTACAGTTATTATTCTCCGAAGAACGAAATTTTCAGAATGGTTACAACAAC
The DNA here is from genome assembly GCA_964219255.1 of Henriciella pelagia. Classification (GTDB taxonomy): domain Bacteria; phylum Bacteroidota; class Bacteroidia; order Flavobacteriales_D; family Crocinitomicaceae; genus UBA4466. Next base: position 46,113 of record CAXPPC010000010.1, read on the forward strand.
CAATTACAATTATAGCTGCTTTGTTTTTTGGAAACATAATTGGATCGCTTATCCTTGCAAATTTCCTCGATGTCAATTATCCTGAAGATAGAACTGCAATGTATTTAGTTCCTCTTTTTCTTCTATCAGTCATCTATTTGCTCGACCGTTTTCCATCGTTTAATTTCGCTCAATTCGGACTTCTCTTCTTCCCTATTTCTTTTCTTTTTCATATCAATTTAAACACATCAGTTTTAACACCAGACGATCGCTTTGATCACGAATTTTATGCTCAAGTAAAAACTGAAATTGATCCTGAGAATAGTATTATGATCTATCGGATCATGAATTGGAATTGGCCTTATTTAGAGTCACACGAGGAAGAAAAAGCCAGCGTAGCTCAATTTAGCAATCCAAATACGACACTAAGTGATATTATCATCACCAAAACGACGGTTTTAGAAAACGACCAAATTCCAGTACTCTACGATACAATTGCTTATCACCCTGAATCCACTTACATCGCTTTCAAACGGAAAAAACCTATGATCCGATCGTTGATAGCTCAAACAGACGAAGTAGACCTTAATTCGAATGCTGAGTACATTAATATTGCAGCCATTGAAACAGACTCTTTGATTGATAAAAACATAGAATTAACTGTATCTGGTCATTTAAAAACGATCGAATTAAAAAATCGAATCTTGTTGGTTGTTCAGTCGGTGAATAAGGAAGGAAAAACAGAAACTTACCATTATTATTCGTTCGAAACAGCTTATCAGGGACAATTAATTGATGATACATTCAATCACCACTTTATTTTGGAAAGTATCAACCCGAAAGAAAAACAAATAAAAGTATATCTTTGGAATAGAGGTTTGCATGATGTTGAATTACTCAATGCTTCTTGCAAAATTTCAGAACTAAAATCACCAGAAAATGAGTCTAGATAAAACAGGAATAGCAAAACGAATCGCTCAAGAATTAAGAGACGGATGGTACGTTAATCTTGGAATTGGAATTCCAACTTTGGTCGCGAACTACATTCCAGAAGGAATTGAAGTTGAATTTCAATCAGAAAATGGAATTTTAGGAATGGGACCATTCCCTTTTGATGGTGAAGAAGATGCTGATTTAATCAACGCGGGAAAGCAAACAATCACTGCGCGTAAAGGAGCAGTATTTTTCGACTCGGCCACTTCATTTGCAATGATCCGTGGTCAACACGTTCAACTTACTGTATTGGGAGCAATGGAAGTTGCACAAAATGGTGATATCGCCAACTGGAAAATCCCAGGTAAAATGGTAAAAGGAATGGGGGGAGCGATGGACTTAGTAGCTTCTGCTGATAATATTATCGTTGCTATGATGCATACTAATCGCGCTGGTGAATCGAAGCTTTTGAAACAATGTTCACTTCCATTAACCGGGGTTCAGTGCGTAAGCAAAATCGTAACTAACTTAGCTGTTCTTGAAATTAAAGATGGAAAGTTCCATTTAGTTGAAAGAGCTCCTGGAGTTTCTGTTGAGGAGATCCAAGCGGCGACTGAAGGTGATTTGGTAATCCCAGATCACGTTCCTGAAATGTCCATCTAAAATGAATTGGGAATCATTCATTCAAGGATTAATATACACTCATGCAGGATTGGGTGGAATTGCCTTGCTGACTGGTTTGATTTCAATTTCAAGTAAAAAAGGCGGACAATTACATAGAAAATCAGGTAAAGTCTTTGTGATTAGCATGATTCTATCGGCGATCACTGCTATTTTCGTTTCCGTTCAAGAAAATCATCAAAGTCCATTTTTATTGGCAATTGGAATTTTCTCTCTCTACCTGACCATTGGCGGTTATCGCGCTACGAAGCTTAAAAAGGGACAATCATTGTTGTTCGACAAAATCGTTGCTTTGCTGATGATTTTCACCGGTTTGTTGATGATCTTTTATCCGATCATTTTCTTCGGCCAAATCAATATTGTTCTCTCAGTTTTCGCTGGAATTGGAATTGCCCTTGCTATCCAAGATTTGATGTTATTTAAGAATGAAGAAAAACTCTTCGAGGGTAAAATTCGACTTCATATTGGTAAAATAACTGGAGCTTACATTTCAGCTGTTACCGCATTTGTTGTTGTAAATCAATTAATCCCTGGAATATACGGATGGTTGGCGCCTACAGTTGTCGGAACATTCTTTATTACTTATTGGATGCGGAAGTATTCTACTCAACGATAGAAGTTCATTTCTTCCACGTATTTTAAAACCGGCTCCGAGAGTAAATAACGTACGTCTTTTCCTTTTTGAATTTGTTTTCGAATAAAGCTCGAAGAAATATTCATAACTGGAGCATGATCCAAAACGGTGACGTTCTTATGATCTTCTAATTGATTTTCTGATACAAAATCGCTCTGCTTTTCTTGAACTGTATAAGCTCTTGGATAGACGAAAATAGAGTGATTATTAAGAATTGTCTCAAAATTAAACCACTTGTGGAAGGTGCGAAGATTGTCCTCTCCCATGATCAAACTGAAATCGTGCTCTGGATACTTATCTTTCAAATAAGTCAGCGTAGTGGCTGTATAACTTGGTTGAGGAAGATGAAATTCGATGTCGCTAGCATGTAATTTATCGTTTTCTTCAATAGCTTCTCTCACCAAAGCCAAACGATGATGATCCGCCAATAACGATTTTTTCTCCTTGTGTGGATTGTGTGGTGAAACGACCAACCAAACTTGATCCAATTCAGTTGTATCTGCCAAATGATTGGCGATGATCAAATGTCCCACATGAATGGGATTAAACGACCCAAAATACAACCCTATTTTCATTACTTATTCAAAAAATCTCTCACTAGACTTTCCGCAGTGTTACATGCAGTGGTGAGATCGTCATTTACTAGAATTACATCAAACTCGCTTGCGAAGCCAAGTTCTTTTCGTGCTTTACTCATTCGCTGAGCAATTTTATCCTCAGACTCCGTACTTCTCTTTCTTAAACGTTGCTCCAGTTCTTCATAGCTAGGAGGTTTCACGAAAACAGCAAACGCATCCTCTTGAAATAATCGTTTAAGATTAAGTCCTCCTATCACGTCAACATCAAAAATTACAGCCTTTCCATCTGCCCAAATGCGCTCCAATTCAGACTTAAGTGTTCCGTAAAAGTTGTTTGTGTAGACTTCCTCCCATTCAACAAACGCACCATCATCAATTTTCTGCTTGAAGCCTTCAACTCCTAAGAAATGATAGTCTTTTCCGTCCACTTCGTTTGGTCGAGGATCACGGCTGCACGCTGAAACAGAGAACTCTAGTCCTAAATTTTGCTTTAATAAATGATGAACAATTGTGGTTTTTCCTGCTCCAGATGGTGCTGAAAAAATAACACATTTACCTTTTTTATCCGGATTCATACTCACTTGTACGGAGAATTCTATAAAGTGTTTAAAATTTGCTCTTTTATTTTCTCAAGGTTGTCTTTCATTCCGATAACAAGCACTTGCATTTCGGCATGATTACTCTTACTTCCAAGCGTATTTATTTCACGACCAATTTCTTGAGAAATGAAGCCTAACTTCTTGCCAGCTTCTTCATTTTTCATTGTTTCTTCGAAGTAATTCAGGTGATTTGCCAAACGCATCTTCTCTTCTGAAACATCCAATTTTTCGATATAGAAAATCATTTCTTGCTCGAAACGATTATCGTCGTAGGAACCACTTTGGATTTCCTCTAACCCTTTCTTCATTCGCTCACGAATTATCTCGATACGTTCATTTTCGTATTTCGGGATTTCAGCTAAAAGTGATCGAATTTCACTAATTCTATCTTGAAATTCTCTTTCGAGTTCTTCACCTTCTTTTCTTCTGAAATTATTAATGTTTGAAGCAGCTTCCTTTACTAATTCAAGAATCCAATTCTTCTCTTCTTCAGATAACTCCTCCTTCTCATTATCAAAAATATCAGGCATGCGCATAATCAAAGGAAGATAATCTTCTGTTTCTTGACCAATTGCAGAGGACAAATCTTTCAACTCGTTGTAATACGATTTTGCCAATTCCTTGTTAATGGAAACTGACTTATCATCTCCCATGCTATCAAGCGAAAGCGAAACATCGATTTTACCACGACCTAGCGATTTACCCACAAACTTTCTGATCTCTGGCTCTAACTCTTTGTACTGATGCGCAATACGCGTATTTAGATCCAACGATTTACTATTTAGCGAGCGAATCTCTACAGAAACTTTTTTTGATTGGAAGCTCCCAGTGGACTTTCCAAAACCTGTCATTGATTTTAACATGCTGCAAATTTACGGAAACTAAGTCAGTTAGCCTTTTACCACTATATGTTCTTTGTATATTTTTAATCTTACTATTCTCAAACGGTCAACGCGTGAATAGAAATGTTTAATTTACTCTATGCAAAATACCCGAAAAATAAGTGGTAGCTTAATCGCTCTGTGCATTCTCACAATCATAGGAAGCTTATGGATCATCGTAAAATCAAGTATAGAATTATTTCTATTTGATGTAGAAAACGTTGATGCTCAAATCACCTTGAATATATACTTCAGTGTTAAAATCATTAGCAGTTTAGGTACAATTGCCGCTGCCATTTTCATGCTGAACCGCAGGTATTTTGGATACAAGTTATACGTGAGCTCACTTCTATTATACTACATTGTAGTTGTGTTCTCTCTTATTTTTATGTTGATAGGACCATTTATTGTTATTGGATTTTTTCAACTAATATCAATGATTCCACCCATCATTTTCTTGGCTTTGTATTCTGCAAAACGCGATGAATTAGACTTGTAGATTTAGTTTTTCTTCCTTGTTTTAGATAAGAAACTACTTGAGGAACTAAGATAAACTCCTGTAAAAATTACAAGCATGTATACTATCTTTTCAAGGGTAATTGTATCAGTATAATCGTCTGCTATTCCTAGCCAACCCAGCAGAAAAGCGAAAAACATCACCAAAACCGGCTGTAAATAAATATATGCACTTGATACGGAAGGCGAAAGGTACTTCAATCCATACATCGTGAGTAGATAAGTAAGAAATGTAACTCCTACAACTACGTAGACTATTTTCCAGATAATGTCAGTAGGAAGTTCCACAAATTCTGTTGAGAATAAATCACCCAAAACTGGTGGGAAAAGAAGAATAAAGATCAACCCAAAAGTGAACACATAAGTTATCACTGTAAGTGGACTGTACTTTTTCATCAGTGGCTTAGCGATTACCAAATAAACGGCATAGCTAGCTGCATTGATAAACAAGAATAAATCTCCAATGATTGAATCACCACCCGCTGTTCCAGCTGTTAATGTTAGAAGCACTGCTCCAGTTGCTCCAACTACAATCCCCACAGATTTCCGCCAAGTAATTCGTTCCTTGAGAATGAAAAATGAAAGAATAACGACCAAAATTGGATTAACTGTCATTATAATCCCGGAATTGATCGATGATGATAAGTTTAGTCCATGAAAGAAACACAACTGATTGACCGTCACTCCAAATAAACCAGAAGCTGCGAGTAAAAACAGATCAGAACGTTCTACTTTTTCGCGAACCATGAATGCTTTTACCAACCAAAATAAAAATGTCGCCCCCGCTGCCCGGAATAGAATAAAAACATTCGGCGTAAGGTAATTTGGCATTACACCCTTAGCAATGACGTGACTGGCACCATAAAGTGCGTTCACAAAAAACAAGGCAATATGCGCTCTTAAAATCTTCGACATAAATCGGCGCGAAGATACGACAAGAAAATCAGGGAGAGACTACAAAAACAACAGGATCGTTGAGAAAGGTATCACATATTCTCTTTTTTCGCCTTTGGGTTAGCTGCAGGTTTCGAAACAGAAAAATGCGTTGATGTCCTTGTAATTTTTTGACGTGGAATTGTATCCTGAGGCTCTTCGACTAGATCGGTTGAATCACTCACCTCAGAACTTGTAGTTGGAGTATCCATTACTTTATCGGTCGAAGAACATGCTCCAAAAAATCCGACTAACAATATCGTAAACAAAAATTCTTTCATGATCTACTTATTAAATGATTCAACTGCGGCCTCCACCGTTTTTTTCGCATTTCCAACAAAGACTTCATCTCCATTGATCATAAACGGACGTTTTAAGAAGGTATACTCTTCGAGCAAATACTTTCGATAATCATCTTCCGTCAGATTCATCTCATTCAATCCCATAGAACGAAATTTCATGGCACGCTTAGAAAATAATGCTTCGTAAGATCCAACTTTTTCCTTAATCCAATCTAAGGTATCAGCATCGATATTTTCATCCTTGATGTTTTGTAACTCAACATCTTTTCCAGGATTGATTTCCTTTAAAATTCGCTGATTTGTGTTACAGCTCGCTAAGTGATAAATCTTCTTCATCTTAATTTCCTTGCATAAATTCTTCGTTGCGCTTTCGATCTTCATCGTTTGTGTCAACAGGTGGACAACCACTTTTGTTTCTTTTCTGGAACAAATTGATAATTTTCACGTGAAACAATACCGGCCAGTAATTCGACGAGAACCATTTCAATGATGGATTTCCTTTATTCCATTCGTGAATTCCCAAAATTGGTGTTCTCAAGCCAGGAATCAAATACGTTCCTCTTCTCAACCTAAATCCAAATCCCAAACCATAATGCAACTGCGCAACAAATGGTTTATGATAATAAACTCCTGGCGAGTAAATCGTTGAAAATGCGTTGTGGTAATCCGATTCTTGATCGTCTGTAATAATTCGGTAATCGATATTTACACCAAGTGAATTATCCAAAAAGAAGTTCTTATTTCCACCGAAGTGAATGTTTTTGTGCAGACTGAATCGACCGTAAAGATATCCGTTGTAAAACTTCCCTTCACCTTCATCCGTTCTGATCACATCACCATTAGAATCAAGAAAGTTTACAGCGGTTGATTCCTTTCCACCGATATATTTAAACCCAACTCCCCAATCGTAATAGCTGACTAAAACCGTCTTCAGCGCCAACGAAAGTCCAGATCGTTTTTTTGGAAAGTGAGCCAATCCAATTTCGGCATAGCCACCTATTCTTCCAGCAGGATCAATCGTATAGTTTCCATTATTTGCACCACTCGAAAATGACTCTTCAATATTTCTTCTTCGCGTAAAAGTGTATGTTGGCCCCAATTGGAACTGTAAACCTGTATTACTCAAGTTACGTAAGTCTCGCGAGCCAAAAGCTTGACTTCTTTTCGATGGCGTTAGATCGCGCTGAGCAGACACAGAAAATGCCGTTGCGACAATCATGAAACTGATAATTGATCTCATAGTTCTTCTAAAATTCGGTTCATTACTTCAGGTGAGTCCCAATTTTTCTCAATATCGGGCATTTCCATTACACGATCCATTATTTTGGACTGATTCTTCCCATTTTTCAAAGCATCTGAATAACGAATATTACTGAACGTCACCTGAGAATATAACGGTAGCCACTTATCTGGATACAATTTACTGAATTTTGCTTCAATTTTCTTTCTCAATAAGAATTTCGGGTCCGCCACATAATCGCGCATTACGAAGTAATTGTACTTAGAAAGATCTTGCAGGGCATCACCATCAGGTTTACGTACCACACTGTATTCGGCAAAAACTTTATCCCAATCCTCATTGTGTTTTTTCATCAACTCCCACATCACCGTGCAGTCCTCGAATCCACCATTCATTCCCTGACCGTAAAATGGAACTGTAGCGTGTGCTGCATCTCCCATCAACGCCGTCTTTCCTCTGTGCCAAGGATAAGAACGCATAATTGCCAAAGACGAAAGTGGGTGATCTTCCCATGCATCAGCGATATTTGGCATCATTTCGTAAAAATCTGGGAAAGTCGATTTGAAGAAACTGTCTACTTTTTCTTTCGATGTTAAATTCTCAAATGAGTCTCCTTCTCCTTCATATGGCATAAACAACGTACACGTGAATGATCCATCTTCGTTAGGAAGAGCAATCAACATAAATTTACCACGCGGCCAGATATGCAATGCATTCTTCTCCAATTTATACGACCCATCTTCATTCGCTGGAAGTAAAATTTCGCGATAACCATCATCGATAAAATCCTGACTAAAATCGAAGCGATCCAACTTCTGAAATCCTTTGTAACGAACTGCAGAGAATGCACCATCACAAGCAAAAACAACATCCGCTTGATCTTCGTAAGTTTCTCCCGTTTCACTATTTTTCAATCGAACAATTCCTTTGTCAAGATCAACTCCAACACATTGTTGATTATAGTGAATCGTTGCATTTCCATGTTCCTCAGCGATATCCATCATTTTGGCATTCACTCCACCTCTGGAAATCGAGTAAATAGCTTCTCCTTCTTTACCATAAGGTTGATACGTCAAATCTCCTTCGAGGCTATGCATCATTCTACCCGTCATTGGAATCGCAAGTGAACGCACCTCATCACCAACACCTACTTCATCCAAAGCTTTCCAACCACGAACAGATAAAGCCAAGTTAATCGACTTTCCAGCGCTAATTTCCGCTTTTCGAATATCAGAACGACGCTCGTAAATGGTGACTTTATATCCAGCTTTAGACAAATAAACAGCCCAAAGTGAACCGACTAATCCGGCTCCAACAATAATTGCACTTTTGTTTTCCTGACTCATATTATTTTCTTTTCCACCCTTTCGAATACGGTGTATCGAAATAGGCATTACGTTTTCTTTCTGCTCTTTTTTTAGCGTGAATTCGGGAACTCATACGCCAAATAACAATTCCACCGATCAACACCGCTCCTGTTTGAATTGCCAATGTCATGTACATCGACAAATCACTCATCGCTCCCGAATATTTCAGGCGAATTAATTGATCTATGGTAATTGTTGTTTCTTCCATTACTGAATTGCTGCTTGAAGATACTGACCAAATCGGTAACAATCCTCAAAAGAGTTATATAAAGGTGCTGGTGCGATTCGAATTACGTTTGGCTCTCTCCAATCGGCTACCACTCCTTGATCGCTCAACGCATCAAATAAGGCTTTCCCTTGGCCGTGCGCTAAAATAGACAATTGTGCTCCTCGTTTCGATTTATCGCGTGGCGTCACGATCTCAAATGTACAACGATCTTTATTGGCCTCAGAAATTGTATCAATCACAAACTCTAAATAACCAGTCAAAACATCGCGTTTCTCACCAATTCTATCCATTCCAGCTTCTGCAAAAATATCGAGTGAAGCCAAATGAGCTGCCATTCCCAAAACAGGTGCATTACTCAATTGCCATCCTTCTGCACCGTACATTGGTTTAAAACCAGGTTCCATTTGGAAGCGCGTGTCTTTATCGTATCCCCACCAACCAGCAAAGCGTGGTAATTCTGGACTATTTGCGTGGCGTTCATGAACAAACATTCCCGACACACCACCTGGTGATGAATTCAAATATTTGTAACCACACCAAGCCGCGAAGTCCACACCCCAATCGTGTAATTTCAAATTAATATTTCCAGCCGCGTGTGCTAGATCAAATCCAACCGTCGCTCCCACTTTGTGACCAGCTTTTGTGATCGCTTCCATATCGAACAACTGACCAGTGTAATAATTTACTCCACCAATCATAATCATTGCGATCTCATCACCAAACTTTTCGATAGCGTCAAAAATATCTTCTTCACGAATCAACTCTTCTCCTTCTCTCGGTGCAATTTCGATCAAATCCGTTGCTGGATCCAAACCATGAAATTTCATTTGAGATTCTAACGCATACTGATCGCTTGGAAATGCTTTTGCCTCACACAAAATCTTCTTTCGCTTTCCTTCAGGTCGATAAAACGACACCATCAACAGATGAAGATTCGTTGTTAAAGAATGAGTTACCACCACTTCTTCTGGCAAAGCACCCACCACATTCGCTGCTTTCTCAGTCAGATTTTCGTGATAAGCAAACCAAGGTTTTTTAGCTAAAAAGTGTCCCTCAACACCATATTTTGCCCAAGCATCAAGTTCTTCTTGGATGTAAGATTGAACTGTTTTTGGCTGAAGTCCGAGTGAATTCCCAGTAAAGTAAACCACTTCATTCTTATGGAAAGTTGGGAAATAAAATCGATCTCTAAAACTTCTTAACGGATCTTTTTGATCCATTTCTTGAGCAAATTCTAGTGTGTTTTTGAACTCCATTCGCGCGTTAAATTTTGTTTTCTCCAAAGATAAAAATTCGAACCGTAAGGACGCTTGAAGTGCAACGAATAATACTTATCTAAATTTGATCTATGTTGTATTCTAACCTTGTTAAGATCGACAGAATAAGTAATTTTGTAGCAAAATATTGGGTATGCAAACAAAAACATCTATTTCCAGAGCAACTTCAGAAAAACTATTTGAAACAGCGAAAAAATACTTTCCAGGTGGAGTGAATTCGCCGGTAAGAGCTTTCAAATCTGTAGAAGGAGCGCCATTATTCATGCACAAAGGTGATGGTTGCAAGGTTTGGGATGAAGATGGAAATGAATTCATCGATTTTTGTTGCAGTTGGGGTCCACTTATTTTAGGACACAATCACCCTAACGTATTTAATGGAATTGTTGAAACATTGAAAAACGGATCGAGTTTCGGGACACCAACCGTAAAAGAAAACGAATTGGCTGAGATCATCCTTTCAAGAAATCCATTTATTGATAAAATTCGATTTACGAGTTCGGGAACTGAAGCGGTGATGTCGGCATTGCGATTAGCTCGTGGTTATACCGGTCGAAACAAAGTCGTAAAATTCGAAGGATGTTATCACGGTCATGTTGACAGCATGTTAGTTAAGGCTGGATCTGGACTTGTTACTTTTGGTGAATCTTCTAGTGCTGGAGTTCCTGAAGCATACACGAACGAAACATTAGTCCTTCCGTTAAACGATGAAGAAGCTTTAGCATCTTGTTTTGAAAAATATGGAGACGATATCGCTTGTGTGATTATTGAACCAATTCCAGCGAACAATGGATTGTTGCTTCAAGACAAAACTTTCTTATTGAAACTTCGCGAAACATGTACGAAATTCGGTGCATTGCTCTTCTTCGATGAAGTAATTTCTGGATTTAGAGTTGGATTTAACGGTGCCGCTGGACTCTACAATATCAAGCCTGATATTATCACTTATGGAAAAATCATTGGTGGTGGACTTCCTGTTGGAGCTTATGGTGCAAGCGCCGAAATTATGAGTCACGTTTCTCCTGACGGTCCTGTTTACCAAGCTGGAACTTTATCTGGAAACCCAGTTGCGATGGCTGCGGGAATTGCTCAGCTGACTGAATGTGCCAAAGATGGTTTCTATGAAGATCAAGAGGCTCGAACAAAGTGGTTTGTGGGAATGATCAACGATCACGCAAAAGATAAAGGATACAACTTCGAGATGGTGACCATTGGTTCTGTTTTCTGGTTGTCGTTTGATGGAAAAAAACGTATTCAAAAGGCCGATCAAATTGATCCAAACATGGATGGTTTCAAACATTTATTTGCAGAATTACTCGATCGTGGTGTTTACATCGGACCAAGTGGATACGAAGTTGGATTTATTTCAATCGCACATACAAAAGAGCACTTACAAGTTGCAGCCGATGCATTTTGTGATGCATTAGACAGCGTTTTCAGCTAGTCAACACATTTTTTATCAGGCAATTAACTGATTTTAGTCATTCTTTTATTGACCAAAATTGTAGAATTTCATTTTATAACACTTCACTACTTATTTGCGAAATTCGCAACTTGAGAATGTGCACTTGCGCAATTCGATTATCTCCCCGCGGAAATAGCTCGTAGGTTTGAAGAAAAATTCTACACTATGAAAGGAATAATTACCTCAGTCGTTTTGCTATTCGTTGCATTAGCATTTGGGCAAAACTCAGAAAAATCAAGTATTGCGGTTGCCAAGCCGTTTGTAAACAATCTAGGTAGTTTTGATGACGTGACAGCCTCTAAACTAATTCAGCTCGAACTAATTAAGATGGATATTTATTCTGTCTATGATGAGTTTGATATGGCTGAAGTACTAAAGGACAGCAGTCTTTTTATGTCGGATTGTTACGGAATCAATTGTTTGACATTGATGGGGCAAAAACTCAACGCCGATTACATTGTTTCAGGTCGATTCGATGGGTTATCAGGTAAGATTGCCATATCATTAAAGGTGATTGATGTCAAAAAGGGTTCTTTGCATAAATCCATCGTGCGTGAATTTGATAATCAACCAGAAGAATTGCAACGCATGGTTGAAATCTTATTAAAGGAATTGCACAGTATTGAACCAGATAAAACATTAGTTGATCGCCTGAAATTCAATAATGAATTGATTACTTCAAATAATGTGGGGAAAATCAATAATTCAGGTCCAAGAGTTGGATATGCATATTTAGTTGGAACGATGAATGAATTTGCCAATCGTCCGCAAGCTCAAGGTGGATTAGACATTTTTCCAGGTGTTAGTATGATTGGATATCAAATCGAAGGGCAATATGTTGGTACGGAGAATTTCTCTGCGCTTGTTGAGGGAGTCTTCAATATCTCAGGATTAGAACAAGGTGTTTTCATCCCTTCTATCACTTTATTAAACGGATTCCGATTTGGTAAAGCTGGTTGGGAGTTAGCCTTTGGACCTGGATTCTCGATTAGAAGAACATCGAATGGATTCTTCGATACGCAAAATATCTTTGGTAAAGGAGATAACTACTACTTCAGTGAAAGCGATTGGAACACTTATGCATCAGAAAATTATGGAGACGACTCTACGTATTATGATCCATATACAGGATTTATTATGCCTAGTCCTGAAGAAATATCAGAAGATGATTCTTATACATTTTCATCCAACCTTGACAAAAGAGGAAGCTTTAAGTTTTCTACCAATTGGGTATTTGCCTTCGGAAGAACATTTAAAGCTGGAGCGTTGAACATTCCAGTTAATGTATTCTACTCAAGTACCCGCGGTGGCGGAATGGCAGGAGTTTCCGTTGGATTCAATGTTCAAAAGAGCAAAGATCCAATCAACCGATATCAATAAAAATTAAGATTAAATGTCACCCAGTTGATCATCTAAAAGTTGGTCAGCTGGGTTTTCTATTTCGTGCTTTTTCCAGTTGTTCTCAAGAATTTTGTACAAGCCCCAGGCAGCCAAAACGCCAAAAGGAAGTGCTATTAATCCTAAAACAACATCGGGTAATGCTAGTAAAGAATCCAGATTTGCAACCACAGAAATTATTCCAATAAAAATTCCCGCTATAAACGTCCCAACGTAATAAGTTACAACACCTAAAATCGCAAAGCCCCATTTGTGTTTGTTATATTTCTCAGCTAATGAATAAAACCACTTTCCAAGAAAGAATACTAATAATAACCCTAACATATTATTTACACTTTTCTTGAAGTTCCATTAACTCTTGACCACCCATAGTCTCGTACTTTTCACAAAGACTGTCTTTTTTCTCACGTAAGTCGGCCATTTTTGAGGCATCATCTGTAGTCAATTCACCTTCAAATAAGGTAGATGAAAATTCGTTTAGCTCTTCTCCAGCCTTTAAACAATCACAAAACGGATCGTTATTTCCAGAGCACGCAGCCAAAACAAGCATTAGGGGTAGGATATATTTCATGTTTCAAAAATAAAAAAGCCATCGTTAAGATGGCCTTTAAATTGCTTTATTCTCTAATCTTGGTGACTTTAAATTCAGTTCTTCGGTTTTCCTGATGCTGAGCTTCATCACATTTAGCTTCGTTTGTACAGTCATTGACGAGCATGGTTTCACCGTAACCTTTGTAGGTAAGTCGCGTTGGATCAATTCCCTTACTGATTAGATATTCCACTGCAGCATGAGCTCTTTTTTCTGAAAGAAGTTGATTGTAAATATCACTACCTCTCACATCGGTATGAGAACCCATTTCAATTTCAATTTCAGGATTATCTTTCAAGATTTTCACCAATTTATCGAGCTCGATAGCAGCATCTTCTCGAATATCCCATTTGTCGAAATCGTAATAGATATTTTCAAGTACAATTGGTTTATTGATCACGATCGGTTCTACCTCAAAGTCAGCATAAAAGTCTTGTGAGTACTTAAGTCCCTGGGTTGAAATTTCATCCGTTCGTGTGAAACAACCGAATTTTGTACACAGCAAACCGTACACTTTTTCGTGCTCTAGACGAATTTCAAACTTTCCATCCTCACCGCTCACTGCGTGAAGCACTTTTCCTGTTTCGTTATCGGTGATTTCAACACCTACACCTTCCACAGGAGTTTGATTCCCTTTTTCATGTGCAAATCCAAATAAATTGAACGTAGGAGCATGTTTACTGAACTCGTAGATTTTATCCTTGTCTGTTCGTGAAGAAGAAATAAATCCAGTATTAGATTCTAAATTAATAACATATCCGAAGTCGTCTTTATTTGAATTGATTGGATAATTCAAGTTCTCTGGCTGTACCCATCTTTCTCCATTAAAGTACGTCATAAAAACATCCAGACCACCCATTGAATTGTGTGCATCCGAAGAGAAAAATAAAGTTCCGTCTTCATCAACATAAGGAAACATTTCATTCCCTTCAGTATTCACATCGGCGCCAAGATTTTCAGGATCTGACCATTTTCCCTCCACTAAATCCGTTCTGTACAAATCCGTTCCACCAAAGCCTCCCGGCATATCTGAAACAAAATAGAGGGTATAACAACAAGGCGTTAGTGCTGGGTGACCTACAGAGTAATCATCGCTGTTGAATGGTAACTCCTCAAGATTGGTCCACTCACCATCAACTAGATAAGCTTTAAAGATTTTGAGGTTATTTTCTCTCTCCTCATTGACCGTCATTTTGCGCTTGAAATAATTACTTCTTGTAAAATAAACTTCCGTTCCATCATAATTAAAGCTTGCTGGGCCTTCATGAAATGGACCATTTATATCGCCTTTCAAAAGATTTGGTTGCAGCCAGTTACCATCTTCAGACTTTTCCATTGAATACAAATTCAAATAAGAATTTCCAGTCCACGGATTTTTCTTTCTTCCTGCATATGGTTTTTGCTCGCCAACGAAAACGATATTGTCTTCATACTGCGCCACACTGAATGAGTTAACGAAATCTCCTGTTGCAACTTCTGTTAATTCATACAAAGTAGTATCGATGTAGCGGTCGCTTATTGAGTTGCACGATTTTAAGAGCATCAAGGCCACCTTATCATTTGGATATGCACCTAGATAATCATTCAGTTTTTCCTCTGCTTCTTCGTATTTACCATTTGCCATCAACACTTTTGCGTAGTTAACATATTGGGTTTTATTTTCTGTTGATAAAGAAATAACTTTTTCATAGACCGCTTCAGCAGACTCCAACTGACCTGTTTTATAGTAACAGTCCGCCAACTTTTCACCAACATCCTTAATCGGATTTTTAAAGTATACCTTTTCGTAGTGAGGAATTGCTTCTGCATACGCCCATGCATCGTAATGTCTGTCTCCTTGATAAATTCTTCTTTCTGAACAAGACGTCGCTATTGTAAAAAAAAGGATCGTTGGAATTATAATTCGTACTAATGTTTTCATCTTAAAAATATCTAGGTGTTTTAATCTTCTTCAAGTCTTTACCGAAATCTACTCCGATCATGATTTCATGTGATCCATTTTGGTATCCTCTCAATCCAGAAACAGTAATATCGTACGAGTAACCAAATCGAAAATAAGAGTTTGATTGATACTCAACAAGCACTGCCACTGCGTCATTTGTTCTATATGTGGCTCCCACCCAGAATACATCTTTGAATACCGCGCTCAAGTTTAAATCGCCTTCCAGTGGCGCATTATGGACGTATTTTACAAGAACTGAAGGTTTCAATTTAACATCATCAGAAACTGGCAAAACGACTCCACCTGTCAACAAATAATGTCTTCTTAAAAACGTAGCTTGCGAAACATCTAAGGAGAAATCATTTCCATCTTCGTAGGCAATAAGGGTAGGTACTGAAAGTCCAACATAATAATTGTCAGAGAAGTAGTACGCTCCCATTCCGAAGCGGGGAACCATTTTAATCAGATTACTTTCGTACACCACATCCTCTTCGTCCCAAATCAATACATCTTGAAGTCGTGCATCAAACTGAGAAACACCCATGTTTAATCCGAAAGCCAATTTCGACTTATTCTTAAACTTGAGCTGATATGCGTAATTTGCCAAAAAAGTGTTTGTGTGAGTCACACCAATTCTATCGTGAGAAAAAATGAACCCAAGTCCCATATTTTCACCTCGAATAGGACCATCAACAGCTGCCACAGCAGTTTGAGGCGCACCATCAAATTGGGCTCCCGTCCATTGAGAACGGTAAGTAAAAGTTGATGTCCAATATTCGTGAGATCCTGCATAAGCTGGATTCAGGTAAAGTCCATTGAACATATATTGCGTTAACATTGCATCTTGTTGTGCTAAAGCTGAACCTCCGAAGAAGAAGATCATTGCACATATTGTAATTAGATTTTTCATTTTCATCTTGTTAGTGTTCAACATCTTATTTACTTCTTCTTAGGTCTATGTATCCTGTAAGTGTTTTTGTTTCTTCCTCCGTGTGTGCATTCAGAATCACGAAGTAAGTTCCATCAGGCAACAATTCATCTTTGTTGTTCTGACCATACCAATCGTTTTCATAACCACTTTCTTGGTATACTATATTTCCCCACCTATTGTAGATAGTGATGTCATTTTCGGGATAGCTTTCTAAGCCTTTCACAACGAAGAAGTCATTGTCGTAGTCACCATTTGGAGAAACACCTTCTGGCATTTCGAGCACATCCGGTTCAGTTATTCGAATCGAATTAGTCAACGTACATCCATTGTCATCTGTTACTGTCAAATAGTAGATTCCAGACGTAAGTCCATAAATTCCAGGTGTTGTAGCACCATTCGACCATAGATAGAAGTAAGGGTCCGTTCCACCATCTACTGTAGATTCAATTGAACCATCTGATCCACCATAGATACTAATATTGTATCCTGGCAGATTTTCAGGACTGAACAATTCAAGTGTTAAAGGGTCTGGTTCAAAGATGTCGAAATTGACTGTTTGCTGACAACCGAAATTATCGGTCACTGTAACATCATAATTTCCAGCAAAAAGACCTGTCACTTGATTACCCGTATTTCCAGTCGACCAATCGTATGTGAATGGAGCGTTCCCTGATTCAATAGCGACAATTGCCGATCCATTGTCATCTCCATTACAAAGTACATCACTTGGATAAACTACAATACTTATGTTCGATGTCGAGTTTACGCTATCTTGCACTGCAGATATACATCCGTTAGCATCAGTAACAGTCAGTGTATAATTTCCACCAATAACATTGTTCAAATTCGCAGTTGTCGCTCCTGTATCCCATAAGTACGAGTATGGAGTCACCCCTCCCGTTATTAATGTTTGAATTGAACCGTTTGGTGCATCACAAGTCGCATCGTATGAAGTTGTAAGAATATTAATTTCTGTCGGTTGTGTAATTGTCGTTGTATTCTCAATTTGGCAACCATTGGCGTCAGTCACTGTGACTACGTACGTTCCAATAAGCAGACTATCGATGTCCTCGCCCACTTCACCATTACTCCAACTGTATAAATAAGGTAATGTACCTCCAGCTACAGTGATGTCTATTTCTCCGTTATCTCCACCAAAACAACTTACGTGTTGAACTTCCTTATTCAATGTTAATTGATCAGGTTCTGTAATTAATGCTGAAATCGAGGCACTACATCCATTCAAATCCGTTACTTGAACACTGTAAGAACCAGGTTGTAGAGAAGTTAAATCTTCAGTAGATGCACCATTCGACCATGAGTAACTATAAGGAACGCTACCATTTGTCACGGTTAAATCAATCGCTCCATCACCAGCTGAATTACAACTCACATCTGTTGTAGAAACTGAAAGTTCAGGTGTTGGATTTATGATTACATTGAAAGAACATGTACTTGTGTTTCCGTGAACATCGAGTGCTTCGAAAGTAACGACTGTTGTTCCAACTGGGAAGACAGATCCACTTGGCATTCCAGCGATTTGAGTTACAGACACCACACCACAGTTATCAGTAGCATTTGGCGTTGAGAAGTTCACGAGTGAATCACAACTTTCATAGTCTGTTTGACAAGTTATTTGAGGTAATTCTGCATCGTTCACTGTGACGTCAAATACACAAGAACTCACGTTATTATTTCCATCAGTTACCGTGTAAGTAACAGTAGTTGTTCCAACTGGGAAGAAATCTCCCGGATTGTGAGTTGAAGTCATGGTAGCACCACAATTATCCGTATATGTTGGCGGAGTCCATGTAACCACAGCTCCACAATTTGCATTATCGTTAGAAACTGAAATATTTGAAGGGCAGTTAGAAATGATAGGTGTTTCGTTATCCGACACAATCACTGAGAATGAACAAGAAGCAGTATTTCCTGAACCATCCGTAACTGTCCAAGTCACCAATGTTGTACCTTGAGCGAAAGTAACTCCGTCTAAACTAGAACCTGATCCTGTTGTTGCACCAAACAAGCTATATTGAAGTGATCCAATCGAACAATTATCGGTTGCTGTTGCATCCCAACCAGTCCCCATCTGCGTATAAGAACAAGTTCCCAAATCAGTACTTACATTTTGTGTTCCTGCAGCACCACATGATAAGATAACTGGATCTTGATCATCTTCAACTGTAACCGAGAATGAACAAGTTGATGTATTTCCTGAGCCATCCGTAACAGTCCAAGTAACCAACGTTGTTCCAAGGTTGAATGAAACTCCATTTAATGATGTCCCTGATCCGGTAGTCGCACCAGTCAATGTATATACAATACTGCTTACCGAACAATTATCTGTTGCTTGAGCATTCCATCCCGTTCCAGAATAAGTATAAGTGCATGTTCCAAGATTGGCATTTACTGTTTGATTACCACTCGGACCGCATGATGAGATTTGTGGTAGTTCTGTGTCGACTACATTCACATCAAAAGTACACGTAGAATTATTTCCAGCTGCATCAGTTACTGTCCATGTTACCGTTGTTGTTCCTAAGTTAAATACCGCACCATCTAAAGATGTTCCAGATCCAATTGTGGCACCAGATAAAGTGTAAATAACAGAACTAACGGTACAATTATCATTTGCGATGGCATTCCAACCAGTTCCAGAGTGCGTATAATTACAAACTCCAGAATTAGAAGAAACGGTTTGTGTTCCTGTAGCACCGCATGATGAAATAACTGGTTGTTCAACATCAATCACAGCCACATCGAATGTACAATCAGAGTAATTTCCAGCTGCATCCGTTACTATCCATGTTACCGTTGTTGTTCCTTGATTAAAGACTACACCATCTAATGTTGAGCCTGATCCTGTTGTTGCTCCAGTTAAAACATAACTTACTGAGCTCACCGTACAGTTGTCAGTTGCAATGGCATCCCATCCAGTTCCAGATAATGTGTACGTACACACACCCGAATCCGTATTTACAGTTTGAGTTCCTGTTGCACCACAAGATGAAATAACTGGCAGCTCATTATCGGCTACTGTTACATTGAAGCTACAAGTAGCTGAGTTTCCTGAACCGTCGAGGACTGTCCAAGTAACCGTAGTAACTCCAATATTAAACTGTACTCCATCCAATGAAACTCCCGATCCAGTCGTTGCTCCCGTTAAATTGTATGTAATAGAACTCACCACACAATTATCTGAAGCAGTTGCATCCCAAGCTGTCCCAATGTTCGTAAAATAACACCCATTTGGGTCCGTAAATTCACTTTGATCACCGGCCCCACAAGTTAAGATGGTTGGCGGTGTTACATCTGGTGTTGTTGTTACTGTGATTGATGTTGAAGTAACACAACTACTATCATCCAATACGGAAACATTGTATGTTCCAGCAACTAATCCTGAAATATCTTCGAGAGAACTCGTAAAGCCAGAAGGGCCTGACCAAGAATAAGTGTATGGCGAGGTTCCTCCAGAAACTGTGAGATCGATAGCTCCATCTGATGCTCCACCACAACTCACCTCAGCTGTTAAAGTAGCATTCGCATCAAATGCAGATGGAATTAATATATCAAATGGAAGTGAATTACAGCCCTTTCCATCTCTAATAACAACTGAATATGAATTCCCAACAGGAACTGACATTGTATAAACTCCAACTGGATTAAAGCTAACTCCACCATCCGTAGAAACTTCATAAGGACCTCCATCTCCTCCGGCAGGACTTACCGTAATATTGATATCAGTCGTTCCAACAGAAATACATGGGTCAAAATCAACCGCTAAAATCTCCACCTTTGGATCGATGTTAATTGTTATCGGCAAAGCTACCACACACCCATTGCTATCTCTTGCTTCAATATCGTAAGAAGCATCTAATGCTAGTAAGGCATCATAATCTCCAGTTGGTTGGAATGTTGTTCCTCCATCGAAAGATATATCGTAAACACCCCATGAACCACCAGAAACAGAATCAACTGTAACTAATACTTCATTTGCCCCGGGTACAGGACATGGAATTGTATACGATTCAATTTGAACTACTTCAGGTTCATTAATGAAACCTTGAACAATATCATTTTTAAGACAACCATTTCCATCTGAGATTGTAAGATTGTAAAGTCCATATTCTAGTCCTGTTATATCTTGAGATGAGCTCGTAAATCCATTCGGTCCTGTCCATGAATATGAATAAGGCAAAATTCCTCCACTTACAGTGGCATCGATTGCTCCATCAACACTTCCATTACAAAGAATATCATGACTTTCAAATGTTGCTGCAATTGGATTTGGTTGAGTTATTCCTCTACTTCCTGAAACTCGACATCCGTTGGCATCTTTTACTTTGATCGAGTATGTTCCCGGAATTAAATTCTCAAGATCTTCATAATTTGCGATTGTGGCAGCTCCGTACGTCCATGTGTAAGTATATGGATAAACCCCACCTGAAACAGTGACATCTATCGTTCCATCTCCAGCTCCATAACAGGAAACATTAGTTGGAACTATTCCAATTGTCAATTGATTCGGTTCAACGATATCGAATGTTTCAAACGTAGTACAATTCGAAGCATCTGTTACAGTTACCGTATAAGTTCCTGCTGATAGTCCAGAAACACTTGTCACATCTGTTTGCCCACTCGACCATGTAATTGAATATGGGGCTGTCCCTTGAGCGATGACAACATTTGCAGTACCATCTGTCAACCCGAAGCAAGAAATATCTGTAGTATTTACACCCAACATAAAGTCGTTACATGGAGGCTCGTTAATTTGCACACTATCGGATTTTAGACAAGAATTTCCATCTTGAATACTCACGTAATAAGTGCCTGCAAATAAATTCATGGCCGTTTGCGTAGTCTGTGAAGTAGGAACCCAAGAATAAGTATAACCTGGTGTTCCTCCTAGAGGGTTAGCCGTGGCAGATCCATTATTTCCACCAATTGTCGTTACGTCGACATGAGTCATTGTATTTGTTATCACTGTTGGTTGTTGAACAGTAACGGACGCTAAATCGATACATCCATTTGCATCTGTAACTGTAACTGTATGCGTCCCTGCCGACAAACCAGTTGCATTTTGAGTCGACTGAATAGGGAAAGTATTCCATTCATAACTATATGGCAATGTTCCTCCAGTTGGAAAAGAGAATGCTTGTGCATCTGAATCTCCATAACAATCAACATCAGTATTTGTTGCAGTTACATCAAAAGCTGAACACGTTGGATTATTCACCACAACACTTCCTTGAATTTGACATCCATTCGCATCTGTAACTGTAACAGTAGAAATTCCATAACACAAACCTGTTGCTGTTAAAGTCGTTTGAGTATTATCCCAAAGTACAGTATAAGGCGCAACACCTCCAGAAATAGAAACAGTCGCAGTTCCATCACACGCTAAATCAGTTGATGTATTTGTGCTCGTCATTATTAAGAATAAGGAAGGTGGCTCTACAACTGTTATTGACCCTGTTACTGAGCAACCGTATATATCCGAAACAGTTACACTGTAAGTTCCTGAAGGCTCGTTTATTGTGGAAGAATTACTTCCAGTACTCCAGCTGTAAGAATAACCCGGACTTCCTCCAGAAACATTTGCATAAACATTTGTAGTATCACCGTTACATGTAACTGGATCAAATGATGGGGATACAAATACCGTATCAGAGAAAAAGATTGTGATATCATCACTCGCTTCCGGGCATCCACCACCAGCTCCAGTTGATGTTAAAGTTAGGGTCACTGATCCCGCCGCGATTTCTGTATTTGTCGGAGTATAAACCGTTAATAATGAAGATCCGTTTGGATTAAAAGTTCCATTTCCTCCAGACCAAATTCCTCCAGTCGCATCTGTAACACTTCCCGCAAGAAATGCATTTGGACTTGTAGCACAAACAGTTTGATCAACTCCAGCATTCGCAGTTGGAGGAACTCCTTCGATCACATTAACCGGGATGATCGCCGCGGGACAAGTTGAAGAACTTAATCCGTCATTTACTTCTAATTGATAAATGTCTTGAGTAATTGCGGAGTATGTATTCGTAGATGAAACTAATGTTCCTCCACTCGTAAACCATTCGTAAGTGTAATTTCCATCACCACCTGTTGCCGTAGCCGTCATATCTACACTTCCTCCTGAACAAAACTCAGCAAGTGATGGTGTATATGAAACGTCTAGTAAGTCCATAGTGTAAAGACGGACTGTATCAGTACTCACATACGTTCCACAGATTGTTGCTGCTTGTTGTGTACCAGTAATTACGTAATCAATCCATTCTGGTGTACCCGCTCCTGGGTTGAATACAGGATTACTACAATTAGTGCAACTCAGTAAGTCATTATAAAACCCTGATGTTGTTACTCCTGTTGATGAATTTATTGAAGTGATGCTAATATCCGTCAACCCATATACATTCAAAGGAAGATAACAGTCTACACGTGTGGTATCATTTTGTGGGAAGATCGGTTTTGGAATCTGTTTGACATAAAATTTTACCGCATTTCCTCCAGGTTTATTGTATGCAATTTTATGTGGTCCAGGTCCTGTTATACAAGTAGACTGTCCACCTGGTGTAGCAGTTCCACAAGCTCCTGGGTTGATTAAGTCTCCACCCGAAACAACATAGTACTCACCAGAACCAGATGGATCTGCTCCTTCCGCAATCCCGACTTCTATCATAGCTACATCTGGATGCAACGTGACATAAAATGCTAGGTACTTATCTGGACTGGTTGATGAACAACAAAGTCCTTGACGAATAATATCATCCGTTACCGCAGAATCAATTGGACTTCCTGATAAATCAATTTGAAAGGTTGGCACTATTGAATCACATTCAGGGATTGCCGGGATTTGTGTTACCGTTTGAGATAGTGAGAGCTTGGTAATGAAGATTAAACTCCACAACAACAAAGTTCGTACGTAACGTACGTTAGAGAGTAAGTGAGTTATCATAAGTGAAATATTAACTCTACAAAGTTGGGATAAAAGGCCCCAAAAAAAGATGATTATAATCAGTAAAAATGATGATTATAATCTCCGTTAAATCGTTTACTAAACAGTTTTTATAAGATTTTTTACGGGTGTTTTATTGGGTTTGAAAGCGGGTTCAGAAACTTTATTTATTAAAGCCTTTCAGGAATGCGATTAATACTCTGACCTTAGTTAAATAGAAATTAGAATATCAATAATGCACAAGTATCAGTGATTGAATAAATCCATTGTCAACCGTCATTTTTCTCTTATTTTTAGAATAAAAAGTATGTCAAAACTTCCTCACGTTGGAACTACCATTTTTACAGTAATGTCGAAGTTGGCCAACGAGCATAATGCGATTAATTTGTCGCAAGGATTTCCAAACTTTCCGGTAGATGAAAAGCTTCTTGAAATAGTGGAAAAGGCCGCATTCGAAAATGTACATCAATACATGCCAATGCCTGGCTCACCTGAATTGCTTGATCAAATTTCAGCACTAATTAAACGAAGCTATGGTCGAACAATTACTCCAGGAGAAGAGCTAATTGTAACTGCTGGAGCAACGCAAGCGATTTTTACTGCAATTACTGCATTAATTGACCGTGGTGATGAAGTGGTGATTTTAGATCCTAGTTACGACTGTTATGACCCCGCCATTCGACTTGCTGGTGGTAGCCCCGTTCATATTTCGTTAGATGACACTTTTATGCCTGATTGGGATAAAATAAATGATGCCATTTCCGAAAAAACGAAAATGCTCATCATCAATAATCCACATAATCCTTCAGGTAGAATTTGGTCTAAAGACGATATGTCTCAATTAGAAAAACTTGCTTCAAGATGGAAAAATCTACTAATTCTGTCCGATGAAGTATACGAATACATCACTTTTGAGCAGAAACACTTATCGGTTCATTTGTACCCTTCATTATTCGACAAGGCTATAAGTGTTTCTTCTTTTGGAAAAACCTTCCATATAACAGGATGGAAAATAGGCTACATAACTGCTCCTCAAAAATTAATGAATGAAATAAAGAAAGTACATCAGTTTAATGTGTTTTCGGTGAATAGTTTGGCACAATTTGCTCTTTCTGAGTATTTGAAAGTGAAAGATCCGAGTGACTTAGGTTCTTTTTACCATCAAAAACAGCAATTGTTTAAATCTCAAATGGGAAAAAGTCGATTTAATTTATTGCCTTGCGAGGGAACCTATTTTCAGACAGCAGATTATTCACAAATTTCAGACCAGTCAGATGTGGAGTTTTGTCGATCACTAACCATTGATCACGGTGTCGCAGCGATTCCTTTTTCTGTTTTTAATGAGGATCAGAATGACCAAAAAGTTATTCGTTTTTGCTTTGCTAAAGACGATGAAACATTAATTAAAGCCACCGAGAAATTATGCGTGATATAAAAGTTACACTGGTTCAAGCTGACCAAAAATGGGAAGATAAAGAGGGTAATTTTGAAAATTACATCAACCTTCTTCAAAATGTAGATTCTGATTTAATTCTGCTTCCAGAGATGTTCAACACTTGCTTCTCAATGAACACAGAGTTTAGTGAAAGTATGGACGGAAAAAGCATTGCTTGGCTCAAAGAATTAGCGAAAAATAAAAATGCAGCTGTTTATACCTCACTAATGATTGAAGATGGAGGTGGATTTTACAATAGAGGTGTTTTCATTTATCCTGACGGTAGATTAAAACACTATGATAAGCGAAAAACGTTTGGACTTGCAGGTGAAGATAAACACTTCAACAATGGAGTTTCAGAAACAATTGTAGACTATGAAGGATGGAAATTCCAACTACAAATATGTTATGACTTAAGATTTCCAGAAATAGTTCGAAATGAGATCATTGATGGCCGACCCAAATACGATGTCATTTTGTATGTGGCAAATTGGCCAGAAAAAAGGTCTGTTCATTGGAAAACACTATTAAACGCGCGAGCAATTGAAAATCAATCGTATGTTTTTGGAGTTAATCGTTTTGGAAGTGATGACAATGGAATTAAATACTCCGGTGACTCTTTATTTGCCGATGCTCTAGGGAAAGTAATTGAGCTTCCAACCAAAGAGACAGTTCAATCGTTTGTTATAAAACTAAAGAGTCTTACAGAGATACGTGAAAAGCTACCTTTTTTGATTGATCGATGAATTATATCGATTCATCTGTTGGTTAAAGAGTTAATTAACTTGTATATTTGGGACGCAAATAAAATTATTATGAAAAAAATTTACTTAAGTCTTGCGATGGCTTCTTTCGTTGCTGGAGGTACTTTTGCTCAGGTAGGAGGAACTCAAGCTTTCGGGAAAGCAAGACCATCTGTTGAACAAGGAGTTAAACCAATTATTAACACACCAGCCGCATCATCTAAAGCGGTAATTTGGACAGAAACGTTTAACATCGGAGCAACTGGTCCTGCATCAACTGCTGGTCCATCGTTTGTTACACCTAACGGTACATGGACATCAGCTGGTTCTAACGGGAACGTTTGGAAACACAGTTTCTACACAACAAGTGGTGAGTGGTCTACTGGAACGCCTGCTTTCACACCATCAACATTAACAGATGGATTCATGTTATTTGATTCTGATTCTGTTAACTATATTACAAGTCCTAGTTATTCTCCATTAGTTGGTGAATTGATCTCTCCATCTATTCCAATGACAGGTTTTTCAACTGCAATCGTTGAGATCGAAACAGACTTCAGATACTGTTGTGAAAGTACTTTAGATATCGGTGTACAAGTTTCTACCGATGGAGGTACTACATGGTCTGCTACTTACCCATTCGGGGTTGGTACACCAACAAACACTGCATACTCAGCATATAGTGGAGGATATGCAGCTGCAGCTAACGTTTCTGCTGAAATCGGAGGTGCATCAAGCATGATGTTGAAATTCGTTTGGAACGGTGGATCAAACAACAGCCACTATTACTGGGCGTTTGATGATATTAATGTAGTTGAGGCTGAGCCAAATGACATTATTGCATCACAACCATACTGGGGATCTTTAGGATTGGAGTACTACCAAATCCCAACTAGCCAAGTTCAAGCTATCGACTTTGAAGGGATTGCTTTCAACAATGGAAATAACAACCAAACTAACGTTGCGTTAGATGTTGATATCAACTCAGGAGCTTCTACAGCTTCAAGTACACCTATCACAATGACTCCTGGTCAATCTGATACTTTATCTACATCTTTCACTCCAGCTGCGACAGTTGGTTCTTATGACTTCGCATGGGGTATCTACCAAGATGAGACTGATATCACACCAGCAAACAATGATTTCTCTCCATTCACAGTAGCAATTACAGATTATATCTATGCTCGTGATAACGGAACTATCGACGGAGGATTCGACAACCAAGATGTTGGTTACGTATTAGGTAACTTCTTTGATGTTGTTACTGCTGGAAACGCATACAGTTCTGATATCTACATTGCATCAGCTACACAAATTGGTTCTGAAGTTGTTGCTCGTATTTATGAGTTGGATCCAAACGCTACTTCTTTGGCATCTGGATTGATCTTCATCGATGAGTCATTACCTCACACAGTAACTTCATCAGATCTTAACCAATGGATCAACCTTGACTATGCATACAATGGTCAGGCTGGAGCTCCACTTACTGCTGGTGCAACTTACTTAGTGTCTGTTGTTAACGATGCTGGTGATGCTGTTATTGGTACTGCTGGTGATACTTACGCACAAACTTGTTTCTTGTACGATGTTGCTGATGACACATGGTACTACACAACAAATACTCCTGCTGTTCGCATGAACATGGACCCAGCTTCTAACACAGTTAGCTTAGAAGAAAACAACCAAATCGTTGGTGTTTCTATCTACCCTAACCCAGTTTCAGAAGAGTTGACAGTAAATTATGCTGTTGCTTCTGCATCTGATGTAACTGTTGAGGTTGTTGACATCACAGGAAAAGTAATCGCAACAGTGAACGAAGGAGCTAAAGCTCAAGGATCACATACTGCTGCTATCAACACAGCTGCTCTTGCAACTGGTGTTTATTACGCAAATATCTACGCAAACGGAACGAAAGTAACGAAGAAGTTTGTTAAGAAATAAGAAGTTTAACTTCTGAATGAAAGCCGGCCTTAGGGTCGGCTTTTTTGTTTTTGTACGGTAAAAGCAAGTTGGATAATTCCTCAAATGATTGATTTTACCGATATTTGCCACAAATTTTAGATCAATGTCAAAAGTTACAACGCTTCACGAATTTATTATGGACCGACAAGCAGATTTTCCGTTTGCTTCTGGTGAATTGTCTCGATTATTAAGTGATATCGCTATCGCTGCAAAAGTAGTGAGCAAAGATGTTCGTAGAGCTGGACTTTTGGAGAACTTTTTAGGTGCTCAAGGAAGTACCAACGTTCAAGGTGAAGAACAACAAAAATTAGATGTAATCGCCGACCAACAATTCATCAATATTTTCAAAGCTGGTGGAGAAGTTTGTGGAATTGCTTCTGAAGAAAATGACGATTTCATGGCTTTTGATTCGGAGTTTTCTAAGAAAGGAAAATATGTAGTGCTTTTTGATCCACTCGATGGATCTTCTAATATTGATGTCAATGTTTCTATCGGAACGATTTTCTCAATTTTCAGACGAAAAAGTGAAGTGGGGACCGAAGCAACGCTAGAAGACATGATGCAAGCAGGTCACGAGCAGATTGCTGCAGGTTATGTAATCTACGGTTCTTCAACCATGTTGGTTTATACAACAGGAAAAGGAGTAAATGGATTTACACTTGATCCTTTTATTGGTGAATTCTGCTTGTCTCATCCGAATATGAAAATGCCTGAAACTGGTCGCATCTACGCCATGAATGAAGGTAATATCAATATCTGTGATCCAGGAATTAAATCTTACATTCAATCCACATGTCAACAGATTTTGGAAGGTGCGAGTAGACCATACTCTGGCCGCTACATCGGTTCACTTGTCGCTGACTTCCACAGAAACTTAATTAAAGGTGGTATTTACATCTACCCTGCAACAACGGTTGATCCAGAAGGAAAACTTCGTTTGTTGTATGAAGCAAATCCATTAGCATTCATTGCAGAACAAGCAGGTGGATTAGCAACTACTGGAAAAGACAGAATTCTTTCGATTCAACCATCAAGACTTCACCAAAGAGTTCCACTATTTATTGGATCGAAAAAAATGGTCGAACAAGCCATGTCACACTTACAATAATAAAACTAAATGCATTTAGACGAATTCAAGAAAAACTTTTCCAAACTACCTGAAATAGATCGAACGGCGAATGAATTACAAATCGTTGGTTCGAAAGTTAATTGGAAAGGCTTAATTGGATCGTCACGTGCGATTTGTGCATCTTCCGTTGCAACCCAAGCGCCAGGAAACCACGTGTTTATTCTTCACGATAAAGAACAAGCTGCGTATTTTTTAAATGACCTTCAAGGACTTTTTCCCGACGAGAAACAATCGATTCTTTTTTATCCGGCTTCTTATCGTGTACCGTATCAGATAGAAAAAACAGACAATGCCAATGTTGTCGCTCGTGCTGAAGTATTAGAGAAAATCGCCAACGGAAATAATTCATGGGTCGTAACCTATCCGAAGGCCTTGTTTGAAAGAATCCCTTCGAAAAAGAACCTTCATAAGCATACACTGAAGCTTGAAAACGGAAAATCGTACTCCATAGATTTTATCAATGAAACTTTGCTTGAATTAAATTTTGAGCGAGTAGATTTCGTCTATGAACCAGGTCAGTTTTCTATTCGTGGTGGAATTGTAGATGTATTTTCTTTCTCAAATGATCACCCCTATCGAATTGAGTTCTTTGGTGACGATGTAGAAAGCATCAGAACCTTCGATGCAAGTACACAGTTATCGATTAACACACATCAATTCTTTAATATCGTTCCGAATGTTCAAGGGTCAATGATGCAAGAGGAAAATGTGTCTTTCTTGGAATTACTGGGTGACTCCGCGATTGTTTGGCTCGATTCATTTGATACAACAATTGACAAATTAGACAAAGAATACAAGAAGGCTGTTGAAATATACGACAAGCTAGAAACCGAAACGAAACCGACTATTCCATCACATTTATTTTTGCATTCTACTGAGTTAAAAGAACAGTTAGAAGCAGCAACGGTGATTGAGTTTGGAACGGAAAATCAATTCAAATCTGTATTAACTGAAGAGTTTAACTTCAAACCACAACCGAGTTTCAACAAAAACTTCGAATTACTCGCAGAAGATATTCTCGCTCATAAATCAAACGGATTTACAACACTGATTTTTTCGAATCAACCGAAACAAATTGATCGACTTGAGCAGATTTTTAAGGATGTCAACGATGAGGTAACTTTTGAACCTATGCATTTAGCTTTTCACGAGGGATTTATCTCTCCTGAGCTAAAACTGGTTTGTTATACCGATCATCAGCTGTTTGAAAGATACCACCGATTCAGGTTAAAAGAAGGATTCAGACAGGCGAAACAAGCCTTGACTTTGAAAGAAATATATAACCTTCAGAGCGGAGATTATGTCACGCACATCGATCATGGTGTTGGGAAATTTTCTGGACTTGAAACTATAGATGTTAACGGTAAACCACAAGAAGCTATTCGATTATTGTATCGTGATAATGACGTGCTTTATGTTGGAATTCACTCCTTACATCGCATTTCTAAATTCACAGGGAAAGATGGCACAGCGCCTAAAGTTAATAAACTTGGTACTGCTGCCTGGTCGAATTTAAAGGCGAAAACGAAGAAGAAAATCAAGGAATTGGCATTCGACCTCATCAAGTTGTATGCAAAACGAAAAAGTCAACCTGGATTTGCTTATTCACCGGATTCATATCTTCAAAATGAGTTGGAAGCGTCGTTCATGTACGAAGACACTCCAGATCAATTAAAAGCAACCATTGCCGTAAAAGAGGATATGGAGTCGAATACACCAATGGACCGCTTGATTTGTGGTGATGTTGGTTTCGGAAAAACAGAAATCGCCGTTCGCGCTGCATTTAAAGCAGTTGCTGACAGTAAACAAGTTGCAATTCTAGTTCCAACGACCATTTTATCAATGCAGCATTATCGCAGTTTCAAAGAGCGTTTGGAGGGACTTCCGTGCAATATCGATTACATCAACCGATTTAAGTCGACAAAAGAAACGACGGAAACTTTGAAAAAATTAGCGGCTGGAGAGATTGACATTCTCATCGGGACGCATGCCGTGGCAAGTAGTCGTGTTAAATTCAAAGATCTTGGACTTATCATCATTGATGAGGAACAAAAGTTTGGGGTTTCAGTTAAGGATAAATTAAAAACTCTTCGTGCGACAGTTGATACCCTAACTTTGACAGCCACACCGATTCCACGAACGCTTCAATTTTCGTTGATGGGAGCACGTGATTTAAGCATCATCAATACTCCACCGCCAAATAGACGTCCTGTTCTGACTGAAATTATCCAGTTCAATGAAGAGACAATTCGTGATGCTATCGCTTACGAAACAAGTCGTGGAGGGCAGGTTTTCTTCGTCCATAATCGTCTTCAAAACATTAAAGAAGTTGCGGGAATGATCCAACGTCTGTGTCCTGGGATTCGAGTTGGAATTGGACATGGGCAAATGGATGGTAAAGCACTTGAAAAAGTGATGATGGGCTTCATTAATCACGAATTTGATGTCCTTTTGGCAACAACAATTGTTGAATCTGGAATTGATATTTCGAATGCGAACACGATTATCATCAACAATGCTCAGAATTTCGGAATTAGTGATTTGCACCAATTACGAGGACGAGTTGGTCGATCGAACGCAAAAGGGTTCTGTTACTTAATCGCACCTTCAGCTAGTGCCATGACTTCTGAAGCTAGAAAACGATTGGAAGCTTTGGTTCAATTCTCTGATTTAGGATCAGGATTCAATATCGCCATGAAAGATTTAGATATTCGAGGCGCTGGAAATCTTTTGGGAGGAGAGCAAAGTGGGTTTATTTCGGATATTGGATTTGAGATGTACCAGAAAATCCTCAACGAAGCCATTGATGAATTACGCGAATCAGAATTTAAAGACTTATTCCAAGATAGAAACAGTGATTCACTAACCAATTTTGTCAAAGATTGTGTCCTTGAAACAGATTTAGAAGTCCGTATTCCAGATGATTATGTCAACAATGTTTCGGAACGTTTGAGTTTGTATCAAGATATGGACAACCTCAAAAACAAAGAGGAACTAGATCAATTTATCAAGGAATTAGAAGATCGATTTGGTCCTATTCCACAGCAAGTTGAAGCACTGATTTCATCTTTTGAATTGAGATGGTTGGCGCAAGACTTAGGAATAGAAAAATTGGTGTTAAAGTCTGGAAAAATGATTGGTTATTTCATAGCAAACCCACAATCACCTTTCTACGAATCGCCTGTATTCAATAAAATCTTGAATTACATGCAAAGTCATTCTGGGGAAGTTAAAATGAGTGAGAAAAACGATCGCTTGCGAATTATTTACTCAAATGTGAATTCGTTAGAAGATGCTCAATCGCGATTAACAGCCATCTTCAACTAATATTCTCCGTCATTTATCGTTACATTTGAACGATGGCAAAAAAGGCAGTCGTTTCTGTAATTAATGATTTGTACACCGATCAACGTGTTCACAAAATGTGCATGTATTTGACCGATCGTGGTTATGAAGTCACACTTGTTGGTCGTCGCAGAAAGAACAGTCTTGACATGCCTGAACGCCCGTATCAAACTAAACGCATGAAGTTGATGTTTGAGACAGGAGCGAAATTCTATGCTGTTTACAATATTCGATTGTTTTTCCTCTTACTTTTTCGAAAAGCAGACGTGCTTGTTTCTAACGATCTCGATACGCTTTTGGCAAATTATCTAGCTTCAAAATTTAAGAGAAACTGTCTTTTAGTGTACGATTCTCACGAATATTTCACGGAAGTTCCTGAATTATTGAATCGACCGAAAGTCAGAAATGTTTGGTTGAAAATTGAAAAGTGGATTTTCCCAAAGTTGAAGTATGTTTACACTGTAAATGATTCGATTGCGAAAATTTATTCAGAGAAATACAACAAAGATGTTAAGGTCGTTCGTAACATTTCAAAGAGATGGCAACCAAACAATCTGAAGTCTAAATTAGAACTTGGTTTACCGGAAAATACACCGTTAATTATCATGCAAGGAGCTGGAATTAATGTTGAGCGGGGTGCTGAAGAAGCTGTCGAAGCCATGAAATCGATCCATGGAATTTTATTGATTGTTGGTGATGGAGATGTTGTTCCGCAATTGAAAGAAACAGTACAAAACGAAAGTCTCGGTGATAAAGTCTGGTTTATTGGAAAGAAGCCATACGAAGTGATGATGAATTACACGTATCACGCTGACCTTGGACTTACACTCGATAAACCAACTAGTTTAAATTACAAGTTCTCGCTTCCGAATAAAGTGTTCGATTACATGCACACTTCTACTCCAATTGTTGCAACGGAAATAAAAGAAGTTGCGGCTGTGATTAGACGAAATAAAATTGGTGTGGTTTTAGAAGATTTTTCTGTTGATTCATTAGCTAAAACAATTAACGAATTAATAGAGAATCCAGATAAAATCGCAGAATTCAAATCGAATTGCCGAAAAGCATCTGAATTTGAACATTGGGATAAAGAAGTTGAAGTATTAAACGAGATCTACCCAGATGTCCGATAAAAACATTCATATCATCGCACTTGATGTTCCGTATCCACCAGATTACGGTGGTGCAGTAGATATGTTTTATCGCATCAAAGCACTCCATGAAATTGGATACAAAATTCATCTTCACTGTTACGAATACGGAAGAGGTAAGCAGAAACAGTTAGAGGAAATCACTGAAAAGGTACATTACTATCGCCGTAAGAAAACTCTATTTGATTGGTTAAACACTTTACCTTTCATCGTTCAGACGCGTAAATCGAAAAAATTACTGAAGCGATTACTCACGAATGAATATCCCATTTTATTTGAAGGACTTCACACAACGTATTTTTTAAAAGATGAACGTCTTTCGAATAGAGTTAAATTGGTTCGAACTCACAACATCGAACACGATTATTACATGCATTTAGCAACGGATGCAACAGGCTGGAAGAAGAAATTTTATCTCTCAGAGGCTAAAAAATTGAAGTCGTACGAGTCGATTTTATCGCAAGCAAATCACATTTTAGCCATCAAGGAATCGGAGAAAGATTACTTTTCAAAATACACGAACTCAGTTTTGCTTTCACCTTGTATTTCTATCGAAAAGCCGATTTACCAAGAAACAAAACCATACGCTCTTTTTCATGGAAATTTATCCGTCCCTGAAAATGAAAGAGCAGTGAAATGGCTCGTAAATTCAATTGAAAGTAATATTGATTTTATCGTTGCGGGAAAAAATCCATCCGACGAATTGAAATCAATTTTAGAAAAGAAAAAAATCACGTTAGTTGCGAATCCTGATGAAATGGAAATGAATGAGTTGGTTCAAAATGCGCGAATTCACCTCATGTGGACCGACCAATCTACGGGAGTTAAATTAAAGTTGATTCACTCTTTGCAATCTTCTGGTCACGTTTTAGTCAACAATAAAATGATCGAAGGAACATCCTTGGGAAAGGTTTGTCACTTAGTTGATGAATCAGAAAATTGGAGTCAAGAAGTACAGAAATTGCTGAACACTCCTCTATCTGAAACAACTTTTAATCACAGAATTGACTTTTTAGACACACATTTTAATAGCATTGAAAACTGCAGCGTAATCGAACATTTAATTGAATCGAACTGATATGAAAGCATTACTAATTCTACTCATTTTTATTGGATCCGGACAGCTTCATGCTCAAATTGAAGGAGATTGGTACTCTTCATTTGTTGTGGTGGGTAAATCACTCTCACTTCACATGGAAGTTGAATCGGACAGCTCTGAAATTGATGTTTTTCTAACTGATTTGGATAGCACTTTTGTCCGTCAAAAAATGTCAAATGCAAAATTTGAATCCAATGAATTCTATTTCAAATGGAAAGCAATAAACCTATGGTTTGAAGGAAAATTTGATTCAAAAAAGAACGAGATTTCTGGAATAATGACACAGAATGATGTCAAATGGGAAGCTACTTTCTCAAGAAATCTTCAAGCTGAAAAATCTGTTAATCGACCTCAAATGCCAGGCGATCAAAGTGGATATTTAACTACCGAAGAAATCGAAATTCAGAGTGGGGAAGTAACTTTGAGTGGAACATTAACACTTCCAAAAAACTTCAATGATGCGACAAAAATTGTTGTTCTAGCGTCTGGTTCAGGTCCACAAAATAGAGACTGTGAGTTAATGGGACATAAACCATTTTTGGTCATTGCTGATCGACTTGCGAAAAAAGGAATTGCAACACTTCGATTTGATGATCGCGGCACTGCAAAAAGTTCTGGATCGTACAATGCAGCTTCATTAATGGATTTCGGTTCTGATGTGACATCATGGGTGGATACTTTACAAAATCGTTATCCTGAAAATAAAATTGGTGTTGCAGGTCATTCTGAAGGGGGAATGCACGCTTTGATTGCTGCAACATCGACTAAAAATGTTGCTTTTGTGATTGAGTTAGCATCGGTTGGAACTACAGGGAAAGATGTTTTGGTCGATCAGCAATACTCCATTCCAAAACAAGAAGGAAAATCAGAAGAATATTGCGATTGGAATTCAGCCGTTTTTGCAGGTGGAGTGGATATCATTCAAACATTCGATAGAGAATCAGCTCAAGATACCCTTGGATCCTTTTTTAAGGCTATGTATGAAAAAGCACCAAAGGAATATCAAGAAAAAACGCCAAAGTTCACCTTCGTAACAGGATTGGTAATGTTCTTTAATAACGAATGGGCGCGTCAATTTTCAGCTTTTGAAACGCGTGATTACCTCAAGAAATTGAAGATTCCAATGTTGATTTTGAATGGCGAAAAAGATGTTCAAGTTCCCGCAGAAAAGAATCAAGCTGGATTTAAAAAGGGAATGACGTGTAAAACAAAACGTAAATCCACTCTCCAAGTTGTTGAGGGCGTAAATCATTTGTTTCAAACTTGTGTAAAGTGCGACATCATGGAATACGCCGACTTAGAAGAAACCTTTTCGGAATCAACTTTAGAATTAATATCCAACTGGATTTTAGAGCAATAACTTACTTCGTAACAATCAGTTTTTTACTGAACGTGTTTTCCCCATTTGAAATAAGAACCGAATAAACGCCATTTGATAATTGATGCGAATATTCAATCATTCCTGAAGCTTTATCGAATGACTTTTCTTCAACAAGTTGTCCCATTTGATTGTAAATTAAAACACTCGTTTTTCCTGAATCTAGTCCACTAATTGTAAAAACATTTTCTGAAGGATTCGGATAAAGTTGCAATTGATCAGCATCTAAGCTTAAGAGGCCAACAAACGGAGAGCAGAAATCTGGAATTCCATAACCCAATAAAGTATCAGGATTTGCAAACTGATGTCCACTTTCTCGAATAGCCTGAATGATTTCTTGCGCTGTTTTATTTGGGTTTGCTTGGACTAGGCAAGCTGTAGCTCCAGCTAAAATCGGACTAGAAAATGACGTTCCATTACTTTGAATTAAGTCACCATTTTGCCATACAACCCATGGTTTAGCACCACGTGCAGCCACATCTGGTTTAACACGTCCATCGTAAGAAGGTCCGATTGAAGAGAAAAATGCATAATTCTCAAAACCATCTACGGCTCCAACACAAAGAATACTGTCGGCATCACATGGCGTTCCAATTTTTCCTGGTCCCCCATTTCCAGCTGAGGTAACTACAATAATTCCCTTAGATGCCGCAATTGTTACTCCTTGAGCAGAAATAGTCGTTTGACCATCCATGGAGCTATATGAATAGCTGGTAGTTGTATCATCAAAACCCACATAACCAAGCGAAATATTGACCACCTCAACTCCTATTGAGTCGCACCTTTCCAAGGCTAAAACCAAATTGTATTCTTCCAATTGTGTTTCCGATGAAACATCCTCAGTCACATAAAGAGCAAGATCAACATCTGGAGCCGTTCCGATATACTGATTTTGTCCGGTCATTTCTCCGACTATGCACGAACTAACAGCAGTTCCGTGTCCACTGTAGCTATAAACTGAACCTCCACCGACAAAATCGAACTCATCAATAATTCTATTTTCGAGATAAACCGAATCAAAAAATGGAATCGTATCCATCCCGTTAAATCCAGCATCAATCACGGCTAGAAAAACTCCGCTCCCTAAATAACCTTGATCGTGGACACAAGGCAAATTCAATTGACGTACTTGTGTATCTGCCCAACCATAATTAAGTGACTTATCAACCGAAACTTCTAGTTTGTCCGCTGAGATTGATGAGTTAGTAGTTTTCGAAAATGTCTGAATACGATCAATAAAATCAAATTGTTTAGTCAATTCTTCTAGACTCAATTCCGACTCAATTCGAACTGCATTTAACCATCTAGAAGTTGAAACAACTTTTCCTACAGAAGATAATTGATTGATGTATTCTGAATTAACGGGAATATCTGACCAATCGGAATTTACGTTGTTTTTTTCTCTACGCTCACGAGCACGATCGCTAAACAAAATTGAGCTTTGATTATCTAAGCTTCCTTTATTTTTAAGATAAACAAGGTGAGTATTTTGGCCGAAAGTGTTAGTTACCAGAAATAAGAATGAAATAAGAATAAGTTGCTTCATATACGAATTTACGATTTCCAGTTTAGTTTGGTTGGGGATATCAATTAAAAAAGCCCAACTTTCGTCGGGCTAGTTACTACTACTCATCTACAAGCAATACTACTCTGCTTGTAAAAGACGTTTAATTTCTTCCAACTCTTTTTCGAGCTTTTCAATTTTGTCGTTTTGCGTTTCAATGATTTCTTGTTGTTCTTGAGTTGCTTTGATAAGTACAGGAACAATTTCATGATAGCTCATTCCAAGTCGATCATTCTCTACCAAATGATATTGATCTGGAGTTTCTTCACTTACTGGTCGCCAATCGTGCGTTTGAACAACTTCAGGCAGAACCTTTTGAACATCCTGAGCGATCAAACCAAGTTTTAGTTCTTTTTGATCTTCAGTCATTTGTGTACTTCCTACC
This sequence comes from Henriciella pelagia, assembly GCA_964219255.1. Classification (GTDB taxonomy): domain Bacteria; phylum Bacteroidota; class Bacteroidia; order Flavobacteriales_D; family Crocinitomicaceae; genus UBA4466. The sequence continues at coordinate 83,736 of CAXPPC010000010.1, forward strand.
GTAGACCTTTTCCATTTATAGGTTACCGGTTGAAGTTTCATCACTTCGGCAAGACCATATTTCATTGGTTGAATCTGTTCCTTCTCTCTTTCATCCGAAGTTACAATCGTTCCGTTGGTTGCATAAACATCATCCCAACGAAGTGTTGCAGAACCAAGGTCATAAACATTATCCACAGAAGGGGAAAACCTGTTATTAATGGCTGTTTCCGAACTTAAATCCAAGATGTATTCTACCGAACCAACTCCAATAGCTGTACCCGTAGCCCCGACTCCATTATCAAAATCAACAACGTAATCTACTACTACACCTGAAACAGTTCCCCCATTTCCAAAATCACCGGCAAGATCATTTCCAATACGAACGATATCGTCTGTTCCGTCCACATATAACATGTTTGGACGATTATCTGATTCAATTCGATAATAATATGTGCCACCAATCTCGTTAGCTACTACATTCCCTGAGTTAAAATAAGCCGCAAAATCATTTGTTCCTCCTGGTACATCAGAGTAAATTCCATAGTGTGTTCCTGTACCAGTGTTAGTAATATCAGCATAAACACCATATATCAAATCATTTCCTGTACCATCAATGAAATTATAATCGGCATAGACGGTACCTGCGTATGAGGGGTGAGTCGACATGTCTTTATACTCACCATATCGAACACCGGCATTGTAATCTACAAGGGTAAATTCTCCATGAATAGTAGAAGTATTTGAAGAGGTACTTACATTCATATAGTTGTAAGAAGCGTAATTGTTAGCGCTGGCAACTGTTCCGTTCAGGTTGAGATAATTGTACAGAGCCCTATGGTTTCCACTTCCATAAGCGGACAGATAATTATAGGCTCCATAACCTGTCCCATTACTAGCGGAATTCATGTAAACTAAGTTATAGATACCATAATGATTTCCTGTTCCTTCATTATTCACATTATTATAAATCCCATATTTAGTTGAATTGGTTGATCCATAATTATGGGTTCTAATACCATATGTTGTTCCTGCGTCGGCTCCATCAAAGTAATTGTAGATCCCGTAATTGGTAGTAGCATCTGTATTAGGCAAATTCGTGTATAAACGTGCAGCATTTGAAGTTGTTCCAATACCAACGTTTCCGTCAATATTTATCCGCATGTTTTCTACATTATTTGTTCTAAAAACAAGATCTTGCGCATCAGTGGTACCCACAAAATTTGTTGTTGGATTTGTTCCTGCGTTACCAAGCAATTGCCAATCGTCCGCATTTGCTGAGGTCATCAAGCGAACCCATTGAGTTCCATCCCAATAATAATATCCAGCTCCAGAACCTCCAGTTACTGTAGCGTTTGTGTTCCAAACCAAAAGTCCTGTTGCCGGCGCAGTTACCGGTGCCGCAACTGTTACATCAGTTAGAACTACATTCGAAATTAATATTCCACGGTTCGCATCAACTACATGTAGTTTAGCACTCGCATCCGGAGTATTTGTGCCTATTCCGACATTTTGCGCACTCACCCCGCTGGCCAATAGCGAAGATGCGACGAAAGCAATAAATCTCTTCATATCAATTACTGTTTAATAATACGTTTTGTAATTGTTTCGTTTGAGTGAGTGTCTCGTATTTCCATTAGATAAATTCCGTATGCTTTTTCTTCTAATGAGAATTTCATGATCGTGTTACCCGCTGGAAGTTGTTTTGTTTCAGCTTCAACAATTTGCCCAAGTGGATTAAATAGTGTTACAGTAACTTCTCTATCTTCTTTAGAAGCAATATTCAACATAAAGTCATTTGCTGTTGGATTAGGGAATATGTTTACCGCAGATTCATCAAACCCAGTTAACCCCCCTTCGATGCTTGCAACTACGATAGGTGTGTACTCTTCCGATCCGTCAAGATCTACACTTTTAACTCTGTAGTAGTAGTTTTGAATCGGTCGTACTTCGAAATCTGAATAACTATATGATAATGCGCTTGTAGAATTCCCAGCAGCATTTAAAGTAGCCATATATTCAAAATTAATTCCATTCTCAGATCTTTCTAATTCGTAGTGACTCACGTTTGATTCACTTGCCACATTCCATGTAACATCAATGTGATCCACAATTCCAGTCGCATTGATATCTATCAACTCAATTGGTAACAGTGTAATTGGCGCAGCAACTCCAAACGAAGCTATTCCACCGTTGTATCCAGTTCGATTAAGTCCAACTGGAGTAGGTCCACACATATTTGCTGTTCCAAGAAGTTGATCATTATTAGTAATCACCCACATTGGTTGAGCAGGGAAATTATCGTCTTGTGGATAAACTGTCACTTCATAATTTCCTGTTCCTGCACCTGCGTTTTGGTCTTGGAAGAACCATTCTCCATGATCTGCACCTCCAAAATAAGCGATTGTATTTCCTGAACATTCAATTGGTGTTCCAGCAACAACGTTCGGACTAGCGGTTTGAAAGTATGAATACATAACATCGTATGTATTAGCCGCGAAGTTTAATCGAATAAATTGGAATCCTCGTTGTGCACCTGCACCTGCAGGCTCCAGTCCCACACCAAATCCATAAAGTCCCCCTGTTGGCGCTATTGCTCTTCTTAAATTACCCTGAATATAACCCGCATCTACAGCACTCATGTTACCATATATCGCTGTTGCTGCATTAGTAGAACCCGTTCCTGCAACTGGATTCATAACACCAAAAGTTCCGTTATACGCAACACCATTCGCTGGATAAGTAATTGCCCCAGTAACAGAAACAGTGTGAGTTACAACTCTATTGTGTACAGTCCCAGCCCAAAAATCAACATCGTTTCTTACATCGGCTTGACTGAAAGAACTAACGAAAACAATACCTTGATCATTAGCTAACTCGAGATTAAAAAACGACCCATCATCTACACCGGTCATTGCTTGTCCACCTCGAACAGCATAGCTTCCATAGATTCCTTGCCTTTCACCAACATTCACATCAGAGTTTTCAATTCTGTATGTTCCTGTTCCAGTTTGTTGAAAGTTGGCATCAGAATAAGAATGTCCCTGCGTTTTTATCAGTCCATTGTTATCTAAAACACCTGTTGTTCCGTACATATGGACATCTCCCCAGACGTGTACCTCGGCACCAGGATCAAGATGAACCAATGCACCATTATTGTAAAATTCATTGTTGTGTTGTGCAAAAATTAAAGTGCACGACATCATTGAAAGTAGTAGAGCGTAAGTTTTTTTCAAAGCTTGTTGATTATGTTCATCGACAAAAATAAGTCATTCGTCGAAAGAACACAACAGAAAACTTAATTTTTTTTATCCAATAGGTGTAATTAAGTTGTTACTTTTCAATTCATTAAGGTTTAATCCTCGATTTGATTGTCCTTGAATGAAGAGGGCAATAGGTCTGGGAGAATTTTCATCATCATTGGCAGAAGAATAGTTCCTCCAGGTATCATAAAAACTGCGAAAGCAGGCATGGACTTTAAAATATCCTTTGACTGTTCTTTCACTTTTTCTTTCTCTTCAGCCGTTAATTCTTCAGACATTGACTTCTTGATAAGAGCAACTAGTTCTTTCGATTCTCTCACCTCCATCGCTAGTTTATCCTTATTTCTTAATAGAATTTTTCGCCAACGTTCTGTGAAGTTGTTGAGTACTTTTTCGTAAGAAGGAGCATCTGTTAGGAAGTCAGTTTGATCTCTATTTTCGATAATGAAATTCTCAATAAACATGATCGTCTCCTCCGTTTCGATACTTGGAATATCTAAAAACTCACGAAATTCTTCTAGGAACTGTAACTCAGCTTCATCTGCACTCAACGATGAATAGGCGGTTAGGATGGCGACATCATACAAGAAGCGTTTTAATAACCAGTGATTTTGAACGTACCCATGAATATCATCAAATGTTGCTCCTCGTTTGAACTTTTCAATCGCCAAATCTCTTTGTTCTTCACTTAAGTTAGCTGAAGCCAAAAAGTGATTGAACATATCTCTTTCAATATCGTCGATAACACCATCTGCATACGCTGAAAGAGTGATTGCCGTTAGTGCATTTTGAGCGAATTCACTGTACTTGTGTATTACTTCTTGAGAGTCATTCGCTAAGAAATCGTGAAACAAAATCACATCCAAATAGACAAAAACATTGTGAAGACTGTTTGCCCACCACTTATTTTCAAAATAATTTTTCTTGATATCAACACGCTGAGCAAGTACCTTTTCTAGTCTTTCCTCAGGTGACTCCTTCATGAAAAATTTAAATGCCTTCTTAATTGATTTTGCATTATGTTCTCCGTAGAACGATGACAAAGTACTAACGAATGCATCTTTTTCAAGAATTCCACCAGCTTTCAGGTAAGTAAACAGATGTGCCTCTAAGAGCAGGATTTTGAGTTTTTCTTCTAATGTCCAGTGAGTCGTATCGAGCTTATGTCCAAAAATCGCCCTCGTTGGAATTCCGAATACAATACCAGTTCTCGAGAAAGTCAAGTGAAGATGCTTCAAGTCACCTAGTTCCTCATAATTCCTTATAGAAACCCAAATATCGCCCTTCTCGATTAAATCGAAATACTTTGAAATCCAACCTTTTCCGCTCGGCGTTAACATCTACTTTTTTTTACAAAAGTATTTCAAAATAGTTGATTCAATCAAATGTTCAGGTATAAAAAAAGCAGGACCTTAATCCTGCTCTCCAAACTGCGCTATTCTGTTTGATTTACTCTTTAATGAATTGAATTTCATTTTGAATTTTGATGTCATCGCTTACTACAATGCTACCAGCTTCAGTAACCGCATTCCACTTTAAGCCAAACTCACTTCTCTTAATCTTTCCTTCAAGAGATAATCCTGCTTTAGTTTGACCGTATGGATCTGTTACGATTCCACCAAAATCACCTTTCAACGTCAATGGCTTCGTTGTATCACGAATTGACATTTCACCTTCAACTACGATTTCACCATCATTCACTTTCACATTTGTACTTTTAAACGTCAATTTTGGATGTGCTTCTGCGTTAAAAAAGTCGTCCGATTTCAAGTGAGCATCTCTATCTTCCACTCCAGTGTTGATTGAATCGATGTCTGCTTCGAACGAGAATTGTGCTCCATCGAACGCATCACCATCTGTTTTAGCCGTAGCATCAAAAGATTTAAAATTTCCGTTTACGTTTGTGATCATCATGTGACGAACTTTAAATCCGATAACACTGTGTGATTGATCTATTTTCCAAGTTGTATTCATATCTTCTACTATTATTGTTTTGTTGACACAAATTTACCGTGGTAAATACTTTCACGCATTGATCTATGTTAAGAAATCAATTTTCTTACTTTTTCTCGAGGAGCTTTCGTTTTAATCTACTTAATGATTCAGGAAGGATTCCCAAATAAGAAGCAATTTGATATTGAGGAACTAACTGCTCAATTGCGGGGATACGATTAATTAAGTTGAGATATCTAATCTCGGCATTTTCACTTATGGTTACTAAAAAACGTTTTTGTAGACTTGATAAATGCTTTTGAATGATGATTCGAAAGAAGCGTTCAAGAGCAGGAATTTTCTTGAATAGGATTTCTTTATTTTCCGGATTGATTACCAACAAAACAGTGTCTTCCAATGCTTCTACACTATGAAGAGCTGGGGTTTTTTGATAAAACGAAGCTAAATCTCCTACCCACCAACCAGGCAATGCAAAGTTTAACACATGTTCTTGACCCTTTCCATCAACATAATACGATCGCAAAGTGCCTGAAATTACAAAGGCTTCTGAACGACACATTTCTCCTTGTCGGAATAAAATATCACCTTTGTCTAATTCCTCTATATGATATAGTTCTTGAATGGTTTTCTTATCGAATTCTGAAAGCGGAATGTCTTTTTCAAAATACTCGAACAACTTCTCGATCGCTTCCATCATCTTACAGTTTTCCCGCAACAACAAATGCCTTAGTCTGTGTGAAAACTACACCTCCATCAATATCAAACGCTTCAAAAACGGCAACGTAAGTTCCAATAGTCGCTTTTGAGTTGTCATCCCGAACGCCATCCCAGACAAATGTTCCTTCGGCAGCCAATAATTCTGATTTCAGCACTTGAGCAATTTTTCTACCTCTGTCATCATACACTGTGAACGTCCCGACTAAACCTGGAGATACCATTTGATAGTTTACTTGAAGCACATCTTCAAATCCATCGTTGTCTGGTGAAATGGTATTGCTGGTGAATGAAAATTCTCCATTCGAAATTGCTGGGTAATACTGTGAATTGACTCTACCTGGAGTTGCAAATCCGATTGCCTCGGCTGCTGAATGCCAATTGTTCTTATCGTTAGAAACACCATTAGCATCCAATCGCTCTAATGAGACTCCATCCGTGTTGTCCAATAATTTGAAGTGCCAATCGTCTGTGTAGGCAACACGATCCATCAATGTGTTATTAAATAACAAATACACTGTAGATGAGTCATTTGAATAAGTTGGTAGATCCATTTCTATCATTTTACCAGGAACAGCAGACTGATAATATTCGACGATCTGCGTTGTGTCCTCACCGAATACGACATAATCCCCAGGGAACAACATATAATGTTCCGTAAACTGCTTAAGATTGTCGATAGTGTCATTGTCGTAATTTGCGAATTGCCAATTATTCAAATCGATTAGTTTGTCTGAATTATTGTAGACCTCCACCCAATCTGCACCACCACTCACCGGGTCAAATAAAATTTCATTTATAATTACATCGCCGACTTCTGGCAATTCTGGAAGCGCAAACACTCCTGTTAAGTCGGTTGTGTTTAACCAGCAATCACCTACATTTTGTAATTCAATTGTATACTGTTGAGATCCTGCAAAATTCTCTACGAATTCTAAAATATGAGAAGTCGGATTCGCTTCTAATACAAAGTTGTTTTGAACCGTTAGATTTGGATTCACTACAATGTTTGCGTCCTTGATAGAAGTAGAATCCATTCCCTCAGAATAATGAATTTCCAAAAAGTTTGGAGCCAGCGCAATGAGTTGTTCAATGTATGGATTTTGGGTGTCTGGTGAATTATCAAATATCGAATTAACTGCACCAGGTGTACCCCCAGAAGAGCTGTTGCTCGCCGACCAGTCACTTTCATCAGAACAAGGATCATTTGGATTTATTCTTTCAATTGAATACCCACCATTCGCTTTATTGTCGTCGTGATACCAATCGTCGGTGTAGTTGATACTATCCAAAACGACACCATTATCATCTCTTAGCACAATCGCATCTCCCGCACTGTTTAAATTTGGGAAACTTGTAACTCCAGTCGCAACCGTGAATGAATCAACATTCGTAGTTGAAGTCAACACCATATAATTTCCAGGTGCTAATACTGATGAAGTAACTGTTCCATTCGAAACTGCATCTCCTAATTGCCAGTTCGCTACATCGAAAAACTTATTGCTCTTATTGTAAATCTCTACGTATTCAACTTCTGGAAGTCCGACTTGTGGAGTTGGATCACAAATAAATTCGTTGATAATCACATCTCCTGGAGAAGGAACTTCAGGAATGAAATAGGTAAAATCCGTGCTTTGTTGACTCGATACATTTCCATTTGCATCAGCAATGTTGTCTGTAAAAAGCGTGTAAACATTTCCATTCGATAGCGGTGAAAATGGAACAATGTGTACTAATGCAGGATTCGAACCATCTAATGTTGCCGAGGCAGCAGATTGAAATGGTTGGATATCATAGTTATTAGTGAGTTCCGCAGATGTTTGGTCCAATGGTTCATCAAAATATACATCGATTAAGTTGGCATTGATTGCCGTTGCGGAAACTAAAACTGGCGGATCGGTATCAACTACCTCATCACCAACATAAATATCATCGTAGTAAAAGTCTGTTGCGTTACTCACTGTATATGTTTGCAACATTCCAAAATGCGTTCCTAGCAAATTAGTTGCATCCGTTGCCGTTCCTTCCAAAGCATAATTTGTTCCACCTGTTGGGTCAACAAACAATGACCAATTTCCAGCATTGTCTCGTAAAACACGAATTCCAATAGTAAAACTCGTAGCAATCTGACCTGATGTTCCTACAATAATATCCGTACTTACACCAGCTTCACTTTTTACTAAATGCACCGCATCCATACTTCCCGCTTCTCCGAGTTGAAGATAGAATCCATCTGGATCTGTCGACAAATCCGCATTGCTCGCAGTTAAATAAATACGACCAAAATTATTCCCTGAAGGAGAGAAAGATTGCTGTGTTTTTAAGTTCCATTCCTTCCCGTTTAAGGTGCTAAGCCCATGCGGAGTGGATAAATAAGAAGTGTCGGCTACTGATGAGTTCAATTGAAGTTCGAAAGATCCATTTACAATATAATCTCCTGTTGTTCCCGTCCACGTTGGGTTTGAAGTAAAATCACCATCAGAGAAGTCGTCAGATATTTGTGAAAATAAAATCGTTTGTGTTAAAATAAAAACAATGGTCAAAAAGTGCCGCATACGTAGTGTCTCAATGATTGTAAATATAGTAATTTTGCAACGTCAATTTAGTAAAATTAATACAGGATTTCAATGAGAGTAGCAGTAGTTGGAGCAACAGGAATGGTGGGAAATGTAATGCTTGAAGTATTACGAGAGCAGAACTTCCCAATAACAGAACTAATCCCTGTCGCTTCTGAAAAATCGGTCGGTAAGAAAATCGACTTTGGAGGACTTGAATTTTCGGTCGTTTCACTTGCAACTGCTGTTGAAATGCAGCCAGATATCGCCATTTTCTCGGCTGGTGGAGAAACATCTTTGGAGTGGGCTCCTAAATTTGCTGAAGTAGGAACTGTTGTAATCGACAACTCTTCCGCTTGGAGAATGGATCCAACTAAGAAATTGGTTGTTCCAGAAATTAATGGAGATTCACTGACGGATGACGATAAAATCATTGCTAATCCAAACTGTAGTACTATTCAGCTCGTATTAACGTTGAAGCCGCTTCACGAAAAATATAAAGTAAAGCGCGTTGTGGTTTCTACTTACCAATCAATCACTGGAACTGGAGTTAAGGCTACGGCTCAAATGGAAAATGAGCGCAACAATATCGATGGAGAAATGGCTTATCCTTATCCAATCGATAAAAACTGTCTTCCTCATTGTGATTCATTCTTGGATAATGGATACACAAAGGAAGAAATGAAATTGACAAACGAAACAAAGAAAATCTTAGATCCTTCAATCAATGTAACGGCAACGGCGGTTCGCGTGCCAGTTGTCGGTGGACATTCTGAGTCGGTTAACATCGAATTCGAAAATGATTTCGACTTGAACGAAGTAAGAGCTTTACTTCACAATCAAGAAGGAATTACTTTGAAAGACGATCCAACTACAAACACATATCCAATGCCGAAATATGCTGAAGGAAAAGACGATGTTTTTGTTGGGAGAATCCGCCGTGATGAAAGTCAACCAAACACATTGAACTTGTGGATTGTAGCAGACAACCTACGAAAAGGAGCTGCCACAAATGCTGTTCAAATCGCAAAACGATATATTAAGACGAACGCTTAGTATTCTCCTCCGATTTTTCGGTTGTTGAGTGCTGGTGTTTTTTGAAATGATGGCAATTCTGTTGGATATGCCGTCAATCCTGTTGTGTCCGTAAGTGATTTCATAAACGCGATAAGGTCTTTTTGTTCACGCTTGGATAAGTTAAGTGAATCACCCGGCAATGTTTGGTGAGGAACATCAAGTCCCAATCCAATTCCACCACCATTATTGTAGAATTCAACTACCTCTTCCAGTGTTTCGTATACACCATTGTGCATGTATGGTCCAGTCAATTCTATATTTCGAAGGGTTGGTGTTTTGAAAGAGAATTTATAGAAATCCACTCGTTCAAAAATGTTACTTCCATCGTAGCGACCTAAATCTTCATCCATGGTGTATGGCGCTTCAGGCTGACTAGGAACTCCCAATACTTCTGTTTCTGTTTCATCAAAATATGGAGGGACATTCCCAGAGAATGTCGGTGAAAAATGACATGTAGCACAAGCCGCTTTTCCTTTAAAAAGATTGTAGCCACGAAGAACGGATTTTGAAATTTTATCCGACTCACCTCTCATGTATTTATCAAATTCTGAGTTGTAGCTTGTCAACGATCCAACATACGAAGCAACTGCATTTGTTACCGTGTTTTTTGTGATTCCTTGTCCACCATAAGCCGAAGTAAACAATTCAATGTACTCATCTGACTCCTTCAATTTGGAGACAATTTTATCGTAGTTAGTTCCGAATTCAGTTGGATTAAAAACGACGTGATCCATTTGTTGCGAAAGGCGATCAGTACGAATATCATAAAAGTACTTTGTACTCAATAAACTATTCAGAACCGTTGGTGAATTGCGTTTTCCAGGGTTCATCGTTTCTGTTTCTAGACTCTTTGGTAGTCCATCTGTAAATCCTTTTTCCGGTCGGTGACAAGAAGCGCAAGCACGCTTACCATTCGAAGAAAGAACCGGATCAAAAAAGAGCATTTTACCTAATTCTACACTGAGTTCTCGATACCCTTCCAATTGATAATCGCTATAAAAAGAACGATTGATAAATTCATTATCAAAAAGTGAATTCGCCTCGTAGTTAATTGCAATTGGCAGTGACTGACGTTGCATTGGAAGCTCAACATATAGTGCTTTTTGTGCCTCTAATGTTTTTATCCAAAGTGGATCGATTGTATTTTTAAGGAATGCAGCGCGATCAAAGTTTTCAAATGTTGAAGTGGTTAAATCCTCTATTCCCTCCTTGAACAATTGATCAAGATTTTGAGCCATTTCCTCTGACATGAAAGGGTAATAATGCTGCATAGTTTTTTGCATTCCATTCAAGAAAGTTGCTGTTTCTAGAAGTGACTTATCCGTATTTCCCGGAGAATCGAATCCAGTGACTCCCATTGTGCACACTCGAATCAATCCATATCGAACAGCTTCCAAAATGATCGGGTCGGATAGGTTCTTCTCAATAAAATTTGTGTTCAATGCAACAATCTGTTTTTCGAAAAGGGAAAGCTGCTTTTTCAATTCTATCTGATCAATTTCATCATCATAGACCAATTCCTCCATTCGCTGAAGTCCGCTTGGCTCAATAATCGTCACATCTGGAACGTGCTTCATCACCTTAGGAAGCGGTGCGCCATTTAAATATGTGGTATAAACTTGCGGATCGATGTATGACAATAAAAACTCAACCTCTTTGAAAGCAGACCGTAGTTGTAAAAACTGACTTTCGACCGCATTTTTATCACTAAAATCAATTGTGTTGAACACTTTAATTTCTTGCTGAATGAACGATAGATGTTTTCCAAAATCAGCTCGAACATTTGTAATCGGCAGTACTTTTAGTTTAGGCGAATTTTTCGAATCCTGAATGGAATAAAGTCCGACTACAACCAGAATAGCAAAAGAAACAGATATAAGGCGATGCATTGTAATTTATTTTAATTGAAATCATCCCAAGGGAAAACCCAAGGGATGATTTACTAGAAATGAATGATATGGTTATTCAACCTATTGGATGATCAATTTTTTCGTTTGACCTTCCGCATTTTGGATGAAATAAGTTCCTGGATTTACATTCAAGATATCCATCATGTTTGTGTTTCTTTCAACACGGATTAACTTTCCTTTCATATCGTAAAGAGCAACATCAGTTACTTTATCGAAGTAGATGAAACGTGAAGTTGGGTTTGGATAAACATTGAATCCATCTTGAGATCCAGCCAATTCTTCAACACCAACATTGTCTAATTTATCCCAACCAGTTACTGCGATCGTAAGTGAGTTATTGTATGGGAATGGATTAGAACTACTTGGGTGCTGAGAGTTGAAGAACAATGTTTTACCATCAGGAGTTGCGCGTGCTCCAGTGATTTCAGCTCCAACTGGCACCTGTGCAATACGTACCAAGTCATCAATTTGTGGATTCTGAACATCCATATCAAGGATAAACATTTCACAAGATCTGTTACTAACTCCAGCTGGCATTCTTCCGTGAGAAGTACCGTTCAAGTCTTCACAAATTACCATGTAAGTTTTCGCTCCAACAGTCATAAATGTAAGTCCGTCAGGATTTGACAAATGAGCTGAAGGGTAGTTCGACATTGAAACGTTAGGTTGACCGTGGAATTCAGGTCCTGCTTCTAAAGCAACAGTTACTGTATCTGCAGTCACATCTAATTTCAAAATACGTCCGTAGTAATCAACATAATCACCAGCGTTTGCTTCAGTTCCTTGTGCTGCGGCACGATCAATGTGGTGTTGAGCCAAAGCTCCTCCATTTACTTCGTCATCGCTCCAAGAAGAAGCTGGATTATCTCTACCTGTTTCAGTGATGTACACATTTCCATCTTGAACATTGTATGCAACCCACTCTAAACGGTTGAACATTGTCGCTCCAGCGTTAATTGCATCTTCACTGAAAGTCAACATTTTGTCTAATGAGCTGTTATCCATTTGGATCCACTTCTCACCATCTAAACCATTGATGTTGTACGCTGAAACCGATCCGTGGTAGCTACCATCCGCTTCGTTAGTTGAAATCAACATTGGTTTTCCAGTAGGACTGTCTGTTCCTTCAATTACAAGCAATCCTTCTGGGCTTTGGTCAACTCCATTGTAGTTATAGTAATTCATGAAGAATGCATTTTGCGGATCTGTGATATCGTACACCATAACACCACCAGCTCTTTCCAATCCGATGAAAGCAAATGTTCTACCAGCGATTGTTGTTACAGTGATTGATTCTGGTTCAGAACCTTTATCGTCATCACGATTTTCAGCATAGTTTGAAGAGAAATCATTTGCTAAGATTGAAGCAAATTCGTTTCCGCTATCAAAAACCAAGTTTCCGTTTAAGTCCCAAATTGAGAATGAACGCCCACCGTACGCATACAACTCATCGAAATCACCATCGTTATCGATATCTCCTTGAGATAAAGTGATTTTCAAACGACCTAATTGATCATCTTGTTGAATAGTCGCTGCATTTGGGAATACAGTTGGATCAAGAGTAACATCAGCAACGCGTGCCTCTTCAGAATAAGCTGAATAATCTCTTGCATCACCTTCGTTAGCCGTTAAAATGTACTCTGTACCTCCGATTGTTACCACTTCGATTGCATCAGGTTGATACATTCCATAAAGGTTAGCCCATCCTTGAAGGTTACCGATCATGTTGTCATCATCAGAAGCATCGATGTAGTTTGCTGGATTATTCAAATCCTTGTACCCTAAACCAATTACGTCTGTAATAGTAGCTGTTGCGATATCCAATACTGCGATCGCATTGTTTTCTTGTAACGAGATGTAAGCTTTTGTTGAAGCCGCGTTTACTGCAACATATTCTGGCTCCAAATCTTGGGCAACGTTTGTTGTACCATTTCCGAAGATGCGAACATCAGTCAATGAACCAATTGTGAAAGCTCCAAATCCTGCAGACTGAACTGTAGCGGAAGCAACACCTGAAGAAACATCGATAATAGAAACTGTTCCCTCTGGATCAACTGTATAATCATCACTTGGCTCACCTTCGTTGGCTACAATTACATAGTTTCCGTTAGGTGTGAAAGTCAACATATCTGGTAAAGCACCAACTGTAACTGTATTTAAAATGTTGTAGTTTGCATCGAAGAACACAACTGAACCATTATTTTGAGCTACTGCCGCTGGAATAGCAACTGCAACAATTCCATTATGAACTGCAACTGAAGTTGGGGCTCCATATGCACTCAAATCGACAAAAGCAAGACTATCCAATCCGTTAGCTGTAACAGAAGAAACTAGAATTCCATTCTGACTGCTATTTGTTGAATAAATGCGTTGATTTACATTATCATAAGCTGAAATTTCGGAGAATGCATTGTGGATTGAACTTCCGTGCGATAATCTCACTTTTGAATCATCTTCTCTGTAAACAAACAAATCTCCTGAAGTAAAATCACCTGGAGTGTCAGCAATAAATTTCGTTAATAAACCTGGTGTTGCATCAGCTCCAGTATAAACTGTTTGATTATCTGGCATTACAACTCCACCTTCGAAAGGTTGACGTCCCCAGTTGTATTGCTTACGAACAGCAACCGCTTCTTTTGGATCAATTTCAACCATCCAATTGAAATTCTCAAACTTGTGAATTGTTTGACCGTCTGCAATTGCAATTCCCGAGTTTGAAATCGTGATATCATTTGTATCAAGAACTCCTGTTCCGTCTGCATAAATAGATGCGTTGTCTGCTCTGAACCACTCTTCAGCTGTCCAAATTCTACCATCTGCTTCAGAAACAATACCACCACAGTTCATTCCTGTTTCACCAACAGTGTTTGCAAAATCTACATTGAAGAATTTTCCTGTACGACCGTCAGAAAGAGTTTGTTCAACAATAACGATAGAATCAGTCGCCAAATCTCTACGGATTTTAAAAACTGTCATTCCTCCACCATCACCGATGTTTGGATCGCTTGTTACCATTTCGTGGTTGATAGAAACCCAACCTAAATCTGGCGAGTTAGGATCTGTGTCAGGTGTAAACCCGATGAAATCATGCCATTGTTTTGCTGGATAAGCTCCTGCAGGATTTCCATAAGTGGCTGTTGTTTGAACCGTATCATGTCCCCCAATAAAAATCACTTGACTACTTAGTGGAGAAGATGGAACTACAACAATGTCTGGAACTAATTCAAAATCGATTTCTGGATCGAAACCAATTTGCGCATGTACCTGACCCATTCCGATCAATGCTGCGACTAAAAGTAATTTTCGTTTCATTCGTTAGAAGTTTTGTTGGTGCAAATTTCCCAACACTTCATAAGAATTTGATTAAAACGATTTAGTACGTAAATTAAATTTTTGTTTACTGAATTTAATATTGCTCCGGTTTATAAACTCCGTTTTTAGGCAATGTTAACGACGCAGTCTCCACTTACTTTTGAGAACAGTCCCTCGGAAGTCGTCTAACTTTTCTGTAACTCCCTTTTGACGAAACTTTTGAACGATTTTATGTGTTCCCTTTCCCATCTTGTAATCCAGCTCATCTGAAAAAATTGGAATTATAGCCAAAAAGTTAATGTCGCGACCGTTGACTTTCATTGTTGCTAATTCTTGTTCAAGAAGCAAAGGTTTAGATAATATAAAGTGATCTTGTTTCATTGTTTCAGAAAGTGAACCACCTTCTTTGGAAACTTTCATGGTGTGACCAGGCCCGAACCATGTTTTATTTTCAAGAACATATTTCGCTAGAAAATCAATTTTATCGAACACCCAATTTGTTCGTGGGTTACTCATGTCCTCCCACTCCCAATAACTTGGTAAGCAGAAAAACAGCTCGTTAAACTCACGTCCCTTCCATTTTTCTGGAACCGGCATTTCATAATCAGAAAGTCCATTGGTCATTAAAACACTTACTGGAGAGTCTAACTCTAAATCGAGCATTAACAACGGAAATTGGCCCTCTTCTCTTGGTACATCCATTACTCGATGTGCCCCAAATCGCTTTTCTAATTCTGCTTTCACGTCGCAAAGATAGCTAGAAATTGAACCAAAATTTGGAAAATCCATTCAATGTTACTAAATTGTTGCCAAATCTTTATCCCAAACTTAATTTTGCGTTTATATAAAGTTATCATATTGATCATCCTGGGCATATTGTCGACTGCTGTTTTCGGGCAGGAGCGCGGACTGTTGTGGCAAGAAACTTTCGGTGGATCAGGTGAGGATCAAGTGAATGCTTTAGTATCGGATAAAAACGACAATTATTATGTAGTTGGAACTGTGCAGTCGGAAGGGGACAATGTAAACAATGATGTTATTGTTTCAAAGTTCGACGTAAACGGGACAGAAATTTGGAGTAAATCAATTCAAGGTGAGAAAGATGATAGAGGAGTTGACATCATCTTAACTTCTGACGATAAATTACTTGTTCTATTCTCTTCAAATTCTCGATTTGGTGAATTCACTTTAAATTATGGATACACCGATGTTTACCTTGCTCAACTTTCTCTAGATGGAAAAATTGAATGGATGAATAATTATGGTGGTTCATTCATCGATCTTCCTACTTCACTTTATGAAAGATCAAACGGAGAAGTATTAATTTCAGCTCACACGCGATCTTATAACGGAGATGTTTCAAACTCATTAGGGCAATTCGATTTTTGGTTGCTGAATGTTGACAAAAATGGAGACTTAATCTGGCAGAAGAGTTTCGGTGGATCTGAAGAAGATTTTTCATCGAAAGTAATTGAGCTTAGTACAGGTGAAATCGTTTTACTTGGTGAATCAAGTTCGTATGACAACGACATCTTATTAAATTATGGTGATTTTGATGTGGTAGTAATGAAGTTAGGGTCGACTGGTAAATTGATTTGGTCTCAAAACTTTGGTGGTGAAAAAGATGACTTGAGCGCTGACATTCTGGAAGTGGAAAATCAATCCTTATTAATTGTAGGAAACACTTTCTCAACATCTATTGACATCGAAAATAACGCAGGATTCTCTGATGCCTGGGCGTTTCAAGTAAGCTCTTTTGGAGACTTAGAATGGTCAACCACAATGGGAAGTACAGAAAATGAAATTTCCCGTTCGCTTTCGATGAATGAAAACGGTGAGGTTATCGTTGCTGGAACTACAAACTCTGCTTCAATTAACAATTCGAATACTGAAGGACACACTGATATTTGGCTAGCAACAATAAACAGTAACCAACTTGGATCTGTTTTCTTATTTGGATCAGCTGGCTTCGAAGAAATCAACAGTGTTTTACTCAAAGAAACCGGAGAAGTATTAATTGGTGGATCAACAAGTTCTGATTTAGGGTTTATCAACACACAATCAAACACTTCCGATGGATGGCTTGTAAAATTAGCCGCATCACCTGAAATGGGAGCTGAAGGAATTATCAGTGTTCACCCAAATCCAAGTAATGGCGTGTTCTATCTCAACTACCTTGAACCACCTAGTTCAATGACTGTTTTCGGGCCAGATGGAAAAAAGATCACCAATGTGATTACCTCAAATGGAACGATGCATATTCTTGATTTATCAAACTATCCGACTGGAATCTACTACTTGAACGTAGAAGAAAATGGGAATCAAGAAACCTTATTATTGTCTAAAAGATAATTAAGCAATCGCCTTTTCTAGCATCATCCAAAATGCTTCACTTGAATTGAAACAACCTTGGGATAACATCTCGTGGATTTCTTCTTCTCTATTTTTCACGTATTTCTTTTCAGATTTGAAGAATGTTAATTGATCTGGATGCTTAATCATTGCTTCGTGGATGCTTTCTGGAGTCGATAAACTCACATCGCTGTTTTTTGAATTGATCGAAATCAGCTCGATATTCTCAGAATTCAGTTTAAAAACCATACACGATTGATCCGAACGATGCTCGATGAATTTGATCTTTTCATACACCTTTTGAAGCACAGTATCCGAAAACAATTCTACCAATTGGGTCGCGCTCTCAACATCCGTTTGATTCATTTTAACCCACTCATCGTTGTGAACACCATTCACAATCAAAAAATGTTTGAAATCCTCCTCAAAAATGGATAACTCCTCATCCGTAAGCATTCGATACTTCATGGTGCAAAGTTAAAAACAAAAAAAGGCCAGACAATCATCTGACCTTTCTAAAAACACCCCTAATCTACCAACCTAAATGTGATCGGTACAACTTGCCTAACTCTTATTAACTCTCCTCTTTGCATACCAGGCACCCAAGTAGGCATTTCACGAATAATTCTTAAAGCTTCTTCATCACAACTTCCACCTATACCTCTTTTAATTTCCACATTGCTTACCGTTCCGTCTTTATTAACAATAAACCCAACATAAACCTTTCCCGATATGTTTTTAGCAATAGCATCTTCGGGATAATTTAAATTACTAGATATGTACCTTGACAAAGCTTCAGATCCACCAGGAAAATAAGGCATATCCGAAATTATACTAAACTCTTCAGAATTATTTAGTTGTTCTCTATGGTCCGTATATCGATTCCTTTTTACTAAGGCAATTAGAGAATCTCTAATAAATTCAGAATATCTAGAATTGTAATGTTGATTAAAGTAATCTTCGAGTAGTTTTTTGTCTTGAGTTTGAATGATTTTTAATGCATCAACTTTTTCTTCAACTTGAACCTTGAATCTAGAATTAGGGTAACGCACCACATGTGCTTCTAACGCTTCAATTGTATTAATTGAATCAGCTTTCTTGAAATCTTGTAACACTAATTCCTTTTCGATTCGTTGAATCTCTTCATTAATTGATGAGATATTATTGGTGATTGTTTTCTCTTCTTTTTGAACAATTTCATCCAATTTAGAATGAGTGTCTATCATTTCGTTCTGGAAGGCTTTCATTTCGTTTTTTATGAGTCTTATTTTCTCGTTTCTAATTTTTCCAGCATACTCGAGCATTTCATCGATTAGATAATCAGCTGCTTTATATTTAAAGAACTTTTGGAGCGATTTTTCGGCTTTATCATATTCTCCTAATTCGAAGTAGCATTTGACTTTTAGGTTTTCTATTAATGCGTTGGAACTTCTAAGTGTTTTTTCACAATAATTTAGTTTACTTAAAGCTTGACTATATTGTTTGCTTTCTAAATAAACATTTGCAGAATCAAATGAGGACTTGGCATCTTGACCAAGACACACGTTTGTAATTAAAAGAAAAAATAACAGTCTCATAACTATAGTGTAGTAAAGTAAAATGTTGAATAAATTGATATTGCCATCTCGGTATAGAAGTTTTCTTCAATATCCTTTAATATTTCAGCTTCACTCATATCTTTCCACAAAATGTTATTATAGGTGCAAGACCTAGTAATATCAATTACAGCCTTTTTGATCTGCTCAAGTCTCTTGTCTTCTTTTATTATTAGATATACTTTGTACAAATCCGAATAACTCTCACCGGTTGATGTGCGTTGACCTTCTTTTATATATTCTTTTAATCTATCACCATCGCTATATCTTAATTCATCCTCATAAAAACCGTACCCAGAATAGTATCTATCACCATCATAGCGCTTATGGCCGGAGATAATAAGGTTTCTAAAGCTAAGATCATACTCCATACCTAAATTATTATCTTTCAGTATTTGAGCTACTTCTTTTGACCATCGAGGACTGCCGCCTCCACCACCAGAATATAACTCAATCACTGTCTGATCACTTAATTGCTCAATTTGTTTTACCAGATTATCAGTCAAATTTGTTAAACTTTCTCCTTCAAACAATTGATAATCATCATCAATATTTTTATCAACTTCCTTCCCTTTTTTAACAAAGTATACAAAGCTTGTATTTTTTAGAAAAAAATAGTTTTCCTTAATTGGGTGTTCCCTAAGGTATAGCTCACTATAAAATTGATATTCGAAATCATTCAAATCAAACTCCTTACCATTCACATTTACAATCAAATTGCCAGTTAATTCTTCCAAATCTCCCACCACCCAAAAATCCTCGTCATTATTTTCAGGATCAATATTATCAGTATTCACTTTATTCTCCGGCTTTACTAAATATAATTCCGTTATTGGTTTACACATCGCCCTGTCATTTTCAATGGCATCAGCCGATAGGGCCTGTTCATAGCTTTTAATTGCATCTGTAAACTCGCCTCCGTATACATTTATCATATCTTGCCTGCCTTGTTTTGCATAATAAGCCACAAACTTGGTATGTGCTCTTCCCATAAGTTCTTTGGCTTCTTTAAGCTTGGCGTAGGCTAGGTCAAGTTCGCCTTCGTCTAGATTTTCATAAGCTTTATTCTTGTGAAAAAAATATGCTTCTACTGCTTTTTTAGCGGCTTCTTTATCCAGCAGAATTGCCTGCCAATCTTTTTTACGTTGTTCTAAAGCGGCGAGATTGGGGTTTAATTCACTTTCAATTTGACCTTCATAGTAAACCTTGCCTGATTGAGCTATTGTTCCGAGCGAAACAATTAAAAATAAGAGACTTAATCTAAAATTCATTTTTGACATTTTAATGCTTATTACTTTCAATCAAATAAAACTAAAAGAGTGATACTGAGTCTTTATCTCTTGTTATTGTGCATTTGGCTGATTATAAGCGAATAATTTGACTCTATTATCTTGTTGCAATTTAGTAAACTTCGAAAGTACCTATATAGATACATAACTAAAACGAATACTTGTACTCTACTCCAACGGTGATGACGGTAATTGCACGTTATCCTCGTACGCTTTAAATAATTTATCCGAATAGCTGTAGTAATACAGTTTCGACTTTCCTGTTTTCGTATCCCAAACTAACACTTCGTAATACGTTTTGTCCTGTGAAGGAACATGCACTGAAGTATAATCCATTTCAATCGACCCTTGAGCTCCTTCCAACGGAGTTGATGGCAACTGAACATTATCTTCATAAGCTTTGAAGATTTTATCCGTGTAACTGTAAAAATATAGCTTTGATTTTCCTGTTTCAGTATCCCAAACAAGTACTTCGTAATACGTTTTATCTTGCGAAGGAACATGAACAGAAGTATAGTCCATTTTAATCTGACCTTTCGCTCCTTCAAGCGGAGTTGATGGCAATTGAACATTATCTTCATACGCTTTGAAGAGCTTATCCGAATAGCTGTAGAAATACAATTTTGACTTTCCAGTTGTTTTGTCCCAAACGAGCACTTCGTAATACGTTTTGTCTTGAGAAGGAACATGCACGGATGTATAATCCATCATGATGTTTCCTGCACTTGCAGGTGGGAAGTCAGCTTTTGCGAATTCGGGAATTGCCAGGCTATCTGGTCCAGATGCTAACAAGGTTGACATGCTCACAAATAGAGCACAAAATGTACTAAGTAGTTTCATAATGTGTAGTTTAACCTTAAAATTAAGAAAAACTTCCACTAAAAATATTCGTACTCAATCTCCCATGAGGAAAGTACTTTTTCCTTCTTAGCATAACTCACTGATGTTGCTAAACCATCATCATATTGATACTTCGTTTGAATTCCCAACTTTTTCTTCTTTCCGGAATATGTGATTCGTTCAAGTGGTTTTTTCTCAGCATTGAACGTTGTTTTGTATCCCCAATAAAATTTCCCATTCTTCTTGTAATTGGCAATCAACTCAAAGTCATCATTTATTTGATGCTCATACACCAAAATCGAATCATTTTTCCACTTCTTGTTTCCTATGTAGGTCGAATCTGCAGAGTAAGATGTCTCCAATAGATAGTCCACACCATCAATCAATTCTCTTCTATATTTTTTATAGGAACCATCTCTTGATTCTTCTGTGTAATAGCATACTTGAGTAAAATCCTCGGACTTCTTTACTTCTGTTCCCTGAGGTTTGCAATCGTACACCCACGTTTTAACCAGCTCCTCATCTTTAGTAAATGTCGTTTTTGCCAACTGATCATCTTTGTATTCTTTTCTGATCTCAAAATGATGTTTGCCATCAAAAAACCTTGTCGAAATCAGCTTATCTCCGTGGTATTCATATTGATATTCAAAATCCTTCTTTCCATTTTCTAGCCCAATTACAGAAACCACTTGTCCGTTTTCGTATGCATATTCAACACGTTTTGTTTTTCGCTTTAATCGATGTTCTGTACTCAACAACAAAGTATCGCCCTGAAACGTATTGGTAATCTCCACATGCGATGAAACTCTGTGCACGATTCTTCCATGTTGATTAAGTTCAATCGTTTCTTTCGACTGCTTCTTTTTGTTCGTCTGTACCAATTCCACTTTCGAAATTCCGCGATCTGCTCTTTCACCCAATGATAAATCTTGACGGAAATAATAGGTTTCATCTTCCATCGTCGCCGACTGAATCTTGTAGATATAGAAATTCATCGTGTTGTACGTATTCATGTCTTTTTGCGACCATGAAGAGAAAGTAAGCAAAACTGCAAGTGGTAAAATTAGTTTCATAATAGAAAGGTTTGTTTTGTAGGATATAACATCGAGAGGACAAATCGTTACACTATATTTGCATTATGACTCAGAAAAAAGGGATTGCCATTTTAGGATCAACAGGATCTATCGGAACGCAAGCGTTGGAAGTGATTGAATCGTATCCAGATTTATTCGATTTACAAATCATCACAGCCAATTCAAACGATGAATTATTGATTCAACAAGCGTTAAAGCACCGACCGAATACTGTCGTTATTGCTGATGAGTCAAAATACGAAAAAGTAAAAGATGCACTTTGGGACCATGATATTCACGTTTACGCCGGATCTGATGCATTAGCCCAGGTGGTTGAGTCGAATGACGTTCATGTGGTACTCACAGCATTAGTGGGGTACGCTGGATTGAAACCAACTTTGTCAGCCATTCGAGCTGGAAAAAATATCGCGTTAGCCAATAAAGAAACACTTGTTGTTGCCGGTGATATTGTGACCCAAGAAGCCAAAGAAAGAGGGGTAAATATTTACCCAGTCGATTCGGAACATTCTGCCATTTTTCAATGCTTGGTAGGTGAATTTCACAATCCAATTGAGAAAATCTACTTGACAGCTTCGGGTGGGCCTTTCCGCGGTTGGAAACAAGAGCAATTACTTTCTGTGACCAAAGAGCAAGCATTAAAGCACCCGAATTGGGAAATGGGAGCAAAAATCACCATCGATTCTGCTAGTTTGATGAACAAAGGATTGGAAGTGATTGAAGCAAAGTGGTTATTTAACTTACGTCCAGATCAGATTGATGTTATTGTTCACCCACAATCAATTGTACACTCACTCGTACAGTTCGAAGATGGAAGTATGAAAGCACAAATGGGATTACCGGACATGAAGTTACCGATTCAGTTCGCGTTGACCTATCCAGAACGTTACAAAACTGACTTTCCTCGATTCAATTTTATGGACTACCCAGAATTGACATTCGAACAACCAGATCGTGTCAACTTCAGCAACTTGAATTTAGCGTACGAAGCCATGGAAATGGGTGGTAACGCAGCCTGTGCACTAAACGCAGCTAATGAAATATCTGTGGCGGCATTCTTACAAGATAAAATTGGCTTTTTGGACATTGCTCGTATCAACGAGACGACAATGAAGACCATTGCTTCAATAGCCAAACCAAGCTATGAAGATTATGTAGCTTCTGATGCTGAAGCACGCAGAATTGCTTCGGAATTAGTAACTGGTATTAAATAAAAAACCGACACCTTTTCAGGCGCCGGCTTCTCTGGTTTATTAAAGGTTTTATCCCTTGGTTTAAAGGTTCAATTTCTTCTTCATCGACTTTGAAAGTCCGTCTTTATGAAGATAGATATTGATCGTTTTCCATTTAAAATAGCTTTCAGAAACATAAAGGTATCCTTCAGGATAATTTCCTGTACCCCACGAGTTCTTCACTAAAAAGTATTTCGTTCCATCTTGATCTTTGTACAATCCAACGATGTGCATTCCGTGATCATCCGTAGTTGTTTTATTGTCGTAACCTTCTTGGCGAATTTCAGCCGTAACTTCTACTTCTTCAACTGGAGATTTGAAAGCATTCGATTTCTTTTCAGCTCCTGCATCAGAGAAATTACTGTTATTCGATCCTGATACTTGAATTGTTGAAGCATCAACTGGGTTAATTGCCAATCCATTTCTAAAGCTAAATCCATCTTCAGAAACATCAGCTCCCCAAGCGATCGAATAACCATTTTTCAATGCATATTCTGCAGCTGCCATTAAATCATCTAACGAAACATTATAGCTTGTTCCCCATGCCCAGTTGTCAGGAATCGCAAGCATGCACTCCTCATTCATTGGGTGATTAGTGAAACTTGTTAAAGAAACATAGTTGTCCATATCAAGTCCGATTGCTTTTGCATAAGACTTAGGCGTGTATTTCTTTCCTTCGAACTCGAATTCAGTTATATCCTCTCCAAGATATGCATCAAGAATTCCATTTACTGCAGCCTTCCACGCTGGAGAAAGAGATTTTGTGTATTTAGCATTCAAATGTTCTAAAACACCTTGAACTGCTCCATCAAGAACGCTGAACATTTCGCTATGATTGTGTTTGTCAGAACCGTAATTCAATCCTTCATAAACTTCTAAAGGAACGATTCCATAATTTTTAATCACATAAGGAATATCGTGAAAAGCTCCACCTTGAGAGAAGTTGATTTTACCATCCATGCGGATATATTTTTCAGCCTTTGATTCGTATGCTTTACGAACGACATACATTTCAGATAAAAGCGCTGGATTTTCAGTTCCCATTCGCATTAATTCCGATTCAAAGAATGAAAGTGCAGAGAAACTCCAACAAGTCCCTGTGTAACCTTGATTCTGAACAGGTGTTGCATCTAGGTGAGCAACTTTAGTGAATTTGTACGAACTCCCTTCACCATTTGTTACTGGCTCAGTATATCCGAATTGTGAAAATGCTCCAGAAACAAAGCTTCCTGCAAACACAAATGCTAATATTAACTTCTTCATTTTAATCTAATTAGTAGAAACCCAAATATACGGGATTAATGAGGGTACATCAAGAATAGTTCCAATTAATCTAGTTACAGAATTCTTGAATTCTTTGAATGCAAAAAGTACCTAGTGATTTATTTTAAAATCCACCCTTGGAAACCAAGTGAACTTGCTTTCTGACGAATATCGTTTACCGATTCCATTGAAACCGCTCCTCCAGCAGATACTCTATGAAGTCCACCTTTCACATCAACGATCTTCCCATCCAAGCCAGCTTCTCTTAGTTTATCAACTAAGTTTGTTGCATTGTCTTCATTTCCGAAACACCCAACAATCACATGCATTAGTTCAGCATCGATGTTTTCAGTAACCGGGATTGATTCGTTGATTGGTTCAACTGGTGTAGCTTCTTCTTTATCCAGTCGGATTTGAATGAAGGTATTATCCCCGAAATCGTATGGGAATACTTCCACCGATTGTTCGAGATCTGTAACCTGGTCTTCCAAAGATTGAATCTCTAAATCAGAAAACGCAACCTCTTCAGTGAATTCACTTTGATTATAGACACCTTCTTGATTCGAGTGGAATGGATTAAAATCTTTAATTGAAATCACCCCAGACTCAAGAACATCAGTTTTAACCGGAATCCAAACAGAATAAAAAGCAATCGGAAGTACACAAGCCGCAGCTACGTATTTCCAAACTCGTTTCTTGCTTTGTTTTTCCTCTACTGGAAGGAATTGAACTTCTTTTGTTTCCTTAACTTTCTCTTCAGCACTAACTTTCGCTGCTGGTAAAGGGACGATTTTTGTTTCCTCTTGAGTAGCCACAACAACTCTTTCTGGTTGTTTTTCTTCGACTACTTCTTCAGAAATAAAATGCACTTGACCTAATCCAAAAGATTCTAGTAACAAATTAAAGAAACGATCTTGTTCAAATTGAATGTTATTTTCATCATCTAAGAACAGACGTCCAACACGATCAATTTCAATTTGCTTCCCTTCTTTTAGAAGTTGTTTCCAAGCGAAAGCTGTTTCCGTGACTTGCGTGTTTGCTTCGTTATACGACGCAGCATTTTTCTGAGCAAACTCACTGATTAGCAATCCGTCGTTGTTGACCAACTGCTTGTTAAACATTAATGATTTTCGAGGAGGAATCATTGTTCCCTTATTAAAGTCGATACGCGCCGAAACCTTTTGGGCAACGAAACCACCAAAGTTTGGTACAATCACGCAATTGTGTCGCACTAACAAATCTCCAATAAGTTGTTCAATCGTAATCATTACTACAAAAATAGCTAAATCCCTGAACTTTAGGGTTCAAAGTGTGTACGGATTTCATTGAAATATGTTACAGGAAATCGAGTACTTTTTCCACATCAGCAGGAACATCGATATTAGGTGTTTCAATATCAGTCTCTACCACGCGAATTGGAAATCCATAATACAACCATCTGAGCTGTTCGAGCGATTCCATTTTTTCAAGTTGAGTCGGCTCTAATTTTGTCAACTTCATCAGCGTTTCTTTACGATAAGCATACAATCCAATATGTCGAAGAAAAGGAAAAGAGTTCTTCACAGATTCATCTGCATGATGATCGTTTGGAATAGGACTTCGTGAAAAATAAATCGCATTTTCTTGATGATCGCGGACCAATTTTATTCGGTTAGGGTTCACTCGATCCTCTTCTGTCACTTGAGCAATTCCAAGCGTCGCAATCTGGACAGAAGGATCTTCAAAAACCCTACACAATTGTTCAAGTTGTTTCGCACTCACCAAAGGTTCATCACCTTGAATATTCACCACGACATCTGCTTCTAGGTTTTCAACTACCTCACCACAACGATCGGTTCCCGTTCGGTGACTTTCAGATGTCATTACAACCTTTCCTCCGAAGCGATTTACTTCATCCGCTATTCGTTGGTCATCAGTTGCAACAATTATCTCTGAAAATAAGGCACATTTTTGAGCTCCTTCCACCACACGTTGGATCATACTTTTACCCTTTAAATCAATCAAGGGCTTACCGGGAAAGCGGGATGATGCAAATCTAGCTGGAATGACTCCGATTATCTTCATTAAAATTTCATTTGAAGTTGAACCATAAATGTACGAGGAGGTTGGATATCTCCAGGTCGCGTTACATATTCAGCATTTAGAAGATTATTCACAATAAATCCAACTCTATAGTGCTCTTTAAACTCGTACCCTACACGCGCATCAAAGACTGTTGTTGGACCGTTATTTTCTTGTCGATATTCTTTCAAACCAGGTAGGATATATACACCACTCGAGATTTCATCTTCAAAAATACGATCAATATTTGCCATGTAGCTATTAAATCTCATAGAAAATCCTAAGCTAATTCCCTTCCACTTTGCTTCAACATCTGCCTTAGCAAGATGGTTAAAACGATACTTCAACATGTCAGTTGTTGTGTCTGAGAATGTTGAGCGGTATGCCGAATCAAGATTTTGACTAATTGGATTCATATACGTATACCCAATTAATGAAGTCAATTCAACATCCCCAATTTGACCTTGACTATTAAATGAGATTTCTGCACCAGTAATTCGTGCGCTTTCTGCGTTCACAGCACTGAACCCAAAAACATCATTGATTGTATATCCATTGGCAAATACCTCACCAATTTGTGCAGCAAACTCTGGGGAGCTTGGATCAAGTTTTTCACCAGTTTCGGGATTAAACACTCCAAATTGGAACTCCATCATATTATCGTATTCATTTATGAAACCAGCAATATCCAGAAGTCCCTTCCAGTTATCTCCAATTTTCACTGCTTGTTTAAACCCTAATTCGGCAGCCCATCCTGTTTCTGGTTGCAAATTAGGATTTGGGAATACATTCAATGACCCAACCGAAGTTTTTGTATATCGCTCCGCAACTGAAGGATATCGAATTCCTTGTCCGAAGGAAGCTCGGAAATGTGAAAATTTAGCGACTTGATAGTGTGCTCCAACTCTAAAAATTGGATAAATTGGAAGTTTTGTAGTTGAATCCTTTCCAAGGTAAAAGTCTGTATCACCTTTTCTTCCATCTTGCTCTTCATATTCAAGACGAACCCCACCTGTTAAATCTAGCTTATCAAAACGTTTTTCAAACTGTGCGTATGCAGCAGCATTGTTAGCATAATGATCTCCAAACAAGTTAGAGTTAACATCCGTTCTAATTCCAGTTAATCCAGCTGTAATAGCCGTACCTTCGTTCCACTTGTGCAAGAACTGATAATCAGCATAAGAAACAGTAGATGAAGATGACTGAGATGGATTGTTCAAGTTATTGTTCTTGATATAATACAAACGCGTTTTAACTGTGTGAATATTGTTGTGTTTATCAAAGAACTTTACATATGGGTCGATACTTAATCGAACTCCAGTATTATAAGTTAGTGTTGAATTTACATCACTTGTATCAACCCCACCACTCGGTGTATATCCCAAAGAATCACTTTCCCAAATGATGAAATTACCCGTTTTTTGATACTGCATATTGTAACCAACACCAGCCTTTAATTTCTTATATTTTTCGGGGCGAATAAATAATGTTCCGCTTACACGTCCACGATTTTCTAATTCTCCTTCGCGATACCCGGGGTTAGTAAATCCATTAGCAGAAACCGTATAACCGTAACCTTTTTTCATTTTACCATAGTAGACATCAGCTTGATGAAAAGTTGGGTTACTCGACCACCACTTTAAGGATTCTCGTTTTGGATTTCCATACACACCTGACTGTGCTTTAAATCGTAATTCTCCCTTCGTGCTTGGTTCTCTCTCAGAAAGAGAAATAATCCCGTTCAAAGCTCCACTTCCGTATAAAACAGAAGAAGCTCCTTTTAGTACTTCGATTTGAGAGGCACATTCCATCGGAATTGCATTCCATTTTGCATCACCTGCATCACCAGATAAAATTGGAATTCCATTCCATAACAAAAGCACACGACTTCCTGCTCCATATGCAAATCCACTTCCTCCACGGATACTTACTTGACCATCCATAGCAAATACACCGGGACTTTGATCGACAGCTTGTTCCACATTTTGTAATCCTTTGTTCTCAAATAATTCAGGTCGAATAATTTCCATCGAGATTGGAACATCTTCAATTTCTTGTTGGCGTCTACCTGCTGCAACTACAACAGTTTTCATTTTTTGGACGGCTGGATCCAACCTAACTATAAGATTACCCGCGTTCTCAACAACAATCGTGTCTGTCAGCAAAGTCTGCGCCGAAATAATAAGTGTTACCGGATAGCTAGCTGGTGATAATTCAAACTTCCCATCGAAATCAGTTAGTGCTTTTTCTCCTGTTGAAGCAATCACCTTTGCTCCATAAACAGGTTCATTATTTTCAGCTTCCAGAACTAGACCTGAAATCTGCGAAAACAGGGATATTGGTAGTAGTAATAAGAGTAATAGCGTGTGTTTCATTTGAATATTTTTCGTAAATTCAAGAAGCCTAAAATACCATTTTTTGTGAATTTAACCTACCTACACTATCAAATAGGGCTTTCCCTATTGAATCAAATAGGTCCTGTTCGCGCAAGAGAAATTCTTCGTCAGGTACCCGATTTAACCTGTTTATTTCAGTGGACAGACCGTGAATTGTACGAGAAAACACAATTCAGTAAAAATTTAATTCGTTCATTAAAACGAAAAAATGCGCTCGAAAAAGCAGACGAAGTGATACATCACTTAAGATCTAACTCTATTAAACCAATATTCTACACTGATAGTGATTACCCTAGACGTTTAAAGAATTGTGATGATGCACCGATAATTATATACCAAAAAGGTGATCTTTCTTTAAATGAGTTCAACTTTGTAGCAATTGTCGGCACACGTGATGCAACCTCTTATGGAAAGAAAATATGTGAGGAATTGGTGAAATCACTTGTTGGTACCGAGACCGTAGTTGTAAGCGGACTGGCCAAAGGAATTGATGCAACTATTCATCAGTTGTGCATTGACTACGGAATTCCTACCATAGGAGTTCTAGGTCATGGTTTAGATAGGACTTATCCAGCCGTTCACAGAAAGTTAGCAAAGGAAATGGAACGAAGTGGCTGTTTACTTACAGAATTTATTCCAGGTACTCAACCCGATAGAGAAAACTTTCCTAAAAGGAATCGCATTGTTGCTGGAATGTGTGACGCAACAATTGTTGTTGAAAGTAAAGTTCCAGGTGGATCATTAATTACCGCTGAACTCGCTTTCGATTATAACAGAGATGTTTTTGCATTTCCCGGTGATATTTTCCAGAAAAGCTCAAAAGGATGTAATAAGTTGATTGCCGAACAGAAGGCTCATTTACTACAGTCTGGAGAAGAATTCTTGACCTTTATGTCATGGGGCGTAAAAAAGAAACCCAAATCAATACAACCGAAGCTATTTCATGATTTAACGGAAACTCAAATCAAAATTACGAATGCGCTAACTAATAGTCCTCTCCAAGTTGATGTTTTGGCTGCTCGAGTAGAATTGAATGCGTCACGTTTGAATACTGAGCTATTCTTTTTGGAAATGGAGGGGCTTGTAAAAAGTCTTCCAGGTAAAGTATATCAATTGATATAAAAAAAGCGCTCACAAATATGAGCGCTTTTCACTAAAGATTATTCTCTATTACTTTCTAATCTGTTGATTCCAAAGTCTTCTATTATCGATAACATCTGCTTTCTTATCCAAAGCACGTTTTGCTTCATTCGAAAGATTAGACTTCATAGTTCCCATCAACTGAGCTTTTTCTTTATCATAGTTTGCAGCAGTTGGTGCCTTCACTGTTTTGTCAACACGTACAACATAAACTCCCGCTTTTCCTTTGATTGGTTTTGTCGTTCCACCATCTTTCAAGGCAGAGAAGATTGCTCCAACTACATCTGGCTCAAGACCAGCTCCAGGAATTTGAGGGTTTGCGAAAGTAACTTCAGCCTTCTGGATATTCACTCCTTTTAAGTCTGCCAAAGATTTTCCTTTCATTTCAGCGATAAATCGAAGTGCTTTTTGCTCCTCAATGTAATCGCGCTCCATCGCATCTTTGATATCTTCGTATCTTGGTTCTCCTTTTTCACGAATCAACGCAAGAACGGCAATCACGTATTTGTCTTTATCCTTGATTGGAGCACCAACTAAATCACCTTCCATTGCATCTTCGTTGAACGCTAGGTCCAAGATTTTTTCTTCAGCATATTTTGAAGTGAATCCATATAACTTAGGTGCATTATCATAGATATTAATTGGTCGTGATAAGAATCCTTTATCTTCCACAAGCGTATCAAATGCTTGAACTTTTGCTCTTGCATCTGGTTTAGCTGCCAACTCATCTCCTAATTCATAAAGAAGACTGTACGCCATCTCTTTTTTCTCATCAAGAGTTTCTTGACTTGGCTTCAACGTTTTTTGAACAATCGCCAAACGAGGATATTTCTTTCCTTTTCTAGCTGTAACTTGTACAATATGAATTCCAAACTGAGATCTTACTTTTCCAATTTCTCCAATTGGCTTATCAGCAACATAAACTGCGAAAGGCTGAACCATTTGTGCAAAGAAGAAGTCTCCTAAATCTCCACCTTTAGCGGCAGAACCAGTATCGTCACTGTATTTCTTAACCAACTCTTCGAAGTTTCCATCGTTAATTACGGCAAGAATACTATCTGCTCTCGCTTCGATTTCAGCTTCATTTCCTTCTTGAGAACTCAACAAGATGTGACGAGCATTAATTGTATCAGAAGTAAATCCAATTACTTTAGCAATAACACTTGAACCCTCATTCAAGTAAGGTCCTACAACATCTCCAACTTGTGCTTTAGCGAATGCCGTATCCATGTAATTTGGATAACTTAATGGCAACTGCTCTGCGTTCGCATGTGTTTTTGGAAGTGCTGTTGCGTATGGTCCACTTGTGTAAAAGCGAACTTCACTATTTGCTAAAATATACGTTGAATCGTTCTTAGCATTCGTTAATCCATTTTTCAATTTCGCAATTTCTGCATTGAACTTAGCAGAGTCTGCTGCAGAAGGATCAATCTTGATGTCAAAAAAGTGAACTTCACGTGAAGACTGACGAATAGCGTATTTTTTATCAGACTTGTGCTCTTCATAGTAAGCTCTTAATTTGTCCTCAGATGTATTAATTTCACTATCATCAATCTCTCTGTAGCGCTTCAATGCAAAAGAGATGTTCTTAATCTCTTGCGACGCCATGTAATCAGACTTTGCTTCAAGAGAAGTTGCGTACATACCTTGTTCAAGGATGTCGATATATTTTTCCTCAAGGCGCTTTTTAGTGTAGTACTCTTTAGAATCAACCCAGCTCGCTACAACGTTAGGGTCATCAGAGTTTTCCATTTCTTCAATTCGTGCACGAAGCATATTTGGATTGAATGTACCTGTTGAGTCAACAAAAGTTCTTCGAAGGTCATCCATCACGTCAAAACCTTGATCGCCATACAAGTATGCATCAAATTCATCATCACTCACCGAAATACCAAGAGCAGCATATTCTCTACTCAATAATTTTTCTTCGATAAATGCCTTCCAAACTTGATCTTGATCAATAGATTGTGGTTGCTGTTGTTGTTGAGCCGCAATTCTATCAGCTGTCGCTTGATTTTTTGCAACTGTTTTATTGAACTCTTCAATATCAACTTTTTCACCGTATACGGTACCATAGCCATATTTAGGCTCGCTTCCTTGAGTAATTTTTGACCAGTCACCCATGATGAATGCTGCAAGGGCCAAACCAACTACTAAAAGTACTAACCAACCTTTATCACGTATTTTTCCAATAATTGCCATGTCGTGTTTTCTAAATAAGTCTGCGAATATAGTTAGATGGATTTATTTTTAAAAGTTAAAGTCCAATTATCTTCAATAACTCATTGTCGCATAAAAAAGTCCGTGTCTTTTGGGACACGGACTCGTTTATTAATTTATAGGATTATCTACCCCCTTCTTTTTCTGTTTGTTCAGATTTAGCTGGAGTTACAGGCTCCTCTTTTGATTCTTTCAGCTTTTCTTCATTAGCCTTTTTTGCAGCAGCTTCTTTCTTAGCCTTTTCTTCTGCGGCTTTTTTTGCTGCTGCCTCTTTTTGAGCTTTCAGTTGAGCTTCTCGCTTTGCCTTCTCCTCTGCAGCCTTTTTTGCAGCAGCTTCCTGTTTAGCTTTTTCTTCAGCTGCTTTCTTTGCTGCCGCCTCCTTTTGCGCTTTTAGTTGAGCTTCTTGCTTTGCCTTCTCCTCTGCAGCCTTTTTTGCAGCAGCTTCCTGCTTAGCTTTTTCTTCAGCCGCTTTCTTTGCTGCCGCTTCTTTTTGAGCTTTCAGTTGAGCCTCTTGCTTTGCCTTTTCCTCGGCAGCCTTTTTCGCAGCTTCCTGTTTAGCTTTTTCTTCAGCCGCTTTCTTTGCTGCCGCCTCCTTTTGAGCTTTTAGTTGAGCTTCTTGCTTTGCCTTCTCCTCTGCAGCCTTTTTCGCAGCAGCTTCCTGTTTAGCTTTTTCTTCAGCCGCTTTCTTTGCTGCCGCCTCTTTTTGAGCTTTCAGTTGAGCCTCTTGCTTTACCTTCTCCTCAGCAGCCTTTTTCGCAGCTTCCTGTTTAGCTTTTTCTTCAGCAGCCTTTTTTGCTGCCGCCTCTTTTTGAGCTTTCAATTCAGCTTCTTGCTTTGCCTTCTCCTCGGCTGCTTTTTGAGTATTAATATCAGTTTTCCCCTTCAAATCGGTGCTTCCTCCTTCTTGAGGATTCAAACTTTTTCCTCCGCCAGAACCTCCACTTCCCGAACTACCTGAACTTCCAGAATTCGGATTTGTGATTCCACCATTTCCTATCGTTCCAGTATTACTATTCGTATTTGATCCAGAACCTGTAGAACCTGAAGTACCAGAACCCCCAGAAGGAACAGTGCTACACGGACCGATATATGCTCCCTGTGCTAAGTAGACATCCCACTCATCGATTGGAATTTGAATTGTTTGTGGAATTGTCTCACCTTCTGGAGTATAGCAAATTGTCATTACTTGTGTACCACTGCTTGTTCCGTTTCCAGTTGCTGCACCACCTGTTGATGTAGTATCTCCATTTGAACACGGTCCTAAAACATCTCCATGTGCTTGGTGAGCTGGCCATGCACTCAATGCGATCTGAATCTCCTGCGGATTACTATTATTGCCTGGAGGGTAGTGACAAATTGTAATTTTCTCATTGTTACTTCCGTTTCCATTCCCTGATCCATTTGGTGCAATAACACCTCCTGTATTGATCACTGAATCAATTTCACAAGGCCCTAATTTATCTCCATGAGCTTGGTGTGCTGGCCACGCACTCAATGGTATTTGAATCTCTTGTGGATTCTCAGTGTTTCCTGGAGGGTAGTGACAGATAGTAATCTTCTCCTCTGTAGTAGGAACATTTGTGTCACATTCACCAAGTACAGCACCTAACTTTCTGTATTTAGCCCACTCCTCTTCATTGATTTCAATTGTCTCTCCTTTGAAACAAACTGTAATCATAACAACCTCACAAGGTCCTTCAGTAGCACCTTTCGCTTGAAGAGCCGGCCATTTTGAAACTGGAATTACCATAGTATTTCCTTCAAAACAGATCGTCATTTCTTGAGTCGCACATGGACCCTGAGTTGCACCTTGTCTTTGGTAAACAGGCCATTGAGCCACAGGGATATTTAACTCAGTTCCATCTAAACAAATCAACATTGTTTCTTGGCGACATGTTCCTTTTACGGCTCCAAGTGCTTCGTATTCTGGCCACTCGCTAACTGGAATAATGATAGCCTGATTGTTGTAACAAATCGTCATTGTAGGCTCTTGACATGGACCCTGTGTAGCACCTTGATTTTGGTACTGAGGCCATTGACTAACTGGAATTTCAGCTTGTTCACCATTCAAACAGATGATCATTGTCTCCACAACAACTGGACAAGGTCCTTCAGTCGCTCCTTGAGCTTGGTATGCCTCCCATTCACTCACTGGAATTTCGAAGTTATTTCCATCCAAACAAATTTCCATTGTTTCTTCAGGACAAGCTCCCAATTCAGCTCCCAAAGCTTGGTATTGTGCCCATTGTGACTGTAAGATCACGAGTTGTGTTGGTTCACCATTTACATTCAAACAGATTGTAATTTCTTCATCTACTGGCTCAGGACAAGGCCCCATTTGAGCACCCTGTGCTTGGTATTGTGGCCATTGAGACAATGGAATTTGAATTGTTTGTGGTTCACCCACATTATTCTCATGTAAATAACAGATCGTTATCATCTCATCAATTACTGGCTCATCATCCTCTCGAATGATTGTTACTTGAGTAGAAACAGACCCACAATTGTTTGTTGCAGTAATTACGATGTTATTTGTTCCAATTACTAGTTCAACTAGATTAGTGTAATTACCATTCGCTTCGTTTAAGTGTTCACCTCCATCTTGAACTACACCATTAACAGTAGTTGTTACTTGCATTTCATTATCAACTCCTGTAATAATTGTTGACACATTAAATGCAGGCTGTTGTGTGTTCATTGGGTTTTCAATCGGCGCTACCACACTAATTGTTGGAGGAGTACATCTCACATAATTTACTGTAAACACTTGTACGTCACTTCCACAATCATTCGTTGCAACCAACTGAATTGTATTCGTTCCATTTACAAGTCCAACTGTATTTTGGTATACCCCATTTGCTGGGCTGTAAACTCCACCAGGTTGAATAGTTCCATTCACATACAATTGTACTTGATTAGAGCTATTGATATTGAACACCATTGCTTGAACAACTTGAGAGTTAACCGCAGTTGTCGTATTCAAACTTGCCGGCAATACCAACTGTAGGTCTGGAGCCAAACATGGAGTATAGTTGATAGTAAAGCTTTGTGCTTCGGCACCACAACTATTCGTTGCTACCAATTTAATCGTATTGATTCCTTGCGAAAGCGCTACCGTTTTTTCGAACACTTTAGTCGCTGGGTTAAACACTCCAACTGGTTGAAGAACACCATTCACATACAGCTGAATGTTATTCACGCTTGCAACATTGAACACCTTCGCACGAATTGTCTCATTACTATTTTGAGTTGAACTCGTAGCTGTAAGTGGAGCAAGTAGTTGAATTGCAGGGTCCACACAAGGTGTGTAATCAACAGAGATGATTTCTACATCATTACCACAATTATTTGTCGCTACAATCTGAATAGTATTCTGACCACTATTTAACTGAACATCACTTTCAAGCAATTTAGTACTAGTATTGAATGTGAAGTATTTATTCACTCCATTCACTGTAAATGCGATGTTGCTCTTGCTTGTAACGTTGAAAACGTACGCCTGAACTTTGTAAGTTGCATTATTACTTTGAACGATAGAACCATTTCCTGCAACAAAGTTGATGTAAGGATCAGCACAATCTGCGTAATTCACAGTAATTGTCTCTGTATCTGTTCCACATTCATTAGTTACAGTAATCTGAATAGTATTCTGACCTCTTCTTAGCGTTACATTACTAGAGAATTGACCTGTTACAGAATTGTAACTAAAGTTAGTCGTTTGAACTCCATTAACAGTGTAAACAACATTACCTCCGTTTTGGATTGTTGCTCTTACATTATATGCAGCACTAGCTACTGTAGAACCATTCACATTCGTATTATCAAAGCGCACAATAGGATCTTCACAGTCATTGTAAATAATTGTTACAAACTCTGTATCATTTCCACAAGTGTTTCGTGCAATTACCTTAATACTATTTGAACCAGGGTTTAATTGGATGTTACTTTCCAACTGGCGTGTATTGTGATTGTACAAGAAGTTACTATTTGGAACTCCATTGATTTCTAAGCTGATGTCATTTCTGCTTGCAACAAATCGAACATCTGCTCTGAACACATAAGCTTGATCTTCCACAGTTATCGTATGCTGATCTGGACGAATAAGTCTAATCACAGGATCCTGACAAGGAGCAGGGTTTGTAATATTACCTTGTGTTGGATCTGGTTCTGTTACTGGAGGAACTGTTGGTCTTGTTCCGCGTGCTCTGAAACCGAATCGCAAATAAGCGTTTGTGTAATGATAGATGTCATTTTCAAAAATCCCCCATCTTGGAGTGTTATCTTGATATCCATCAAAATTATCCGCTAGGGTAAAAGTCGTTTTATGCTCTACTCCGATTGAAAATCTAGGTCCAACTTGGTAACCCAAACCGATACCCAAACTAGGCATGAAATCAACATCATAATCCGTGCTACTTCCATCAAGAGGTGTGTCATACGTATTGTCCATTAAAACGTCAAGGCTAGAAACGTTTGAATATGGCATAGTGTCGTATGCATAAATTGAAGGAGGCTGAGAAATGTTGTCATATAAGTTTCCGTTGCTTCGATTCCAAACAATGTTAGCTCCACCAAATATGTAAGGATCCCAACGGGAGCGGTCGACAACACCATTTAAGTGAACTGCTAACTCAAGTCCAAGTTCGTGAACATCAGCTTGAAAATTATTTACTGTATAACCAGGCCCTTCCTTATAGTCTTGAAGTGCACCACTATAATCAGCGCCTAAATGAGAAAGGTTAGTCGTGTCATAATCTTGACCGTACCACATTCCTCTCAAGTAACGCAATCTCACATCATAGCTGAGGGCCCGACCATAATCAGAATTAAATCGCTTTCCGAGTAAAAGCCCCCATCCAGCATGTGTTTCATTTTCAACATCAGTGGTATTCCATGCCGCTCCGACATTCATTCCGAAAAACCACCTTGAGTCGTTGTCATAATCCAGGTGCTGACCAAAACTAGTCACCGCCATGAACAGACAAAATCCGAGTGTAATAATATTTTTCATAAGCCTTGATTTTATGATTTGTCCTTAGTGCATTCCTATTATTGTGCCAAATCACTCATTTATACGTTGTAGAGTTCAGTTAAAGTCGGTAAATTTATTCTATTTTTGACAAATACCTAGTATTTAAGCGGTTTCTATGCGATTTTTAAACGTTGTTATTTTTTTGTTAATGTGCGGTTCATCGACGATTTACGTCAACTCACAGGAGAATTATAACGACTGTAACTCGGCTTTAGAACTTTGTCCAAACACAACTTTTCAGGTAAATAATATTGGTGCAAACACAACAGTTTGTCCAAATTGTGAAGACGATTTCAATTTCTGTTTTGTCCCAAACAATTCTATTTGGATGACTTTTACTACTAATGCAACAGGAGGTGATGTTCAAGTTGATTTTTCCAATTTAGTCTTTGAAATAAATGCTGGTCAGGATACCGAGCTACAAGCAACAATTATCGAAGCATTAGCCCCTTGTGATGCATCCACTTACACTCAACTTGGGAATTGTGTTTCGAATTCTGGTGGTAACTTTTCTCTTACTGCTTTAGGATTAGCACCATCTACACAATATTATGTTGTTGTCGGGGGAGATCAAACTGGAGCAGGAATCACAACAGCTGCAGAATGCACATTTGATGTGATTGTAACTGGAAATGGAATCGATCGACCTGTCCCTGCGGTTTCAGTTACACCATTAGATACTATTGTCTGTCAAGGTGAAGTTGCAACTTTTACAGCGGATACTATTAATTGCCCAAACAACTCCGAATTCAGATGGTTTGTTGATGGAGTTTTGGTCGCTACAACGACAGAGTCCTACTTTCAATCAACTGAACTTCAAGACGGGGCAATCGTTTCTGTTGAAACAGACTGCTATTCACAATGTCCAGAAATAGTTTCCGGGACGACGAACGCGGTGATTGTTACTAGTTTCCCTGTTGATGCTGGTCCAGATCAAACTATTCAACTAGGTCAATCTGTGATTTTGGGAGGTTCAACATCTGCAACAAGTTATACATGGACACCCTCATTTTTAGTGAACAATCCAACCAACTTAAATCCGATAGCAAACCCAACTGAAACAACTGTTTTTACCCTTACTGCAACAGACGGAACATGCTCCTTCTCGGATCAAGCAACAATCACCGTAGTTACAGAGATTTCTATTCCGAACACTTTTTCTCCAAATGGAGACGATCAAAATGATACATGGGTAATCGACGGAATTGACAATTATCCAAATGCGTTTGTTGTTATCTACAATCGTTGGGGATCTGAAGTCTTTTCT
Source organism: Henriciella pelagia (assembly GCA_964219255.1). GTDB lineage: Bacteria > Bacteroidota > Bacteroidia > Flavobacteriales_D > Crocinitomicaceae > UBA4466. The sequence goes on from CAXPPC010000010.1 coordinate 122,276, forward strand.
AGTTTAGGATACAGCAGTTCCAAATCGTGGAACGGAACAAGCAATCGCGGAGCAGAACTTACAGAAGGAGTTTATTTTTACGTTCTTGAACTAAGAGATTCAGAAGAACAAACATTTAAAGGAAGCATTACGTTGATTCGATGAAAAAGGTTTTTGCGCTCATATTCGTTCTTTCTTCGGTTCATCTAGGATTTTCCCAACAAGTTCCGCAATACACGCAATGGTCGTGGCATCAACTTGCACTTAATCCAGCACATTCGGGTATTAAAAAATGTATTGACATTCACACTTTAGCAAGAACGCAGTGGGTTGGATTTGAAGGTGCCCCGAAAACTGGATTTCTAACAGTGAGTGTTCCGTTGAATTCGAAAAGAAAAAAATACTTGAGTGCTCGACACGGACTTGGATTTAAGTTCGAGAAAGACGCCATAGGACAATTTTCAATGAATCGATTGAACTTCTCGTACGCAGGTCACTTCAACTTTAATAAAACCGATCGACTTTCACTTGGAATTTATGGTGGTGTGATGCAAATGGGATACGATCCATCCACAACTACGACTTCAGTTCCTGATGCTGTTGCATTGAATCAAGGTTCCTTTATAGCACCAGACGCTTCGTTTGGAGCATGGTACAATTCGACCAACTACTATGCGGGATTGGTACTTCAACAACTCATTCCGAACGACTGGGGTGATATTGGTGAAAATTCAAGAAACCGCATTCACACTTTATTATATGGTGGATACCGATTTGGTATTAATCAAGACGTTTCACTTCTTCCAACTGCTTTGCTTAAGATCTCTCCAAAAGGTCCTGCTTCTGTTGATTTAAATATGATGTTCGACTACAAGAACTTCCTAACATTTGGTCTGGGTTACAGAAGTACTGATGCTTTGTTGGCTAGTTTTCAAATAAAATTCCAAGAACAATTTGCCATTGGTTATACGTTTGATTACACTCTCTCCAGAATTCAATCTGGAGCTAAAAACACACACGAAATCTCACTTCGTTACACTACGTGTAAGCCCGAAAGAAACAGCACTTACAGCTGTCCACTTTTCGACTAGGTTTTCCAACATTCGGTGTGCATAAAAGATTAAATCTTCAGTCACGTCCACTCTTCTTTTATCGACTTTTGTGTAAAATCGTCTTGATATGAAAAGAATTGTTTTTGGTGGATTGTTACTAATGGGAATTGCATCGTGTGTTCCTGCAAAAAAATACAACGAACTTCTTGAGAAGGAAAAAGCGTGCAGCGAAGAGTTGGCGAAATTCAAAACAGATGCGCTGAACTACGAAGCAGAGGCAAAAAACTTCAAGTCGAAATATGAAGTATTCAAGGAAGAGGTGAATCAATTGAAAGCTGATACAACCGAATTGGGAGCAAATTACCGTAAACTTCGCGCGAAGTACGATCATATTATTCAGGTGAACGAAGCCTTGGAAACGAACTATAACAAACTTCAACTTTCCGGTGCGGCAGAGACAGCTCGACTTACAACAGATCTTGAAGCAAAGAAAATCGAATTGCAACGCCGCGAGGACGAATTACTAGTTCTTGAGCAAGAAATGGCGAAAAAAGAAGCTCTACTTGCTGATAGAGAAGAGCGCGTACGTGAATTGGAAACAATGATCGCTGAGCAAGAGGCTGCAACTCGAGCTTTGAAAGAAAAAGTTGCAACCGCACTTCGTGGATTTGAAAATAAAGGATTAACGGTTGTTGAACGCGATGGAAAAATCTATGTAAGTATGGAAGCCAAACTACTTTTTGCATCAGGTAGTACGAAAATTGAAGAGGGTGGAAAACAAGCCTTGATTGAATTAGCAAAAGTTCTTGAGCCAGAAAAAGAGTTGGAAGTTATCGTTGAAGGTCACACGGATACGGATGCACTTAGAAGTTCAGTTCACCCAAAAAACAACTGGGAACTTTCGGTACTTCGTTCTACTTCTGTGATTGAGATCATGTTGAATAATTCGAATATCGATCCAAAACAATTAATGGCAGCTGGACGATCTGAATTCCACCCAGTTGACCCAAGTGACAAGGCAAAAAATAGGAGAATTGAAGTAATTATCTCTCCGAATTTGAACGCGTTGTATGATTTAATTAAGAAGTAATTCTTTTAGTTAAATACGACTATTTCGATTTCAACGAGACTTTTCGATCGGTCTTTTTTGATCGCCACATCGAAGTCGTGTGCGTAAATATTGGTGGTGAACTTTAATGATTTTTCTGAAGGAATTACTTCAAAAACAACTTCTTTGGTGATGTCTTTGATTGTCAAGTTCCCCTTCATGAAAAACTGTTTGTCTTTCTCGTAAAAGGATTTCGCTTCGAAAATCATCTCCGGAAACTCGGCCGCATTAAAAAAGTCTTTTGACTTCAGGTGTTTATCACGCATCCGATTGTTAGTCGTCAAACTAGCCACTTTTGCTCGCCCGATTAATTTCGATTTTGAGAAATTCTTGAAATCTATTACTAAATCTGCCTCTACTTTTGAAATTGAACCAGATGTCTTTTCTTGAACATAATCAAAGTTGACCTGAACAGAGTCAGTCTTCAGTTTGAAGATTTGAGAAAAAGCGCCAAACGAATTGATGGTGAGCGCTATTAGAAGGATTACTCGAAGATTTTTTAATGTCATGCACGCAAGATAGAGAATGATCTCTATTTAAATGTATTCACAACATCGATTATTTTTTTCCCATCGTTCGATTCCCATCGCCATCTTAGGAAATAATCTTCGGCATTTTCAGTATCTAGTGGTAGATACATTTTTATATAAACATCAGTAGTTGGTCCCCGACCAATCAATGTTAAATTGGGTTCGCGTGCCATTTGAGTTTCATTTAATAAGTTCATTTCCGGATCGAAACCTTCTATAAAGTTAGTCCCGGTTTGTTGGATTTCAGCTTTCGTCAATTCGACCCCTAGTAGTTTGATTTCATGATAAATCATTTTCCCATAGGTTAATGTGTCTAATTCTGCTAGCACATTACTCAATCCAACTTCCGAAGCGTTTAATTCATATCCACGATCAGAAGTGAATGATGTTAGAAAATCAGTCGTATTTAATTCTTTTAATTCCACTAACTCCAGTACAAAATCTACATCGTATGAAGCTGGATACAACTCATCAAAAAATGATGCTTGAACACGATATTTGCCGAGTTCTGTTCCCTCATTAAAAGATAAAGTCAACGATAAATGATTCATTGTCCCGCTCTGAAACATTGGATCTTCACCCATAAACTTTTCAACTAATGCCATTGTATCTCCAGCCATATCAGTAATGCAAAGACGAATATTTGGGTGATAATACCCTGCTGTGTCCAACGAAAATCCTTTTGGCTTGATTAATTTGATTTGAAATTTTGTTTCAACTGGCAGTCGATTCGATGTCCAATACGAATCGTTTAAGCGCGTTTCTACTTTCTTACAATAAATTCCATGTCCCTCAACCTTCATCCCGGAAAAAGGAAGAATGTTTTGCGAAAATGAGATAAATGGAAGCAAGAAAAATAGGGCGAGAAGTTTCATTTGTTTTTTATTACAAATTGAATGAAATAACCGTGTTGGTGCAATACGACGACTTGCGTATGTTCACCATTTCGGGAAATTTTCAGCTATCTTCGTAGTGCAGAAATGATGAAAGAAGAAGAAATATCGCTCAAGTTAAAAGTACTTCCTAACAAACCTGGTGTTTATCAATATTATAATACCGAGGGGACCATTATTTATGTGGGGAAAGCGAAGGATTTAAAAAAGCGAGTTTCATCTTATTTCAACAAAAATCAGGATTCTGGAAAGACACGCATGCTGGTGCGACGCATAGCTGACATCAAATACATCGTTGTTGACACCGAATTGGATGCCTTATTATTGGAAAACAGTCTGATCAAAAAATATCAGCCGAAGTACAATATCCAACTTAAGGACGACAAAACGTATCCGTGGATTTGCATTAAAAAAGAACCTTTTCCTAGAGTTTTTTCGACGCGAAAAGTAATTAAAGATGGATCCAAATATTTCGGTCCGTACCCAAGTGTGAAAGTCATCAATACGTTGCTTTCACTTATTCGTGATTTGTACCCGCTTCGCACTTGTGCGTTGGATTTGTCTAAACAGAAAATCGAAGAGGGTCGACATAAAGTTTGTCTCGAATACCACATCGGAAATTGCAAAGGACCATGCGTTGGAAATCAATCTGAACAGGCTTACCAACAATACATCGATGATATCGAACACATTGTAAAAGGAAATTTAAGTGCTGTTATTCGATCGTTGAAAAAACTGATGATGGAATATGCCGAAAATATGCAATTCGAAGAAGCGCAATCGGTGAAAACCAAAATCAGCATCATTGAAAAATACCGCGCAAAATCGACCGTGGTTTCGCCTACCATTCACAAAGTTGATGTGATTACCGTGCTTCACGACGTGAAAAGTGCTTTTGTCAACTATTTGGTGATCAATAACGGTTCGATTATTCACGGATATACCGTTGAGGTCAATAAAAAACTAGAAGAAACGACTTCGGAAATCATTGGCTACGTTTTACCTGAACTGCGGGAGCGATTTTCAAGCGATTCCAGAGAAATTTTAATCCAAGAACCGATCGATGTTGAATTCAACGATGTTTCCTTCTTCGTTCCTCAACGTGGTGATAAAAAAGCACTGATTGATCTGTCTTTGCGCAACGCGACTTTCTACAAATTAGAAAAAAATAAACAAGAGAAAATCAAACATCCAGAGCGACATACCGAGCGTATTTTGGAGCAAATAAAAAAGGATTTCCGATTACAAGATCTACCCGTTCACATCGAATGTTTTGATAACTCGAACTTTCACGGAACCAATGCCGTTTCTGCTTGCGTAGTCTTCAAAAATGCGAAACCGAGTAAGAAAGATTATCGTCATTTCAATATTAAAACAGTTGAAGGACCAGACGATTTCGCTTCGATGGAAGAAGCTGTTTATCGACGCTACAAACGTTTATTGGATGAAGATCAATCGTTGCCTCAATTCATAGTGATTGATGGTGGAAAAGGTCAATTGAGTTCATCGTTAAAAGCCTTGGAACGATTAGGGCTTCGTGGCAAGATCGCGATTGTAGGAATTGCGAAAAAACTGGAAGAGATTTTCTTTCCGGGAGACAGTTTGCCGATTTATATTGATAAGCGATCTGAAAGTTTGAAGGTAATTCAGCACATGCGTAACGAAGCTCACCGATTTGGAATTACCCATCACCGAAATAAGCGAAGCAAAGCAGCATTGACTTCCGAGTTGACCGATATTTCTGGGATTGGACCAAAAACTTTCGAACAATTAATGAAAGCATTCAAGACCATCGGTAAAATTCAACAAGCGAAAATGACAGAGTTAGCCGAAGTTGTCGGTCATGCTAAAGCAAAAATCGTCTTTGATTACTTCACGGAATCCAACACAAAATCTGCGTAGCGATTCTCCTGCGTTTTCAAATTTAGTTTCGGATCGGACTTCATTCGTTCCTTCACCTCATCGAAATTTGATGCTGAAATTACCTTTCCAAAATCAGTAAGTGAATAATAAATCGCACTAGATTTCATCTCTTCGATGTGCTGATAAGCTTCGTGAATTAATAGTGGAATTTTATAGGCAAAAGCCACATTCATTGCTCCAGAAATCTGATTTTTAAAATACTGATCCGCACTTGGAGTATCAGGATGAACCAATGGTAAAATCGCCGTTGACTGTTGTAAATAGAAATCAAATTCCTTTGGATCGACGAATGCATCGAACTGAATAATTTCTGATTTCAACCCCTTTTCTCTAATTAATTCATTGAATTTTGCGACTTCTTTGTTGTTTTTATCGCTTTTACCAAGGAAAACGAAGCGCACTTTATCGGAAACAGATTCGATCATTTCAACAAATCCTTCTAGATCTTTACGTCGATTTTCTACTCCACCAATAATTGTGATCGTTTGCTGATCGCTCTTCTTCACTTTCGGATAAGTAGGAAAATGAATTGGATAGAAAAAGTCAATTTCCATTCCTTTCTGATCTCCGACTTTCTCTTTTAAAAATTGTGAGAGCAACAAATAACGTTTGACTTTCCAGTTGATGATTTTCTGGGTAAAACTTCCCTCGAATTTACGTGTCGTGTGAATGATTCCTACAAAATTCAGTCGACTAAAAACCGACCAAATTACCGCATTTCGAACGTGACCGCCCTGCGCTGTGTTGAAGACCACATGTTCGGCTCCCGTTTGTCGAATCAGGCGCATCATTTTTTTTGCCAAGAACAAATTTCCAAAAGTTCCTTTTGTGAATTCCAGTTCGATATAATGATCCACATACTGCTCAAAAAATGGATTTCTAGCACGAATTTCAGGTGTACAAACTAACACAACATCACAATTTCGATGCTTTAAGGCTAAAATTTGGGTCAACAAACACTCATCGTGAGAACCCGCAATTTCCACCAACGCTACAACCGTATTATTTTCGTTCGATTTCAACAATAGAATATTGGAAAGCTTTTTGTTACCACAAATAAACGAAAAACATTCCACCGTAATTTTGTTTTATGCGAGCAGTTCTCCCTATTCTGATGTGTATTCTCTCATTTTCCTTATTTGCTGGAAAAGGAGAAGTTGTTGTTGTGATTGATGCTGGACACGGTGGAAACGACCCCGGTCACGAAGCCATTTACAGCGGTCACGAAGACGAAAAAGTCCTCAATTTAAAGATTGCCAAATATTTAGGTGGTTACATTGAAAAGTATTTGAGCAACGTGAGAGTGGTTTACACACGCACGGGTGACACGTATCCTTCGTTGGACAGTCGCGTTGAAAAAGCCAATTCTATTAACGCCGATTACTTTTTAAGTATTCACTGTAATGGTAACGACAATCGAAACGTGCGCGGAACAGAAAGTCATGTGCATTCTTGGGATGCCCGAAAATCCGTTCGTTTAGCCAAGGCGATTGAGCAACAATTTTCACAGCGTGCAGGGCGGCATTCTCGTGGAATAAAGAACAAAGACGATATTCAGCATTCACTTCAAGTGTTGAAATACACCAAAATGACAAGTGTTTTGGTAGAGTGTGGATTTGTGACCAACAAGAAAGAAGCCGATTATTTGAACACTACTTACGGACAAGAAATTATTGCTTCGGCGATTTTCAGAGCTTTCCGTGGATTCATTCAAACAGAGCACCCAGAAATCTCCTTCACAAAGAGTTCCAGTTCTTCTAGTAATGCAACAGGAAGCTACGCGATTCAAATTATGTCGTCAAAAGAAGTCATCGATACAGAATCATCTTCTTTCAAAAGATTAGGAAAAGAGGTCACTCGAATCAAATTAAACACTACTTCGGCCTACAAATACATCTACACGGTAGGAAATTATGCCACAAAATCCGAAGCGAGGGAAGAACTCACGGCAATCAGAAGTAAAGGATTTCCAGACGCTTATGTCATCAAACGCTGATGGCTGCCGATAAAACCTAGAGATTATTTTAAATTTTCTTTCTTTTCTGCTTTTATTTAAAATTTCTTTATTTATATTTGCATTCGCTTTTGAAAAGCGGCATTCACTGGAAAAAACAACTGCTTCTTTAGCTCAGTTGGTTAGAGCATCTGACTGTTAATCAGAGGGTCCCTGGTTCGAGCCCAGGAAGGAGCGCAAAAGGTCACCAAATACGGTGGCCTTTTTTTGTTTCTATTAGATTTTAATGTTGTGTAAACGGCCTCGAAAACACTTTAGCGCACTGTTATACTGACTGTTACAAAAATTATTTTTTGTGAAATGTATAGAATTTCGTATCTTCTCTGGACTTCTATTAGATTGACTGCATTATGACCATCCAAATTCACTCATCAGCAAATGGTGCTTTAACCAAGAACGACAAAGATTTACTATACGAGATCATGCGAGAAGCATACGCCTCAACGGAAATTGAAATCTGGGGGGAAAATTACGTGCGCATGGATCGGGAAGAATATTTCAACCTTATTTATCGCGGAGAGATTCTTTATGCTACCATGGACGGAGAAATTTGTGGTAGTGTCTACTTTTACCCGTTAAATAAGCGCGTTTTTGGATTTAGCTTGCTTAGTTCACGTGAAGGATACAAAAACAAAGGTGTTGGAAGTGCATTAATTCGTGCTGTTGAGGAGGAAGCCAAGAAATCCGGTGCCGACACAATTCACATCGAAATTTTACGTCCACGGGATTTTGAAACACCCAACAAATCTACTCTTCGAAATTGGTATGAAGGAATGGGCTATAAATACAATTCATCGGAAGATTTTGCGCAAGCGCGACCAGATAAAGCTCGTTTGCTAAAGGTTCCTTCACATTTCGATAAATACACGAAGTCTATTTAATTAAGCGGTGATAGTTTGCTCTACATTTTGCTTAATTTTCACACACATCTGATCAGTCGGTAGATCATTATCATCCGTACCAAATGGATCTTCAATTTCCTCTGCCAGTACTTCCATTGAAACGAGTACATAGAAAACGAATGTGGCAATTAGTGCAGAATAGTAACCGAAAGTCGTTACAAACGCCAAAGGCAACGTTGTTACGTAAATGAAAATGAATTTCTTCAAGAAAAGACTGTACGAAAATGGAATTGGAGTATTCAAAATGCGTTCACATGCTCCCAAACTATCTAAAAAGGCGTTCAGATTATGGTCGATCGCTAAGAATTCTTCTTCTGAAAGTTGCTTTTTAGCTTTAATCGCATGTAAACGAGCGTACATTTGCGTTACTATTTCTAGAGGAATGTGTTCTTTTCGGCTAATAACTTTGTGCTCTTCTCCAGTAAGTTCCAGTTCTTCCATTTTCACTCCACTTCTCAAATGTTCTTTAGTAGCAAAAACAAAATTGGGAATCATTCTTCGGAAGAAATCACGGTCGTCTTGATCTAAATCGAGCATGTTGATTTTAGCGGCTAAATTACGCGTATCATTTACTAGACTACCCCACTTTTTTCTACCTTCCCACCATCTATCGTATGCTGTATTTGTTCTAAAAACCAACAACAACGAAATCACAAAACCAACAAGTGAATATACCGCGATCAAATCCTTCAAGAAGGTCGCGTTTGGGAAATATTTAATCTCAACAAAAGCAATCAGAAGGGTAAAAGCACCCATGTAAATCAGCTCTTTCCATAAAATTCGGAAAGTATCGCTCTTGTGAAAAGCAAATATTAACTGGACCCAACTCTTTGGATTATACTTTATCATTCTCTTGGATTTCCTTTAAAAATAGTAACATATCATCAAACATGTAATCGGCTACAATTAATTTAGGTTCTGGATGATGGGTCTTTTCTGGAATACAAACCACTTTCATTTTGGCAGCACGACCCGCAATAATTCCATTCAATGAATCCTCAATCACTAAACAGTGTTTCGGGTTCACATTCAATTCCTCAGCAACCGTTAAATACACTGATGGATGAGGTTTTCCATATTTTTCATGTTCGGCAGAATGTGTTTTATCAAACTGATCAGCGATTCCAAGGGCATCTAAAACAGCATCAATTAATATAGAATAAGACGACGTCGCAAGTCCGATTTTTAGCCCTTTTTTCTTGAGAAAATCAATGGTTTCAATAACTCCTGGCAATGGATCGCCATTTTCATGAATTAACACAATCATACGTTGCATGATCAAGTCCTCCACTTCCTGTTTCGAATAACCTTCCCAGCCGACTTCGTGGTACCAAAAATCAATTACTTCATCAATTCTAAGTCCAACAGTTTTCTGAAAATCTTTTCGTGTTAAAGGACAACCAACTTCATCAAACACCTCTTGCATGGCAATTTTCCAAAGTGGTTCAGAGTCGATCAGTACACCATCCATGTCAAAAATGACAGCTTCAAACTTATCAATGTCAATCATTCTTTCATTTTTACATGGTATAACTTTCTTCCACCTAAAATCTTCTGGTGTTCATCAGCTATAAAGAATTCATTTTTATTGAGAATAACTATACTCTCCTTCTGAGTCAGTCGCTGAAAATCGATCACTTCCTTATCAATAAACATTCCATTAACATAAGATTTAACGATGATCCGATTGTACGTCATTAAATAGAAATCGTCGCTGTAAACATCTGCGGCAGTGATTGCATCTCTCCAAAATCCACGTTTTCCGATATAGATTTCGTCGCTGGCTTTTAATTTGTACTTCCCCTTTTTTGTTGGGATTTTGTACACAAGAGTTGTTCCAGAAGATGGTTTTGATCGATTTTTAGTGAACAAGAAAATGCTATCATTATAAATTGCGATTCCTTCGGCATCGAAGAATAATTCTTCTTTTTTTGGTGGGAACTTATCTTGTTCTTTGTACTCAATTTTTATCTCATCTGAATCCACTTCATCATGAAAAACAACGTCATTTATCTTCACTCGATAGATCACTAAATCTTCTCGTTTATTCTCGTTATTGCCTATATCAGCGATGTACAAATATTTATCGTCACGGGCCAAGTCTTCCCAATCGACATTTTTTGCACTTTTGACTTTCACCTCTTTGATAATCTCTCCACGAAGATTTATTACATACAATCTTGCTTTATCGCCACCATCATTCAAAGCGACCAAAAGTGAGTCATTCAACTGTTCAAGTCCAGAAATTTCAGTGAGTTCCTTTGGGAGGTCATATTTTTTAATTGTTTGCGCACTGACGATTGTCCACCCAACTATAAATAATATGCTAATTAAACTATTTCTCATTCCTTTTTAGCGCAACACTCTCACCAAATCTATTCGGTTACCACTCACCTCTTCGACCATAATTGTGAGGTCATCAAGTTCAAGCTTCGTGCCAGCTTCAGGTATCATCTCTAAATGGTGAATTATGAGTCCACCTAAAGTTTCATACTCTTCACTTTCCTCAAGTTCAAGGTCGTATGTTTCGTTCAAGTAATCAATATCCATGCGTGCAGAGAAAACAAACTCATCTTCACTGATTTGATTTTCAACCCAATCTTCTCTATCGTGTTCATCTTCGATATCTCCAAAGATTTCCTCAATCACATCTTCTATTGTTACAATTCCCGCTGTTCCTCCGTATTCGTCAACTACCACAGCAATATTACCTGATTTCTCCGTAAATAACTGTAATAACTCTTTACCGGGAATAGCTTCAGGAACAAAAGATATTGGTAATAAAATCTGTTTTATCGCCTTTGGCTTTTTAAACATTTCGAATGAATGGACATAACCAATTACATTGTCAACATTTTCTCTATAAACTATGATTTTCGAAAGTCCAGTTTCTACGAATCGCTTTTGTAAAGTCTCAATATCCGATTCCACATCGATTGAAACGATTTCGGTTCGAGGAACCATACAATCCCTTGCTTTCACCGAGTCGAAATCCAATGCATTTTGAAGAATTTGCATTTCGTTACCGAACTCTTCCTCTTCCTTAATTCGCTGATTTAAATCTTGTACGTAATGCTCTAGGTCGACCTTAGAAAACACTTTTTCGCTCTTGGTACTATCCACTTTTAATAAACGAAGGAAAATGTTACTTAATCCCAGCACTAAAAAGGTTGGAATATAAAGTATCATATAGACCAAAAACATCGGAATGGATGTAAACTTCAGATATTGATTTGGACTTATTTGTACAAAGGCCTTCGGAAGGAACTCAGCCGTAATTAGTACTAAAATGGTAGATAAAATCGTTTGAATTAATAAAATTAACGCTTCATCCGTAACGCCCCAACTTTGAATAATTGGATCCAAAATCTGCGCGGAAAAAAGTCCAAAAAACACCAGAGCTATGTTGTTTCCAAGGAGCAGCATTGCAATAAAATGCGACTCGTTATTGTAAAACAAAGACAATATTCGGCTCGTAATGGTTCCTTTCGCTTTATCCAGCTCAATCTTTAATCGATTGGACGAAATATAAGCGATCTCCATTCCGGAGAAAAATGCAGATAGTATGAGAGTGATTATTATGCCGGTCAGCGGAACTTCCATTTTTTGCTGTTAGATCAAGAAAGATACAAAATCTGTTGATTTAAAGTACATCTTGACCGATGTCCTTTCTGAAAAACGCTCCGTCGAAAGAAATTTTCTCAATTGATTCGTATGAATTTTTCAAGGCTGATTCCAAATCTTTACCATAAGATGTTGCGGCTAAAACACGACCTCCGTTTGTAAGAACTGTTGGCCCATCCGCTTTTGTTCCAGCGTGAAAAACTATGCTTTTTGTAACCGAACCGATTCCAGAAATTTTCTTTCCCTTCTCGTAAGCTTCAGGATAACCACCCGAAACCATCATTACTGTAGAGGCACTTCTCTCGTCAAATTGAATGTCCCTTTCTGATAATGTATTCGTTCCAACACCTTCAAAGAGATCTAAAATATCCGATTTCAAACGAGGAATAACCACCTCTGTTTCAGGATCTCCCATTCTACAATTATACTCAATGACGTACGGTTCGTTTTTAACGTTAATCAACCCGAAGAAGATAAATCCCTTGTATTCAATTTCTTCAGCCTTCAACCCTTTAATTGTTGGGATGATAATCTGATTTTCAATTTTATCTAGGAAGGTTGGGTTTGCAAATGGAACTGGGGAAACAGCTCCCATTCCACCCGTATTTAAACCAGTATCTCCTTCACCGATACGTTTGTAATCTTTTGCTTCAGGAAGGATTTTATAAGCGTCTCCATCCGTTATTACAAAACAAGAAAGCTCCACTCCAGATAAAAACTCTTCAATTACGACTCTAGAGCTCGCATCACCGAATTTTGCATCCGATAACATGCTTTTCAACTCTTTCTTCGCCTCCGTTAAGTTGTCAATGATTAGAACTCCTTTTCCAGCCGCTAAACCGTCAGCTTTCAAAACATATGGCGCTTTCATTTTCTCAAGAAAGGCGTAACCTTCCTCAAGTGTATCCTTTGTGAAAGTCCCGTATTTTGCTGTTGGAATTTTATGACGTTGCATGAATTTCTTCGCGAAATCCTTACTTCCTTCCAACTGCGCTGCTTGCTTATTCGGTCCAACAACATTAACTGATTTCAATTCATCATCAGCGGAAAAGAAATCGGCAATTCCCTTAACTAAAGGATCTTCTGGTCCAACTACGACAGTATCTATTTCGTTTTTGATAACAAATTCTTTAACTGCATCAAAATCCGTAGGTGAAAGATTTACATTTTTACCATGTTCTTCCGTTCCAGCATTCCCTGGAGCGATAAAAAGTTCTTCAAGCATTGAACTTTGGGCAATTTTCCAAGCCAAAGCATGTTCTCTTCCTCCTGATCCAAGTAATAAAATGCGCATGATAAATTAGTTCTTGCAGTATTCTAAAATCGATTCAAACATTGCTCTTCCATCAACGTTAGATAATTCTTCATCGGCAGCGCGTTCTGGGTGAGGCATCATACCAAAAACATTTCTGTTCTCATTACAAATACCTGCAATATTATTTATCGATCCGTTTGGATTTACCTCTTCTGAAACCTCCCCTTCTTCAGTTGAATATCTGAAAAGAATTTGTTTGTTGTTTTCTAATTTTTCAATTACTTCATCCGGTGCGTAAAAACGACCTTCTCCGTGAGCGATTGGAATTTTATACGTTTGATCTTGTTTCAACCCTTTTGTAATCGCAGCGTTCTCCGTAGCTGGTTTCAAGAATACATTTTTACAAATGAACTTTTGATTATTGTTATGAAGTAACGCTCCTTCCAACAATCCAGATTCCGTCAAAATTTGGAAACCATTACACACGCCTAAAACATAACCTCCGTTGTTTGCATGTTTGATTACTTCACCCATAATTGGCGACAATTTTGCAATCGCCCCAGATCTCAGGTAATCTCCATAGGAGAATCCTCCTGGTAAAACAACAAAATCAACACCTTTCAGGTCGGTATCTTTGTGCCACAAGCGTTCAACTTTTTGTCCGAGAATATCCTCAAGAACATAGATCATATCCTGGTCACAATTCGATCCAGGGAAGGTAACAACACCAAATTTCATCTTCTTCTAAAATTAAGTTGCCACAAAATTACGATAAATCCCCGCCTAAAGGTTGAATGAAACAAAAAACTTACCCACAGAATAAATAAACATGAGATAGAATACTGTTGAAGGCACAAACTTCACGTTTTTTGTTCCAAATCCATAGGTGATAACAAGGAGTAGTGGGATTAATAAAAATGATGTCGTTTCAACCTTCGTAAAGAAGAATATTTCCATTACCGCGAGCAATGCGAAATAAAGGAGTAACATCCCATTGATTCGAATCAACTTTTTTAATCGAATAGAACTTTGTTGAATTTTAAGCGATAGCGGTCGTAAACCGAACAGAGTAATGAGCAGCATTGCCCCGCCAACCACATACACATCTGGGATTTGCCATTCCATAGCAGCTGAACTAAACTCATTGTTATCCATTCTTAACCCTAACACCATTCGATAAACTCCTGCGTAGACTAGTGGAATCAAAGTACCTGTCATTGCTAATGCCGATTCACGAAAGACAAATGGACGAAGCACCCAAATAATCAAGAATAAAAAGGGGATTCCCGTTAATAGGAGAGGGTAAAATGTTATCGCGATTCCAAAAAGTAAACTAGCATTAAAAACAGCCCTTCTACCATCAGAGTTTTGATCAAGCTGAATGAGCTGAATAAGAGACAAAATCAGAAACGTAATGGCGAGACTCGCTCCAGAAAGAAAGTAAAATGAATGGAAATAACTCTGAATGACAATCACCAATAATGCTGGTAAGTACACATTTTTTTCTTGAAAACCATTTCTGTTGTATATAGAATTCAGTAAAAACGCATTCAATAAACTCAAAATAGGAGCTAAAATAATTGACCACCAGGATGATTCAGGAAGCAATGTTCCCCAAAATCCAAATTTCGAAGGTAATTCAGGTAAATGGTGACCAAAAAAGTAATTTAAAAAAACATACATCACCACGAGTGGCGGTAAAAGTAGAAGTACTCCAGATCTATTTCCTAAAAACAGTTTTAACACAACACGAAGATACATTTTTATCAACTTCTGTTGCGTAGTAATTTCCATAATTCTATATTTAGGCTCTCTCAAAAAAAGAGGATTCTAAATAGTGGTTCAACTGATTGTGATACACCGCATCAAAGATTGATAAGATTATGGCAAAAACACGATATTCAGACAGTGAATTAGCTGAGTTCAAAGAGCTAATTATGGCGAAATTAAAAGAGGCCCAAGAAGACCTTAGTCTCCTACGTGGTTCGCTTTCTCACAGTGATAATCATGGTACTGATGACACTGGACGAACTTTCAATATGATGGAAGATGGTTCGGATACCCTTTCTCGTGAAGAAGTGGCTCAATTAGCATCGCGTCAAGAGAAGTTCATTGCCAGCTTACAAAATGCACTTGTGCGTATTGAAAATAAAACTTACGGAATTTGCCGTGTTACAGGTAAACTAATCCAAAAAGAAAGATTAAAACTAGTTCCGCACGCGACATTAAGTATCGAAGCGAAGAACGCTCAAAGCTAATTTCTCTTGAAAAAACAGCTCCTAATTGTTGCGATTGTTGTCGCTCTTGTATTGGCATTGGACCAAATTATAAAGATCTACATCAAAACGCACTTTAATCCTTATCAGTCAGAACCATTAATTGGGGACTGGTTTGTATTGGAGTATATCGAAAATCAAGGGATGGCATTCGGAACTACCTTCGGGTCTGCCATGTGGCACAAGCTAGCCTTAAGCCTTTTCCGTGTTGTTGCTATTTCAGCGATCATTTATTACTTGGTAAAGCAAGCTAGAAAGGGCGTGAAGATGGAATTTCTAATTGCCATTGGACTGATTCTAGCTGGTGCAACTGGGAACCTCATCGATTCTATGTTTTACGATTTCATTTTTGAGTACGACCCATGCGTTCGTTTTAACTTTTTAGAAGGATCTGGAATAGAGCATGAATGTGAATTCTGGGGCATTCAAGAAACCCGTCACACAGGATTTTTATTCGGTAACGTGGTTGACATGTTCCGTTTTGATGCTCACTGGCCACAATGGGTTCCTTGGGTGGGGGGAGATCAAGTTTTCCCAGCTATCTGGAATGTTGCCGACGCGTCCATCACTATTGGTGTGATTATGGTTTTCTTACGTCAGAGAACTTACTTTCCGAAAAGAAGCTAATCTTTACTAGTAAACTAGTAAGTATTTATAGTATCCGAAGAACTCTCGTGTACAAGAATACGCATCAGCCTTCTCGCTGTAATCACCATGAGCTCCATAAACATTTTGAATACCAACTTGCTTCATGGCTAACTTTGCTCTTGCAATATGATAGTATTGTGAAACAACAAAAACGGATGTTTCCACTGGAAATTTTTCCTTAAAATGAAGTGCAGTAAGTCGCGTATTATTGCCTTGATCATCTACAGTAAGATCTGAAATAGAAACACCTTTTGCGAGTAGATATTCAGCCATTTTTGTTCCTTCTAAATGACCTTCGATTCCAAGTCCGCCACTCACAAAGATTTCTTTTACTGAGCCTGAATTATATAATTCAAGTCCTTTATCTAATCGCGCTTTTAATCGATCGGAAATCGTTCCATCTGGATATACCGTTGTACCGAAAATTACTGCAACATTCGCCTTACCTAAATCATCTGAAACACCATCATAAATGATAATTGTTTCATGGATGATAAACCATGCAAGAAAGAGCCAAGCTCCCCGCTTAATCCACTTCCACCCTTTCTTCAACAATGCAACTAAAATCTAAATGTTACACCGCCAAGAGCTTGGAAACTTTGAACTGGAGCGTTATACCAGCGCATATATCGTTGAGATGTGATATTGTTGAACTGAACAAACGCTGAAATTCGCTTGTTATATCTGTACTCTACACCCAAATTGAAATCTGTAATGAAATTCAGTGTTTTTACGTATTGATTGTTTTCTAAAACAACATCTTCTCCTGGGCCGTAAACTAATGCACGTCTACCTTGTTCAACATCAATGTCAGCAGTGAATAAGAACTTGTCGAACAAATTATACGATCCTCTTAAAATCACCTGAAGATTTGGTTTGTTCCACGCGTAGCTATTATTGACCAAATTATACGAGTAGAAATTCGCGATGGCATCCACTTTCAACTTCTCTTTCATCTGGTAAGAAATCGACCCCGATAATGTTGTTACACTTGCTGTATCGAAAATCACATCAAACTTATTTCCGATTGAAAAGTTTGTGTCAGTAACGAAGAGTGCCATATTTTGAACGCGTGCAAAGCTTGCTCCCAAATTAAAACTCATTCTTTTACTCAACGTTCCCTTGATTCCTCCGTAGAAGTCAATTGCTGTTTTTTCATTCAACATGTTCACATTCGCCAACAAGAATTCGTTCTCATTTGTCAGTGACTTAAACGTAGTTTGATTCAACCCTCCTCTCAATCCAACATACGGAATAAAGATGTCGTTAAACATACTATATTTCAATTCCGCCAAAGGGAAAATATGCACCTTTGTTTTATTATGAATATCGAACGTTAGATCCATTCCAACTTTCGCTTTAAAACGATTGTCCTTTAAACGAGTTGTAATTGTTGGCTTTAAGTTGATCACTGTATTATTCAACACAATTCCAGAATCCAACGTGTTTGTGTAAGCAGAGTCGAGTACACCATATTTATATCCATTGTAACGAATATTGACATCCGCGGCGTAAACTTCTTTACCCATTCTGTACCATCCACTTGAAGAAATACCAAAGAAATTCTCTCTTGCTCTCCAATCTTCACGGCCAGCTTCCAATGGCTTTTTAGACATGTAATTGTTGTAGTCGATTCCAACTTTCCAATTTACCGTAGCACTGTCTTTTTTATGTGAGCTGAATGAAGTTCCAAACCCGATATCATTGTAACGTTGAGCAATACTGTCTCTTGATAATCCAAGCGTGTCTGGTGCTCCATAATAGTGCAGGCCTTGACTTCCAAAATGGAAATTTCCATCCAGCGTATAGCGCTTCTCATTAATCGCTCCTCGTAGAGTCAAGTTAGTGCGATCGAATTGAGCTGGTGCATAATCCGGTAAGTCACCAAAAGAACTTAAGTGTTTTAAATGAGCACCATACACATATTTTCTAGAACGTTTCGAATCGAAATACACTTCTCCGAGTGGCATAAATTCAGTACCAACTCCCACTTTTACGTACGAATTGTACAACTGAGAAAGCTTGTCCACCGTTTTTATTTTCGCTGGATTAATTCGATCAATTTCAGTCGTTGTTTCATACTTCAACGACAATAGTGGATATTGTACTACTGGCGTTGGAACTACAGTATCCACAACTTGTGGACTTCCCGCAATTCGGTAGGCAGGTTCAACTGGTCGATTTCCTGTTGCAGTAATCGTAACACCCGGCTGTCCAAAGGCAACAGCAGAGATTGCAACAACTATAAGTGTCAAAAACTGTTTCATCTTACTGTCCATCTATTTCAATAATTGGGTTTGTTTCAGGTGTGATATTCTTTGGAGCATCTTTCAATTGCATTAACTCGTTCCAAAGTGCATCTGCCTCATCTAATATTCCATCATCAGGTACTTGATAATGTTCGCGTACCGATTTCAATGTTTGTTCTGCATCGAATAAATTATCCTGCGCTATGTAAATTCTCGTGCGTAAGATCAGTCCTTTTGCAATCCAGTAATTGTATGCTGGACGACGTTTGATAAGTGCCGTAACTTCAGAATCTGCTTTCACATATTCCATCTGTTTGAAGTAAATCTCGGCTAACGAATACTTCGCTTCTGCACCTTTGTACGTAGTTGTATTTTGAGCTAACCACTCGAGTGCAGGTTTTGCTTTCAGATAATCCTCCAGGTAGAAGTTCGACATTCCTTGAGCATAATATGCTTCAATTTTCAACTCATCATTAATTCTCGAACTATTCAATACTTTTCCAGCATAAACTCCCGCTGCCGACCAATTCTCTACAAGGAAGTTACTTCGCATTAACCCCAATTGAGCATTGAAAATTAACTCGGGTTTCGAGCTAACCTCTTCGAGTTTTTTGTAATAGCGAACGGCATCTTCATAGTTTCCATTATTGTAAGCATACTTCGACGCTCTTTCCGCTGCTAGTTCTGTAAATCCAGAGTTTGGTTGCTGAAGAATTTCAGTATACAAAGCCATCGCCGCTTCCTTATTTCCTAAGCGATAGTGACAGTCCGCCATATAATTCTTCGCTTCGAACGTATAACGACCGTTAGGAAATTTACCAACATACTTTTGGAATTTACCGAGGGCATCGGCTAATCGAACCGACTCAACAATCGAACTATCGTTGTATGCTTCAATTGCTGGAGCATAGTATAAATTCTCCTGCTCATTGGCGTCAATTTGGACACAAACATATTGATTGGCTAACTCTTCAATCTTTTCAGGTTGACCGTTTGCAGTATAGAGGTCGATCAAACCTTGCGCCACCACTTTACACACATTCGGATCAGAACCTTTCTCCGTCAAAATTGCTTTGTATTCCTGTTCTGCTTTTTGTGCATTTCCTTGTTTTCCATAGATATCTGCAATATTGATTCGCGCTTCGGTCACCAAAGTTGAATTTGGATAATCACTCACAATCTGTTTGAAATACTTCATTGATTGCGAGAATCTACCATCCGACTTGTAACTCAAGGCTACATCAAAAATCGCCTCTTGAACATATTTTGAAGTCTTATAATTATTGATGATATCCAACAAGTTGGTGATTTTATCATCCAAACGACCGTTCATATAACCATAGGTCTTCGCCATATAGAACAATGCTTGGTCCTCGTAACCCGATTGCATTTGAAAGGCCTTTTTGTAGAATTCTACCGCCAATTCGTTCTGACGTGTTGTGAAGTAGGAATCCGCAATTCGCATGTAAGCATCTGCTTTTTTCTGCCCCTTCGCTTCACTCATTTGCGTGTAACTTCTGAATCCTTCGATTGCTTTTGGAATATCCTCTTTACTCAAATAAGCATAACCAATATTGTATTGAGCAGAAGCTTTTAATTCTGCCATATCCGCCGGCGAAGCGATGAACTTCTTATATCCAGCAATGGCTTCGTCGAATTTCTTCAAACGATAATTTGCATCTGCCGACCAATAAACAGCCTTTCCAGAAATAGCTGCATCGATTGGATATTTTTCCACCAACTTAAACGAAGAAATTGCTCCGGGATAGTTTGCCTTTTGGAAACGTTCAACTCCCTGATTAAAGGCGATCAACTGATAAGCTGTTTTTAATTTGATATCCTTATTTGGTAATTTATCTAGCGATGTCAACGCCTTTGCATAATCGTTCGTGCTTGTGTAAACATTCACCAAATATTGATAAACATCCTCTTTGCGATCTGAATTTGGGTAATTGTTCAAGTATAATTCAAATGCCTCCACAGCCTCGTTGTATGGATTGATATCTAACTGATAAGAAAGAATTGCATAATTATAAAGTGCATCTTCCTGAACAGTAGGATCAGCATAGATGAAAGCAGCACGTTCAAATGCCGATCGAGCCGAAATCTTATTGTCGCTTTTTAATTGACATTCACCAATGTGATAAAATGCTACTTGACCGAGGCTATCTTCAACTTTGGTCACACGATCAAACATGCGAATTGCCTTGTCGTAATTTCCATTTCTGTAGTACGAATAAGCAAGACTGTAATCCTCATCTCTAGTTGTTTTACTCGCTGAATTGTATTTCTCTAAGTATGGAATCGCTTTAGCATACTGACCGGTTCTGTAGTATGCGTCCCCAACGAGGTGATTCATATCCTTCTCATTCACCACTTTTCCATCCGTAGAAATTCGACTCGCGTACTCAGTCACTTTATCGTACTTCCCTTGCAAGTAATAAATTTGAGCGATGTAATAGGCCACCACGTTTCCGAACTTCTCATCATTCTCCAGCTTCAAGAAACCATCAAGGGCCACTTGGTAATCCTCTTTTTGATAAGCAATGTGTGAATAATAATACTGAGCCGGTTGCGCGTATTGAGAAATTCCATCTTTTACTTCATAAAAAGCATCGCGTGCAGCATCAAAATTTTCCTCTTCGAAGTTCGCATAACCAATTTTGAAGTAGAATTCATCTCTATCTTCCGGTTCGATATCCTGCTCACTCAATTTATTAAACCAAGCCAATGCATCATCATACTTCTTTTTGTAATAATAGAATTTCGCCAAACGGAAATAAATATCCATCTTGTAGATACTCTCAGGATAATCGCGATTGAACTGCTCCAACAAGGAAATAGCATCGTTGTTATAGAGCTCAAGAGCCGACACCCCTTCATAGTATGCCGCCTTGATGTAAAGCGGATCATTTGGTTGATCGAATTCAGTTAAGAAAGCTCGAAATTCTTGTCGCGCGGCACTAAATTGCTCTTTTTCGAACAAATCTTCGGCACGATAAAAATTCGCATAATCGCTGTTATATTTTTCAGAGGTCTGACCAAATACGATCAATTGTGACATGAAAATGAATGTCAGAATTATTCTACTCATGGGTACGCTGCTTTATAAACAAGTAAAATTACGTTACTTGAATGGGGGTTTGGAGAGACAGTTTGAAAGTTTTAAACGCTTTTCTGTTAAGATTATTTTGTTTTGATCACGAAATCATCCCTTGGAAATCATCAACTTTACTTGTTGAATATGGGACATGTAATCGAAATAAAATCAGCTGAAATCCTTCAAAGAAAAACAACCATTCTTTCGGATGTCAACCTATCGATTGCCGATGACGATTTTGTATATCTAATCGGGAAGACAGGAAGCGGAAAGAGTAGTTTATTGAAGACACTTTATGGTGAATTACCTTTGCAAATTGGTTCAGGTGAAGTCGCTGGTTTCGATCTAACAAAACTCAAAAAGAAGGATGTTCCAAAATTGAGAAGAAGTTTAGGAATTGTCTTTCAAGACTTCCAGTTGCTGACAGATCGTTCGGTACTAAAAAACTTGTTGTTTGTAATGGGAGCAAGTGGTTGGAAGGATAAAAAACTAATGCAAACCCGAGCTAAAGAAGTTTTACAGCTCGTTGGTTTAGAAAATAAAATCAACGCGATGCCTTTTGCCCTTTCGGGAGGAGAACAGCAACGTATTTCAATCGCTCGTGCATTATTGAACAAACCAAAATTGATTCTAGCCGACGAGCCAACGGGAAATTTAGATCCGGAAACTTCTGGTGAGATTATGCAGTTGTTGATTGCGATAGCAAAAGAAGAACGTGCTGCTGTATTAATGGCTACGCATGATATGTCGATGATTGAAAAGTATCCTGGAAGAATCCTTAAAGTAGAAAACGGAACTATTCGAGAGGTAAATACAATGAATCAGTTCGATCCATTTACACAGTTTTCAGCAGACTAATATTTCTTGAAGCTCACTTCAAACAAAGAAGGCCAGTATTTTCCAGTAAGATAAATCTTCCCGTCTTCATTTTGTGCAATACCATTGAGCACTTCACCATTTCCTCTTCCAAGGTTTACGATATCTGTTGCATCAATTTCTTCTAATACTTTACCTGTCTGCGGATCGATCGCAACAATTAAGTTCGTCATCCATACGTTAGCATAGATTTTCCCGTCGATGTATTCTAGCTCGTTCAAGCGCGGCATCGGTCCAGTGTTATTGTAAACCTCTAAGGTTCTTTGTAGTTCAAATGTATTTGGATCTCTAAAAGTTAACCTTTCTGAACCGTCTGACATAATTAATGAACGACCGTCGTTACAAAGTCCCCAGCCTTCTCCGCGATAAGCAAACTCCTTTTTAATCAACGAAAAATCTTCCAAATCGTACACAAAGCACTTTCCATTTTGCCATGTCAACTGGTACAATTCATCATTTAAAATAGTGATGCCCTCACCAAAGTGTGTTGCATCCAAACCGTAATTTCTAATTTGTTTTCCAGTAGTTAAATCTACCTCAGCAATAACTGTTTTTCCTTGTCGCCCCGGATCACCAGTTCCTTCAAATAAACGTCCTTCATAAAACTCCAATCCCTGCGTAAAACTCGTTGGATTGTGCGGATATTCCTCAACTATAGTCGCTAGAAATTTTTCAGGCTTGATGTCCGAAACAACTCTTAACATTCTTCTGTCAGTTTGGGTCGTTCCATCAGCGAAAGTAGATTTCAGGTTAAATGTTTTGGCTCCAAGTCCATATTTCGTTCCATCAAACTTGAAAGAAACATTGGATGAAGGGTTTTTCCAAGATTGAATGACCTCATCATCACAAGAAACTTCTAACAACTCAACATTATCACATAAAACATTGACTTGAATCTCCACCTCAGTATTAATCGAAAGGGCCAAATTTCCATCAAAATTGAAGGTTGCAGCATCTCCTTCGCAACCACCATCTTTCATTAACGGCACAATAAGTAGAGCGCCTCCAACCAGAATAACCAGCGCTAAAATGACCCACTTTTTCATATTATCTAATCGATTTTAATACCTCTCTTGGGTGAATTGACGAATGACTAGCGTTGTAAACAACCTCATCGTTTTTAATTACAATTGCTTGAGGAGACTGATGTTGAACACCTGTCAACTCGGCTATTGCATTTGAAACATCTCTATGCTTCAATAAGTCTAAAAAATAAATGTCGATATCCTCTTCTTTTCCGTCCCATTTCGCTTCAAAGCTACTCAAGGCCATCATAGAAATGCTGCATCGTGTGCTGTGTTTAAAAAGTAATAACGGTTTTTCCTTCGACCCCTCGAGTGCACTTTTTAATTGTTCAATCGACTCAAGCTTATTCCAATTAAGCTTTGATGTTCTCTCTCCTCTTGTAAACCAACCCATTATAGTCCAGCTGTAAATTGTTTTAAAAATCTCACGTCATTCTCCGAATATAAACGAAGATCGTTGACTCTATATTTCAATTGCGCAATACGCTCAACTCCCATTCCAAAAGCAAAACCAGAATATTCTTTACTATCAATTCCACTCGCTTCTAAAACATTTGGATCGACCATTCCACAACCAAGAATTTCCAACCATCCCGTGTACTTGCACACATTACACCCTTTCGAATTACAGATAGTACATGAAACATCGACTTCAGCACTTGGCTCTGTAAAAGGAAAATAAGACGGACGCAAACGGATACTTGCCTTTTCACCAAACATCTCCTTGGCGAAATACTCTAATGTTTGTTTCAAATCTGCGAAACTCACATCCTTATCGATGTAAAGTCCCTCTACTTGATGAAAGAAACAGTGAGCACGAGCAGAAATCGCTTCATTTCTATAAACTCTTCCTGGAGAAATTGTTCTAATCGGAGGTTTTTGATTCTCCATAACGCGCACTTGCACAGAAGAAGTATGTGTTCTCAAAGCAATTTCCTCCTCGCCTTTTTGAATAAAGAAAGTATCCTGCATGTCTCTAGCCGGGTGCTCAGGTGGAAAATTTAAGGCTGAAAAGTTATGCCAATCGTCTTCAATTTCAGGTCCCTCAGAAACAGTATAACCAATACGATTAAAGATCTCGATAATTTCACTTCTTACTAATGAAAGCGGGTGACGAGAACCAACTTGAACATCATCTCCTGGGCGAGAAAGGTCAAGTTGATTTTGATCAGCAACCATTTCTTCCAACGCATCCTTCGCTTCATTGTAACGATCTTGAGCTGCAGCACGAAGTGCATTTAATCGTTGTCCAACTTCCTTTTTCTGTTCATTTGCAACATTCTTAAGTTCAGAAAATAAGTCTTTTACAATATTTTTTGATCCCAAGAAGCGGATACGGAATGCCTCTAAATTCTCCTTTGTTGAAATTGCATAATTCGCAACTTCCTCTTTTATTTCTTCAATTTTTTCGTTCATCGTCAATCATTTCCTTCAAGTTTCCTGATACAAAGAGGATCAGAAAGTATGAAGAAGGTGTAACTTTTTAAAGCAGATAATTGTTTTATCTGTAACAAAATGAAATTCGTCGCGTACGAAGTTAAGAATTAAGGGACAAAGATTCTTTTATATTCGTTCTTTTTTAGCGTATATTTGGGGGTCTTTCAGAATTTAACCTATGAAATTGAAGAGATTTTACGGCGCACTATTAGTTATGGTTCTTGCAATTGGATTTTTACAATCGTGTAAAAACAAAGAGCCATCGGTGATTAAAATATTTGTTCGCTCTGCAAGCAACGAGTTGTTAGAAGGAGTGAAAGTGGTGATAATTGGAGATGTAAATTCCAACCCACCAACAAACGCATACGTTGATACATTAATTACAAATGCTTCCGGATTTGTTTCGTTCAACATGAAAGCGTATTATGATGACGCTGGAGAGGATGTAGAAATTGGTTATTTCGATATCGTTGCTAAGACGAATACAGAAACAACATTAGGATACATTCGCAGCCGAGTTCACACTACAGCAGTTGAAACTGTTTATTTTGACTAATTTTATATTCGAGATATGAATAGAATTATTACTTTTGGATTGTTCATCGTGGTTGGTTTAACCGCAATGGTGAGCTGTAGAAAGAAAGCTGACACAATCGCAATTATTACTGTACGTGATGATGCAAATCAGGCGGTAGCAGGAGCACAAGTTGTAGTATACGGAAAGTCAACTACCAACCAACCTGCAAACGTTGCACTTTACGATACAACAACAACTAATTCGGCAGGGAAGGCAACCTTTAATTTTAATGACGTCTATCAATTAGGACAAGCTGGTGTTGCAGTATTGGACATTGAAGTTGTAAAAGACGGGTTACAAGGACAAGGAATTATTAAAGTAGAAGAAGAAACTACATCGGAAGAAACGGTGTACATTCAATAAAAGCATTAAAGACGCTGAAAAAGGAAGAGGGTGTCGGACTTTATGTTCGGCGCCTTTTTTCATGCTCAAAACCCGACACCCTCATCATTTAAGAATAATAGATTTCTCCTTCTTCTACTAAATTGTCTCCTCGCATTTTTAAGAATAGTTGGATCAATGCCACTACGTCTTTTTCACAATACACTTTGATTCTCTCCAAATCATTTTCTTCAAAATAAACCCTGGCAACATCTGCACCAGAAATGTCATCTTTAGGAGTTGGGATGTTAAACACATGACATAATAAAGCCAAAGAAGTATAAGCTTTAAAGTCTCCAAACTTCCATAATTCCATCGTGTCTAGATGAGAAATTTCCCAAGGTTTCTTTCCTGCAATATCCAAAATAGGAGGAAGTGAAATTCCGTGAATCAACATTCTTCTGCAGATGTATGGAAAATCAAATTCCTTTGCATTATGTCCACATAAAATACTGTTTGGCGAAGTGTAGTGTTCTTCCAACAGACCTTTAAATTGACGAAGTAACGTCTCTTCATCATCATGGTAAAAGGACTTCATTCTGATTTGTTTACCCGTACTTGTTTGATGCACAAATCCAACTGAAATACAAACGATCTTTCCAAACTCCGCATAAATTCCCGCTCGATCATTGTAGATCGTTTCATAGGAATTATCTTCCTTCTTCATGAAGCGCGTCTTCGCCTCAAATAGCTCTCTCGTTTTTACATCTAATTCATCAAATAAATAATTCTGAGGAACCGTTTCAATGTCTAAAAACAACAATTTGTCTAGTGCAATTCTTTCTAGCATTCTCTTTAATTTTAGTTAATAGTTAGGTTAGTTTTTTACTCATTTCTATTGAAGTTAGTGAAAAATTGCAGAATCAAACGAAAAAAAGCACTTTTGTGTAAATCATAGTAATGGCAGAGGATTTAAAACATATTGAAGGCGATAAAGCGGAAAAATACAGTGGCCTGATTCCACAAATTCACGCATTAATTGGGGATGAAAAAGATGCCATTGCCAACTTAGCTAATGTTTGTGCAGCGCTGAAAGAAACTTTTAATTTTTTCTGGGTTGGATTTTACCTTGTCAAGGAAGATGAACTTGTTTTAGGTCCGTTTCAAGGTCCTGTTGCCTGCACCCGAATTACAAAAGGAAAGGGAGTCTGTGGCACAGCATGGGAAAAGGTGGCTACAATTGTTGTTGAGGATGTAGATCAGTTTCCTGGTCACATTGCTTGTAGTTCGTTATCAAAAAGTGAAATTGTTGTTCCCTTAATCAAAAATAATGAGGTTATTGGAGTACTTGACGTCGATAGCGCTGAATTATCTACTTTTGATGCCGTTGATACTCAATATTTAACTGAAATCTGTTCATGGCTCGTATCTCGTATATAATTTTTCTCGCTGCCTTCTTAGCTTCATGTGCTCAAGTTGGAACTATTTCTGGAGGAGAAAGAGATACTTCTGCACCACAACCAACAAAGAATGTAAATCCACCTAACGCATCCACTAACTTTAATGTTAACGAGATTGCAATTCCATTCAACGAGTATTTCACACTGAGTGATCCAAGATCGACGATTCTCATGGTTCCTCCGCACGCAACTTTAGAGACTAGAGTTAAGAAAAAGACATTATATATCTCTTGGGAAGATACTTTGCAGGAAAACACAACTTATGCGATCTACTTAAATGAAGCTGTGAAAGATTACACGGAAGGAAATGATTCCATCATGCAGTATGTTTTTTCAACTGGTGATGTTATTGACTCTTTATCACTCAATTTAGCAGTAGTTGATGCTTTTGATAATAAAGGTGTGAAAGATATCATTGTTGCTTTATACGACCCATCAACGAATGAGCTCCTAAATTTCGGTCAAACAGATATGAATGGTGTAGTTTCACTGAATTATCTTGCTGCAAAAACCTATAATTTGTTTGCTTTCAAGGATCTTAATGGAGACTTACTTCCTCAAGCGACGGAAAAAACTGCATTTTTAGAAACAGATGCGATTACAATCGATTCAACAACGACGATTGGCGAACCACTTCGCTTATTTAAGTCGTTAAAAGAACCAAAAATTACTTCTCTAACATATCAAGCACCTGGAACTTTTTTTATAGGGTTCAATCGCGATTTAAATTACAGCGAAACTGAACTTTATTTAAATAAATCAATCATTCCAAAATCGAATTATCAGTTCATCGAGAAAGATAGTTTACAACTCTTTTTAAAGTCCGATGCCCTTTCCAGCGGAGATTTTGTTTTAACATCACAAAAATTCACAGATACAATCGACTATCGAGTGCTTGAAAGCCAGAAAGAAGGAGAAATCACCATTAAAGCATCGCACCTTGATGGTGTTTATGGAGAACATGAAAAGGTTCAATTCGTAGTAAATGACTTAATTGAGTCGTTCGATTCAACAAAAATTACGATTCGTAGCATTGAGGATTCATCTGTAGTTCGACCAGAATCTATTCGTTGGAATTTTGATACACTTTCCTTCGAAATGAAAAAGTCAGTAAGTGCACAAGATATTGAATTCAATTTTGAAGCTGGAGCAGTTACCACTCTCAACGGAAGTTCTGTCGCTTTTAAGAAGCCTGTGACTGTCTATCCACCAAGAAAATATGGGAGTTTAAGTGTTGATCTTAGTTACTACCAAACACCTATTATTCTTCAGGTGATGAGTGGTCAAAATTTAGCACGTGAAATATTTTTATCAAACACTGAAGAGAAAGTTAAAATCGAAAACCTCTCGAAAGGAAGTTATTCTTTCCGTGTGATTTTAGACGATAATCAAAACGGAAAGTGGGACACGGGTGATTTTAAAACGAGAACTCAACCTGAAAAAGTCGATTATTACTCTACCGGAACAACCGTTCGTTCCAATTGGAATGTAGATGTGGAACTAATTCCCGAATCAGAATCTAAAACCGATGAAGAACCCACTGAATAGCGCATTTAGTGGCTGGAAAATATTTCTTGCGGTTCTCATCGGGTTATCCATTTCCGGGTGGATGTTTTACCGAAGTATTTCATCCGTTCAATACATCGAAGTAGAAGTAGGAAATGGATCTTACGAATGGGTTGATGGTAATCAAAATGGAAACATTGATCTCGATGATGAGTCCGATTTTAAACTAAACGAAAAAGGAAATTTTAAGCAGTACACCGTTGCCGATACTATTCAGTCGGTTAATTGGACCGTTCGATCGTGGTGGTGGATGTTAGGCGCCGTTCTTTTTATGTTCGGTCGTGACTTCTTTTATGTCCTTCGCGTAAGATTATTGACCAAAAACAAACTCGGTTGGAAAGCAGCATTTTACGTAATCATGTTGTGGGAGTTTGCTTCTGCCCTATCTCCTGGCGTTGTTGGTGGTGCAGCTGTCGCGATGTTTATTATGAATCGTGAAACCATTCCATTTGGAAAAGCAACCGCCATTGTAATCATCACAACATTTATGGACAACCTCTTTTATGTGGTTATGATTCCGTTTGTTTTCCTTTTTATTCGACAGTCTGAGCTTTTTCCACCAGACGAAACAGGATCCACTCTCTTATTTTGGTGGTTTATCGGAGGATTTTTAGTCATTCTGTTTTTCGCAATTTTACTTTACCTAACAATCTTTTGGTATCCAAAGCTGGCGACCAAGCTTTTGCTTTTCATTTTCAAACTTCCTTTTCTAAAGCGTTGGAAGGTAATTGCTCTCGAATGGGGAAAAGAAATCGAATTAGCTTCGAAAGAATTTAAGACTGAACCTCGGGTTTATTGGTGGAAGACATTTGGATTCACATTTGGCAGTTGGATTTCAAGATACTTAGTTTTGAACGCCATTTTAAATGCATTTTTAGACCTTGGATTTATCGACAATATTATCGCACTTGGAAAACAACTTGTATTGTGGTTGTTTATGTTAGTAAGTATTACTCCTGGAGGAAGTGGCGTTGCTGAATTTGGATTTGGTGAGTTATTGTCAACCTTTACCTCATCAACATTATTACTAGCTGCGATGGCATTAATTTGGAGACTGATTTCCTATTTTCCTTATCTATTTATCGGCTCTATATTACTTCCAAGGTGGGTTCAGCGTACCCAAAAGAATTAGGATTTTACAAAGCGAAAAATTGAAACACCTAGAACGGTCGCAAGAACAAATGCGAGCATTGGCAATTCAACAAACGATCCAATTATTCCCAATATAAATGCGGCAATTATCGCTAAGAAATAGCCCATCATTTGATGTTTCCAGATGTTAGCGATTGATTCCGTTCTGAATTTAGCCTTCATCAGAAAGGTCATTTTATACTGCTGATAAGAAGCAAAAGCTAGCAATGGAACCAAGATATACCCTTGTTGAATTCCCATTTCCGTATACGTCCAAAAGGAAATTACTTCGGATTTAAAATTGATTCCCGGTTCAATCAACCAAAGAGCTACGTGAACCGCTATCAGCATTAATAGAAAAAGAGCTCCGCTTAACAACCCGTGATTGATCCACTTCTTTTTTAAATAGCCTCCTTGATAATCTTGAATTTTCTTACTTTTTAGATGAGTGATAACCTCACTAGCAATCACATCAATGAAGTAGAATAAAATGATAAAATAGAGCGACCAGTCCCAAAAAAAATATCCGGCTAAGGGAATTGCCGCATCACCGATTAATTGAATGTACTTTGGATTTATTTTCACTATCGAATACTATCAGCGTAATTTCTGGAAAGCGTATACTCAGGATCCAATTTTAGAGCTTTTCCAAAAGAGAACAAAGCATTTGTTTTATCTCCTAAGTAATCGTAACAAACTCCCATATTATGGTAAGCCTCAACGTAATTTGGCTCAACAATAGTTGCTCCCTTATAATAGTAAATTGCGCTATCTAAATTCCCGCTCACGAACTGGTGAATGTGTCCCAGTTGGAATAAGGCTTGTGATGAGTAGTATTGATTTGTATCTCGTGCCATTATTCGGTAAATCTCCATTGCATCCTCCGGATCGCCAAAATGTTGAATTGCATAAGCCATCGAATAGTTGGCATCTAGATTATCTGGTTCTAACTCGTGCGCTGTTCTGTAATACTCAACACAGATTGGGTCGTTCATTCCTTGATATATAGCTCCTAGCATTAGGTATCCTGCAAAAAACTCTGGGTCTTGTTGAATCGCTGTTTCATAAGATGAAATCATAAGTTTTCTATTTCCTAGCTTAGCATAATTCGTTCCTTTTAAAACGTAAGCATCTCTAAATTTTGGGTCGATTCGCAAAGCTTCATTGATATAGTTGAATGACTTTTCAAAATCCTCAAATTGACTAAATGTTGATGCCAAGCTAACCATTACTGCAGGATTTTTTGGCTGTTGTTGAAGCAAATACTTAAAGTTTCTTTGTGCAACAAGAATTTCTTCTACTGTTCGTTCTGCGCGGTTATTCAATACGCGAGCATATAAAAACCGAACATCAAAACGAGAACTATCAAGCCTAAAAGCCTTAGCTGCATCTTCAAGAGCACTATCGTACTCATAATTGTCAAATCGCTGTTGCCCTCTTTGAACTAGCAAGGGAACGCTATCCGGATGTGCACTAATCAATTCATCAAGAGACATTTCTTTAGAAGGGTCTTCGTTTGTTACTTCTTCATCTTCGCAAGAAACAAAAATTGTTGCTAGAGCAAAAACTCCTAATAAACTATAAAACACTGATTTATTCATACTACAAATTTATCCATTTTAATTCGATTATTTCACCCAATGAAACCATGGTTACACCAGTTTAAGAAAAGAATTCGGTATCTTTGCCTTATGAAGAAAATGCACTTAATATTACTAGTGTTAGTTGTAATCTTTCTAGCAGACTTTTCTTTTGGGCAAGGGTGTTCTCAATGTAAATTGTTGGCAGAGCAAGGAAGTGAGTTAGATGAAAGTTCTTTTGGAACGAACATCAACTATGGTATTTTATACATTATGGTAATACCTTACATCCTTCTTATGATCTTCTTTCACAAGAGAATCATCGCCTTTTTTAAGTCTCGTTTTAAGAAAACAGCTTAGAATCTTCTTCCTCTTGTTTTAAATAGAGAGTGATTCAAGTTGGTGTAAGAAAGAGAAAACTCAAGTGACCCTCCTCCATATGCTCTTCGAAGAGCAGAAACTGTTACGTCATAAGAAACTCCAAACTGGAACCCTTTCCAATCGACCATTACAGAAGGAATTATTGCATCTTTCAAGCGTGCGTACATTCCAAAACCAATAAAAGCATTCTGACTTAAGCCAGATATTTTGGTTCCGTCTTCAAATCGATAACGTAACATTGCTCCGATTAATGTTTCATAATGTCCTCCTTGAATGAACTGTAAAGCTGATAGATCGTATGCAAACTTAGTTCCTGGAACATCAGAAATTACTCCCACATGACCAACATACTTCCTGTGTAATTGATCCGAAGACCCATTCATGTATTGTAAATCAGGTTTATTCAAGTGATATCCAGCCACCCCTATTTTTAGTTTAAAGTCGTTATTTCTTGAAAACGTATTCTTTCCACCGTCATAGATATAATAAAGTCCAGCATTTGCATCGATGTAAGCAAAAGAGTTCAATGTGTTCTGCTCTCCACTAGGAACATCCATATCAAACTCCTCCCCGTTCCACTGACTTAAAAAGGAAACATTCGACAAGTCTGCACTTCGTTGACCAACACCTCCTTGAACTCCAGCACTAATGATATGACCTGTATTTCCCATTGGAAGGATACCACTCACTGTTACCGATCCATTTTGGTGACCAAAACGTGAGTCACCTCCAACATCATTGAACATCAAAATTCCAACTCCTAAATAGGCTTGATCATTAAAGTCGGGTTTCCATAAGTTGATGTCTGCAGCTACAGCTGTACTCATAAATTGAGTCCCTGCTCCCAACCATTGATTTCGGTGATTGACTATTATTCTTTCCCACCCATCAAAAACACCAGCAGCTGCGGGATTAATTAATAATGGTGTTTGAGCAGATTGTGCAAAGTGTAAATCTTGTGCATTTGCCACATTCAACAATGCAATTGATATTCCGAGTATTAATTTTTTCATCATTTATCGAATTACAGTGATGTTACCTTGATGTCTCTCCGTTGTTCCATCGTAGAGTGTGACCTCATAGAAATAGGCATAAACTCCTGAATTAACTTTTTCCCCATTAAATGTTCCATCCCAAGTGAATCCAGGTTCACTAGATTGAAGAATTCGATTACCCCATCTGTCGTAGATATAGAAAGTAAATGAGGCCACATCTGGTCCGATAATGATAGAAAATTCTTCGTGTAAACCATCTCCATTTGGACTAAATCCAGTTGGCACATGAATTCCCGGTGTATAACCTCCAGGAGGTGTTCCAACTACTCTAAACACAGCCGTTATATCTTCTGGTTGATTGATCATTAAGCTATTCGTGTCTTCATTTGCCGGTTGATCCATCGGTCCGGTTGTATATTCCCAATGATCAAATTCATATCCCGGATAAGCACGAGCAATCGTATTCGTCTGAATTCCTCCGTAATAAGAAGCGCTCCAAGGGAAACTATTCACCCAAATTGAGTTGACCTTTATCTCTCCAGCTCCAGCTGGACTCACATCAAAATTAACTTCATAAGGTCCGGTTAAATCATAGCAATCTTTCAATCCTTGTTCTAAAGCAATACATCTTGCATCAATAAAGTCGCGTAGTTCCTGAACATTTCCTTGCCAATCCGCATAAGTTCCTCCACCCCATTTTGCAATTTGATCTGGCATTTCTGGGTCGATCTCGTTGATCATACTATCTAACAACTCATTCATATAATCACATGAGAAATATGTATTGATAAGGTCGATATAACGTGTTACATAATACTGCTCAACAATTGAAGTGTCGGCCATCAGTTTTACTAAGATATCTGTGTGACCTTGTCCACCTGGGTTTGGTAACCCCTCTACATTACAAGGGTCGGCATTTGCAGATGGGTCTGGAATTCCAGTGTAATTAATATAGTGCCCGAACGAAGCATCCATATCCCACAAAGTATAACGCCATCTTTTTTTATCTCCGTTAAGATTTGTTCCTCTCCACCAAGCTGTATTCCAATTCAGCCAGTCTTGAGAAACGATGTATGAATTAAACATGAAATAGTCACACAATGACTCCCAGTTCAATAAACTATCTACAAAATTGTAATTTGCTGGAACAGAACAATCGTTTGCCATGATGAATGCGACCAAGTTATCCCATTCAGCTTGAGCGTTTGGAGCACCATATTCTTCCCAAGTTCCTCCCCAAGTTTTTAAGTAAAGTAGGTCGTATTTACCTTGATCATAATAGTAACTTGTGAAGTCATGATCGTCGACTTTTTCGCGAATTTCATATACTCCCCAGTACTCTCCGTTCAGGTATAAAACACACGGGCGCCAAGTTCTTTCATTCATTTTTAAGTCAGCGCGATCTGATAAAGTATGCACAAATGCATCTCTAATATGGGCACCATCTTCAAATGAAAAATTATCATTCGCAGCAGGTTTCATAATTAATCGCTGGAATTCCGTTCTTGATTTTTCTGGAAATATTTGGTGCTCAACATCACCGTTATAACCCCATTGATCTCTTAAAATCACATCGAACCCTCTTTGATCGTATGCCCAGGAGTCATTTCCGTGCTTATTAAAATCTCCTTCTCCCTCATCGATAAAAGTTCCATCTTGCTCAAATAACTCAAACGCACCAGGAAAATCAGAATTGAAACCGTTTCCATTTGCAATTAAATCGTAGATTTCTTGTGAACAAACCGATACCACAGGTAGAGTGTGTGATTCATCGATGAAATATGTATTTGTCTCATTGAAGCTAGGCAGGTTTGTTCCCTGTGCAAATGCTCTTAAGACCGTCGTACTTGAGATTGTCACCGGTCCTGAATAAACTGTAGAGGCAGTAGTTGGGTAAGAACCGTCTGTTGTATAATAAATAGTCGCGCCTGCATCGGCACAAGTTATCGTTACTGATTGCGTTCCTGAATAAAATCCCGGAGCAAGACTAAAAACAGGCTTTGGTGTGTAAAAATCAATTGCACCTGTATTCGCTCCTCCCGGTGTTGGAGTTGTAAAAAGTTTCCAATCCGTAGCACCATCCGTTGATCTTCCAACCGAATGATCCTGTTTTGTCATGTGAACTATTTTAATTGAGTCAACTACGTTTCCAAGATCGTTTGCTAAAATTATCCATTCGTTTTTTGTCTGGGCTAATGAGAAATTCGGGTGAAGTTCTCCAGAAACATAATCATCTCTTTTTGAACAATGTACCATCTGATATCCCCCAGCAGGCACGGTAACTCCTGTTGGAATTTGCCACTTTGTGAGGTTCCCCGCCTTATCTGATAAATAATAGTTAGAGATATCTATCGCTGAGCCCGTCGGATTATGAAGTTCAATCCAATCTTCTCTTTCTCCAAAAGCATCTGTTGGACCAGTAATATTTGAACATGAATATTCATTGATAATTACCTGTCCGAAAGAGGAAGTAATTACCAAGCTAAAAAGCATAGAAATAAAAAGTCGAGTTACGGTTAGCAATCGCATAGTTGACATAAGTTTAATAGCGTATTAATTCTATATTTCTTTAATATTACGAATTATACTAGTATAAATGGTATATTAGGGACGTTAAAAAAGGCTGAATGGTTGTAAACCAAACAAGCATTAAGTTGTTAAACAATCAAATCTACAATGAAAAATATTCGTTTTATTTTATCCGCTTTAGTATTAGGAGTTAGCTTGATGGCATGTAAAAAAGTGGAAGGTCCAAATGGGTCCTCAACCATTAAGGGAACTGTCGTTATTCAAAAATACAACAGTCTCGGGCAAATCACAGCTGAATATGAAGCACAAGAAGAGGATGTTTATTTGATTTACGGTGAAACGAATACTTTCTATGACGATGATACAAAAACTTCTTTTGATGGAACGTTCGAATTCAACTACCTTCAGAATGGTAAGTATCAGGTTTTTGTTTATGAAGACTGTGCATCATGTGCTTCTGGAAAACAAGCTTTGATCACTGAAGTTGAAATTACTGAGAAAAAGTCAACGCAAGATTTAGGTACGATTTACATTGCAAAATGAGAAAGTTAATCGCACTATTATTTATTGGAATTACTTCGATTGCATCTGCACAAGATGAGTTTGAGGTATGGACTGAATTAGGTGCTGATGGTGAGATAGTGAATGATCTAGATTGGCAAGTTGATCTAAACACGCGCTTTGGTGATCGTGGAATAAACACTTTTTTCCCTCAGGTCGGATTGGAATATAAAATTGACAAGTTATTTCGACCATCAATTGAGTACCGATATATCCTAGATCAAGATGAATACGGAAACTTTATTGGAGCGAATAGATTGAATTTTAATATTTCAATGAAGGATGACGTAAAGCGATTCACACTTGCAGCTCGATTTAGATATCAATACGGTTTCAACGCTCTTCGAAGCGGTGATGATTTTAATCCAGATTTTGACCGTGCTTTTCGCGGTAAATTTGGAGCTGAATACGATATCAATAACAGTATTTTTACTCCTGAAGCGAGCATCGAATTTTTCTACAACCCACAGTTTGGTCCTTCTACGCCAAGTTTTTCTAAAATGCGAATTTCTCTTGGAACCGAGTTGGAATTGGACGGACCGCACAAAGTAAGTTTCAAATATCAGCTTGATGACAGGTTTGAATACTTAGCGCCTTCTCGACACGTTATCAGTTTTTCCTACGGATATAAATTCTAGTTGTTTCCTTCAGCCTCGTCGATAATGAGCGTCATGTCGTGAACCTCATCAATTGTCGATTGCGTAATACCTTGCTCCAAAGTGAACTTGTAAGTTCCTTTTACTGGCATTTTACGACTTCTGAAATACAGCGGTGTTGTAACAATAGACCCCGACTTTTCACCAATCCATGAACCATCAGGGTTTGTGATTTTCACCTCAAAAGGTTCACGAGCTGTTGTACCATCTGGCGTCTCCGTTTTCATAAACAACCAAAGATTATTGTACTTATAATCCGTTGATGTTCTCAAAGAAAGAGTAAAATCGTATGGTTTAGAAACATCTTCAAAATCTACTTCGTAAACCAGCTTTTCGTCTTGCTTCCATTCTCTTCCATCAAAAGAATAAGCTTTTTCATAAAATGGTTTTTCACCACAAGAGCCCAACAGAATTAAGACCGCAAACACACCAAAAAGATTAATCTTTCTTCTCATTGTTGTTGTTATTTGGGTTACGCTTTCTATTATTATTTCTTCTGTTATTCGGCTTACGTCGATTGTTGATATTATTCGATTTATTGCCCGAATTCTTATTCTGGTCACCTTCTTTTTGTCCGCCTTGTTTCTTAGGTGCAGCTTTCTTCGCCTGAGGTGCGTTTCCTTTATTCTGATTCGAATTGCTGTTATTATTTGGCTTTCTTCTATTACCAGAAGGCTTGCGTTTTTTCTTTTTCTTGAAAATATGTTCGAAGCGATTCAAGCTATCTTGACCAACAACATTCGTGTAGTCTGGCTCTTTAACCACTTCTTCTTCAACGAACTCAAGGAGGTCCGCAGGCTTTTTACCATCGCGATTCAAACGAATAATTTCTCGCACACGGTCCGGGTGTAAAGGAATTAACCCCTTTCCGACCCCTGCGTCACCATCATAGGCATACCACATTTGTTTTTTGAAAACATCTGTTTTGATGTGTGTAGCAACCCCTATTTCTGTGCGCAACTTTAGGTCGCCTTTTGGGAATGATTTAATCGCATCGAGGTACATGTCGAGCTCATAGTTCAAACAGCATTTCAACTTACCACACTGACCAGCTAATTTTTGCGGGTTTAATGATAATTGTTGGTACCGAGCCGCTGAAGTAGAGACTGATCGGAAATCTGTTAACCAAGTTGAACAACAAAGTTCTCTTCCGCAGGAACCGATTCCTCCTAAACGCGAAGCCTCTTGACGTGCACCAATTTGACGCATTTCAATACGCACTTTAAACGCATCCGCCATGTCTTTAATCAACTGACGGAAATCAACTCTTCCTTCAGCTGTATAATAAAACGTTGCTTTTGATAAATCTCCTTGATACTCAACATCAGAAATTTTCATTTCCAACCCTAAGTTTACCGCCAAGGTTCTTGCACGATACATTACCTCTTTTTCGAGAGAGCGTGCTTGAATCCAACGATCAATATCTTCTTGTTCCGCAACGCGGATTATCTTCTTCGCCTCCAGAGGTTTAAAACCCGGAGCTTTCTTTTTTACCTGTATTCTGGCGAGTTCACCAACTACTGATACAACACCAATATCCTTTCCTGGACTACCTTCAACTACAAGTACATCTCCTACATGTAATCCAAGGTTTTTAGTATTGCGATAAAACCCTTTTCGGCTATTTTTAAACCGAACTTCAACTATATCATAAGGGGCTTGACCTGAAGGTGGCTCCATATTTGCCAACCAGTCAAAAACCTCCAATTTATTGCATCCACCAGAACTACAGGTACCATTATTTTTACATCCGCCCGGAGTACCTCCTCCGCTGCTGCAACTGGCACATCCCATAGTCTAATTCTTTAAGTGTAAAAATACAGATAATTATTAACAGCAAGTTGACAAGTGAACGAAGATTTGAAGAGCGGAATGTTGACGAAACTATGCTTTGTGTATGTAACGCATCACTTGGAAACATAAATTCATGAACAAAATTTTACTATTGGCATTTCTTTCGATGTGATAATGAGCATCGTTGAAGGTCGCCATGAAGTCCTGAATATTATTTCCTGTAATGAATCGCGAAAAACGATCCAAAAATGCCGATTCTTCATCTGAAACACGAGTCAGAACATCCTCGGTATAATTTCGCAACATACTTTGTCTGAACATGTGAATTGCGTACAGAAGGAACACTTTCTGAAATTCATTACTTTTTTCCGCAATCGTTTCGGCCCAAGACATCATGTCAAGCACATTCTTCTTGTAGCAAACTCGCATCAATTGAATGAATAATTCTCTGTTCTCATCCTGTTCTGTGTGATCGCCTATTAAATTTAGTGCTTCCAACAGGTCTCCATCAGCTCGAGCTGTAACACTATCAGCCGTTGAGCCTACAATCGATCGTTGATTTTTTAAATAGAGTGATAAATCCTCAGAAGAAATCCGTGGTACTTTAACTAGCTGCGTTCTCGAAATTATCGTTGGCAAAATTCGATCTTGCGAAGCTGCAACTAATAGAAATAGCGTCTTCGCAGGTGGTTCCTCAATGATTTTAAGCAACTTATTTGCCGCCGCAATATTCATTTCTTCAGCCATCCAAATAATCATCACTTTGTACCCTCCTTCATACGAACGAAGCGCTAATTTTTTGATGATTTCTTGACTTTCATCTTTACCAAGAATCGGTTTTCTTTCGCGAGGATCAGTTTTTTTTATCCAATCGTTTAAATCGAAATACCCAGTTGCTCCAAGAAGTTCTCTCCAATCGGATATTAAACCATCAGAAACTTTGCTCACCGCTTGTACAGTTGGAAATGAAAAATGTAAATCTGGATGTTGTAATTTTTGCACTTTTCTGCACGAAGCACATTCCCCACAACTGTCATTTTCACCCTTCTGCTCACAAAATAAATATTGTGTAAAAGCAAGAGCTAAAAGCAGTGGACCAAAGCCAGGTTTTCCCAGAAATAGCTGAGCATGACTAACCTTTTCGCTTTTAATTTCGTCAATTAGGTGTTGCTTGAGTTCCTTATGTCCAACTACATCCTTGAAGTGCATGCGCTAAAGTAGTGGAAAATTTGGAATTATTTTTGAGTTAACTTGACTGTCAACATGGGATTTCCGTATATTGGTATTCCAAGAAAAAAAAGAAAAATGAAAAAAGTTTACCTACTAGTTTCAGTTGTAATGGCTTCATTTGGTTCATTTGCCAAGGCTGAATCAACTACACCAATCATCGAAAAAGTTACTCCTGCTGAAGTTTCTGTAACAATTTCAGTTATGAACGAAGGTGCACCTGTTAAGAGTGCGCTGGTAAAAATCGTTAATGATAAAATGGTTATTGGTGCTGGAACAACAAACGAACAAGGTGTTGTTACTATCCAAATAGCTAATTATGGTTCTCAACTTGTTAATATTGAGGTATTCCATTCGCTTTATCGCACAGATAAAATGAAAGAAATTAAACTTGAGAATGGGAAGACATATAACTTCACGATGACGCGCAAGGCGGACACTGCTGAAGCAATCGAAGCGGAATCTCAAGAGCGTGAAGCAAAGATCAATGAGAGAATTGAAAATGAAGAAGCGAACAAAGAAGAGTTCGAAAAGCGTGCTGAAGAGTCAAAATTGAAGCAAGAGGAACTTCAACAAGAAAGAGAACGATTACAAGCTGAAGCTGAAGAGAAAGCAAAGCAAGCGGAAGAGCAACGTAAAGTTGCAGAAGAACATAAGCAAACGGCCGAAGAGCATCAAAATGCAACTGAAGAAGCAAAACGCGAAAAAGAGGCTCAATTAGAACAAGCTCGCGTTCAAAGAGAAGAGGAAGCTCGCAAGCGTCAGGAAGAGCAAGAAAAGAGAGCTGCAGCGCTAGAAGCTGCTAAAGAAGAAAAGTTAGAAGAGGCAAAAGAAGCTGAAAAAGCTGCTGAAAAAGAAGCTGCTCGCGCTCAGAAAGAACAAGAAAAGGAAATTAGTGAGGCTGAAAAAGAAGCGAAAGAAAAAGAAAAAGCACTAAAGGAAGAGCAGAAGAAAAAAGAAGAAGAAGCGAAAGAAGCAAAGGAAAAAGCGAAAGAGCAAGAAAAGCTAGAAAAAGAGCAAGAAGAGGCTCGTAAAGAGGCTGAGAAACTTCAGAAAGAACAAGAAAAAGCTGCTAAGGAAGCTGAGAAAGAAGCGAAAGAAGCTGAGAAGGCTGCCGAAGAGGCTGCTAAAGAAAAAGCCAAAGCAGAAGCTCTTCAAGCAAAACTTGACAAGCTAGATGAAGAACAAAAAGATATTGATGAGGATCGCAAGAAACTTGAAAGTGACGCGAAAGAAATCGATAAGAAAATGAAAAAAGGTAAAAACGTTGAGAAGCTTAAAGTTAAGCTTGAAAAAATCAATGTAGAACACGCTAAACTTGATGAAAAACAAAGCAAGTTAGATGAAAAGCGAGAAAAGCTTCTAAAAAAGATGTAATAATATCTTACAATA
The DNA here is from genome assembly GCA_964219255.1 of Henriciella pelagia. Taxonomy (GTDB): domain Bacteria; phylum Bacteroidota; class Bacteroidia; order Flavobacteriales_D; family Crocinitomicaceae; genus UBA4466. The sequence continues at coordinate 163,337 of CAXPPC010000010.1, forward strand.
AAATTGAAAGGCATGTGATTAATTTCATGTGCCTTTCTTTATTTTCGCACCGTGATACAACGATTTCAATACCATATCCTTCTTCACCTCATCATTTTTATGTGGGGGTTTACAGGAATACTCGGGAAGCTTATTCACTTAAGTCCACTCCACATTGTATGGTATAGAATGATCATCGCTGCAGTTTCTCTTGGATTTGCCATGTTCTTCTTAAAACGCAGCCTAAAGGTTCCTAACCGTAAGTCACTTTTTCAATTTTTAGGAGTTGGTGTAATTGTCGCTCTCCACTGGGTGACTTTTTACATGTCCATCAGCTTATCGACTGCATCACTTGGAATTTTATGTCTATCTACAACCACCATTCACGTCGCATGGTTAGAACCATTAATTATGAAACGACCTTTTTCTTGGGTCGAATTCGTAATTGGGGGATTAGTCATTTTTGGAATCTACTTCGTTTCTGGAAATTTTGACTCTAGTCAGTATTTAGCTTTGGCTTACGGTTTAGTTTCCGCATTATTTGCTGCATTATTTGCCGTTTCGAATGCCTATCTTGCAAAAGACCACCCCCCTTCCAAGATCTCTTTTTACGAATTTATTGCTGGTGTAGCTTTTCTTACAATCGTATTGCTTATTAATGGAGACTTAACTTCAGATGTGTTTAACATGACATCTTCTGATTTCTGGTGGCTTATCTTTTTAGGTACACTATGTACTTCTTTTGCGTTCCTTGCTGTTATTGAAATAGTTAAACATTTAGGTGCTTTTACGGTTTCATTGAGCATCAATTTAGAACCTGTTTATACGATTGTTTTAGCCATCTTTATTTTGAATGAAAATGAGGTGCTCGGTGATAAGTTTTATATTGGTTCGGTACTGATAATTTCTGTGGTTTTACTTAACGCAGTTATTAAATTTTACCAAAAAAGAGCACGATTAAAAAAGGAGTTGAGTTAGCAGGATTAGCTTCTCATAAAAAATTGTAACTAAAAACAATTGCTTACGTTTAATTTAGTGCATTCTTTTTTGTAATATTATATTTGCTGATTGAACTAAAAAAACCAGAAACGTTAATTCTATGAAAACGAAAACTTTTATCGTTCCTCACGACTTTACAGAGGTGGCGAATGTTGCGCTAGATCACGCTATTGCTACAGCAAAGCCATTAGACGCAAAAATTTACTTGTTACATGTTGTCTCTAAATCAAAAGATATTGCTGATGCTGAGAAAAAATTAACTGAACTAGCAAAAAGCAAGTCGGGTGAAGTTGAAATCGCTCCTGCTGTTCGTGTTGGAAATATTTTTGAGGACATTGGAGATTTCGCTTCTGAGCATCATGCGGAATTAATTTTTATGGGAACTCATGGAACTCATGGGTGGCAACATCTTACAGGAATGAATGCTTTGAAAGTAATCACTCATTCTACCGTTCCTTTTGTAGTAGTTCAAGAAAAAACGGCTAAAGAGACTGGGTATGATGATATCATTGTTCCGTTAGATTTAAATAAAGAAACTAAACAAAAACTTGCTATCGTTGCGAACATAGCGAAGTACTTTAAATCAAGAGTGCACGTTATTACTCCTGAAGAATCTGATGAATTCCTTCGTCACCAAGTAAAAGCTAACATTCAATTTGCGAAGAAATACTTTGATGAGCGTAATATTGAAGTGACAACGACTATTGTTCCTAGTTCTGGATTTGATAAGGAAGTTGTTCGTCACGCCGTTAATATTGGAGCGGATTTGATAGCAATTATGAATTTAAATAGAAATAGCGTTCTTGGTGTTCTTTCAGCGAATCATGAGGAATACATCATTACGAATGATGCTCAAATTCCTGCGTTGATTATGAATCCAATTGAAGGTTTAAGTTCATTAGCTGTAGACTTCAACGGTTAAGATTTAAAACAATAAGAAATAGTAAAGGGAAGCTGATAGCTTCCCTTTTTTGTTAATCATCATATTCATCTCTTTCTAATCGATCCAGTATCTCTTGTAGATTTTGAGCCTTCTTCTTGTCTCGTGTTTCTTTCGCTGTTTTGGTAAAATACTTATGCGAGTTCAGAAAACTTACTTGAACTTCATCCCATTTTCTATCGCTATCAATTTTACAGTGTTCTCTAAGCTCTCTTCGGAGTCGGTCTGCAATTTCATGAAAATCATCTCTTCCTAAATAATCTAGGTCTGCATCACAAATTATTTCCTCAAGCAAATTTTTTGGTTTATGTGGAATGGCTGTCACATAAATTAAATCCTTAATCTGATCAATATGTTTATCTGTGTAGCCGTACTTTGGTAGTATCTCTTGAGCTAACCTCGCTCCTATTGGTTCGTTCTTATCATATTGTTCAATAAAACCAGCATCATGATAAGTTGCAGCAGACTTCAGTAAGAACAGTCCTTCATCGGTTACATTTTCTAATAACGCTAATCTTTCAACAGCTTTCACTACATCTTTTGTATGTGCTATACTATGATAGTGCAATGCTTTTGACAAGTGTTGATTCAACAATCGCATTATATGACGTTCCGCCTTATAGTAATTAATGGAACTATATAAATGAAGATTTACAATTTGGTTGAAGCGCTCATTTGGATAAACACCCTCCCCATTCACAGAAAGTTCTGGTTTAATTCCTTCTACGATATACATATCGATCAGGCCTCTACTTTTTGATTGTGCTTTTCCTTTAAATGTACACTCAAAATAAGGTTCAATATGCTCAAATGTTGCGCCAGTTATCGTAACTTTTCCTGGTTCACCTAACATTTCCATTCTCTGTGCTTGATTCACTGTAGCACCCCAAATGTCATATGCGAGTCGCTCACTACCTATCACCCCAGCTGTTACCTCTCCCGTATTTATTCCCAACCGAAGTTCCCAATACTCCTTACCATTAGCAATCGCATCGTTTTTGCGCCTCAACATGTAGTCTTGTATTTGAACCGCAGCTAAACAAGTGTCTATTGGGTTAGATGAATTTCTAACTGGAACTCCCCCCGCACACATATAGGCATCACCAATAGTTTTAATCTTTTCAAGGTTATTACGAACGATAATTTTATCGAATTCAGTAAAGTAAACATCCAGTTTTTTAACTAGCTCGGTTGGATTCATTCTATCCGAAATTTTCGTGAACCCTACAAAATCTGTAAATAGAACCGACACTGTTTTGTACGCTCTCGCTCTTGCCTTCCCTCGTTTTTTCAACTCTTCAGCTGTTGATTCTGGGATGATGTTTTTTAGAAGCTTTTCTGCTTTATCTTTTTCGATTTGAAGTAATCGTTGCTGTTCAACTACTTTATTTTTCTCTTTTTCAATCTTCAGTTTTTGACGTTCAATCTTTTCATTTTGGCTTTGGATTTCTTTTGTTCGTTCTCGAATTTTCATTTCCAATCGAACTCTTTCTCGGGCCGCTGCATCAATTCGTTGTCGAATAAAAATTCGAACACCAATTACTGCAGATGCTATAATAATCAACCAAAACCACCAAGTGCTCCAGAATGGTGGAGAAATAATAATTCTCATTGTTGCTGGATAACTACTCCACTGACCTTCCCCGTACCGAGCAAATATTTTTAGTGTGTATGATCCAGAAGCAAGTGCATCAAAGCGAATTTCATCAGTTGAACCGATAAGAATCTCGCCATGATCTGATCCTTCTAATAAATATTTATAGTTGATTTGATCTGCATCAGTTAAAATCGAAGGTTGAAATTTCAACGTAAAGCTTCGATTGTGGTAACTTAGGTTTATTTCGTCTGTGAGAAAAATTGGTTTTTTTAACGGTGATCCTTTGCTGTTTGGCTTCAACCATTCATTTTCTTGTTTGAACTTTGTAAATACTATTCGAATGTCTTGATCAGCTTGCCTTAAATTTTGTGGTTTAAAATAATTGTATCCATAGATTCCACCAAAATATAATACTCCTGATTTTGACTTAAAATATGCTCCTAGATTAAATTCATCACTTAATAAACCACTACTCTCTTTGTAGGTTTTTATTTGGTTCGAAGTTGGATTGAACATGGCCAAGCCTTTATTGGTGCTGAACCATAAGTTTCCATCGTCATCAGGAAGAATTCCATAAACTACATCATTCGGAAGTCCTTCTGATTTACTAAACTGATGTACTTTGCCCGTTTTTGGATTCCATTTTATTACTCCAGACCCAATTGTTCCAAACCAATACGTTCCATTTTCGTCATCAAAAATTGAGGTGATATAGTCTGGTGATTTTGAAACGATAAGAGAGTTTTTCGAGTAAGGCTGAATAACTATTTTTCCTCCTTTTTCAATGACAGTGTTTAATCCACCTGTGCTTGTAGTTAACCAAATAGTTCCATTTCTATCCTTGTAGGCCAGTCTGCATATTCCTTTGCTAATGGTAAATTGTGGGTTTTTCGAGTCGTGCTCAAAAGCTTGAATTTTCCCAGAGTTAAAATCATATAATAATGCACCTCCTTTGGTTGCAACAAAATATAAATTGTCCTTCCAGTTTACAATTGAATAAACCCTATTATGTCTTTTCGCTATTTCATCTGGAAGTTCTACCCTAGAATATTGATAATTGCCTTCTGAAAAATTGAGTATAAACAAGCCATCAACACAACCAACTAATAGTTTATTATCTGTAACTGGTTCTATTGATAAAATGGTCATTTCATCTGAAGGACTCTCTTTTTGAGATTTATCTCGATAAAACTGTCTGAAGATTCCTTTTTTTCGATCGTACTGAGAGATTGCTTTACTTGATCCAACGTACAAATAGCGCTGATCTGTACTTTCAGCGAAGCTCCATACTGTTGGTGAAGGGATTCCTTTTTCTGTATTTCCACTGGGGCCAACACCAAGAAAACCTTTACTCATAGGGTCGAAGTACGAAAGTCCACGTTGAGAACCTAACCAAAAGCCACCCGTGTTGTCTTTAAAAAGGAGGTTTAATTCATCTGAGAGTAGCGCCGTTTTTTGAAAAATATCTTCAGAATAATGTTCTAATTCTTTTTCTTCCGTCAAAACAAAGAGTCCTCTACTTTTCGTAGCTATCAACCAGCCAACCTCATTCTGTTGATAGACATCCACCACATTTCCGAAGCCTGTTTCACCTGTGTATTCCGTGAATTTTTCTGTTAATATTTTACTCTTTAAATCAAGCTGATATACGCCTTGTTTCGTTGCAATTAATAATTCATCCTCAGCGCTAACAATCAATTGATTGATTTCAGGTAGATTTTTAAACTGATCAACAGATTTGGTCTCTGTATCGAACACGACTAATCCTTGGTCCAAGGTTGAAACGGCAATGGTTCTATCACCCAAAAACACAACACGCGTTGTTTTTCTTGATTTTACAAACTTAAAATAGGATTGAAACTTCTTCGTTCGAATATCAAATGAATATAACCCACTTTCTGCTGTTGCTATCCAAATTTGATTGTTGTTACCGATAGTTATGTATTCAATTTGGTGCGATTTTCCTTTTGAAATATGAAATGTTTCAAAAGTTTCAGAATACAAATTATAGGTAGTTAATCCATTTGTTGTTCCGAACCATAAATTCCCCTCTAAATCAATAGCTGAACACTTAATGTATTCGCTTTCAATTCCCTTTGTTTTATCGGAAGTAAAAACTTCAAAACGCTTACCATCATAGCGGTTAAGTCCATCTTGTGTTCCCACCCATAATGTGTTCAAATTGTCTTGAACGATAGTGGTGACTGAACTTTGAGATAAACCGTCGCTAATCGTATAATTACGAAAACGGAAATCCTTTTGGGTAAATGATTGAAACCCAAAAAGACAAAAGAGTAGGTATAGTAGGTATTTTGTCATTCCATTAAGAATCCTTAAAATACCAAAAATATAAGATCAGGCAGTCGCTCCTCCATTATTTGTTGCGTCTGGAGCGATAGCTGAATTTTCTAAATCACGATCGAAAAGGTAAAGACCTCCTTTATCGTCACCTATTAATTCAAGTTTATCAAGAATTGTTCTCGCAAGTGCTTCTTCCTCTAATTGCTCAGAGACGTACCATTGCATAAAGTTATGAGTGGAGTAATCCTTCTCCTTTAAACAGATGTCTACAAGCTCATTAATACTCTCTGTTACATCCATTTCATGCTTAAGCAATAGTTCAAAAACATTTTTCAAATTTGTAAATTCTGATGGTGGAACTTCTAGACCTGGAATAACAGCGTTTCCTCCTCTTTCATTTACAAACTTCACTAATTTCAACATATGAAAGCGTTCTTCATCAGAATGCGTGTACAAGAATTTAGCAGTTCCGTTTAATCCTTTAGCTTCTGCCCAAGATGCCATTGCTAAATAAAATTGAGAAGATGATGCTTCTTTTTTAATCTGTTCGTTAAGTGCTTTTTCTACTATTTCCTTCATATCTTGATTTTACAACAAAGTTACCATAAATCCAACTATTGTTTTCTTAATTTCGTTCCAGAATTATTCTAAATTAAACCAATTACGCTGAATGCGAAATCTGCACATCTTGTTTTTTTTATTGCTTGTTGTTTTTTCATGTAAGGAAAAAACGGTTGAATATAAAATCAAACCCTATAGTGAAATAATCACATCAGATCTTGAGGCAACCTTAAAAGACTCCATCATAACCTCTGGAAAAATTAAGTTTTCTGGTGCATCGCAAAGGTCTAACGATTATTCTCGAAGTGGTCAGTATTCAGTTTATACAGATTCATTACACCATAAAGTATTGATGTTTCACATTGATAGTGTGAAAAAAGGTGATGCACACATTTTTAGTGTCTGGCAAAAATTAGGTGGTGCAAATGGAGCGCTAACAATTCAAGGAAAAGGATCTGAAGGAAAGTTATGGAATCAAGCTGGCCATTTCGTAAAAGAAGAAAATGGTTGGGGATTACTTCAAATGCACTTCATTGCAGATAAAAACTACGACCAAATCACTGTTTTTGTATTTAGTAACCAAGCAGAAAAAAATTACTTCGATGATTTTAAAATTGAAAGTTATTACAATAATTCTCTGCCATCTTCTGAAAATGCACTTAACATTACTATTCCTGAATCTGCAATGGACTCCTTATCGATGTTTCGCGATAGCGCACTAGTGAGGGGAATAATAACGGGTGACTTAAAGCCTTATTTTACTGCTTCTTTAACCGTAAAAGGTGACATTATTCCAATAAAATTGCGATTCAAAGGTGACTGGACGGACCACCTGAAAACAGATAAATGGTCATATCGAATTAAAATCAAAGGTGACCATTCGTACTTAGGTTTAAAATCGTTTTCCATACAACATCCAAGTACGCGTTCTTTTATGAGTGAATGGTTTATTCATCGTTTGTTTGAAAAAGAAGGATTACTCACCACCAAATACGTTTTTATTCCCGTAATAATCAATGGTGAAAACAAAGGTGTTTATGCTTTAGAAGAGCATTTTGATAAACAATTATTAGAGCGAAATCACAGAAGAGAAGGCCCAATTGTTAAGTTTGATGAAAGTGGACTTTGGGAAAAAAGAGTTGTTGAGAAAAGAGAAAAAACATACTTCGATTTACCTATATTATTTTCTGCTCCGATTGATGTTTTTAAAGGAAATAGAACCTTCAAATCACCTTCACTCCATAAGTCATACATTGTTGCAATGGACAGAATGAAAAAATTCAGAATGAATGAAGAAAGTCCTGGTTCTTACATGGATGTTAATTCTTTCGCAAAGTTTATGGCTTTATCTGATGCTTTGGGTGGTGTTCATAGCATGATTTGGCACAATCAAAGAATGTATCTAAATCCAATAACTAACAAGCTTGAGCCGATTGCATATGATGAATTCACGGCACAGGATGAAAGTTCAGCTATAAATAAAACGACGGCAATTCTTTGGATGGAAAATATTAATCACTCGCTTATCGCTCCATTATTGAATCACTCTGATTTTAGATCTCTTTACTTTAAATGGTTAGAATACTATTCGTCAGAGAAGTTTTTACAACAACAATTCGCTGATTTACAAGATGAAATTGAACAAAATGAAGCGTTGCTTAATCCAGAGTATCCTTTTTATCATTTGAAACAAGAAGATTTTTTAGATCAAATAAGATCTACAAGAGAGCAACTCAAAACGGTAGAAACATTCATTAAAAACAATCCAAATTTTCAAGTTGAAAAAAGGTTCAACAATGATCACCTTCCGAAAAACATCTTGCTTCCTAAAACAGCACTGAGAGTGAATACTAAATCGCGTGATTCGCTACAGACAGTTCTTCAACTCAGTAATTTTCATTCACACGATATAACAGTTGTTGGGTATCAAGTTGATAATGTTTTTTATCCGCTAAATCGCAAAATTACATTGAAATCTTATGATAATTTTAGTGTAGATCGTGACGAAATAACACTTCCTTACAAACCAAAACGCATTGTATACACAGCTAAAAATTGCGGCGATAGTCTATTTTATACTAAAATCAGTAAATGGCCATATCCTGAAAAAATTAGTCAAAAGTCCGCTGATTTTTCTTCTATTCAAACACAAGTTGTAGATCAAACCATCAAAGTTTTAGCCGGAAATTATAAAGTTAACGCTGATGTTACTTTTCCAGAAAACTTAGTAGTTGAAGTCGAAGAGGGAACTGTTTTTGATATCACAAATAGTGCTTCGATTACATTTAATTCCTCAACAACATTGGATGGAACCAAGGGTCAGCCAATTAAATTTATTTCGAGTGATCGTTCAGGTTCCGTTTTAATTCTACCAAACAATGGAAATGTTCAAATGAACCATGTCCACACGAACGGTTTAAATACAATAAATAGATCTGATCAAACTTTAACAGGAGCTTTTACCATTTATGAAGGAAAAGTGGTGATAACTAATTGCATTTTTTCGAATAATCATTGCGAAGATGGACTGAATTTAATTCGCTGTACGTTCGAAATGAATAATTCAATTGTTGAAAATGCGCCTTCTGATGGTTTTGATGCTGACTTTTGTACAGGAAAAGTTGAAAATTCCGTTTTCAAAAGCGCTGGTAACGATGGGGTCGATTTTTCTGGAAGTGAAATTGATCTAATCAACTGTACAATCAATAATGTTGTTGATAAAGGAATTTCAGGAGGTGAAGGTTCCACTCTATCCATAGAAAATTGCACGGTTAATGGAGCAAATATTGCCATTGCTTCGAAAGATAAATCTCATTTGACAGTCAACAATTTGACGATTAAAAAAGCAAATTATGCTTTCGCTGCATTCATGAAAAAGCCAGAATATGGACCGTCAGAAATTATTGTGAATTCAATTGTTGAAAATCGCGCAAAAGAAAACTTCCTTATCGATAAAGGGTCTGTTATCAACATGAAAGGTAAGAAGTATGAAAGTGAACTAAGACTTGACATTGATTCGTTGTATTTTGCCTTTCAGAAGTAACTCAATTCTACTTTAAGTTTATGTGAATTTCAGCTAGCCTACTTTAGTTTTCGTATTTTCGTTATCAAGTAGTTCAATTTTAAAAGTGTAGCTTCGCATATATGTCGAAACGAAAAAGCAAAAAAGGTAAAGCACCTAAGAACAAGCTTAAAAAAAGTTTGTCACACATTATTCGTAAAGTTTTTACCGAAAATCCAGATTCATCTTTAACTCATAAGCAAGTTTGTGCGCTGATCGATGTGCGTGAAGGAGCTTTGAGAAAACTCGTTTACAACGTATTGGAAGAGCAAGTAAAATTGAAGTTTCTTAAAGCTGTTTCGCACGGTGTTTACACTTTAAATGCTGCAGAAAACTTTATTGAAGGCCGACTTCAAATGACAGCTCGTGGGGCTGGGTTTGTTATTCCGGAAGATGGATCTGACTCGGAAGACATTTTTGTTTCGCCTAACAATCTTCAGCAAGCATTGGATGGAGATGTAGTGAAAGTTCAAATCACAAAGCGCGGTAAAGGAAGACCTGAAGGTGCTATTATCAGCGTTGTAGAACGTGAGCGCTCGCAATTTGTGGGTACAATTCATTTGGAAAAAGACTTTGGTTTTTTAATTCCAGACAACGCCCGTGTTGGAACGGATATTTATATTCCAAAAGAGAAATTAAAGAAAGCGAAGGACGGTGAAAAAGCACTTGTTCGCATCACAAAATGGCCAAAAACAGCACAAAACCCGTATGGTGAAGTCGTTGAATGTTTAGGAAAAACAGGTGGAAACGATGTTGAAATGCTCAGTATTTTGGTTAACCAAGGACTTGAATTCCAATTCCCCGACGAAGTTATGTCGCAAGCGGAAAGTGTTGGAATGGAATTGGATGAAAAAGAAATTGCTAAGCGACGCGATTTTAGAGATATCACAACGTTTACTATCGACCCGCAAGACGCAAAGGATTTCGATGATGCGTTATCTTTTAATCGCTTGGAAAATGGAAATATTGAAGTAGGAATACACATTGCTGATGTAAGTCATTATGTGACGCCCAACAGTCCAATGGACAAAGAAGCACTCAAGCGTGGAAACTCCGTTTATCTCGTAGACCGAGTTATTCCGATGTTGCCTGAACAGCTTTCAAATATGGCGTGTTCGCTACGACCAAATGAAGATAAATATAGTTTCTCGGCAGTAGTTGAAATCGACGAAAAAGGTAAAGTTTACAATCAGTGGTTTGGTAAAACAGTTATCCATTCAGATCGTCGTTTTACCTATGAAGAAGCCCAAGAAATCATTGAAGGAAAAGATGGAGATTATGCTGAAGAAATCCATATTCTAGATAAAATCGCTAAAATTTTGCGGAAAAAACGACTTTCAGCTGGAGCAATGAATATTGAATCCGAAGAAATTCGTTTCAAGTTAGACGATGAAGGAATGCCTGCCGAGCTCGTAGTAAAGCGATCAAAAGATGCACATAAATTGATTGAAGAATTCATGTTGCTTGCGAATCGTTTGGTAGCCACTTTTGTTTCGAAAAAAGGTACAGATCAACAACGAATTCCATTTGTGTACAGATGTCACGATAAACCAAGTTTAGAGAAAATTGAACTCTTTAATCTTTTCATTAATAAGTTCGGTTATGAAATTGACACTTCGAATCAGAATACTTTATCGAAAAACATCAATGCGCTTTTAAGTGATATCAAACTGACGAATGAATACTCACTGATTCAATCCATGGCAATTCGCTCAATGGCGAAGGCTTCGTATGAAACAGATAATATCGGTCACTACGGACTTGCTTTTGACTTCTACACGCACTTTACTTCTCCAATTAGAAGATATGCCGATTTAATCGTTCATCGCATCTTACAGGAGACTTTAACGACAAATAAGCACCGTTACGGGTCTGAGTTGAGTGATATTTGTAAGCGCATCTCTCGCATGGAACGTAAAGCTATTGAAGCTGAAAGAGAAAGCACTAAGTTCTTCCAGACTTTGTTTGTAGTCGATAAAGTCGGAGAGGAATTTGAAGGAACTGTTTCTGGAATCGCAGAATTCGGTCTTTTCGTTAAAATGGATGAAAATCAGTGTGAAGGAATGGTTCCAATTACAGAAATTCCAGGAGATCGCTTCCACTTTGATGCAGACCAATTTGCAATCATTGGTGCTAAGACCAAGAAGACCTATAATTTTGGTGATAAAGTTCGCGTGAAAATTTACGAAGTATCGCCTAAGAAACGTCAGATTGATTTAGAACTCGTTGTTTAAACGAGTTTAATTCTATTGTTTAGATCGTCGCGGTACGAACCTCCAATTGGAATTAACTTATCTATATTTTCTAACGTCAAGTTTGGATATTCAATCGTAGAAATTTTGTCTAAACGCACAATAAACGATCGGTGAACACGTACAAATTCGTCGTCTCCCATTTTTTGATCCATATCTTTCATGGTAGAGTGAATCGTATAACGAGCATCTAAAGTGTGAATGACAACGTAGTCTTTCAACGCTTCGATGTAATAGATGTCCTCATTTTTAAGTTTCACCAACTTACTATTCGACTTAACGAATATATATCCTTGTTGGTTAGCGTCACGGTTTTCAACAAGAGAGAAAAGTAAATCACGTTGTTTAACTATTTCTTGTTCTTTTCCGTGTTTGTATATTGCCATTTCGATCGTCGTATGTAAATCGATTTCCTTAAATGGCTTTAAAATATATCCGTAAGGTTCAGTAATTTTCGCTTTAGATAAAGTAGATTCATCCGCATAAGCTGTCAAAAAGATTACTGGAATAGCACACGTTTTTCTGATTTCCTCAGCTGCTTCAATTCCATTCATCTCCCCTTTCAACATGATGTCCATTAAGACAACATCAGGATTTTCAGTTTGGGCCATTTCAATAGCTCGTTCCGCTGTTGCAGAAGCTCCTACTACATTATACCCCAACTTTTTAAGGCTATGTTGAATATCCTTAGAAACAATCGATTCGTCTTCAACAACGAGTACGTTAATTTTTGACATCTACTTTTACTTTGGGTTTGATATTCTCAAATTTAATCAAATATTTTGTTCCATTCTCAGAATCAACTTTCAGTTCCCCTTCAAGTTGCTCAATTAAGGTTACAACTAACTGAAGACCAAGTGTATCAGAGTTCATCTCTTCAAAATTGGTTGGTAAACCAACCCCATCATCAGCTACGGTTAATTCAACAATATTGTTCTCTTCTTTTAATCGCAGTGTAATTGTTCCTTTCTCTCCAGGTTTCCATGCGTATTTTAAAGCGTTTGTAATCAACTCATTCATTAATAAACCGCACGGAATTGCTTGATCTAAAACAAGATCTATTTCCTGAAGATCTGCATCTAAAACAACTTCTTCATTAATTCGATAAGAAGCAATTAAATTAGCCGTTAAGTTTTGCAGATAATTGGCAAAATTGATACTCGAGAAATCCTTTGTTCGATACAGATTCTCGTGAATAATCGCCATCGATCGAATTCTATTTCGACTTTCATGTAAAATTCCTAAAGTGTTTTCGTCCTGAACAAAAGAACTTTGAAGATTCAAAATACTTGAAATTACTTGAAGGTTGTTTTTTACACGATGGTGGATTTCCTTCAATAGAATTTCCTTCTCTTTCAGTGATTCAACAATTTCATTATCCGTTTTCTTCTTCTCTGAAATATCGTGAGCAACTAATGAAATTTCCGCAATAAATCCTTCAGTATCAAAAATTGGGTTCATGAAGATCTCCCACCAGATTACCTCATTATCTTTTTTCATTTCAACTTCAAACTGAAGTGAATTTCCAGATTTTACTGAAGTGAATTTCCTTCTAAAGAATCGTAATTGTAGTGGAGAAAATACCTTAGAGAAAACAACATTAAACTTCTCCCCTGTTTTTAATTCCGTGTTGAAAAGTGTTTGAATATAACTTTCAAAATGCGTATTGAAAGATGCTATCTTCTGGTGATGATCTAAAATCAACAAGAAAGTATTCGATGAACTATCGAGAATAGCCTTTGTGCGCAGGTATTGCTCTTGAAGCAATTTCTCCGCTCGAATACGTTCCATAATTTCATCAGCGAGCTTCTTATTTGTCTCTTCCGCTAGTTCGGCACGCAATTTTTCCTTTGCGAGTGTGTTTTGAACGGAAATATCTTTGATAATCATTAATGTAGCCGGACCATCCTCAAAATTCGTCGTTACTAATGTTACATCAACAGGAATTTGTTCTTTCGATTTACCAATTAACTCAAGCTGTAGGTTTTGTCTTAAACCTGAATCCAATTGCAGTGAATAAAGCTGATTAAATCGCTGTTGATCTTCCGGAATAAAGAGTTTATCAATATTCACTTTTTTACCTAGAATCGAATCAATTTCAGAATTTCTGTAAAGCACTTCTTTTTCTCTCAGAATAAGAATTCCCTCTGGGTTGTTCTCAAGAATATTTTCGAGATTTCTTCGGTTTTGTTCAATTTTTCGAAGGTTGATATTCTTTTCAGTATTATCGTGAATTACACATTGATAATAAAGCTTGTTCCCGAGAATAATTTCAATCAGTGACACCTCCGCTTCAACTACACGGCTGTTTCCATTGAATTCCCATTCGAATTTAGTACTACGAATATTGCTCAGTTGCTCATAATTCTGATCGTATCGTTTTTTACTTTCTTCAGATAAATCAACACTTAAGTCGAATAACTTCGTTCCAATTAAATCTCTTTCAGGTCGACCAAATAACTGAATAGCTCGACGGTTGACATCGGTAATTTTATCATCTTCCAAAAGTAGAATTACATCATTCGATTCCTCGTAAATCAAACGATATTTTTGCTCACTTTGACGCAGTGCTTGAGATGCTTTTTGAATCGTTGTTAAGTCAATTACCGATCCTTCAATCGCATTTGTTAAACTATCTACGTACCAACTAAAAATGAAGGATTTTTGCGATCCATTTGTTAGTGTGAATTGCGTTTGATAATTCTGAATACTTTCTTTTGTTCCGAGGGATTCCAGAATAAAAGTCCACTCATCACTTTGTTCCAAAGAGAAAAGATAGTCCCCCATATGAACAGTACCTTCGAACATTTCAAAAAAGGCATCGTTACCATTAACAATCTTCGCTTTTTGATCAATAGTAAATACTCCAGCTTTATTTCGATAGTAGAGATTTCTGTATTTGCGTTCATTTAACTCTAGCTCTTCACGCTTACTAATTTCATCCGTGACATCTGTTACGCGACAAAGCCAATAAAATCCGTTTTTTAGTGAAAGAATATTAACGCTAAGTTCTACATAAACCTGTCGATTATACATCGTATAATTAATCGTCTTTATGTATTTTCTACCAAGTTTTAGTTTCTTAATCTGTTCTTGATCTTCCGTGTTGAAAAAATGGAACAACTGCTTCATCACCTCGTCAGAATGATCCTCCTTTGCATTTAACAAACGAGCTGCTTCTGTGTTGAAATCAATTATTTTCTTAGAGCGTAAAAAATCAAATAATACATACCCCGTTCCAGGATTGTTCATTATTTTTTTGAGATACTCTGCATGATCTTCCACTGAATTAACCATACGCTGGCGAGAATAAAGAACAACTGTTGAACTCAAAATTAACACTACAAACAACGCATAAACTAATCCTTTAGAAACAGCAATATCATCTACCGTTTGTAACCCATAGAAGATCAATGTAAAAACGAAAATATTGTAGAGTAAAGCGGGGTACCATCTCTGAATCACTACGACAGAAACAGCATATAATCCGTAAAAACTAAATAATTCTACTAAATCAAATTGATTTTCCAATAAGCTATTAAAAGCGACGATTGTCATCCCAAATAGATGGGCTATGAAAAAATAAATCAACTTATCCCGAAGAAACGGAATGAACCAGCAAAGAAGAATATAAACAGGAAGTAAAAACGTATAGGATAATCCCAAATAAAAATAGACTTGAGGGACATCCGTTTGGTAAATTATGTAGCTAAAAATTGGGGTTATGATAAATGCCGCAATACTGTGAATTATTATCAGTCGATACAAGTTATTTTCCTTCTCATAATATGGACGAAATTCATTTTCAATTCCATGAAAAATGCGAAAGAAATTCAGTTTGTTTGACATGTTAGTTAGCGACTTAGTGGCGTTAAGTTAATTCTTAAATTTTAGATGAGCAGCGAAAGATCAATTTTCTTCTATTATTATTCTACTTAAGAACCCTATTTTTTTGTTGATTACCAGCTGTTTAACCCTCTTCTAAATTTGAGCAGAAAGAATATAGGAAATTCATTTCAATTCATCAAGCAACATTCATTTCTGTGAATAAGGAAATAATACAAATTAAGATTTTTATAAAAAAGGAATCTATTATAACTTATTAAGGCTGTTGATATGTGTGTAAAAAGATTTAATTCTGTTTGGTTAAGTGGTTATAACCAAAATTGATACAGTTTTAAACAAGTTATCACATCTTAAAGAGTTATATTTTCAATGAGTTAAGTTGGTTATTCACATTAACGGTATGTTTTATTGGTGTTAATTAAATATTTAGAGATTCATCCAAATCCGTTGTGAATTTCTCTCTGAAAAGTGACAAAAAAAATCTAGCTAACTCACTTTGATTTATAATTTCTACTCCAGTATATACAAGAAATTGAAACATCCTAGAAATACTTTTTGATAGTTATGAACGACTATTAACAATTACGAAATATTAACTGTGAAAAAGTAGAGTCGTTTTACTAGCTTTTACACCTATTAAAATTATTGAATGTTTAAAAGTTGGTGCAATTGTCAATAACCGTTAGCTTTGCAAAAAAGAGCGAAAAAATGAAAAAATTAATTCCAATCGGATGTGATCATGCAGGATTTACATTGAAACAAGAAATCATGAATCACCTTACAGAAAAAGGGTATGAAATGAAGGATTTCGGATGTTATTCTGAAGAAAGTATCGATTATCCTGATTACGGTCACCCAGTAGCTTCATTAGTGGAATCTACGCCAGATATGTTAGGTATTGTTATTTGTGGTTCTGGAAATGGAATTAATATGACAGTGAATAAGCACCAGGGAATAAGAAGTGCATTGTGTTGGAATAAGGAGATAGCTGAATTAGCAAGACAACATAATAATGCCAATATTATTGCTTTACCAGCTCGTTTTGTATCTACAGAAGAAGCAATAGCAATGGTAGATGCGTTCTTAACAACAGATTTTGAGGGAGGAAGACACGAACGTCGCGTAAATAAGATTGCTTGTTCTTAATGAGCAAGTAACGACTCTATCAGCGAATTCGTTTTCTCAACATAGTTTTGGTAGTATTCACCTGTTCCTGGCCCATTAAATCCAGTGTGAATTTGTTGAACCTTTCCATCTCTACCAATGATAATTGTCGTTGGGAAAGAAATGACCTCGTTCAACATATTAAACTGCTCAGAAGCAACGTTTTTTGAAGCTTTTCCTCCAACTAAGAAGTTAAAATCTAACTCAAGTGCATTTTTAAATCGCTCTATTGATGCAACTTGTTTTTCAAATTCTCCACTTACTTCGTAGCCGATTGAGATGATCTCAAGTCCATTATTGTGATATTTAGAATAGAGACTTTTAAAGTATTTCGATTCATCTAAACAATTCGGACACCATGTTCCCATTAATTGAATAATAACAACCTTATTTTGAAAATCTTCATTTGGAAAACTAAAGTCATTTCCTGCAAGATCTTTTAGAGTAAAATTCACTTCTTCATCACCAACTAAATAAGTTAGTTCTTCTGGATTTGTTAATTCGGCACTAGCATCTTTATTTCCGATCCAATTACTTTTCCAATGAGTTCCACTTCTAAAAATACCACTTAGATTATCACCATCAATTGCAGCTTTAAATAAGAAAGCGTGGGAACCATCAAAACACGATAAAAACAGACTATCACCAACAATATTTCCTGCTAGGAATCGATAATCACCTGTTTCAGTTAAAAAAGTACCTTCTACTTTATTTTTCTTTTCATCTTGATTAAAAATTCCAACTGCCGGATAAGCTGAATTAGTATTTGGTTCAAAAGTAACAGCCCATTTTCCATCAACGGATAACTTGTTCTTCAATTTTTTATCAGCAACATCAAATCGAGTTGATTTAGATTTCTTCGCTGAAAATGGAATTCTATAATTTTTCTTATTGTAGTTTACCCAGTAACCAGAAAGTTCTTTTGAAGATTTTGTCGTAAAAATTAATTCTGAATTGAAATAGGGGAAATGAACGTAAAGGCTATCTCCTTTTTGGATAGGATCCTTCATTTGGATCATTTCTTCACCATTTTCGATGTTAAAAATGTAATTACCATTCGATTTTGAAACTACAATATCAAAAGGAAGAATATCGTTTTTACTAAGTTTTAATTCACCTATCCAATTCCCTTTTTTTAGCTTTAGGGCTTTATTGGTTTGTGAATGTGCAATAATTGAAGATGTAATTATTAAAACAATAAGGAGGATACGCATGAGTTGTCTTTGGTTGGACGAAAATACGAGATTTATCTACCATTCAAAAGTACATGCAACCTTTTTTTAAAAAGTAAAGTCTAGTAAAGTAAGCGCTGGTTATGGATGAATTAACCTTGGTAAATAATTGTATTAAAGGAGACCCAAAAGCTCAGCGTACGTTGTTTGAAAGATATGCACCAAAAATGCTAGGAGTTTGCTTGCGTTACGCAGACAGTCAAGAACAAGCAGAGGATGTACTTCAAGATGCTTTTATTAAGGTATTTACGAAGTTAGATCATTATTCGGGAGATGGTTCTTTGGAAGGTTGGATTCGAAGAATAATGGTTAATACATCTTTAGATCAAATTCGAAAAAATGCAAAGTTCATGACGAATGTTTCTGTAGACGATGTTGAATATAAGCTCGATTTTGACGGTCAAATTTTATCCTCTTTAATGGAAAAGGATTTGTTACAATTAATAAATGATATGCCTGTGGGATATCGAACAGTTTTTAACATGTTTGCCATCGAGGGATATTCTCATAAAGAGATAGCCGAGGAATTATCAATCACCGAAAACACATCGAAATCGCAATACTCCAGGGCAAAAGCATATTTAAGAACTAAAGTTGAAGAATTAGAAATTGGAAGGTAAAGATCAAATAAAAGAATTGTTTTCTGAGAAATTAGGAAACTACGAAGCTAAAGTAAATCCAGATTTGTGGGCAAATGTAGCCTCTCAAATAGGAGCTACTTCTGCAGCTGCGAGCACAGGAATGTCGCTTGTTGCTAGGTGGTTGATTGGTCTAGGAATATCCGGAGCAGTTGCTACAGCTTCTATTCTATATTTTAATTCCACAGAAAAATCAACGGAAGTTCAATTAGCGGAAGATCAAACAATCAATGTATCTGAAGAGAAAGTTGATTTAAAGGAGGAGAATTCGGTAGAATCTTCTGTTGTAAACAATGAAGTTGAAGCAAGTCCAGAAGAAGTTTTACCTTCTAATGAATCGGAAGTTCCGCAGAATGAAGATCAAACTGAATTGGAAGTTCCACCTTTCGATTTACCATCAACTCTATTAGATAGAGATCAATTAGTACCAGAAATAGTAGTTGAAGATCCAGAAATTCCAAAAACTGACGAGAATACTGTTGTTACGGAAGAACATCCTAATTCTACAGTGAATAAGGAACATGCTCAAGAAGAAGCTGCAGAGGAATCGCCTGCTACTAATAATCTACCTGAATCAAATATTACATACTCAATCAATAAATTGCCAAACGTATTTACTCCGGATGGCGATCGAGTGAATGATGAGTTCTTCATTGAATCAGAAGGATTATTAGACTTTAATATTGTGGTAATTAGTAATACAAATCAGATAGTATTTACTTCTCAAAATCCAGATTTCCGTTGGGATGGTAGAGATTTGAAAGGAGAAAAAGTTCCTGAAGGAACGTACATGTATTACATCACAGCTAAAGATTCCAACGAAAATCCAGTGAAGGAATTTAGCTCACTTACCATTCGCCGTTAAATAGCGATCATATCCTTTAACTCCGTAGTAATAAAAGACAACTCCAACAGCTAAAAGAATGTGGCTGGCATCGTTTCTATCGAACCATGGGTGAATGTTGATTTTCAATATTTGAAAGAATAATGTCGGGAACATCAATAAAACGCTCCACCAAAAATATCTGAAGGAAGGCGCAATCGTTTTTGAATAGCGATATCCTAAAAATCCAAGAGAGAAGATCAATCCAACAGATGTATTTATCGTTGTAACATGAAGTCCTTTAGTCGGATCTGCATCTAAATCAACCAAACTAAAGACTAGTGTGTTTGCAATTAATGCGACAACTAATTTGATATTACTGATCGTTAATAATCGCTTTTTCCATACTGGATTTTGATGAATAGACAACATAGCTTGTTCTACCAAATACGTCGTTAAAACACCCAAATACCAAGATGGATATTTTCCTGGAACTCCCCAATAATTGAAGAATAGGTGGCCAAATCCACCGACTAAAAACGTTATTGAAAAGACAAAGAAGAAACGCTTCCATTGATTAAAAAATGGTGTATTTCGATCGATTCGAAGCGCTAAAATTCCAACAATTAAGGAAACAACAAAAATGAGGGCATCACCGATCATTGTGTTTGGCTCAACAAAATCAAGCCCAAAAGGCTGCCAAACTATTTTATCAAAATCTTCTCCGATTAACATTATTGATTCTTTTCTTGAAACTTATGTAAGTTCTTCAGGATGATTCGCTCTACCAACAGCGGAAAACGAGGCTGCAAAAATGCATTGATTTTTCCAATTCGTGTTAATGTGGAGATGAATTTTCTTCGTTGAATGTTTTTTGTCACCTTTTTTGCAACTTGCTCCATGGTTTGAACACCTTTACCATTTCGAACTTTCAGTGTTTTCATTGAACCGTCTGCTGCAATGGTTTCTTTGTTGTGCTCGATTTGAGTGATACCTACTTGAATCAGTCCAACATGAATATTGTGCTTCTTTTCTTCAATTCTAATCGACTCGGCAATTGCGCGTAAAGCCATTTTAGAAGAGCAATAGGCTGATAATTCAGGTAAACCTCTAATTCCGGCTAAACTTGAAATAAAAATCAGACTTCCTTTCGTTTTTCTTAACTCCGGAAGCGCATAGATTGTTGGATTTACAGATCCTTGAACATTACTATCAAAAACACGTTTAAACACTTCAGGATCAACATCAGCTACTTGTCCGCGCATAGAAACTCCAACATTATTTACAAGAATATCTAATCGACCGAATCTATCGATTGCTGCTTGAATTAAAGCTTCACTTTGTTTAGCATCAGATACATCGCAACAAAAACTGACTACATTTTGATGAATTTGAAGGATTTCAGCCTCCGTTTCATTTAGTCGTTCTTGATTTCTACCATTTAATACGATTGAAACACCTTTTTTAGCGAGATTTATAGCGATTGCTTTTCCAATTCCGCGACTAGAACCAGTAATAACAGCAACTTTTCCTTGTAAATCTTTTTGAGCCATCTTATCGTTTTAAATTGATCTCAGGATGATATTTCAATGCCGTCAAACTATTTGTCCAAGCCATTGCTACATGCACAATAAAGGCAATCCAAATCGTTCCAGAAGCAACAGTGAGTAAACACAAAACAATTCCAAGTGGAATAGCTCCAATCGTTTCATCTAACCCTTTTGGAATATGTGTGGCTGAATACAACGCAATATTAATAGCAATTGCTGGCCAAAGTCCTAGTGGTTCAACCAATGGAATAAGTAAAACACCACGGAACAAAAATTCATATCCAAATAAGTAAAGCGCCCACCCGAGAAGATTAATAACTAATGTTTTCTTGGTCCATTCTTTCGCTCTGATTTGTGGATAGTTGACAAGATTTTTAGGCTTTTTAGCTGAAATAAATGCGAGTGGAATTACGAGAACACTCAATCCGACCGTCCATACAACTGTAAATAAAGTCGTTTCTGGTATGATTGTAAATCCGTAATCAGCTAAAGAAATATCTGGAATAAAAATTAAGCAGATTATAGTTGGAATAACACCCATGGCAATAAAGCCAGTCATTTTTGTAAAGAAGATATGTTTTACTGAAGCTGTGTCGGCATCATATTTTTTGTAAAAACGCTCTTTTATCGAACTTGATTGTGCGGTAAACCAGTAAATCACGAAGAAAACCAATGTTAAAACAATCGGTAAGCTCACTTGCAAATCCATTTTTTGCCATTCGAAATTTAATTCAAAGTAATGCATGGAGTTATTTTTTAGTGTATCCGTTTTGATCCAACCAATCGAAACATTCTTTAATAGCTACTTTCAAAGGAGTTTGAGGTAAACCAAGTTCTTTTCTTGCTTTTTCGGGAGAATAGTAGTGAATTTCACATGAAATCGTAGCTAATTCTTTTGTTACAGAAGGATAAAACTTAAAGATCTTTGCCAATGATGAATTGATACTACCGTAACTTTTTACCATAAAATTGGAAAGTCGTCTTTTTGGGGCTTTTGAACCAATAGTATCAGCAATTAATTCAAAGGCTTCTTTGTAAGTAAGGTTAACATTTCCAAGAATATAACATTCACCAATTCTTCCCATAGTAACAGCATTTGCAATCGCTGTTGCTGCATCTTTTACCGCTACATAATTTTTACCTCCGTTCGTATATCCAGGTAATTTTCCTTCATGAACAGCAAGCACCATGGCTCCAGAACTAGGTCTAGAATCGTAAGGACCGATCATAAAAGTTGGATTAACAACAATTGCTGGAAGTCCATCTTTTTCGACAGATTCCAAAATTACTTCTTGAGCAATTCGCTTCGAATCCATGTAATCCAATCCGTACTTTATACTTGTATATGGATTTCCTTCAACACCCGGACTTGTAGCATCGCCAAAACCAAAAGAGTTGGCTGTTCCAACATAAATTAATCGATCAACATTGTGTTTTTGAACAGCTGAAATCACATTTTTTGTTCCTTCAATATTGACTTTATTAACGATTTCTGAACGAGCTGGGTAAACAGAAGTAGAAGCGGCACAATGAATTACAATATTTTTACCTTCAATGGCTTTATCCAAATCATTTTGATTTAAGATATTACCAGATAGCTTATTGATTGAAAGTCCATCAAGTGTAGGTGCTTTTTTTCCATCTTCGACTAGTACAGTTACATCATAGTCTCTGGATAATAGTTCACGAACTAGGTTACTACCTAAAACTCCATCTGGGCCTGTTACAAGTATTTTCATAATTGATTGTACCTTGTGCTTTCTGCGAAGTTACTTTAAAATTTGAATTCAATGAAGATTGCCTTTTCAATAGCTTTTTTAGTGGTTTATCTGCTGTTTAGTTGCTCTCCTAATCCTGAAGAAATAGGCGAAAAGAGTGTTCAATCTTTAGATGGTGAATGGTATGATAGTGAGGACTCAACTAATACTTGGGCGTTCACAACTAAGGAAGTAAAATGGAGAGGTTATCATCATTTATATCAACTTAAATCTGATTCGTTGTTGATTTCAGGTTTACTTTACCGGATCAAATCAAAAACGGAAGATACGATTCAATTGTTGAATTCTAACGCGCACCAATTGACATTAGTTCGCATTAAATCAGAGAGTTCTAAATAATTTCCCTAACTTAGATAGAGAAAGTCGCTCTACTTATGAATTACATTCAAATCAGCCTAATGCGGTTTATTCTACTACTATTTTTTAGTGTGATTTCAGTGTATGGAATTACTCAAACAGGTTCTATTTCAGGTAAGGTTTCCGACAATTTTGGCGATTTAGCTGGTGCAAAAGTTGAAATCCTTGAAATTGGATTATCGAAAAATTGCGATGTTAATGGAAGGTTTCATTTGGATTTAGATCCAGGCACCTATACAATACGAGCTAGTTATTTAATGTATGCTCCGAAGGAAGTTCAGTTCGTGATTTCGTTCAGCAGTATGCATCCAGAAATCAACTTCGTTCTTAAACCTGGAAATGTGGCCGATGAGGTTGTGGAGATAGGAACTCGTTTTGAGCCAAAATCACAATTAGAATCACCTGTAGCTGTTGATATTATTTCTAGTGAAGACCTAAAAAAATCACCTCAAACATCATTATCTCAAATATTGATGTATTTGATTCCTTCGTTTAATTCAAATCGACAAACAATTTCCGATGGAACAGATCATGTTGCTCCATCAACAATTCGTGGCTTAGGTTCTGATCAGTTTTTGGTTTTAATCAATGGTAAGAGAAGACATTCTAGTTCATTAGTAAATGTAAATGGAACTGTAGGAAGAGGCTCAGTGAGTTCGGATTTGGATGCTATTCCAATTTCGGCAATCGATAGGATTGAGTTAATGCGTGATGGAGCAGGGGCACAATATGGTTCCGATGCTATCGCTGGTGTAATTAACATAATTCTTAAAGAGAAAACAGATGATTTTTCCATTCAAACATCATATCAACCTACTTTGGAAGGAGATGGAACAGAAGAGTTTTTAGGAGCAAGTTATGGCGTGGGCACTAGTGGTAAAGGGCATGTGAATATATCAGCAGAAATGCGACGAAGAGAAGCATTGAATAGGGCGGGAAACTACACAGGAAATGTTTACACAACAAACGACTCTTTAGATGCGGTGCTCATTCAAGAGAATGATTTTTTTAGCACTACTGGTTATTCAGATCATCGAGTAATGGAAATAGGTGCGGCTCAAACTTTTGATGGTGCAGTACAAGTGAATGCTGGATTTACCATGTCTGAAAACACTGAGTTTTATGCGCATGGTGGTTTTAATTATAGAAATGGAATTTCCCATGCATTTTATCGCTTTCCAAAAGATTCTAGTTTAGTAGTAGAAGAATTATATCCAAATGGATTTTCACCTGAATTACATACAGACATCATAGACCGAAGCGGAACTGTTGGTATTCGTGGAACTAAAAAAGGATGGCTAATTGATTTGAGTAATACATTTGGACAGAATAGATTAGAGTACACACTTCGCAATTCAAATAATGCTTCATTAGGAATAGCTTCGCCAACTGATTTTTATGCGGGAGGTTTTATTTATGGATTGAATACTACTAATGTTGACATTTCAAAAGTGTTTAAGACCAATCGTTTTTTTCATAGCATCGGGGTTGCAATGGGTGCGGAATTCAGGATGGAAAATTATTCGATTCTGTCGGGAGATGAAGCTTCTTGGATAAACGGTGAGGATACTTTAGCGAGTGGAACGTTAACTGCACCTGCCGCTCAAGGCTTTAATGGTTTTCAACCTCAAAATGAACTGGAGAAAAGAAGATCTGGAGGAGGAGTTTACGGTGACGTAGATTGGAACTTCACAAAAAACTGGTTAATAGAAACGGCGTTGAGGTTGGAGGATTATAGTGATTTTGGGACGAACGGAAGCTGGAAGTTAGCAACTCGATACAAATGGAAGGAAAAATGGTCGCTTCGTGGAGTTTTTAGTACAAGTTTTAGAGCTCCATCATTACAGCAAGTTCACTTCAATAATGTTAGTACTCAGTTCGTAGATGGTGAGTATTATCAGGTCGGAACATTTAACAATGAAAGTGCAGTAAGTCAAGCTTTCGGAATAGGCCAATTGAAAGCGGAAACATCAAGAAACTTAAGTGTTGGTTTTACTGGTAAATTATTTAGCGGGTTAACTGTAAACCTGGATGGTTTTTTAACCGATATCGATAATCGTATAGTTTTATCTGGTCGATTTGACACGGGTTATGAATCAACGCTAAATCCGGTTGGAGCAGGAGCTGCGCAATTTATGACAAACGCGATTAGCACTCGAACATATGGATTTGATTTTGGGCTCTTGTATAATGTTGCTTTAAATGGTGGACATATATGGGCCACAATACTTTATAATCATGCCCAAACTGAAATTTACGGTGATATTCAAGTTTCTGATGAATTCATTGGGGATACAGAAACATTAATAAATCGCGAAGAAAGATCGAGAATTGAAGACGCTCAACCTCATGATAAAATAATTGCTACGATTAAGTACGATACGAAGAAATGGGAGTTCTGTTTAAAGAATACGTATTTCGGGAAAGTAGAATACATTCATCCTGAGGATGGAGATCCTAATAATTGGGTTTACAATGAGTTTTCTGGTCAAGTTGAATCGAGAGATCAAACGTTTAAAGCTAAACTGATAACAGACTTGGGAATCACCTATAAAATCAATCAAAGTATTGACTTAATGGGTGGCGCACATAATTTATTCAATGTTTACCCAGATAAACATACACACTCAGCAAATACTGTTAATGGTCAGTTTATTTATAGTAGGAGAGTGCAACAGTTTGGAGTACGAGGTGCGATGATATATTTAAAAGTATGTTTTAGCTTATGATTATCAGAAATTTTTGGTTATCAATACTGCTTTTTTTGTCATTTACAGGCACGCTATTAAGTCAAGATGGGTTTGATGAGAAAGAAAGTATACGCAACAAACAACGTGTTAACTATGTCTTCAATTTTACCGAATATATCTCGTGGGAAAATATAGGGGAAACTTTCGATATTGCTGTCTTAGGTGTTGGTGAATCAGGACTTTTAGAGGAGTTTAAAATGGCCTCCAAATCTAGAAAGCTTAAGAATAAACCGATCAACATTAAGTATTTCGCTACCGTAAACGACATTTCGCAGGTTGAGATAGTTTATCTTCATCATCGTCAGGGTATTGATTTAAAATCCGTCCTGCCCAAAATGTATAATAATCATACGTTATTGGTTACAGAGAACTACGGTTATGATGAATCTATGATCAATTTTATTGAGTTTGGAGAGGATTTTCACTTTACAGTTTCTACGGATAGAATTCAAAAAGCGGGATTATTAGTAGCGCCTAGGTTGTTGTCTTTTTCGATTACTGAACAAGGTGATTGGGAAGCAGTTTTTAATCGCTTAGAGGAGGAGAATCAGTTGATTGAATCTCAATCTGCGGAGCTTTATCGTCTAAAAAACTTAGTTTCTGAACAAGAAGAGCTTTTAAATTCACTTAAAGGTCGCGTTATTTCTCAAAGAGAAGAACTAGGTTCTCAGAACGTTGCTATAAAAAGGAGCATTGATTTATTGAATGAACAATCAGAAAAGATTCAGAAACAAAAAAGGGAGCTAGAGATTCTTCAGCGTCAAGTGGCAAGCTCAAATTCGGAAAAGAAACTCCTAACCGAATCACTTCGAATTCAAAATAAGGAATATGAGGACCGTCAACGTCAAATAGGAGATCAAAACGACTTGATTTCTGTACAAGAAGCGAATATTAGGCGTCAAAAAGATTCTCTAAAAAATCAAACGGAACAATTGAACAGTCAGTTGAGTAGAATAGAACGTCAAGGCTATTTGATTTTCATTTTTATTTCGCTTTTCTTGTTGATTATTTTACTGGCATTTTTTGTTCGTAGAGAGTATAAACGTAAACGAAGGAGTGAATATCGTGTAAAAATGCAGAACGAGCGTCTGGTGGCTTTAAATGAGAGTTTAGACAGTTTTGTTTATCGCGTTTCGCACGATTTAAAGGCTCCAGTAGTGAATGTGCAGAATATGGTCAAAATGTTGGGAGATTACCAAGGCGACAAAGAAATGACTGAAAAGATAATCTCCAATTTAAATTTATCAGCAAAACGTTTGGAAACTACTATAACTGATCTATTAGAGTTGTCTCGTGTAGAAAGAACAACGGAAGATCAGGAATTAGTTGATTTAAATGATTTAATAACCAATTTAGTTAAAGAGTATTCAGAAAGAATAGGTGCTGTAAATGGAAGAATAGAATTAAACCTGGCTAAGTCAATTCAATGTCACGTTTCTAAAGTTGAATTGGAGAGTATTTTTCAAAATTTACTAACTAATAGTATCAAGTATCGGTCTGATAAACGTGCTCTAGTCATTGATGTTGAAACAAAAATGAATAAAGATACAGTTTCTATTTATTATTCAGATAACGGAAAGGGAATAGATCTTGATAAATTCGAAGGGAAACTATTTGAAATGTTTCAACGTTTTACTAGCGACAGTTCTATTCCGGGTACGGGAGTTGGAATGTACATTATTAAGAAATTGGTAGAAAAGAACAATGGGAAGATTCTTTTATCTAGTGAGCCGGAAAAGGGCTTAAAGTATGAGATAATTTTTCCAAAAAAGTGATAGAGTAGATGAAGAAATTGAAGCACTTATTGTTAGTTGATGATGATCCAACTACGAACTTTTTCAATAGTCATCTGATTAAGAAGATGGACGTATTCGAAAATATTCATGTGGCAGTAAATGGACAAGAAGCGTTGGATTTAATTCATCAATTAAAGGAAAAGAATGAATCTCCAGATATGATTTTCTTAGATATTAATATGCCTATTATGAACGGTTTTGAATTTCTAACGGAATATGAGAAACTGGAAGAAGATGCTCAATCTGTTGTTGTTTGTATGTTAACAACCTCTCTAGCTCATGAAGATTTGATTAAAGCTCAGTCATTTGAAATGTTGAACGATTATATCGATAAGCCTCTCTACAAGGAAAAAATTACAGAATTAGTTAGAAAGTACTTTCCAGAATAAAAAAAAAGCCTCCTAATTAAGGAGGCTTTTGAGGTCTCGAGCGGATTCGAACCGCTGTACACGGTTTTGCAGACCGCTGCCTAACCGCTCGGCCACGAGACCATGTGCGGGTGGCAAATGTAAGAAAAAAACTTTTATTTCCTACGCTCTAATAATAATTGCAACATTATCTACGTCACCGTTGATTGGTGGACAAATTTTAATGATTTTCACAGTTACTTGGTCAATACCTTGAACTTCTGCTTTTAATCGATTTACAATGCGCTGTCCTACATGCTCGATCAACTTAGAACGAATCAACATTTCTTCTTCAACAATTCGATTTACAATGACATAATCAACAGTTTTTGAAAGGTCATCGGTTTCTGCTGCTTCAGTAAAATCGGTAGTGATGGAAACATCAACGCGATAATGACCCCCAACTTTTCCTTCCTCAGTTAAACAACCGTGAAAAGCATAAAGTTTAATTCCGTTAACTTCAATGGTGTGTTTCATCGATTTAAGAAAGATGATTAATTCCTGAAGTCATGCGTGAAACACACTCTTCTTTTCCTAGGAATTCTGCTATTTCAAACATACTTGGTCCCATTCCTTTACCAGTTACAAGTAAACGGAAGAGTGGAAGTACAGCTCCAATTCCAAATTCTTTAGAAGTAATGAAAGCTTTAAATGAAGTCTCAATATTGGAAGCATTGAAGTCGGAAATATTGTTCATTTCGGCCATCCATTCTTGCATCAATTCTCCTGAATTTTCTTTCCACTTCTTACGAGCGGTTTTCTCATCATATTCAGTTGGTGCGTTGAACAAAAAGTCTCCTTCAACTAAAATATCTTTTACGAAAGTAGCTCGTTCTTTCATTAACTTACAGATAGTAGTTAATCGACTTAATTCGTATTCTTCGTCTAAAATTTGCGATAATTGCTCCGCTAATTCTTCATCTGAAGTGTTTCTCAAATATTGTTGTTGGAACCATTTTGTCTTATCTGGATCGAATTTAGCTCCTGCTTTTGCAACTCTTTCAAGTGTGAATGTTTCTGTCAATTCTTTCATTGAGAAAATCTCTTGTGTCGTCCCTGGATTCCATCCCAAGAAAGCTAACATGTTTACGAATGCTTCTGGAAAATATCCTTGTTCTCTGTACCCTGGATAAGTCTCTCCTTCGGCTGTAGTCCAGTTAGTAGGGAAAACAGGGAACCCTAATCGATCTCCATCTCTTTTTGAAAGTTTTCCATTACCGTCTGGTTTAAGTAATAATGGTAAGTGAGCGAAAACGGGACAATCCCATTCAAATGCTTCGTACAATAAAACATGAAGTGGGGCAGAAGGCAACCATTCCTCACCACGAATTACGTGTGAGATAGCCATAGTATGATCGTCAACGATATTAGCTAAGTGATATGTAGGCATTCCATCCGACTTGAACAATACTTTATCGTCAAGATTATTTGTATTTACAACAACCCAACCACGAATAGCATCTTCGAAACGAACATCTTTGTTACGTGGCATTTTCATGCGGATAACATAAGGTTCTCCAGCTTCAATTCTTTTTTGAACTTCGTCTGAAGAAAGGGTTAATGAATTCTTCATCGAAGAACGCGTAACGCTATTGTATTGCCAGTTTGGCATTCCCATTTGTTTCGCTTGATCACGCATTTGATCCAGTTCTTCCGCCGTATCGAAAGCAATATATGCTTTATCATTTTCGACCAGTTGATCTGCGTATGGACGGTACATGTCTTTTCGTTCGGATTGAATATATGGTCCAAAATCTCCACCAATTCCAGGTCCTTCTGTTGGAACAATTCCGCACCAATTTAATGCGTCCATGATATAGTCCTGAGCACCCGGTACGAATCTAGTTTGATCTGTATCTTCAATACGGATTAAAAAAGTACCGTTATTTTTCTTAGCGAATAAATAATTGTAAAGTGCAGTTCTAACACCCCCCATGTGTAATGGTCCGGTTGGTGATGGTGCAAATCTTACGCGAACAGGCTTGTCTGACATATCAATAAATTTTGTGCAAAGATAAGTAGTTTGAATCAATTGGAATGAACTCTAATTTTGTACGATTGTACGGTCTTTAACGTTTCTTTATTGAGAAGCATGTTGATATGTTGTATTTTAGATGTCTAAAGAAAATTCTATGAGTGCATTTGAACGTTTGTTAGCCCAAATAGATGGGTTTATCAGAAAGTTCTATAAGAACCAAATAATCAAGGGTATATTCTTGTTTATTGGGGTACTAGTTGCTACCTATTTATTGGTGGTAACACTTGAATACTTTGGCCGCTTTAACTCTTGGTTAAGAGCCGGATTGCTTTTCACTTTCTTGGGTGTGAACATTTACATCCTTGTAAAATACATTGCTACACCGTTAATGAAATTGAAGTCTTATGGTTCACGTATCGATCGTTATCAGGCTTCAGTAATTATTGGTGAATTCTTTCCAGATGTATCTGACAGATTACTAAACACACTTCAGCTTAACGATCAAATAAATGAGAATTCAGCCGATTTTGAATTGCTTAATGCGAGTGTTCAACAGAGAAGTTCGAAGTTACAATCCTTGCCTTTTTCTGATGCTATCGATATTAAGGGTAATAGAAAGTATTTAAAATTTGTACTTCCGTTAGTTCTGGTCTTATTCATTATTGGAATTTTTGCCCCTTCTTTTTTTAAGCAAGGGACAGAACGCGTGATTAACTTTTCTAAAGAATTTAAAGTTCCAGCTCCATTTACTTTTTCTTTTTTGACGGAGGACAGAACAGTTGAAGAGGGAAGAGATTTTAATTTTCAAGTTGAATTAGTTGGAACAAAAATTCCAGATAAAGTTTATGTAAAGACTCAACAAGGTACGTCTTTGTTGAAACGAATTTCGAAGAATAAATTTGAAGGTAGTTTAAGAAAACTGCGTAAAGCAACATCTATTCAATTTAAGGCAAGTGACTTTGATAGCGACGAGTACCGTATCGATGTCATTCAGAAGTCGACAATAGCGAAGCTTGAAGCGTCTTTAGTTTATCCAAGTTATCTGGGTCTGCAGAATGAGACAATAGAAAATGCGTCAGATTTGGTAATCCCAGAGGGTACGATTGTTAAGTGGAGCGTATTGGCTAAGAATGCCTCTAATGTAAGTTTTAAAATTGATTCATCTTTACAAGAGTTTGATAAAGAGGGGTTTACAGTTACAAAGAAGATATTGACTAATTCGTTGGGTACGATTACTTTAACTAATAGACAATCTGGAAATGTAGATACTTCCTTCTTTAATATTGATGTTATTCGAGATCAGTATCCTTCTATTTCTGTTGAAGAACAATCAGACACACTGAAAGATGGCGTAAGATATTTTTCTGGTATTGTTGGTGATGACCATGGTGTTCAATCTGTTTCTTTTGTCTATGAAGTGACTTCAAAGAATGGAACTAAGAGGAAGCAAACATTACCGGTTAATGGTATTGCAGGAACAGAATCTCCTTTTGAATTTGCAGTAGATTTTAGAAGAGAGAAGCTCTCGTTAGAAGATCGTATTGAATATTTCTTTGTTGTTAGAGATAATGACGGAGTAAATGGTTCCAAATCTTCAACGAGTAGAAAATTTGTTTATCGTTTACCTGGACTTGAAGAACTAAATGATCAAAGAGGCGAGGATCAGGAAAAGTTAAAATCTGACTTTAAAAAGTCGCTTACCAAGGTTGATGAGTTTCGTGAGAATTTAGATCGTTTAAGAAAGGAACTACGCGATTCCAAACAAACGAATTGGAATAATATTAATCAAGCGCAGCAGCTTCAACAACAGCACGAGGACATTCTTCAGGAATTACAATCAATTCAAGAGGAAATGAATAATTCTTTGGAAGAAAAGAATCAACTTTCTGAAGTAGATGAAGAGTTACTTGAGAAACAAGAGATGATTAATGATCTATTAGAGGAATTAATGGATGATGAATTACGGGATTTGTTGAATCAATTAGACGAACTTTTAAAACATAATGACAGAGAACAATTGGAGGAAAATTTGGATGATTTGGAGATGTCATCTGAGGATATGAAGAAGCAATTGGATCGAAGTATGGAAATGCTTAAGCGACTTCAAGTTAATGAAAAAGTTGATGATATTGAGGAGGAACTAAAGAAGTTAGCCGAAGAGCAGCAGGAATTAAAAGAGGATATTCAAGACAAAAAACTTTCGGATGAGGATGCCAAGAAAAAGCAGGAAGAAATAAAGAAGAAATTTGAAGACATAAAAGAGGATGTTAACAAATTGGATAGTTTAAATTCAGAACTAAGTAATCCGTTGGATTTAGGCAAGCCTGAAGATGATGCTAAAGAAATTTCTCAGGAGTTGAATGATTCAAAGGAAAACTTGGACAAGGGCAAAGAGAAAAAGGCGCAGGAAAGTCAACAAAACGCGGCCGATCAAATGAAGCAAATGGCGGATAAGTTAGACGCTAATCAACAAGCATCTAATCAACAACAGCAATCTGAGGATATTGAATCTCTTCGTAATATACTTGAATCTCTTGTAACGTTGAGTTTAGACCAAGAAGGATTGATTTCAAAATTTCAACGGTTGCAAGAGGCCGATCCTTCTTTTAGAAAGTATTCTATGGTTCAACGAAATATTGTTGATGAAACAAAAGTTGTTGCGGATAGCTTGAATGCATTGGCTGAACGTCAACCAAAAATTGCAATGTTTATTGACAAGGAATTGAATGCGATTAGTGAGAATCATAAATTAGCGTTAACTGATATTGATGAGTTTCAGGAGGCTTCATCACGTAGAAATTTAGCAATTCATCAACAATATGTTATGACTTCTTATAATAATTTGGCTTTAATGCTGAACGAATCTCTGCAGCAAATGCAACAACAAATGAAGAGTATGATGCCGGGGTCTGGTAGTTGTGACAAACCGGGTGGTTCGGGTCAGTCTAAGCCGGGACAGATGCCGGGAAATCAAGATATGAAGGATATGCTCAAGAAGCAATTGGAACAGATGCAAAAGGGTTCAAATCCTGGAGGAAAGAAGCCTGGAGATAAACCTGGTCAAAACGGTGAAGGCGGTATGAATTTAGGGAACAAGGAGATTGCAAAAATGGCGGCTCAGCAAGCAGAGATGCGTAAACGTTTAGAGCAAATGCGAAGAGACCTAAATAAAGATGGTAAAGGATTAGGGAACCAATTAAATCCACTGATAGATAAACTGGAAGAACAGGAACGAGAACTCGTAAATAAAAACTTAAATGATAATCTGATTAATCGTCAAAAGGAAATTCTTACGCGATTATTAGAAAGTGAAAAGGCATTGATGGAACGTGGTTGGGATGAGAAGCGCGAATCGAAAGAAGGAAAAAATCAAAATTTAGGTAACCAAATTCAATTCGATCAGTATAACAAAGAAAAGTTAAGACAGATTGAGTTATTGCGTTCGGTCGACCCTAAGTATAAACAGTACTACAAGGACAGAGCTAACCAGTATTTTAATCGATCTTCGAATTGATTATATATGAAAGAAGGATACGTTTTGGTGGATGAGTTATCTATCCCATCTGATTTTTCAAACATTGTAAAAGTGGAGTCTTTAGTTGATCAAGTATGTGATCGGTTAAAAATAAAGGAAGATTATTACGGTAATGTATTAATTGCCGTAACTGAAGCAGTTAATAATGCAATTGAACATGGAAATAAAGGTAATTCGTCTGTAAATGTTGATTTATTTGTAGGCGATAAAGAAACTGATTTTTGTTTTAAAGTTTCAGATCATGGTGATGGTTTTGACTATAAAAACCTTCCTGATCCGACCGCTCCAGAGAATTTAGAAAAGGAAAATGGACGTGGAATATTTCTAATGCGTTCGTTAGCAGAAGCAGTTGAATTCGATAATGATGGCAGAAGTGTAAGTATTTATTTCTCAAAACAATGATAGATATACATTTTGAGGACACTGAAATTCTGGATTTGGATCCGGAATTTTTTGTTTTATGGCTTGGGAATGTTGTTTCACGTGAAACAAAAAGCTTAGGTGAGATTAATTTAATCTTCACTTCAGACGATTATTTACTTGATGTAAACAGAAAACATTTAGACCATGATTATTATACGGATATAATAACGTTTGATTATTCGGACCGTGATTGTGTTTCGGGAGACCTGTTCATTTCTGTTGATCGTGTTAGAGATAATGCATTGCAATTAAATCAAATGTTTCACGTGGAACTTAATCGTGTTGTAGTTCATGGTGTTCTTCATTTGTGTGGTTACAAGGATAAAACGGAAGAGGATTCTAAGTTGATGCGGTCGAAAGAGGATTGGGCATTGAGTTTAATTGTTCCACGTGAAACCAATTAGTTGAATTAAGTGTTGTAATTTTGTTCCACGTGAAACAAGGTTTATGTTAAAAGAGTACGATGTAATTGTTGTTGGTGCTGGTCATGCGGGTTGTGAAGCTGCGAATGCTGCCGGTAGATTGGGGAGTTCTGTGTTGTTGATTACAATGAACATGAACACGATTGCTCAAATGAGTTGTAACCCTGCAATGGGAGGTGTGGCAAAAGGTCAAATTGTCCGGGAGATTGATGCGCTTGGAGGTGGGTCTGGAATTGTGAGTGATTTGAGTGCGATTCAATTTAGAATGTTGAATCGTTCAAAAGGACCTGCGATGTGGTCGCCACGAACGCAAAATGATAGAATGCGCTTCGCTGAAGAGTGGAGGTTGTTGCTAGAAAGAAATCCAAACGTGGATTTTTGGCAGGACATGTGCACTGGATTAACTGTTGAAGGGAATCGTGTGACTGGTGTTAAGACTTCTATTGGAATGGAAGTTAAAGCAAAGACGGTTGTTCTTACTAATGGAACCTTCTTGAATGGTTTAATTCACCTTGGGGAAAAACAGTTTGGTGGAGGTAGAGCAGGTGAGAGAGCCGCAACTGGAATAACGGAGGATCTAATCAACCTTGGTTTTGAAACAGGTAGAATGAAAACAGGAACTCCTCCGAGAGTTGATGGTCGTTCTCTTGATTACTCAAAAATGGAAGAACAGTTCGGAGATGAAAACCCATCGAAGTTTAGTTTTTCTGATACGAAACCGCTGGCGAAACAACGATCTTGTTATATCACGTATACTAATCTGGATACACACGAATTATTGAAGGAAGGTTTTGATCGTTCTCCAATGTTTAATGGTGCGATAAAAAGTAGTGGTCCGAGATACTGTCCGAGTATTGAAGATAAGATCAACCGTTTTGCAGACAGAGATCGTCATCAGATTTTTGTAGAGCCTGAAGGTTGGAATACAGTTGAGATTTACGTGAATGGTTTCAGTACTTCGTTACCAGAGGAAGTTCAAGATAGAGCGCTAAAGTCTATACCAGGTTTTGAGAATGCCAAAATGTTCCGCCCAGGTTATGCAATCGAATATGATTATTTCCCGCCAACACAACTTAAGCATACATTAGAAACAAAGTTAGTGGAAGGACTTTTCTTTGCGGGCCAAATTAATGGTACTACAGGTTACGAAGAAGCTGCTTGTCAAGGTTTGATGGCTGGAGTAAATGCGCATAGAAAAGTAGTGGAAGAGGACCCATTTATTCTTTCAAGAAGTGATGCTTATATCGGTGTTTTAATTGATGACTTGATCACAAAGGGAACGAAAGAACCTTATCGAATGTTTACTAGTCGTGCAGAATATAGAATTCTTTTACGTCAAGATAATGCCGATTTGAGATTAACACCTATCGGACATGCAATTGGTTTAGCTTCGAATGAGTCAATGGAGCGTGTTGAGAAAAAGGTAAGCGGTACCAAAGAATTGAAAAAATCTTTGAGCAAAGAAGGAGTAACTCCAGAAGTAGCAAATCCTATACTTGAGAAGAAAGAAAGTTCTCCTATTAAACAACAGGTAAAGCTTGACTCATTAATCACTCGTCCAAATGTTACAATGGGTGATATTTTAGAAATGGGACCAAAAAGTAAAGAGCTTGCTTTAGAGTTAACTTCTCAGCATCCAGATATTATTGATCAAACTGAAATTCAATTGAAGTATGATGGATATATTTCGAGAGAAGAAGATGTGGCTCGCAAAATGAATCGTTTGGAAGAAGTAAAAATTCCATCAAATATTGATTTTACAAAGTTTGCTAGTTTAAGTTCTGAAGCGAAAGAAAAGTTAACAGCTCTTCAACCTGCAACAATTGGACAGGCATCTAGAATCAGTGGAGTTTCACCAAGCGATATTTCTGTTTTACTTGTTTTCTTAGGTCGATAATTAATTTTTCGACCAATTTTTATTGAAATTGTCCTTTTTAGAGTGCCAAAACTGCAAATAACGCGTTTTAAGCGCACTTTGTCTGAACAGGTATAGATTCACCTTAAGGCAGTAGAGATCGTTAAAATAATGTGACTACTGTTAATTAGTTGTTAATGAGTTGGTTAAGGGTTTTTTCTACTAATTTGTTGGTTCTACCCAGTCTCCGTGCTCTTTTATTAGATCAATCAGTGCATCCACAGCTTCTTCCTCATCTACATTTTTTCGAACGACTTCATGTTCCTTATAAAGATGAATTTTACCAGGTCTTGTTCCAACATATCCATAATCTGCATCTGCCATTTCTCCTGGACCGTTAACGATGCACCCCATAATTCCAATTTTAACACCTTTTAAATGTGAAGTCTTCGCTCGAATTTTAGCGGTCGTTTCCTGTAGGTCGAAGAGAGTTCTTCCACATGATGGACATGAAATGTATTCTGTCTTTGAAATACGCGTTCTGGTCGCTTGTAAAATTCCAAATGAAGTGGAATTAATCAATTGCGTTGATGTGTGCCCAGAAAGCCAAATACCGTCACCAAACCCATCAATCAAGCTTGCTCCTAAATCTGAGGAAGTCCACAATTGGAACTTTTCTTCATCAGTAGTGGAAACGTCAGATGTTAGTATTACGGGATTATAAATATTTAAATACGCAATATTTAATCTAAAATAACGATATAAATGTGTTTTTTCGAGTCCATTCCCTTTTAAGACTATGATTGCTCGAGGATAATTTGTTAAATAACTTACATCTGAATCCAAGGCGTCATGTTCTATAAATAAAACATTACCAGCATCTATTTCGGATACATTTTCTTTTGAAACGTAAGGATAGAACCCAGGTTTTTTTGAGTAATTATTTTTCCAGTTGTTATATGAAACAACGGTCATTATTGTTCCCGGCAATTCGAATTCAATTTTCCGATCTCCAATGAATAAAATGTCTGCTGCTTGATCAGAAATATTCCACTTATCTAAAGGAACACTGTATTGATATCCAAACCCAAATAAATGAGAAGGCTTGATTGTCTCAATGGAGCTTAAATCAGCTACAACAACCGGCGGATTGTGGTCTCCAATTTTTTCTATTGCGACTGATTTTCTTCGATTATAGTCGTATGGGTTATAAGGTAAAACTGTTGTTTTGGGAAGGCTTGACTCTTTTTGTTCTGCGTATTTTTGAACTAATTTTTGTGCAACTGGAATTTCTGCTTCAGGCTCTTCTGTTAAGGAAACACGAATTGTATCTCCTAATCCATCTTCAAGTAAAGCACCAATTCCAACTGCAGATTTTATTCTTCCATCTTCTCCGTCTCCAGCCTCGGTTACACCCAAGTGAAGAGGATAATTCATGTTATTTTGAATCATTGTCGCCACCAATAATCGATATGCTTGAACCATAACCAGCGTATTACTCGCTTTCATCGATAAAACGATATCATGGTAATCATGTTTGACACAGATTCTTAGAAACTCCATGGCAGACTCAACCATTCCTTCGGGGGTATCACCATATCGACTTAAAATTCGATCAGAAAGTGATCCGTGATTTGTTCCGATGCGCATAGCTGTCCCAGTTTCCTTACAAAGCAAAACTAGTGGTGTGAACTTTTCTTCGATTCTTTCTAACTCAGCCTGATAAGATTCGTCTGTATATTCGATCGATTCGAACTTCTTTTTATCCGCGTAGTTTCCAGGGTTTACCCGCACTTTTTCAACGATTTTCGCTGCAATTTCTGCTGCATTCGGCGTAAAATGAATATCAGCGACAAGTGGCGTATCAAAACCATTTTCAATAAGTTGTTGCTTAATATTTGCCAAGTTTTCAGCTTCTCTTTTACTCGGAGCGGTTAAACGAACAATTTCACAACCTGCTTCAATCATTCGAATAGATTGAGCAACGGATCCCTCTGTGTCCATTGTATCAGTAGTTGTCATCGATTGAACACGAATAGGGTTACCTCCACCAATGTTAACTTTTCCAACAGGAACAACGTGTGTTGCAAATCTTGATCGATTTAAATAATCGGAACTATACGGTAATTCAGAGAAATCTTTCATCTAATAACTGAGTTTAAGTCCAAAAATACTATTTAGTAGGCACAATTGGACTCCTGAAAAGTATCATGAATTCAAAACAAGCGTTAAAATTTTAGCTCTACGCACAATAAACCGCTATCTTTGCAGTATTAAATCATGTTATGCAATTTAGTCAAGTAAAATTTACACAAACGCACAACGAAGATTTTTATAAAGTTCTTCGTAAACGCGTAAATCAATATTTTAAGGAAAATAATGTTTCACGTTTCGCAAATGCGAATATGATATTGAAAACTATTTTCATGATCTCCCTTTATTTCGTTCCTTTTATTCTTTTATTAACTGTTGTTGAATCGACATGGTTAACAATGGTGATGTGGATTTTAATGGGGTTTGGAATGTCAGGCATTGGGCTTTCAATCATGCACGATGCCAACCACAATGCCTATTCAAAGAACCTGTTCGTAAATAAATGGTTAGGTCGATTAATTAATATTGTTGGTGGTAGTGATATTAACTGGAGAATTCAACACAATGTTCTTCACCATACATATACGAATGTAGCGGGAATGGATGAAGATATCGAGATTGGTAATCTAATGCGTTTTTCTCCAAATCAAAAACTATTAAAAGGTCACCGATTCCAGCATATCTATGCTTGGTTCTTTTATGGATTAATGACTTTAATGTGGGCAATCACGAAAGATTATAGTCAATATGCACGTTACAAGAAAAAAGGATTAGTTGCTACGCAAGGACTTTCGAATGGACAAGTACTTACATCTATCATCGTAAGTAAGGTGATTTATTTGGGAGTAACATTGGTACTACCGATAATTTTTAGTCCAGTTTCTTGGTGGGTGACTGTGTTGTTCTTTATCATGATGCATTTTATTGCTGGATTGGTATTAGCATCTATCTTCCAACCAGCTCACGTTGTGCCATCATCGCAATTCCCTGTTCCTGATTCATCTGGAAACATTGATGCAGACTGGGCGGTAAGTCAGTTAATGAACACGGCTAATTTCGCTCCAAAAGCACGCATTTTTTCTTGGTATGTAGGTGGATTGAATTATCAAGTAGAACATCACTTGTTCCCAAATATTTGTCACGTTCACTACCGTAAGATTTCAAAAATAGTGCGTGATACAGCGTTGGAGTACAATCTTCCATATTATTCGTATAAAACATTCTTTGATGCGCTCGCTGGTCATGCTAAAATGCTGAGAAATTTAGGAAGACATCAAAATGCGCCTGGAATTCACTAATCAAGAATGAACATAGAAGCCTTCCGATCATATTGCTTGCAGAAAAAAGGAGTAACGGAAGATTTTCCATTTGGTGAACAAACTCTTGTATTTAAAGTGCAAGGCAAAATGTTCGCATTAGCAAATATTGATTTGTTTGAATCGGTTAACTTAAAATGTGACCCTACAAGAGCAATAGAACTGCGTGAAACATTCCGAGGAGTATTGCCTGGTTATCATATGAATAAGAAGCACTGGAATACTGTGAGAGTATTTGAGGATGTAAACGATGAACTATTAATGGAATTAATTGATCACTCATATAATTTAGTGGTTAAATCGCTCACAAAACGCCTTCAGAATGAGTTGTAGAGTCGATAAGTTTGTTTGGAGTGTGCGACTAGCTAAAACACGCTCACAAGCCTCAGAGGCGATTTCCAAAGGTAAAATCAAACTTAACAATGAAAATGTTAAACCTGCCAAAGAAGTTAAAGTAGGTGATACAATTCAAATAGTAAAACACACTTCTACTTTTTCCTACAAAGTTTTAAATCTTCTAGACCGGAGGGTTGGTGCTAAATTGGTGCCTGATTATCTTTTGGATATAACGGACCCAGAAGAAATTGAGAAATTAAAACTGTACATGGCTGCTCAAAGTAGTTATCGTCAATATGGTACGGGTAAACCAACTAAAAAGGACCGCAGATCACTCGATGAGTTTCTCGATACTTGGGAAGAATCCGAATAAATTTTAATCCTCGTTGTAACTTTTTTGTAACTCCTAAGTCATACAATCAAACAAAACGATTGATGATGAAAAAGATTTACGTGACATTGGCAATTTTGATGGGGATTTCATCAGGATATGCACAACAAGAAGAGGAAGCTCAAGATACCACAAGAATTAACCTTGGTAAACGCACTGTTATTATTATCGGAAATGGTGATGAGGAAGTTTATATTGAAGGAGATGAAGAAGGTGAAGAAGAGGATGATGATAATAAGAAATCGGAAGCACACTGGGCTGGGGTAGATTTTGGATTTAGTGTTTTAATGAATGAGAATATGACTAATTCATTTGAAGATAATCCATATTGGAGAAACGATCCAGCTAAATCACAAGTTTGGAACTTAAATATCATGGAGCATAAATTCAACTTTGGAACTCCATACGTTGGTTTAACTACCGGGTTAGGGTTTAGTTTTACTTCTGTAGCGTTCAATGATGATTATTTACTGAGCTCTAATGCTGATACAGTTTTTGCAGTTGTTGATACTGTAAATACTTACACGAAGAATAAGTTAAAAGCTACATATTTAACCGTTCCTTTACTTTTAGAGTTTAATACTAGTAGAAACAACTCAAAGAACTTTTATCTCGCTGGGGGCGTTGTAGGGGGTGTTAGAATCGCTTCTAAAATTAAACGTAAAGGTGAGTTTGATGGAAAAGAGTTTGTGCAGAAAGAAAAAGGCACATACGGATTGAACCCTTTTAAAGCTGATGCCTTAGTTCGAATGGGATATAATGATTGGGGAATATTTGCAAGTTATAGTTTGTTGCCTTTATTCGAACAAGGTAAAACAACAGAAATTTATCCACTTAATTTTGGTTTATCGTTAAACTTCTAGTTGAGAGTAGTACAAAGAAAAAGGGGCGTGAATTATTTCACGCCCCTTTTTTATGTTGAAGTTCAATTACTTCTTAACAACAGTAAACTGTGCTGTTGAACCATTATCAGTTGTAAGGTTGAACAAGTACATTCCGTTTTCGAATCCATCTGTGCTGAAGTTAGCAGCTCCTGAAGCGAAAGAAAGTGTAGTTGTAGCAACAACTTTACCAGCCATATCAGTTACAACCAAAGTAGCATTCTCGTTAGAAGCTAATTTGATTACTACCTCACCGTTTGTTGGGTTAGGGTAAACTGTTCCATCAATAGCACCAGTTTCTTCAAGTCCAACTTCAACAGCTGGAATAGTTTGGATAGCGATAGAAGGAGATGTAGATCCAGACCATCCTGTCCACCATCTTGAAGTATTGGCATTATCTTGCGTGTAAATTGATTGTACTGGCATCAAGTTTACATTTACGTTACCATCGTAATCGATATTTGAATCGTATCCGAATGCTACGTACGCAGTAAATGTTTGAGCACACACTAAGTAACGTTGTCCACTTGAGAAAGCAATTTGCTCAGACGGAGTGAAAGCTACGTATTGTGGTACTTCAGTTTGGTTATCATCTAATAAGTCAACACTTGTAGAAATAACTGGGATTAAGTTTTGGTAAGTTGCGTTAGCAGTTCCAAATCCAGCATCACTAAGGTCAACCCATGGATCATTCCACTCATAAACATTAATCAATACTTGCTCACCAACTAATGTGTTAACAGATGTATCAGTTTGAGGTGTAAACCACATACCTTCAACACCTAAAATACCAGAGTTAGCCTCATCGAAGTACATACAAGATTGGTACTCACCATCAGTGTTACTTGGGTAAGTATCTGAGAAAGGCAATCCTGATCCGTCCAAATTAGCACGTGAAATCAAGTTATCATTTACAGTGAACTTAGAAACATATACGTTATCAATTGGATCTTCGTCTGTTGTAGTTCCTAGAGACAATGTATAAGTTAATGTGTACTCACCGTTAGGGTAGTTACCTACACCTCCAAGGTTAAATACTGGGAATTCGTTAGTGAATCCAGCATAAACACCAATAGTATCTGTTGGGTTCATTGTTAATGGTCCAACAGTTTCATCGTAAACTGTTCCTGAAGGTCCAACGATTGTAGCGTTAACTGTTACGTTGTTTTGAACGTTAGAACCAAAGTTGATGAATTGACATCCTAATTCGAATCCATCAAACAATGCGTTTGAAGCAGTACCCCATGGAGAAATCAAAGTAAACTGATTATCCATACCTGCGTCATCTGCGTAAAGACCAATTTTGTTTCCTAAGAACATAACAACTGGTCCGTTCGCCATTGCGTTTGTAATAGATAAACCATCAACGCTAGACAACATAACAACTGGAATGGTAACAGAACCACCGTCTGCACCTCCACCCATTGGAATAACTTCGTTATCACGGTTAATGATAATAACTGCAACCGCTCCTGCGTTTTGTGCGTTCAAAGCTTTCGTTCCGAACTCACAAGTGTTACGGTAGATAACGGCAATTTTACCGTTTACATCAACACCGTTGATTAATGGGCTACACCCTTCTGCCGAAACTGGGTTACCTTGAGGGTTAGTTCCAGGTGTTCCATCATCAACAATTGCCAATGTGTCTTGAACATAAACTCCAGGGAGTAAGAAATCTGGTGTTGACCAATCCCCACCTGCTGGGTCAGCCCACTCAAATTCGTAGTCACCTGCTATTGAGCCAGGAGAAACTCCCACACAGCTCACCTGTGCTTGCGACCAGAATCCGGTAGCAACCACAACTAAAGAAAGTAGTACTTTTTTCATAAGAATTAAATTTTAGAAAAGCTAAGATAAAGCTTTTGTTAATATTATTAAAAATTTCAACTCGTTTATTAAAACGAAAAAAAGGGAACACCCGTTGGCGCTCCCTTTTAATATAGAAAATCTTCTTTATTAGATAGATGCTTTCAAATACTCACGATTCATACGTGCAATATTTTCAAGTGAAATTCCTTTTGGACATTCAACTTCACATGCACCAGTATTTGAACAGTTACCAAATCCTTCTTTATCCATTTGCTCAACCATATTAAGTACTCGGCGTTTCGCTTCTACTTTACCTTGTGGTAATAAGGCGAATTGAGATACTTTAGCTGAAACAAACAACATAGCGGAAGCATTTTTACAAGCTGCAACACAAGCTCCACAACCGATACAAGTTGCTGCGTCGAAAGCTTTATCTGCATCATCCTTTGGAATTGGAATAGCGTTAGCATCTTGCGTGTTTCCTGAAGTGTTTACCGAAACAAACCCTCCTGCGTGTTGGATTCTGTCAAATGCAGAACGGTCAACAACTAAATCTTTGATTACAGGGAATCCTTTCGCTCTAAATGGCTCGATATAGATCGTATCACCATCTTTGAATTTACGCATGTGCAACTGACATGTTGTTACACCTCTATCCGGTCCATGTGGTTCACCGTTAATCTGCATAGAACACATTCCGCAGATTCCTTCACGACAGTCGTGATCGAATGCCACTGGTTCTTGTCCTTCGTTGATCAATTGTTCGTTCAAAACATCCATCATCTCCAAGAAGGACATGTGCTCTGATACATTGTCGAGTGAATAAGTTTCTATTCCTCCTTTGTCATTAGGACCTTTTTGTCTCCAAATTTTTAAAGTAAGTTTCATCGCTTGAATTATTTGTACGAACGTTGTTTTAGTTCGATGTCATTAAATGTTAATTCTTCTTTGTGAAGTTTTGCTTCTGATGGATTTCCTGTCCATTCCCAAGCTGCAACGTAAGCAAAGTTCTTATCGTCACGTTTTGCTTCACCTTTTTGTGGTCCATCTTCTTCAACAGATTCTTCTCGGAAGTGACCTCCACACGATTCTGTTCTGTGTAGTGCGTCGATAGCAAATAACTCACCCAATTCTAAGAAGTCAGCTACACGAAGCGCTTTTTCTAATTCTGGGTTTAATTCGTTAGCAGAACCAGGAATGAAAACATCCTTGTAGAACTCCTCTCTAATTTGACGAATTTCTGCAATTGCTTCATTCAACCCTTTTTCGTTGCGGGCCATTCCAACTTTGTTCCACATTACATTTCCTAAACGTTTATGGAAGAAGTCAACCGACTTAGTTCCTTTGTTATTTACAAATGAATCGATGCGATCTTGAACTTCTTTTTCAGCTTCCGCAAATTCTGGAAGTTCCGTTGAGATAGGACCAGTTCGAATGTCATGAGAAAGGTAATCACCAATTGTATATG
Source organism: Henriciella pelagia (assembly GCA_964219255.1). GTDB lineage: Bacteria > Bacteroidota > Bacteroidia > Flavobacteriales_D > Crocinitomicaceae > UBA4466. The sequence continues at coordinate 207,876 of CAXPPC010000010.1, forward strand.
GTAATACAAAGTATCCGTCAGCTAAACCTTGCATCAATGCAGAGGCACCAAGTCTGTTTGCTCCGTGATCTGAGAAGTTAGCCTCTCCTGCCGCGTAACACCCTGGGATAGTTGTCATCAAGTTGTAGTCAACCCAAATACCACCCATTGTGTAGTGAACCGCTGGATAAATCTTCATTGGTGTTTTGTACGGATTATCGTCAGTGATCTTCTCGTACATTTGGAATAAGTTACCATATTTCGCTTCGATCACCTTTTCTCCTAACTCACGAATGCGAGATTCAGAGGCATTGTGTTCTCCATCAATTGTAGCTTTCTCTTTTCCGTAACGCATAATTGCTGAAGAGAAATCAAGATAAACAGCTTCTCCTGTTTCATTTACTCCGTAACCGGCATCACATCTTTCTTTTGCTGCTCTCGATGCAACATCACGTGGAACCAAGTTACCAAATGCAGGATATCTTCTCTCTAAGTAATAATCTCTTTCTTCTTCTGAAAGCTCAGTTGGCTTCTTGCGTCCTTCACGGATAGCCATTACGTCATCCATGTTTTTAGGAACCCAAATTCTACCATCGTTACGAAGTGATTCAGACATCAATGTCAATTTCGATTGGTAATCTCCCGAACGAGGAATACAAGTTGGGTGAATTTGCGTGTAACAAGGGTTAGCGAAATAAGCTCCTTTTTTGTGAACTCTCCATGCAGCAGTTACATTCGATCCCATCGCGTTTGTTGAAAGGAAGAAAACGTTTCCATATCCTCCTGATGCGATAACAACCGCGTGTGCTGAATGACGTTCCAATTCACCTGTAACCAAGTTACGAGCGATAATTCCTCTTGCTTTACCATCCACTTTTACTAATTCTAGCATTTCGTGACGGTTATACATTTGGATTTTTCCTTTACCAATTTGGCGGTTCATTGCTGAATAAGCTCCAAGCAATAACTGTTGTCCCGTTTGTCCTTTTGCATAGAACGTACGAGAAACAAGTACACCTCCAAATGAACGGTTATCCAAAAGACCTCCATATTCACGAGCGAAAGGAACTCCTTGCGCCACACATTGGTCGATAATATTTGCTGATACTTCCGCTAAACGATATACGTTGGCTTCACGAGCTCTATAGTCACCTCCTTTTACTGTATCGTAAAACAAGCGGTAAACCGAGTCACCATCATTTTGATAGTTTTTCGCTGCGTTGATTCCCCCTTGTGCTGCAATAGAGTGTGCACGACGAGGTGAATCTTGGAAACAGAATGACTTAACATTGTATCCCATTTCCGCGAGTGAAGCGGCAGCAGAACCTCCTGCTAATCCAGTTCCAACAACGATGATGTCGATCAAACGTTTGTTTGCCGGGTTAACAAGATTGATTTTGTTTTTATGATTTGTCCATTTATCCTTAATTGGACCTGCTGGAATTTTTGCATCTAATACTGACATATTCTTAAATATTTTCAGGTTCTAATGTGATTGAGAAAAGTGGTGAACTAACGCGATAATGATGAATCCTAATGGAATCAAAACAGCGTAAGCTTGACCGAATTTTTTAAGACCTCCTCTTGTGTACTTATTGTTCGCACCAACAGATTGGAAAGCTGAACTGAATCCGTGCCACAAGTGTAATGCTAAGAAGATGAAAGCAACAACATAAATCCCCACTCTTACCGGGTTGACGAATTTGTGTTGAAGTTCTTCAAAGTAACGGTAGCCCTCTCCATCTGCCAACATTCCAGACCAGTCTCCCTGAACAAATTTTGTGTTCAATTCTGGAATCCAGAAGTCGTAGAAGTGAAGGAAAAGGAACGCTAAAATTGCTAACCCTGAATAGATCATGTTTCTACTCATCCAAGAAGCGTTTGCTCCACCTGCATACTTAACGTATTTTACTGAACGTGATTGCTTGTTTTTTATTTCCAAGACAAAGCCCATAATGAAGTGAAAAACAACTCCAAAAAGTAAAATTGGTTGAGCGACGTATTGAACGATCGCGTTTGTTCCCATAAAATGGGATAATTCATTAAATGTATCGGCACTAAATACCGAAGTGATGTTGATCGCAAAATGCTGTAGCAAAAAGATCATCAAGAAAAATGCTGAAAGTGCCATCGCCACTTTTCTAGCAACGGAAGTTTTCAAAATAGCTGACTTACTCATGTTGAATGATTAAAAGTATTTGTTTCAGATATACAAATTTAACAGTTCGTGTAAATTATATCACCGATATAACCATAAATCAAACGGATATAACATTATTTAGACTCAGTATAAATAAAACATGTAACTATTGATGATAGCTACGTTTTAGAAGTAAGAAACTGTTATATCTCCAAGTATGAAAAAAGTATTTTTAGGTGCCTTGGTGTTCCTGTCTTTTGGAATCCACGCTCAAACAAATGAAATAGAGGAAGTTGCGAAGAAAAGAGAGCTAGCAACTTACAACATTCATGTGGCACCAAACCCTTCGAACGACCATGTTGTAGTAGCTGCCCCGGAAGGGTCAATTTGTACTGTATACAGTAGTAATGGAATTTATGTTGGTCAATGGGAAATTCGTGAAGAAGGACTTCGATTAGATAATTTGGGAAGTGGAGTTTTTATTGCTCAAGTTCAAATTGATGGCCAGTCAGTTACTCGCAGGTTTGTTATTTTGTAAAAACTAATTGGTTTCCGCTATCCGAAGCAATCAGATTTACCTCCGAACCTAACTTCAAGGCACGATTATCATCAATGTGACCGGCGGGTATATTGAAAGCAACAGGGATTTTTCTATAATTCAAATGGGATAAAATGACTTCCTGATAGTTTTTGCCAAATGGAATGTCTGTGTCATTAAGTTTGGTCATTCCACCAATGACTAAACCACTTATTTTATCCAAAATTTCAGCTTTGGATAAGGCATAAAACATTCGGTCAATGGCATAAATTTGCTCAGCAAGATCTTCAATAAACAGGATTTTTCCAGAGAAGTCAACCTGATCATTCGTTCCAATTAGACTATACAAGATAGAGAGGTTTCCACCAACTAACTCTCCTTGCGCTGAACCTGATTTATCGTATTCAGAACTACTCCATTCAATTGAATAAGGGTGATTAGCAGTTGCTTGAATTAACGTTTCAAAGGATTCAAGAGAGTTTTCTTTGAAATTTAGGGGCATCGTTCCATGAATACTTGGAATTCCCATTTTCTGCATTCGTTGGTGGAAAACGGTAATATCGCTAAATCCAATAATCCACTTTGGATGAGATAGCTGTCCTGCCCAATTGATTCGATCAACTAACTGAACACAGCCATATCCACCTCGTGCACAAACTATTGCTTTAACCCCTTCGTGATCTAGTGCCCACTGAAAGTCTGCTAATCGCTCAGCTTCTGTACCAGAAAAATAATTGTGTCTACCAAGGCAATTTTTCCCAACGATCACTTTAAAACCAAGATCAATTAACTTCTGCTCGGCAAAATCGACAAACTCCTTTTCAATGGCTTTCGCCGGAGCAACTATTGCAATCAAGTCACCTTTTTGTAATGCTTCAACAGGATGTTTCATGGTCTAAAAATAAGTATTCGCTGGCTTCTTGTGATTAATTTTCTACTTTCGATCTATGATCAATCCATTCGATGATAATTACTTTATGAAGCAAGCGCTGCTGGAGGCTCAAAAAGCTTTTGATGCAGATGAAATTCCTGTTGGGGCTGTGATTGTTGCTAACAATCAGGTTATCGCTCGAGCGCACAATTTAACAGAGCGACTTAATGATGTAACTGCTCACGCTGAAATGCAAGCAATTACGGCCGCGGCTGAGTTTCTCGGAGGAAAGTACTTAAAAGGATGCACACTCTATGTTACACTTGAACCTTGCGTAATGTGTGGAGGAGCCTTGTATTGGTCGCAAATCGACAAAGTTGTTTTCGGTGCTCAAGATGATAAAAGAGGAGCATCGTCAAAAGGCAATTTGTATCATCCAAAGACGGAAGTTGTGAAAGGAATAATGGAGTCAGAATGTTCCGAATTAATGCACACATTTTTTGGGAATAAACGCAAGTAGGTGAGAAGGTTAGTTGGAATTTCATTAACTTGTGTCCACTAATACAACTCAACTATGAAACAGCTACTTTTATCTGTAGGACTTTTTTTGTCCTTTGGAACAATTGCGCAAACAATTATTTATCAAGAAAATTTCGAGTCGGGAAATAGTTTTTCGATGAATTCGGCTACACTCGGTGGTGCGTCAGGATCTACCGGCCAAAATGAATGGTTAGTCAATAATGCCTATACTGGAGGAACGAGTACTTTAGTTTGTCTGGGATTCCCATTCAGTTATACCGTTAATAACACTCAAACTCAACCCGCAGGTATTTCAGGCTCACCAACAAGTAATTACATGCATATTGTTAGTGACGAAGCAGTAAGTAGCGGAATTCTTTGCTCTTCATTTTCTGCAGCTGATGGAACTTGCTTTTTAGCAGAATCTAATTTTACCCAAATGACGACACCAGTATCAACAGTAGGGTACTCTGGAGTAGAATTTAGTTTTTGGTGGGTGTGTGGTGGTGGACCTTCAATTTTTGGAGAAGTATATTACAGTACTGATGGCGGAACGAATTGGGTTCAAATTACAGCTCCAATAAGTCAGTTTAATAATCAAAGTAATTGGGTACAACAGACGATAACAAATGCGGCTTTTGATAATCAAGCGTCTCTAATGTTCGGTTTTAGATTTGTAAATAATGTTTCATCAAGTGCTGTTGACCCAGGGTTTTCAATTGATGATGTATTGCTAACAGGAAACACGGCATCTAATTCAATTACAACAGATTTAGTTTCAACTACGGGATGGTGCGAAGGAGATACGGCAAATCTAACGGTCGATTTCACAGCCACGGGGTCGTATAATGCAGGAAATGTCTTTTCTGCCGAAATTTCAGATAATGCAGGAGCGTTTACAAGTCCAATTGTAATTGGTACATTGAGCTCAACGACAAGTGGTTCACAATCAATTTCAGCAACAGTTCCTGGAACATTAAGTGTAGGAACAGGTTACCGCGTTCGTGTTGTGGCTTCTGATCCCGTAACAACTGGCACTGATAATGGGTCGGATTTATCCGTTTATGCTTTACCAACCGTTTCTCAATCATCGTTATTAGATGTTTGTGTGAATGGTGGAGCAATTAATTTGGTGAGTGGATCACCAAGTGGAGGAACTTATTCTGGAGTTGGTGTTTCTGGAGGAATGTTTGATCCTTCAGTAGCTGGACTGGGAACGCATTCTATTGATTATACGATCACAAGTGGTAATGGTTGTACAAATACGGCAACTGAAACAATCACAGTGCTAGATGCACCAACGGTTACTTTTGCTGCTCTTAATGATGTGTGTACAGCTGATGTAGCATTTGCTTTATCTGGTGGAAGTCCAGTTGGCGGAACATATGCTGGAACGGGAGTTACAGGAGGAATGTTTGATCCTTCAGTAGCTGGAGTTGGAACGCACACAATCAGCTATTCCTATACGGATGGAAACGGTTGTGATGGATCTGCAACTCAAACAATAACGGTAGATAATTGTGCGAGCCTGCTGTCTTTGGAGGAAAGTAGTTTGGTTATTTATCCGAATCCAGCAAAAGAGAGCTTTACGATTAAAGCGAATGATAAATTGCAAGAGGTTTCATTAGTTGATGCTTCTGGTAGAGTGATTAAAACATACGCTCCAAGTGCTACTTATTCAGTAAACGGTTTGGCCCCAGGAGTTTATTCAGTAGTGATTTATTTAGAGAATAATTCGGTTCGTTCGAGCTTGATAATTGAGTAGATAAAATTTCAATTCAGAGTCCCTTCGTTGAAAAGCGAGGGGATTTTTTGTTTGTAGGAATTTGATTGTTGACCACTTTTTGCGTTAGGGATAAAAACAAGCTACCTTGTAGCGTGAATAGCCCGACCCGCAGGGAACGCCCAAAATAAATGAATGTCGTATGAAATCGATTCAGCTTTGATTAGTTTTGTGGTATGATTGGAAATCAGGATTGTATTTGCGCTTTGGCAACAGCGAATGGCGTTGGGGCGATTGGAGTTGTGCGTGTGTCTGGACCGGGAAGCTGGGAGGTTACGGAGAAGTTGTTTTCAAAATCGTTTGAAGGGAAGTCTTCTCACACTGCTCATTTTGGTGTTTTTTCAACTGCTGAGGGAAAGGCGATCGATGAGGTGTTAATTACGATTTTCGCCGAAGGAAAAAGCTTTACGGGTGAGGAAAGTGTTGAAATTTCGTGTCACGGTTCACCCTACATTCAGCAGCAAATACTTACGATTTTATGTCAAAACGGCTGTCGTTTGGCCGAGCCAGGTGAGTTTACTCAACGTGCTTTTTTGAATGGGAAAATGGACTTATCTCAGGCGGAAGCGGTTGCTGATTTGATCGCATCACAGTCAAGAAACGCACACGATATTGCCCTGAAACAATTGCGAGGTGGATTTTCTTCTGAATTGAAAGATTTGCGAGAAAAACTAATTCACTTTGCGTCTTTAGTGGAGTTGGAGTTGGATTTTGCGGAGGAAGATGTGGAATTTGCGGATCGAACTGAACTCAAACAGTTGGTAACGGATGTTTTGGCGTACATCAGAAGATTGTCGGAATCATTTGATCTCGGAAATGCAATCAAAAATGGTGTTCCCGTTGCGATTGTAGGTGCGCCAAATACTGGAAAAAGTACATTGCTTAATCAGCTTTTGGGCGATGACAGAGCAATTGTGAGTGATATTGCCGGAACAACAAGAGATGTGATTGAAGAAACGTTGTCGATAGATGGAATTGTTTTTCGCTTGATTGATACGGCTGGAATTCGCGAAGGTGCAGAAGAGATTGAGGCGATGGGAATCGAACGATCAAAACAGAAAATTGAACAGGCACAAATCGTACTTTGCTTATCAGACGCTACGTCGGAGCAAAGTGTGCAAGAAGTCAGCGAGTGGGTTGACTCATTGAAATCGACTTATCCATCAAAATACATTTTCCAAGTGATCAATAAGTCGGATTTAGTAGAAGCAGATCCAAAAGCTTTCCATATTTCAGCAAAGCAAGGAAACAATATCGATTGGTTGAAAAAACAGCTGGTGGAAGCCGTGGTTGGCGATTTCGACCTGGCAAATGAAACCATCGTATCGAATGCCCGCCACAATGAAGCCTTATTGAAAACCGAAGACGCACTTCAAAAAGCATTAGACGGTTTAGAAACGGGAATAACAGGAGATTTCGTGGCGATGGATATCCGTCAGGCAATGTTCCACTTGGGTTCTATAACGGGCGATATATCCACAGACGACTTATTAGGAAACATCTTTAGCAAATTTTGTATTGGAAAGTAACCACCTTCTGTAAGGAATCACTTCCAAACACGACAAAACCATAAATAATGCTTATTATGAAAACCTTACAGATTTTATTTTTCACATTAATAACAAGTTTTACCATGTCACAAACATCAATTTACGATTTATCTTTCGATGATATCAACGGAAATAAAGTGAACCTTTCTGACTTCAAAGGGAAGAAAATTATGTTCGTAAACACTGCTTCTGAATGCGGTTTTACAGGGCAGTACACAGAGTTGCAAGAACTTCACGAAAAATATGGTGATAAATTGGTATTGATTGGTTTTCCGTGCGACCAGTTTGGTGGACAAGAGCCTGGTTCGGAATCAGAAATTCAATCTTTTTGTAAAAAGAATTACGGTGTTACGTTCCTCATGGCTTCTAAAATTGATGTGAAAGGGGCAAATCAACACCCAGTTTATCAATGGTTGACTTCAAAAGGTCAAAATGGAGTGGATAATAGCACCGTTATGTGGAACTTCGAAAAGTTCATTGTTGATGAAAATGGAAATTTAGTAGACCATTTTAAGTCACCCGTTACACCTATGAGTGATAAAATCATTTCGATTATTGACTGAGCATTTTAAATGCTATTTTTGGCGGAGTTAAATTCACAACCTATGAAATTATTTGTTCGCTTTTCACTGATTCTTTTGGCTTTTTTTACGTTTCAAGGAACTGCAATCGCTCAGTCTGATACAACCGTAACTTACGATGTCGTTTACTTAACTAAAGGAGGGATGCTCAAAGGAGAGATTCTTTCTTTTAATGAAGAAACGGGATTGATGGTGTTCAAAGACACGAAGGGTGTTAAATATTCGCTTAACCAAACGGAGTATAAGTCATTTGTAGAAAACAAAGTGTTCGTTGAAAAACGTGGACCGAAAGTGATTAAGGAAAGAAAGGAGGATGAATTTGAAGTTTCCGGTGGTTTTCGAGTTTCGTTCTTAAGTATGAACGATCAATTCACTCCAGATGATTATTATTTGAGCTCTGGTGGAGGAGTTTCCGATTTACCAATGTCTATTTATGTTGGGGTAGGTAAGTATTTTACAAGAAGACATTTTGCCGGAGTGAGTGGTGAGTTAGCATTGAGTTCTTATGGTTCAAAGTATTTCTCAGCTGGATTAAGATATTCATATCAGTATGACGCTCAAAAACGAAATGTGGCACTTTACATTCCAGTTGAATTACAATATTTTAATTCTCGCTACGATCAATGGTATGAAGTGAATGATACTGTTGTTGAGCAACAAGGTGGTGGTACGGTAACTTATTTCCCAGCTCGCGAAGATTTGGTATATGACCTACGAGCAGTTTCACTTTCATTTGGTCAGGGACTTTCATTCATAATGGAGAATAAACACTCTATTTCATTGGAGTTATCATTTGTGAAATTCTTCATGTTTGAGCCGAAGTATATTGGTTTAGAGAAAGCTGCACCAAAATCTAGTTTGAATGGAAATGGACTCCGTTTTAGCTTGATATATAATATCTAACAGCAAGGTGTTTTCGGTTGATATTCAAACGATTTAGCCTTATTCAACGTTAAATAAATTATGAAATCAATCGTTTTTACACTGATACTATTTGTTTCGCCGTTCATTGGTGCACAAGGTCTAATTGATGGGTTTTTCAAGGGAAAGGGAAACTTGGATTTGGCTTTTTCAGCTAACTACCAGCGTTCTACTGAGTACTTTGCTGGTTACAACAAAATCAAATACGAAAGAAATATTCTCAGCATTAGTGCTTTTGGTGAATATGGGGTGACAAATCGTTGGGATGTAATTGCAAACATTCCAGTCATCAATGGTAAGTTCCAAGATGGTGCTGTTTTCACAAAATATGAGTTGATTCAAGCGAAAATCAAAGGGAAGAAATTATCGGTTATTCCAGCAGTAGGCGTTTCTTTTCCACTCTCTAATTACAATACGGAAAGTGGTCAAGCAATCGGACAAAGAGCTACTGTAATTGCACCCAAGTTGGTTGTTCAACAGGAATTGCCAAAAGGGATGTTTATTCAAGCTCAAAGTGGCTACAACTATGCAATCGACCCTGTTGTCTCTTCCATTCCTTTTTCGATAAAATGGGGAGCCTCCTTCGGAAAAGATTATTCCTTTTACACCGACCTTTGGTACGATCATCAAACGGGATTGGGGGATAAAGATTATAAGGGAGACATTCCATTAGGTTCTTTTCGTGAGTTGGTTGTTTCTTACAATCGAGTTGGTGGTGTATTCTTTAAGCAGTTCAATAAATTGGGTGCATTTGTTAATTATTCCTACACGATTAACGGCAGAAATACCGGTCAGGCAATAGGTGTAGGAATGGGAATTGTTGTTAAATTGTAAGAATGATTCGATTAATACTTTTTCTTCTCATCAATTTTGGAGCTCTCGCATTGGGATCTTGGTTAATGGGCAGCTCTCCGTTAGAAAATCAGTGGTATCAAAACCTGAATAAAGCACCTTGGACTCCTCCAGGATGGGTTTTTGGAGCGGCCTGGACCTTCATTATGATTTGTTTTTCGGTCTTTCTATGGAAGTTTTCTGGAAAGGAGTTTCGTTCCAACGCCATTACTTTTTATGCGATTTTCATAATTCAGTTGCTACTCAATATTGGTTGGAATCCAGTTTTCTTTGCATGGCATCAGACAACTTTAGCTTTGATAATCATCATCGCTTTAACACTTTTGATTTTGTTCTGGATGATGTATGGTTTTCAAAAAGTGAGGTGGTCGGGATTGTTACTCCTACCTTATTTCCTCTGGCTTTTGATAGCAACCTCGTTAAATGCATACGCGGTATTCAATAATTAGGCAAAAAAAAGACCGTCAAAATTGACGGCCTTTTCTAAAATTCTTGTTCTTAACAGAATTCTTTGTAAGCTTCTTTCAAGTTTTCAGCAATCATTTGTGCTGTTCCTCCTTCAATGTGGTGTCTCTCTAAAAAGTGAACCAATTTTCCGTCTTTGAACAATGCAATCGAAGGCGATGATGGAGGGTAAGGCAAGAAGTATTTTCTCGCTTGAGCAGTTGCCTCGCCATCAACTCCAGCAAAAACTGTTGCAAGAGCATTTGGTTTAACATCAGCATCAATTGAAAGCTTAACTCCTGGACGCATATTTCCGGCCGCACATCCACAAACGGAATTAACGACCATTAATAATGTTCCCTCTGTATTTTTAATTATACTATCAACCTCATCCGCGCTTGTACATTGTTGGAAACCAACGCTTGTCAAGTCGTCTTTCATAGGTTGAACTAACTCTGGTGGGTACATATCTTGATTTATTTTTGTTTAATTAATAGAACAAATGTACGAATTATCTTCCCGGGTAGAAACGTGAAATATCGACTTCTTCGTTTAACGCAACATCATTTAACAAATAATTTGCAAACTCATAGGAAAGTAATGGTGCCAATAAGTAACCCTTCGTGCCTAAACCATTGAATATATGATAGTTTTTATGGTCAGGATGCGTTCCTAAAAATGGTCTCCTATCCTTTGTTGTTGGTCGAACTCCTGCTTGTTGGCCAATGACTTCAACTTGTTCATCTGTCAGATAACTTACTTTTTCAAGGATTTCATTTTTCCCTTTTTCGGTAATGCTTGTATCCGCACAATGCCATTCGTATGTCGATCCAACTTTGTATTCGTGATTTCCCATTGGGAGAATGAAGCATTTTCTATTAACCGACTCGTCGTTTGGAAGTGAATTTGCCTTGATGACCAACACTTCTCCTTTAGTTTGATTCAATGGTAAGTCTCCAAACCACGGATTTTCTTTCCCTAAGTAGCCCTCACAGAAAATGATGTCGGAATAGGTTTTTCCTTTGTAATTCAATCCGTCAAGTTTTGAATAGTCAAAAGCCTCATCGATAACTGATCCGTTTTCTGAAATGTAATCCTTCATGGCCGACAAGAATGGAACTGTATCAATATAGGATGCATTTTTTACTCGACCGGATCCAAATTGATTTTTTGCCTTGGAGTAGTTGTCATCCTCCTCAGTCAACGGACTCATATATGCTTTGTAATCTGGAGTGTTCTGACGTTTCAACCAGTAATTGCGCTCTTGTTCCGAACTAAACATCCGGCGAATTTTTACGGGATGAAAGAATTTTGTTGAGGTCACATCTTCTAATTCTGAATAAAATGATTGCAAATAGGGAATAAAATCATCTACTCGCCAACCTTTGTTCATTCTACGAAAAACAAGTGGATTTATCATTCCTGCTGCCACCTTCGAACTAAAGTTGATTTGATTATCGACAAGTGTTACATCAATTCCCCTTTTAATGAGTTGATAACTCACAGAAATACCCGAAAGGCCAGCCCCTATAATTAGAACATCTTTTGCCATTTTTCAAAGATAGTGGAATTGCTCATGTGTACTTTTTTCGTCTATGAAATTTTAGAATTAACTGTTATCTTGTGGGCATGAACTTAGAACAAACAACCGTACTGATAAACAAAAGTCTGGAAGGACTTAAGCTGGACCCAAATACTTGTAAAGGAGATAAACCGGGTCAATGGAATTTTAAAATTAAAGACTCAACGATGTGGTTGGATGTTTTCAACTTCGAAAATGACCCTAATCGTTGGTATATTCAAACAATGAGTCCGCTTTTGGCTGTTCCTGATAAGAATGTTGAGGCAATCATGAATGATATTTTGGAAATCAACTCCAAACTTTATGGTTGTGCGATCTGCAAAAAAGGAAATTGGTTCTATGTGATCAATATTCGAGAAACAGTTGGATTAGATCAAAGTGAATTGGACGCCACGGTTGATAGAGTTGGAATTTACAGTAGTGACTATTATTCAAAACTAAGCTTTAAATATGAAGGAAGTTGGTTACCAAAGAACACAACTTCTGATCAAGGTGGCCCTGCACCAACTGGGCATTAAAAACTAACTTTTGACGAGGTTTGTTGATCTCGTTACAATTTATGTTCTTTGTGGCTCGTTCTACGTACGTTGAAAACAAAAACAGGCTACATACACTTTATTGAATCGCTTCGTGCTTTTGCCGCGTTAGCCGTTTTGTTATTTCATTTTGTGTGCTACTATAATGGCCAGCAATTTATTGTTAAGAATGAAACTGTTCGCGATGTTTCGAGCTTTGGGGCACAAGGAGTAGAGCTTTTTTATATTATTTCGGGTTTTGTGATTGCGTATTCGCTCACAAAGAATAATTATACCATTCGAAATTACGGTCAGTACTTTTTAAAACGGATATTAAGAATTATTCCTGTTTATTGGTTAGCCGTACTCTCTACTTACGCTGCGGTATTTGTTATTGGTAAATTATTCTGGGGATCTACTCTAATTCCAAGTATGAAGGAGCTTTTTGGAAACGCCTTTTTTATTGTTGATCTTGTTGGAGAAAATTGGGTTAATCCTGTTTTTGAAACCTTGGCTGTAGAGATGCAATTTTATATATTGATCGGACTTCTTTTCCCACTTTTTGTCATTGGAAAACAAGTAAAATACTTCGTACTTCTTATTTGGATGATTGCTGCATATCTTACACGGGACTCTTACACTGTGTTGATGAACGCTCCATTTTTCATCACCGGAATTTTACTCTTCGACATCTACAAACAAAAGCAGGATTGGGTTGCAAGTGCCTTTATTGTAGGAATAGCAGTTTTCCTTTCATTATACTATCCATGGGACGATGTCGTAATCCTAGCATTAACAATTCTGTGCTTCGTCTGGTTAAAACCATCTTTTAAGTGGAGTAATTGGATTGGGAACTTTTCCTACTCGATTTATTTAACGCACGGGTTGATCGGAGGTTGGATTTTATACTATTTATCAGGGTTTTCGGATCAACTTTCCCCTTGGATAATGATAATTATTGCAACGGCAGCAAGTATAATTGGTGGTTACGTTTTCTATCGAATTATTGAAATCCCTGCAATCAAATGGTCACGTGGAATAAGTTGGAAGTCTAAGCAATTGCCAAAGTAACCACGCTTATTTTGACATTTGGGTGGGTCTTTCTAATAGTGGTGGCTAGTGAATCAATAGTTGATCCAGTTGTTATCACATCATCTACTAGCATAATGTGTTGGAATGATTTTACTTTGGATCCAATCGAAAACAGTCCTTGTACATTATCCCAACGTTGAAAACGATTCTTTCTGGTTTGAGTTTCATTATGACGAACCCTGCGAATTGTCTTTTTATCGAAGTTAGTTTTCATTTGCGAAGCTATAGCTCGTGCTAAATGATCACTTTGGTTATATCCCCTTAAGAATTCTTTCTTCGGATGTAAGGGCACTGGAATAACAACATCAACAGTATTAAATTTGGGCAAGTCTTTTAGTCGCTGCCCGATTATCTTCCCAAAATAATCACCTATGGCCGTTGCGTTTCTATACTTTAAGGAGAAAAGTATGTTTTGAGATGATTTTTCTTTTTCAAAAAGCAAATGAGCGTAGGTCGATTCTATTTTTGTTCTACCCCAGAACAACTGATCCATTTGAGTTGCTTCTTCAAAGAGGTGAAAATTAGATTCGGTTAATTGTGAATTGCATAATGAACAAATGTGTTTTTCAGAAACCGCCAATTCAATGTCACAGGAAAGGCATTTTTCAGGGTAAATAAGATGGAGCAAATCAAGTCCAATAGTGCGAATAGAAAATGGTCGAATTTCCATAGGGATTAGTAATCGGTTTAGTTTCAACATTTAGATGTTTAAAATAACAATTTTTCCTTCTTGATTTCGGATAAAAACGTCGTTAAATTTATAGAGAATCAGACAAAGGTCTGTATTTAAGGGTGATTGGACGAATCTGTAATTTTTATCGACCAACTGATATTAGGGTGCTGTGAATATCTTTAAAAAGCATGTTGATAATTCACCAAACGGTTACTCTAAAAGGGATTCAGAATCTCAATGTTGATAACGTTACTGAATTGTGAATTTTTTTAGTTGGCAGACCCCAGATTTTTGACAATTTTTGTAACCTCAGTTGACGAATCAACCAAACGTAGCTCGCTACTTTTTACACTGAGGAAACACGAAATTTATTAGAAGCAATTTTTCAAAAAATGACGATTTTTTGACTGGGATTGTTTTCGTTAAAATATAAGTAATATGGCACAATTAGAACCAATTTTGGAAGAAAACAAGAACAGATTTGTATTGTTTCCTATCCAACATGATGACATTTGGTCGTTCTACAAAAGAGCAGAGGCAAGCTTTTGGACGGCAGAGGAAATCGACTTACAACCAGACTTAATTGACTGGGAGAATAAGTTGAACGATAATGAACGTCACTTTATCAAACACGTATTGGCATTCTTCGCTGCTTCGGATGGTATTGTGAATGAAAATTTGGCTGAGAACTTCTTGTCAGAGGTGCAGTACACAGAAGCGAAGTTTTTCTATGGTTTCCAAGTAGCGATCGAGAATATCCATTCGGAAACATACTCTTTGTTGATTGATACTTACATCAAGGATAGCAAGGAGAAAGACTATTTATTCAACGCGATTGATACACTAGATCCAGTTAAGAAAAAGGCTGAATGGGCTTTGAGATGGATTGAACAAGGTTCGTTCGCAGAAAGATTGGTTGCATTCGCAGCAGTAGAGGGTATTTTCTTCTCTGGTTCTTTCTGTTCTATCTTTTGGTTGAAGAAGCGTGGATTGATGCCTGGACTTTCATTCTCAAATGAGCTGATTTCAAGAGATGAAGGACTTCATTGTGATTTTGCTTGTCTTTTGTACAGCAATCACTTAGTGAATAAAATGTCGAAGGAAGATGTTCAAAAAATCATCCTTGATGCAGTAGAAATTGAGAAGGATTTCATTCTAGATGCACTTCCAGTTAAATTGATTGGAATGAATAGTGACTTGATGTCACAGTACATTGAATTCGTTGCAGATAGATTATTAGTTGAACTTGGAAATGAAAAAGTATTTAATGTTTCAAATCCATTCGACTTTATGGAAATGATTTCAATCCAAGGAAAAACAAACTTCTTTGAAAAAAGAGTGGGTGAATACCAAAAAGCTGGTGTGTTGAACAACGACAGTAGCCAAAACTTTACCCTTGATGAAGACTTTTAATGACTCCCCAATAAACCAAAAACAGTAGCCCATGTACGTAGTAAAAAGAGACGGAAGAAAAGAAGCTGTGAAGTTCGACAAAATCACAGCGAGAATTGTAAAAATGTGTTATGGATTGGATCCATTAGTTTCACCAGAAGCTGTGGCCATGAAAGTAATCGAAGGATTGTTCGATGGTGTTACAACGACTCAGTTGGACAACCTAGCTGCTGAAGTTGCAGCCGCTAAAACAATCGATCACCCAGATTATGCTTTGTTAGCATCACGCATCGCAGTTTCAAACTTACACAAAGAAACAAAGAAGACTTTCTCTGATGTGATGTCTGATTTGTATAACTACATTGATCCTAAAACAGGTGAGCGTGCATCACTATTGTCTGATGAGGTTTATGAAATTATTAATGAGAATAAAGAGCGTTTAGACTCAAGTATTATCTATGATAGAGACTTCCGTTACGATTACTTCGGGTTTAAAACGTTGACAAGATCATACCTTCTAAAATTAAATGGAAACATCGCAGAGCGCCCACAACAAATGTTGATGCGTGTAGCTGTTGGTATCCATAAACATGACATTGATTCTGCCATCAAAACGTACAACTTGATGTCAGAAGGTTGGTTTACACATGCTACTCCAACATTATTTAACTCAGGTACTCCGAAACCACAAATGTCTTCATGTTTCTTGTTGACAATGAAAGAAGACAGTATTTCTGGTATTTACGATACACTTAAGTCGTGTGCGCAAATTTCTCAGTCTGCAGGTGGAATTGGATTGGCTATCCACGATATCCGCGCTAAAGGATCGTACATCAAAGGGACAAATGGTGAGTCGAATGGTATTGTTCCAATGTTGAGAGTGTTTAACGACACAGCTCGTTACGTTGATCAAGGTGGAGGAAAACGTAAAGGATCTTTCGCAATGTACTTGGAGCCTTGGCATGCTGATGTGTTTGATTTCTTGGATTTGAAAAAGAATCACGGAAAAGAAGAGCAACGTGCACGCGATTTATTCTACGCGATGTGGATTCCAGATTTATTCATGAAGCGTGTGAAAGAGAATGGTGATTGGACGTTGATGTGTCCACACGAGTGTCCTGGTCTTTCTGAAACACATAGCGCTGAGTTCGAAAAACTTTATACGAAGTACGAAGCAGAAGGAAAAGGAAGAAAGACGATCAAAGCACAAGATTTATGGTTTAAAATTCTTGAATCGCAAATCGAAACAGGAACTCCATATATGATGTATAAGGATGCTGCGAATGCTAAATCGAACCAACAAAACCTTGGAACGATAAAGTCTTCGAACCTTTGTACAGAAATCATCGAGTATACTGCGCCAGATGAGGTGGCGGTTTGTAACTTGGCATCTTTAGCATTACCTAAATACATTAACGAAGAAGGTGTGTTTGATCACGATAAATTATTCGAAGTAACTTACCAAGCTACTTTGAACTTGAACAAAATTATCGACGGAAACTACTATCCAGTAGAGGAAGCTAGAAACTCAAATGTTCGTCACCGTCCAATTGGATTGGGTGTTCAAGGGTTAGCAGACACTTTTATCATGTTAGGATACCCATTTGAGTCGGAAGAAGCACGTGCTTTGAACCGTGAGATTTTTGAAACAATCTACTACGCTTCAATGACAGCATCTAAAGACTTAGCAAAAGTTGATGGAGCTTACGAGACTTTCGAAGGATCACCAACATCAAAAGGAATTTTCCAATTTGATATGTGGGGTGTAACTCCAACAGACAGATGGGAATGGGATGTGTTGAAAGAAGAAGTAAAAGAGCACGGTGTTCGCAACTCATTATTGTTAGCTCCAATGCCAACTGCTTCAACAGCTCAAATTCTTGGAAATAACGAGTGTTTTGAGCCATATACTTCTAATATCTATACACGTCGTGTTCTTTCAGGAGAATTTATCGTTGTGAATAAGCACTTATTGAAAGATTTGGTGAAAGAAGGGTTATGGACAAGTGAGATGCGCCAAAAAATTATGGCGGCAAACGGGTCTGTTCAGAGTATTCCTGAAATACCTCAGCACATTAAAGATCTTTACAAAACAGCTTGGGAGATTTCACAAAAGGCGATTATCGACCTAGCTGCTGATCGTGGAGCTTATGTTTGTCAATCTCAATCATTGAACATCTTTATGGAGAACGCTAACTTCGGTAAGTTGACTTCAATGCACTTCTACGGATGGGAAAAAGGATTGAAAACAGGTATGTATTACTTGCGCACAAAAGCTGCTACAGATGCAATCAAGTTTACAATTGATAAAAACGCAGTGGCGGCGCCAACAGCAAAATCTATCGCTGAAGCTGAAGCAAATGCATGCTCTATCGAAAATGGAGATGATTGCGAAACTTGTGGAAGCTAATAAACAGTATAAATCTTGAGTTGATTAATAATTGTGCCGTAATAATTAATCGCAAGATCAAAACCCCTTCGTTTGCCTACGAAGGGGTTTTTTGTTATTGTTTTTTTTCAAAAACCTTGATTCCTAACTTACATTCTAACTGAAGAATTAGGATATCTCCCATCGTATTACACTCTCGAAAGTTCGGGTTTCCATAATACAATGCAAGTTCTTCTCGGAGAGTATTTACGTTTTCATGACTAGAAATCTTGTCTGTTCGCATTCTTCTAAGTAAACTTCGAGTTTGTTGTTTGGCTGCGAGAAATCGTTTTTTCATGGCTGCCCTCTCTTGCTTCATATATTGTTCCGCTGTTTCATAGTTCATTACTTCTTTGGCAAGATTAACTAAGGCAATATTATCCTTGTAAAATTGAGGTAAATACATGTTTTTTCTCCCTTCATACGATTGCTGATCGAAATCCATTGCACGAAGTCGATATTGTACATTGTCAAAATCTTGATTGATTTCAACTACAAAGTTATAAGCGCGCATATCGCCTAATAAACGAATGAAACAACGTTCGTTAAACTTGACAAACTCCTTCGCCAAACGAAGTCTGTTTTCAACTTTTTTTCCTTTATGCTTTTCGATGTATTCATCACATGGAATTCCAACTATATGCTCTTCCACAAGTGTCTCCTTATCTACCAAATAAGATATTTTATCTGGAGAGAAGATATGTTCGAGTTCTAGTCCATACACTCGAGATGCATCAGCTCGCTTCACGTAGAAATAATCGTGGTTATCGTTTAATTCATTAACTACTTTAATTCTAAATGGCTTCGAATTTCCGTAGGTACAATAATCAATGTTTTCGATTTTTAAGAAATCCAAATGTTCGCCATCTGCACTTAGTTTTTGATATATTTCAAGTAGACCATTTCGGATCATTTCACTATCACTCTGCTCAAATAAAACTCCGTTCCAAAGTGTTCGGTTTCCATCCGAGTCAATAATAGGGAAGAGATCCTTGTGCCTTAATAAATCTTCATAGGAAATTGGAAACTCTTCAAGTCGTGAGAACTGCTTCAAGTGTTCTCTTAACGGTTTTTTTATCTTATAGATGGGTTTTTTGTACTCAATATGATTGTAGACACTTGTTTGCTCCATAAACGGAATGATAGCAAATAATATTGAATAAATGAAAGCTAATTAGATTCTTTAATGACATGAACCATGAGGGAACCTGTCCAATACACCAATGGAATAGCTATTATTGAACCTAAAAAAAACTTTAATCTCCTAGCATTCTTCTCCGAGTTTTTTGCAATCAATTGCTCGTTTACGGCGTTGTACAGGATTTGATCAGACTCAATAATAAAATTGAAAGGAACATAAACTCTTGTGCTTACAGGTGTGTTGTACAAAGTAGCAAGTGTCCAACCGTCCATATTGGTGCAAATGCGCTTAAATTCGTTTGCGATATATGCATTAGCACAATTTTCAACTCTAACTTCGGACGTCTCTCCCGAAGTACTTACCTCAAATGAAATTAGGACGCTTATAACGCCTGTAGGAGTGTTGTTTTTTATTGTTTGACTTACTCGAAACCGCTCAGTTAAGTAGTCAATAAAGCCAAATTCACCATCAACAAAGGTTGGAATCGTATCAACATTACTTAATGAAAAGTGCCCATCAGCAGTAGAGCCTGTCTGAGAAGATGCTTGAATCGAAAAGAATAATATAAATAGCGGTGTTAAGAACTTCATGGGTTTAAAATAAAAAATTACTCTTTCTGCTCTGCAATTTCTTTATCCACTGTTTCCAACTCTTTGTAAAAGTCTTCTCCGTATGCTCGAATGATGGGTTCTTTTAAAAATCTATAAACAGAAACGTTTAATTCTTCCCCACATGCGCATGCGGGTGCGCAAATATCCCATTCATTGTAGCTCAACGCAGTAAATTCATTAAACTTCTTTGCACGAATTGGATAAAGGTGACATGATATAGGCTTCTTAAAGTCTGTTTTGCCGTCTTTATGAGCTTGTTCAATTGAACATTTCGTGATTCCATTTTCATCGAAGTATACAAAGGCGCATTCTTTTCCGTTGACCAAAGTGGTTACGGGCTCGTTATCGATATCCATGTAAAAAACACCGCTTTCCTCAACAGCAGCTATTCCTTCTGGTCGCATATATGGTTTTATCGCTTCCAAATCTTCCTCGATAACATCAATTTCATCGAGTGTAAGCGGTGCGCCAGCATCTCCTTCAATGCAACATGCCCCTTTGCACGCATTCAAGTCGCAAACAAACTTACGTTCGAAAATCTGTGTGGAAACAACTTTGTCTTTTACCTCTATCAACATGGAAATATCATTTTTACAAAGGTCGTAATTTGATTTGACTTAGCTTAACTATCTTTGCAGTGAATGAATCAAACAGAAGGAACACGGATTAATAAGTACTTGAGTGAAGTGGGATATTGTTCTCGCCGAGCTGCAGATAAGTTAATTGAAGAAGGTAGAGTTACCATAAATGGTAAAGTTCCAGAAATGGGAACAAAAGTCACAGATGCAGATGAAATTGCAGTTGACGGAAAGCCAATTCGCGAGGAAAAAGAAAAGCCAGTCTATATTGCTTTCAACAAACCTGTTGGGATTGTTTGTACTACAGATACCCGTGTAGAAAAAGACAATATCATCGATTATATTGGATATCCGACACGAATTTTCCCAATTGGCCGACTTGATAAACCAAGCGAGGGGTTAATCTTTTTGACCAACGATGGCGATATAGTAAACAAAATTTTGCGCGCACGAAACAATCACGAGAAAGAGTATATTGTTCGAGTAAACCGACCTATTACCGCAGAATTCATTAAAAAAATGGGAAATGGAGTTCCAATTCTCGATACGGTGACAAGAAAGTGCTTCGTTGAAAAAGTAGATGACTTTACCTTCAGAATTATTCTGACACAAGGGCTGAATCGCCAAATTCGTCGAATGAGTGAATACCTGGGTTATCGTGTGCGTAAATTGAAGCGTATTCGAATTATGAATATTGAGCTGGATGTACCTGTTGGACAATGGCGTTATTTAACGAAGGCAGAGTTGAAAGAAATTCACCGATTAACTTCTGATTCACACAAAACATACAATGAGGATTAAGATTAGGGTTTTGGTATTTAAAACTAATTTGTTATATTTGCAATCTAAAATTATAGATCAACACAAACGAGGGGACGCAAGTCCCCTCTTTTTATAGCCAATGATTAGCAAGAAAAAAGTAGCTGAATTAATCAAAGAACGAATTGAAGAACTCGATAATGGGCTATTCATCGTTTCGCTGAATATTTCTCCATCAAATATCATTAATGTTGAGTTGGATAAATACGAAGGGTTTGTTTCTGTTGATGATTGTATTAGGGTTTCTAGAAATGTTGAGCACAATTTAGATAGAGAAGAGGCTGACTTTGAACTGAGTGTTTCGTCGGCTGGACTAGATAAAGGGCTTCGAGTTTTCCCTCAATACAAGAAAAATATTGGGAGAAAAGTAAAGGTGAAGCTTGAAGAAGGTGGATCTATAGAAGGTGAAATGATCGATGCAACACCAGAACAAATCGTGGTGCAGACAGTTCGTAAAGAACGCATCGAAGGAAAAAAGAAAAAGGAAACTATTATAGAGGATCATATCCTCAAAATGGAACAGATAAAAGAAACAAAAATTGTGATTTCATTCAAGTAAGAGAATTGCTTGAATTTTAAACTTTAATATATGGACAGTATAGAATTAGTTGAGTCGTTTTCCGAGTTTAAGGAATTAAAGAATATCGACAAGCAAACAATGCAACACGTGTTGGAAGATGTATTCCGCGCGATGTTGAAGAAAAAATTCAATACAGATGAGCATATTGACGTCATCGTTAACATTGATAAAGGTGACGTTCAAATCTTCTTGAATAAGGAGATTGTTGACGATGGAGAAGTAGAGGATCCAAACACGGAAATCGCTTATTCGGATGCAATTAAAATTGAGCCAGATTTCGAAATTGGAGAGGAGGTTACCGAAGAATTTAAGTTTGTTGATTTTGGAAGACGAAACATCTTGTCACTTCGCCAAAACTTGATTTCTAGAATCATGGAGTTGGAAAAAGATCATCTTTACAAATTATACAAAGAGCGTATTGGTGAGATTATCACAGGTGAAGTTTATCAGGTTTGGAAGAAAGAAATCATGGTGCTTGATGATGAAGGTAATGAATTGATCCTCCCAAAATCAGAGCAAATTCCTTCTGATTACTTCAAAAAAGGCGAGGCAATTAGAGCAGTTGTTGCGAAAGTTGATATGCGTAATAGCAGCCCGGTGATTATCTTGTCGAGAACGGCTCCAGAATTCCTTGAGCGTTTGTTCGAGCTGGAGGTTCCTGAGGTGTTTGACGGATTAATTACAATTAAACGTATTGTTCGTGAGCCAGGTGAAAGAGCGAAAGTAGCTGTTGAGTCGTACGATGATCGTGTAGATCCAGTTGGGGCGTGTGTTGGTATGAAAGGTTCTCGTATTCACGGTATCGTTCGTGAGTTGAGAAACGAAAATATTGATGTGATCAATTTCACAACAAATCCACAGTTGTTCATTCAACGTGCACTTTCTCCTGCTAAAATCACTTCAATCGAAATTGATGAGGAAGAAGGAAGAGCAAAAGTTTACTTGAAACCAGACCAAGTGTCGTTGGCGATTGGTAAAGGTGGTCACAATATTAAACTTGCAGGTCGACTTACGGGATACGAATTGGATGTTTACCGCGAAGGTGAAGTAGATATCGAAGATGTTGATTTGGAAGAATTCGCAGATGAAATCGATGGTTGGATCTTGGATGAATTGAAAGCAATCGGTTGCGACACAGCTAAATCGGTTCTTGATATTCCAGTGGCCGACTTAGTGAAAAGAACAGACTTGGAAGAAGAAACGATCCAAGAAGTGTTTAAAATACTACAAGCTGAGTTCGAGTAAATCAGCACAAAACAGTATATTTAGGCACGTTTAGAAGTAAAAACAAAAAGAGGACGATAAAAATTATATGGCTAGACCAATAAGATTAGGAAAAGCAGCAGGGGAGTTTAACGTAGGTATTTCTACCATCGTTGAATTCTTGGAGAGTAACGGCGTAACAATTGATACCAATCCGAACACAAAGTTGGACCCGGAGCAGTATGATATGCTACGTACGGAGTTCGCTGCTGATCAAGATTTAAAAGAAAAATCAAAACAACAAGTTAGTCCTCGTGAAAAAAGAGAAACAATCTCTCTTCGCGATAAAAAGGAGGAGCCAAAAGAAGAGGCTCCTAAGGAAGAGGTTGTTGAAACTCCAAAAGTAACGGAAACTCCTGCTCCAAAAGTAGAAGAGAAACCGAAAGAGGAGGAGAAGAAAGATGAACCTGAAGGACCTGTGAAGGTGATAGGGAAAATCGATTTAAGCACAATTAATACAAAAACTCGTCCGGATAAAAAACCTAAGGAGCAACCAAAGAAAGAGGAAAAGCCTAAGGTTGAAGCTAAAAAAGAGGAGCCGAAAGTTGAAAAACCTAAGGTAGAGCCTAAAAAGGAAGAGAAAAAGGAGGAGAAGCAAGAAAAACATGCTGAACCTGAGATGATTCGTGCTGAAACAAAGAAGTTAACTGGACCAAACGTAGTTGGTAAGATTGAATTACCTGTTGAAAAGCCACGTACTTCAAATGCTGAAAAACGCAAACGCAAACGTGTACGCAAGGTTGATGTTAACAAACAAAGCCAACAGCAGCAGCGTGGTGGCGGGAACAAGCACAACAAGAAAAAGGTTGAAAAACCAGAGATTACAGAACAAGATATCCAAAAGGAAATTAAGGAGACGCTTGCTCGATTATCGAATAAAGGAGGGAAATCTAAAGCTTCTAAAAACCGTAGAGCGAAACGTGATAGCGTAGCTCAAAAACGTCAGGAGGAAGAATTACAAGCAGAGCTTGAAGAAAGAGTGTTGAAGTTGACGGAGTTCGTAACGGTGTCAGAATTGGCAACGATGATGGATGTAAGTTCAACAGAAGTTATTTCTTCTTGTATGTCGCTTGGGATTTTCGCTTCGATTAACCAGCGTCTTGATGCGGAAACAATTCAAATTGTAGCTGAAGAATTTGGTTATGAAACAGAATTCGTAAGTGCGGAGGTTCAAGAGGCTATTCCAGTTGTAGAAGATAAAGAAGAGGACTTATTACCACGTGCTCCAATTATCACAGTTATGGGTCACGTTGACCACGGTAAAACATCGTTACTGGATAGAATTCGTCAAGCGAATGTTGTTGAAGGTGAGGCAGGGGGAATTACCCAGCACATTGGTGCCTACAACGTGAAGTTAGAGAATGGTCAAAAGATGACTTTCCTCGATACACCTGGTCACGAAGCCTTTACAGCGATGCGTGCTCGTGGAGCTCAAGTTACCGATGTTGCAATTATTATTCTTGCAGCGGATGATGATTTGATGCCACAGTCGAAAGAGGCAATCTCGCACGCGCAAGCGGCAAACGTGCCAATGATCTTCGCGATTAACAAAATTGATAAGCCTGGAGCAAATCCAGATAAAATTCGTGAGCAACTGTCAGCCATGAACATCCTTGTTGAAGAATGGGGAGGTAAATATCAATGTCAAGAAATTTCCGCGAAGAAGGGAATTAACATTGAAGAATTACTTGAAAAAGTATTGCTAGAAGCGGAGTTGCTAGACTTAAAAGCGAATCCAAATAAACCAGCAGTTGGTACTGTAATTGAAGCTTCTCTTGATAAAGGAAAAGGATATGTTACAAACATGCTTGTTGAGGCAGGTACATTGCGTATTGGTGACTTTGTGTTGGTAGGTAGAAACTACGGTAAGATTCGTGCAATGCATGATGAACATGGAAATAATCTTGAAGAGGTTGGTCCAGCAATGCCTGTTTCTGTTCTTGGAATCAACGGTGCTCCTTCAGCGGGTGATAAGTTTAACGTGATGGAAGATGAGCGTGAAGCGAAGGCTATCGCTTCCAAACGTGAGCAACTTTACCGTGAGCAAGGTCTTAGAACAACTAAGCATATGACACTTGATGAAATCGGTCGTCGTTTGGCTATCGGAGACTTCAAAGAGTTGAACTTGATCGTTAAAGGTGACGTGGATGGATCTATCGAGGCACTTTCTGATTCGTTATTGAGACTTTCTACGGAAGAAATCCAAGTGAATATCGTTCACAAAGGAGTAGGAGCAATCTCGGAAGCAGATGTGAACTTGGCTTCGGCATCAGATGCAATTATCCTTGGATTCCAGGTTCGACCTTCAGTTGGAGCGCGTAAATTGGCAGAACAAGAGCAAATTGATATCAGACTTTACTCGGTTATCTACAAGGCGATCGAAGAAATTAAATCGGCAATGGAGGGAATGCTTTCTCCAGATATCGAAGAGAAGATTATTGGTTCAGCGGAAATTCGCGAGACGTTCAATATTTCGAAAGTTGGTACAATTGCTGGATGTTTCGTGCTTGAAGGAGTTATCAAGCGTAACTCGATGATCCGTGTTATTCGCGATGGTATTGTAATTCACACAGGAACACTTGGTTCATTGAAACGCTTCAAAGATGACGTGAAAGAAGTGAAAAGCAACTACGAATGTGGATTGAACATCGAGAAGTACAATGACATTCAAGTTGGTGACATCGTAGAAGCATTCGAAGAAGTAGAGGTGGCTAGAACACTATAATTTAGACTTAACATCTTTTTGCATTTGGAACTGGTTCTTTTTTGAAGAACAAAGATTTCATTAGATCAGATTCAGTACCTTTGTAAGAACGAATAAATAAGAAATGATGGTATTAGGAGTTTTCGGTCCTTGGCAAGTTATCGCAATTTTAGTGGTTGCGTTGTTGTTATTCGGTGGTAAAAAAATCCCTGAATTAATGAAAGGCTTGGGTAAAGGAGTTAAGGAATTTAAGGATGCTTCCAGTAAACCGGAAGACGGACAAGATTCTGAAGAAAAATAATCGAGGAGCCAATGTTGCATACCTACGCTGATGTGAAGAAAGCACTTTCTTCAGGGGATACGGTGTTGAATATCCTTGAAGGGTATTTGGCAGCAATTGAAGCGAATAAAGATCTAAACGCTTTTCTGGAGGTATTTGATGCTTCTGCTAGAGAAAAAGCAATCCAAGTAGACGAGAAATTAAAGAGCGGTACGGCGGGAAAACTAGCTGGAATGGTGATTGGTATCAAAGATAATCTTTGTTACAAAGATCACAAGGTTTCGGCTGCTTCTAAAATTTTGGAAGGATTCGAGTCGCTGTTTACAGCAACTGCTGTTCAACGTTTGTTGGATGAAGATGCTGTAATTATTGGTCGTTTAAATTGTGACGAATTCGCCATGGGAAGTTCGAATGAAAATTCGGCTTTCGGTGTGGTAAAAAATCCAATTGATAAAACAAAAGTTCCTGGTGGTTCATCCGGTGGTTCTGCAACTGCAGTTGCCGCTGGTTTGTGTACTGCTGCTTTAGGTAGTGATACTGGAGGTTCGATTCGTCAACCGGCTAGTTTCACAGGTACAGTTGGATTGAAACCTACTTACGGTCGTATTAGTCGATATGGTTTGATTGCCTATGCATCATCTTTTGATCAAATTGGACCGTTTACCAATTCTGTTGAAGATTCAGCATTGCTATTAGAAATTATGGCTGGTGAGGATGACTTTGATTCAACAGTTTCCTCTAAGAAAGTAGAAGAGTATTCAGCATTTAACGAAACCGGAAAAGTCAAAGTTGCTGTAATCAAAGAGAGCTATGAAATGGAGGGAATGGATCCCGAAATCAAAGCTCAGATGGAAAAGACAATTGATCAACTGAAGTCTGATGGACATGAGGTTGAGTTTGTTTCTTTCCCGTACCTTGATTACATGGTTCCAACATACTACGTTTTGACAACAGCGGAAGCGTCGTCAAACCTATCGCGATTTGATGGTGTTCACTACGGATATAGAAGCCAAGACGCAGTGGGAGTAGAAGAAACTTACAAGAAGTCCCGTAGTCAAGGATTCGGACCTGAGGTGCAGCGTAGAATAATGGCCGGTACTTTCGTTCTTTCGCACGGATATTACGATGCATATTATACAAAAGGTCAAAAAGTTCGCCGTGTCTTGCAGGATAAAACCAATGAGATTTTAAGTCAATACGACTTTATTTTATTGCCAACAACACCAACAACGGCATTTGGAATTGATTCTATGAAAGATCCGATTTCAATGTACTTGCAGGATATTTTTACGGTTCACGCCAATTTGACTGGTAACCCTGCTATTTCTTTACCGTTAGGTAATCATAGTAATGGACTTCCATTTGGAGTTCAGGTTATTGCAGATCATTTTGATGAAAAACGACTGTTTGATTTCTCTAAATATTTAGAAAACCTCGCATAATGAAAGGTATTATCACCATAGCGTTATTTGTACTAGTAAACTGGAGTTTCGGACAAGCCTACAATGGTAGATCTTTAAATACAGCTCCGGAAGACAGTGCATTGGTTGGTGAACAAATGATTCAAGCTATTGAACAAAGTTTGAATGCTTTTTATGCAGAGAATTCTACTGGTAGTAATTACGATTCAATCATTGACGCATTGAATTATGAACCCTCAACTATTCCAACTTTTTCTGATTCGGTTTATTGCGAGCGTTTAAATGTAATGAACGAAATGAGTCCGTTTCAGTTAGACTGCAATGAACATACGTTAAATACAATTAAATTCTTCGTCGAAAAACGCAGAGGTTTTGCACGCGTAGTTCTGGGTCGCTCGGAATTATACTTTGATATGTTCGAAGAAAAATTGGCAGAATACAACATGCCAATTGAATTAAAATATTTGGCAGTTATTGAAAGCGGTTTACGTCCGCAAGTTAAATCTAGAGCTGGAGCACTAGGTTTGTGGCAATTCATGTATCGTACAGGACGCATGTTTGGTCTTGAAGAGAATTCTTACGTTGATGAACGTATGGATCCAGAGTTGGCCACCGATGCAGCTTGTCGATATTTGCAAAAGCTTTACGGAATTTACAACGATTGGAATTTGGCTCTAGCAGCATACAATGCCGGTCCAGGTAATGTCAATAAGGCAATCCGACGTTCAGGTAATAAGTTGACGTATTGGGAGGTGAGACCTTTTTTACCACGTGAAACACAAGGTTACGTGCCCAACTTTATCGCTGCAGCTTATCTTTTGACTTATCATGCTGAGCACAATATTATCCCAGCTGAAGCAACAGTAACTTACAATCAATTAGATACAATGTGCTTCGAGAAAGGAGTGCATTTTGCTACAATAAGTCAGATTTTACAGTTCGACGAAGAAGAAATTAGAAGACTCAATCCAATCTATAAACTAGATTATGTTCCAAAAGGGGATCCAGCTTACTGTATAACACTTCCTTTAGATAAAATAGGTGAGTTGGTATCATTAGAAGATAGTTTATATCAATTGGAATTTGACACTTATATTAAAGAGGAAAAAACACTTCCTACATCTTCAAGTTCATCGTCTGAGGAACCTGAAGCGTCAAATTCGTCCCCTTCAACATCTTATCAGTATCACAAGGTACGTAGTGGTGAGACCTTAGGAACTATTGCTTCAAGATATGGTACAACAGTAGGTGCTATTCAGCGAATGAATGGACTATCATCTTCTCGTATTTATGTTGGTCAACGACTAAAAGTGAAAGCAACTTCTGGAAGTAGTTCAAGTTCGTCAAGCTCAAGTTCGTCTTCAGATTCTGGATCTAAATCGTACTATACTGTGCGATCAGGTGATACTTTCGGAAAGATTGCTCAACGTCACAGAATGACCATTTCTCAACTGAAACGATTGAACCCAAGAGTGAATATCGATCGATTGAGTATTGGTCAGAAAATCAGAGTAAAATAGTTTTGCTCGATTTTTGATGGTGAACTATTAAAACTTACAATTATGTCAATTCGTTCACTTCTTTCAATTTTCACATTTGCAATTTCATTATCCTTCTTAGGTTGTGACTCACCTAACAAGTTATCAACGAGTGGACTTCTGGCCACGGGTAAAGTAGGGGAAATTGTAGTTGTTTGCGATCAAGGCATTTGGGAGTCGGAGATAAAGAACTATCTCGATACCGGGCTTACTCGCTTTATCACACCCTATATGCCGGATGTAGTCACTTTTGAACTAAATCATCGCACTCCTGATCGTTTTGTTCATGGAATTCGTAGACATAGAAATGTATTGTTCTTAACAGTGGACCCAAATCACACAGGGGATGCAGCCAAGGTGGAAAAACGAATGGATGTTTGGGCCAACGAACAAATTGTGATTGATATTATTGGAAAGGATTTCAATCAACTTTTAGAGGTTTGTGCTGGTGGAATGGATGCCATCCACAAAGAGTACGATGAGTATTCTTGGAAAAGAATCATGAATCGATTTGAGAAAGTTTCGATTAGCTCGGCACGAGATGCTGTGAAAGATAATTTTGGAATTAGTATCGATATTCCTAAGAATTCAAAATTGGTTACAAAACGACCAAACTTCTATCGAATTGAATTCCCTGAAGGTTCAAGACCAATTGAGTTTGTTGGGGCGGGTTCACAAGACGCAGGAACGATTTTTTCGGGACTAATGGTCTACCAATACGACTTTATTGATTCAACGCAGTTAGCTTTCGAAAATTTGCTTCAGGCGAGAGATACAATGTTGAAATATAACGTACCCTCTGAAATTGATGGAATGTACATGGGAACACAGTACAACGAAATCTTTTATCCGGAGCATTCTACGATGCAATCAGCTGATGGAAATGTGACGGGTACCGAAATCAGAGGGATGTTTGTTTTTAAAGGTCTTCCAAGATTCGGAACTGGAGGCGCGTTTTGGGAATATCATTTTGTGCATCCAACGAAGAAAAAAGTAATCTGCTTGAGTGGATATGTGGACGCACCACCTACAACAAGTTGGACCCAACCAATTAGAGATATTCAAGCTGTGCTTAAAAGTGTGGAAATTGTTCAATGAAAATTTCAGCGACCATAATTACGCTTAATGAGGAGCGAAACATCGAAAGGTGCATTCTTTCCTTAAAAAAGGTTGCGGATGAAGTTATTGTGCTCGACTCATTTTCAACGGATAAAACGGAACAGATATGTGCTCGATTAGATGTTCGATTCGAAAAACGTAAATGGGCAGGATACTCCGACTCTAAGAATTATTTGAATAGCCTTGCCAATTATGATTACATCCTTTCGATTGATGCTGATGAAGAATTGGATGATAAACTACAAGAATCGATCTTAAACGTAAAGAAACTAGATAATCCACAGATTTATTCGGTGAATCGTTTGACGAATTATTGTGGTAAGTGGATCAAGCATTCAGGTTGGTATCCGGATATCAAAGTGCGTTTGTTCCCAAAGGAAGGAAGTCATTGGGAAGGGGCTTATGTTCACGAGGAATTGTCTTATCCAGCTGATTTGGAAAACGAATTGTTATCTGGTCACTTAAATCATTATTCTTATTATTCTTTTGAAGATCACCGAGCCCGAGCGGACAAATATTCGGCGTTGACTGCGCAAAAAATGAATGCAAAAGGCAAGAAAGCATCGGCTCTAAAACCATATTTAAGTGCTATTGGTCGTTTTGTTTCCATGTATTTGCTTAAACTTGGGTTTCTCGACGGTAAAATGGGATTTAAAATTGCCCAAATCAGCGCCCAATCGAATGTATTTAAATACAAAGAACTAAGAAGATTGAATCGTGAAACAAATTGATCTCACAGGTAAACGAATCATCATCAGCAGAACAGACAGTATCGGAGATGTTATGTTGACATTGCCGATTTGTGCTTGGATCAAAGAGAAGTTTCCGACAGCAACCATATTATTTTTAGGGAAAGGTTATACCAAACCGATTGTTGAAGCGTACCAAAAAGTGGATGAGTACTTGGATTGGTTACATTTCGAAAAAATGACTTCTTCAGATCAAATAGAAGCGTTTAAAAAACTAAATGCAGATGTAATACTTCATGTCTTTCCAAATAAAACTATTGCGCGATTAGCGAAAAAAGCGGGGGTTCAAGATCGAATCGGGACTTCGCATCGTTTGTTTCATTTAACAACCTGTAATCACCGACTGGATTTTACTCGTAAACGATCGGAATTGCATGAATCGCAATTGAATCACGAATTACTGCGACTTTTTGGTCTAACTGAAATTCCTTCACTGGAGAAAATTGTCGAGACAACTGAGTTTTTCAATATTCCGGAAGTCGAACTACCAACCGAAATTCAAAACGCACTGAATTCAGCTCAGAAAACCATCATATTGCACCCAAAATCACAAGGAAGTGCACGCGAATGGCCAATGAAAAGCTATTTAGAGTTGACAGAATTATTACTCAATGAAGGATATACGATTTTTTACACCGGTACTGACGGAGAGGGACAAAAATTTAGAGATCAACTACCAGAAAATGAACGACTAATCGATACTACTGGAAAGATGTCACTTGATCAATTAATTAAATTAATTTCTGGTGTAAATGCGTTGGTAGCCTGTTCAACTGGACCCTTACATATCTCAGGTTACACAGGAATTAAAACGATTGGCTTATTTTCGCCTCGTAGACCAATTCATCCTGGTCGCTGGAAGGCACTTGGTAAAGGAGTTCAAACGCTAGTTTTTGACGAATTCTGTCCAACTTGTGCTCAGGGAAAGGATTGTGATTGCATAGAGAAAATTGAACCGAAAAAAGTCTTAGAGACGTTAAAAAATGGGGACATTCAATAAGATTCTGACGCACATCGTTTATACGAACATCATCGTGGCTATTTCGGCTGGAATTTTAAGTGCAGGATTTGCTTATATGATGGAGCTAGATCATGTATTGGATTACGGAATTTTTGCAGGAGCGTCAACATTCGTAGTCTATAACGGTCAGCGTTTATTGAAGTCGAAAAATGCCTTCAGAACACCCTGGTTGCAATGGGTGGAAAATCATAAAGTGATTATTTATTCAGCGGTAATTGCTAGTTCGGTAATTGCTGGATACGGACTCTATAAAATTGGTCATATCACACAAAATTCAGTGCTTTTGTTGTTCGTTTCTGGAATGTTGAGTGCGTTTTACGTAGTCCGAATTAAAGGGAAAAGTCTCCGAGATATCGGTCATATTAAAATTCACATTATCTCAATTGCATGGGTATTGGTTTTATTGGTTTTTCCTTATGTAAATGAGGGTTATCCAATAGATTCAGAGTTCATTTGGATGATGGTGGCGCACTACTTATATATTGTTGGAATAACGATTCCTTTTGATATTCGCGACATTAAATACGATGCAATTACACAGAGAACTTTACCACAAGTGATGGGTGTTTCAGAGTCGAGAACATTATCGGCAATTTTGGTGGTTTTCTTTGGTGCAATTATGACACAAATGTTTTCTCCTTTGGGATATAGTCCACTTTTTTACATTGCAGTAATTGCTCAGGTTGTTCTACTCTTGATGATGAAAGTAGAACGAGGAGATTTATACTGTGCTGGATTGATCGATGGAGCAATCGCAATTCTTGGATTGAGTTACTTCTTTTAAGCAAATAGGGCCCTAACTACTTCCGTAATTTTTCCGCACTGCACCAATTCAATCTTGAAGTCTTTCTGACTGATTCCTTTGTTGTATTTCGAAATGATGATTTTTTCAAATCCAAGTTTCTCTGCTTCGTGAATGCGCTGGTCGATTCTATTTACCGGACGTACTTCTCCAGATAAACCAACCTCCGCAGAAAGCGCTATATTCTTCTCGATGGGTAGGTCGGCATTTGAAGAAAGAACCGCTGCAACAACGGCCAAATCGATAGCAGGATCATCCACCTTAATTCCACCTGCAATATTGAGAAAGACATCTTTCGCTCCTAGTTTAAATCCACAGCGTTTTTCCATTACAGCTAACAACATATTGAGTCGCTTGCTGTCAAATCCAGTTGAAGATCGTTGAGGAGTTCCATATGCCGCTGTACTTACCAAAGCTTGCACTTCGATCAACATTGGTCGCATTCCCTCCATTGTAGCTCCAATTGAAATCCCGCTAAGAGAACTATCCGTATTGGTAATTAAAATTTCAGACGGATTTTCAACTTGACGAAGTCCAGAACCATTCATTTCATAGATTCCCAGTTCATTTGTGCTTCCAAAACGATTTTTAATCGATCGAAGTAAACGATAAATGTGATTTCGATCCCCTTCAAACTGAAGAACGGCGTCCACCATGTGCTCCAAAACTTTCGGTCCAGCAAGCGATCCTTCTTTCGTAATGTGACCAATCAAAAATACAGGAACATTGCTCTGTTTCGCGTAACGAAGAAGCTGTGCTGTACATTCACGCACTTGAGAAATGCTTCCCGGAGAACTTTCAATTTGTGACGAATAAAGCGTTTGGATCGAATCAATGATTAATAATTGAGGCTGAATTTGTTCTGCTTGCTGAAAAATGTTCTGAATGTTCGTCTCTGTGAGGATAAAACAATCATCGTTTTTAACACCAATTCGCTCTGATCGCATTTTAATCTGCTGATCACTTTCCTCTCCAGAAACGTAGAGTACTTTTAAGTTCGGCGAAGTAACCGATAGTTGAAGCAATAAGGTTGATTTTCCAATTCCAGGTTCACCACCAAAAAGAATCAGTGATCCAGGTACAATTCCGCCACCTAAAACGCGATTTAATTCATCATCCGGAAATAGAATACGGTCATGTTCTTGCTTTGCAATTTCTTGTAGGGATTGTGGTTTTGCCGTTTGTTGTGATTTCGAAAAGGCAACAACCTGAGGAACTTGTTTTTGAATAAGTTCTTCCACAAATGTGTTCCATTCACCACAAGAAGGACATTTACCGAGCCATTTTGGGGTTTCATACCCACAATTTTGACAGAAATATGCTGATTTTACTTTCGCCATGATAGTGGATAAAGATAGTGGGTTTTTGGAAATGAATCGAGGCTCACCTCAACTTAAAACCGACTAATTATCCAGCAAAATTTCGGCGTGCGGCTTTTTGGCATCTTCTTTTTCGCTTGCGGTTAGCACGTTTTCCTCTGCGCGCTTTTTTGCCTTTATCAAAACTAATTTCGGTTTTGACTTGATTAAAAGAAGAAATTTCAGAAGAGAAAGCCATGGAGCTTAGACTCAATACGGAGATTGTTAAAAGGATTTTCATTGCGGGACATTTTCTGGTTTCAGGTTTATAACAGACTTGAAACCAATTTATTGTATTCAACCCAACAACCATTTAATCAGTTTCAATTTTCTCGAAGTGTATGGAGCGTATTTGATATTCGGCTCTAACCAAAACGACTTATGAACAACACTTTTGAAATGAGAGAATGCATCAAATCCAGATTTTCCATGATAGCTTCCAATTCCACTGTGACCAACACCACCAAATGGTAATCGACTATTAGATAAATGCATCATGCTATCGTTTACACAACCTCCACCGAAAGAAACTTCATTCAGTATTTTGTTAATCTGTTGTTGGTTCTTACCGTATATGTATGTCGATAATGGTTTTGGTTTCGACTTTACATATGAAATTACATCATCTAGATTATTATAAGAGATCACCGGTAGAATTGGACCGAAAATTTCCTCTTGCATCACTTTATCTTCGAAGGAAACATTCTGAAGTATAGTTGGGTGAATGATGCGTTTTTCCGTATTGATCTCTCCACCCAAATAGCATTTTTCAGGGTCAATTAAATTCTTTAGACGTTGCACATTTCGATCGTTAATGATCTGTAGATAGTTTTCAGGAAGGCCACCACTTAAATCGTATTTAGATTGAATTTCAGCTTTGATTGCTTCCAATAATTGCGTTTCAATTTCTTTGTCGACTAAAATATAATCTGGCGCAACACACGTTTGTCCTGCATTTAAGAACTTTGCCCAAACAATTCGTTGGGCTGTTCGTTCTATGTTGGTGTCCTTCAGAATGAAAGTCGGACTTTTGCCGCCTAATTCGAGTGTAACAGGAGTTAGGTTTTTAGCCGCAGCTTCGTACACTATTTTGCCCACCGTTGTACTTCCAGTGAAGAAGATTTTATCGAAAGGTAGCTCAAGTAACTCACTAGTTTCGGGAATTCCACCTTCAATTACATGAAAAACGGCCTTATCAAAATTTGAATTAATGATTTTTGCCATCACAGCTGATGTTCTCGATGGAAGTTCACTTGGCTTGAGAATTACTGTGTTTCCAGCAGCGATAGCGGTTAAAGCTGGCATCAAAGAAAGCTGATAGGGATAATTCCACGCACCAATGACTAAAGTAACACCGAGCGGTTCAGGTTGGATAAAACTTTTAGCAGGGAAATTGGCAAGATCACTTAATACACGTTTCCTTTTCGACCATTTACGCGTTTTTTTAATCAATAAGTTGATTTCGTGATAGAGCAGTCCCAGTTCCGTTAAGAAAGTCTCGAATTCCGATTTTCCAAAGTCTTGATAAATGGCGTCGTAAATTTCTTTTTCATTCGATTGAATAACCTCCTTTAGTTTTTTCAGTAACTGAATTCGATAGGAAACCTGTTTAGTAGCATTCGAATTAAAATGCTGTTTTTGTAATTCAAAAATTTTAGTTGACGACATTCTTCAAAATACTATTTATCGAGCGAAACTCTGTAAATATTGACCGGGATATCCAAAAACTGCCATTTCCCATCAAGTTTCAATCTGTTTGCGAATGCCACTTTTTGCGACGCTATGTTTTCTGGGTGAATCATGGATATGACGCTTTCCACAGGTAAATTTTCTTTTGAAAACTCAATAAAATGTTGGACTAATTCACGTGCATATCCCTTGCCCCAAAATGCTGGAATTAGCGAATATGTCATCTCGTAATCCTCTTTACCATCCCAGTTGCGTGCGATAATACCACCAACTCCGATAAATTCACCAGTTGCTTTTTCTATCACTGCTAGCTGACCATATTCTCCTTCGTTTTGGCGCTGAATTTGACGATTAATCCAGGTTTCAGCACGTTCTCTTGCTGGAATCGAAATGTCTTGAGCTAGAAATTTCATGTAATCTTCTCTATCAAAAAAAGGTAGAAATGAATCGACATCTCCTTTTTGGAATGCACGATAAATCAATCGTTCACTTTCTTGTTGATAGTATTCGGAAATAGGTTTAATGAGTCGCATCCCAACGTTTCTTTTGATTGGCTAAAAAAGGTTTTTCATCTTCCGCGTGACGCTTAAATTTACCTCCATTCGCAATGGCTAAATTCAATTGTAGTTCAGCTTGATTAAAGTCGGCTTTCCACAAATAAAGTTCAGCTAAATTACATTGAATCATCGCCGTAATTTTATCGTTGATACGAGCTTTGTTTTCAGATGGGTAACTTTCTTCCATTATCACTTCCCAAGCTGAAATAGCCTTATTGATAGCATCAAGTGCACTAGAGCGGTCTTTATCTGATTTTACTAATTCAACTGCCTGAATTGTATAAGTATATGCTGTAGTAACGTCTGAGTAATCGTAGTTTTTATGTCTTTTTACTTGATAGAGTTCAGCTACACGAGTTTTAACAGGATAGGCGATTTCGTCATTTAAATAACTGTTCGCAATATTCAAAGCTTGTGTGCGAGCGTGGCGTTCTAAATCAGCATTAAAAGTTACTTTGCGATCAATCATTTCTCGCTGATATTCGTACTTGCTTTTGTACTCACCAATTTTGTAGCTTTTTTGATCTTCAAGGATACGCAACTTCATTAGTATACCCTGTGAAGGAGTCTCCACCGTTAACTCGATAGGCAAACGATAGTATGCGTGATAAGTGTACTTGGTAGAAGAGCCCGTTCCTTTTTTCGTTTCCTTTATTGAAATATCCTGAATTGGTAGGACATTAATTGTGATTTTAGCCCCATTAGCGCCTTTACTGAACCCTTGTAAATCAGTTGCATTAATTACGGTTGTTTCATTCAGTTCACTATGTAAATTTGAAACAATTGCCTCAGGATAAATTGGAGCTGATGGGTACATCGGTGAAGTAGGTTGTGTTAATGGTTGACCGTTTGCCTGTGTTTCTCCTTTATTCGTTCGAATCTCCCAATCAGCCATTTGTGTTAAATAAGATCGTTCAATTGAATCGATTGAACGCTTATACCAAGCTAATTCAGCTTCGTAAGCATCCATTGCCAGCTTTTGACGCGCTTCATTAAGCAGAATTGAATCTTGGTTCGCTTGCTGATAGCCGTGTTCAACAATTACCTCGTATGTATCATAAGATTCATCGATAACTATATTGGGTAGTTGGATATAATCGAATCGAACTTTGTTGTCGTCAATAATTTGGGCAGAAGCCCCCAAGTTAATACTGATTAAAGCTCCAAAAAGTAGTAGTTTTTTCATGCGTATTTTTTTATTCAATAATAAATCGAAAGTTCATTAACCAATGATGATGCCAATGTTCTTCAAAAATAAGAATTGAAGCTAGTTTTAGAAACAAAAAAAGAGCCGAACAACAATGCTCGGCTCCCTTGAAACTTGATAAGACTTTATTAAGCCACATCAATCCTCTTAGAGTTATCAGATTGATTTGCAGACCTCTTAGGTATTGTAACGTGTAAAATTCCGTTTTCGTATTTTGCCTGAATGTTATCGCTATCAATCCATTTTTCTGGTAGTTTAAATGAGCGCTCAAAACGCTGATAACTAAATTCTCTTCGTGTGTACTTGGCTTCTTGTTCCTCTTGCGTTGAAGATGAACTTTGCGCGGAAATAGAAAGTCGATCGTTTTTGTATTCTACGTGGAAGTCTTCTTTTTTAATTCCGGGTGCAGCTACTTCTAGATTGAAACTGTTTTCTGTCTCTTGAATGTTGACAGCAGGAGCATTCATACGTGTAGTAACATTTGAATCTACCCAATCAAAAAAATCCCTTGGAAAGGACTCTTCCAACATTGATGGTAAGTTGTTCAAGATATGGCCCGCGTTTTTCATTAAAATTCCCATGATATATTGTGTTTAAATGTTTTTCTGTTTAGTCTTATATCAAATTGAAAACCAAATGATTAAACCTGTAAAAATGACAGTTTTCAAGACGGTTTTACAGAACTTCAATCAAGTTTTATGAAAAAAAAATGACGAAATGTCTACTTATTAAAAATTTGAACAATTTACTAAATAAATGTTTAACTTTGTTTAATTAACATTAAACAGAAATGAAAATAAAACTTTTTCTCCTTTCTTTAATCCTAGTTCTTTTAGGTTCATTTTCCTATTCACAAAACACAGGTGTTATTCAAGGAAATGTAAAAGACATGAACACAGAAGAACCTCTTGGTTTGGCAAAAGTGTTTGCTGAGGGAACACAGTTTGGTGCAGAATCTGATTTTGATGGAAATTATCGCATCGAATTACCAGTTGGAACGTACACAATAAAAGTAGTTTTCCAAGGATACGAACCGCAGAAGAAGTTTAATGTCGTGGTGAACTCTGGTAACGTAGAAACGGTAAATTTTCAATTGGGACCAGTAGCACAAGAGTTGGATGAGGTGAAAGTGGTTTTTGAGAGTGATAAAGTAGCTGCGACAACCGATATGGTCAACCCACTGTCAGTGCAAAAACTAACAGCAGTTGAAATAGAATCAAATCCTGGTGGAAATTTTGATGTGTCGAAAGTGGTGCAAACGCTTCCGGGAGTTGGAGGCTCATCTGGTGGAGCGCAACGAAACGATATCATCATCCGTGGTGGAGCACCCAACGAGAATGTATATTACTTGGATGGAATTGAAATTCCTGTTCTAAATCACTTTCAAACGCAAGGATCTTCTGGTGGTGCACAAGGAATTTTGAATGTTTCTTTTATTGAAGATTTGAAATTATCTTCTTCAGCGTTTGATGCCCGATATGATAATGCACTTGCATCGACGTTTGTAATCAAACAACGACAAGGAAACCGCGAAAAATTGTCCGGAAATGTGCGTGCAAGTTTTACCGAAAGTGTTTTAACGCTCGAAGGACCAATGGGAAAGAAAAACGACTTCCTTTTGTCGGCGCGTACTTCGTATTTAGATTTTCTGTTTCAGTTGATCGATTTACCAATACGACCGAATTTCTCCGATTTTCAATTCAAAACAACCTTTCGACCAGACAATAAAACAACAATCACCGTTTTAGGGCTCGGAGCTTACGATCGATTTAACTTCGCACCTACTCGAGAGGACAATGACGAAACAGAATATTTACGTCGTTCTCTGCCGTTTATTACCCAATGGAATTACACAAATGGTGTGGCGTTAAAGCGCAGAATTAAAAATGGATTCTACAATTTGGCGGTGAGTAGAAACATGTTCGACAATCAATTGGATCAGTTCGAAGATGCACAAAACGGCAATGAAGATTTTAGAAACTTCAAATTGAAGTCGCAGGAGATAGAAAACAAACTGCGTTTCGATGTCAATCACTACAAAAACGGTTGGAAATATTCATATGGCTTAATGGCCCAATACGTAAAGTACAATTATCAACTTTATAATCGTTTGGCAGCCGAGCAAGTGGACTCAACCGGAAATGTTGTTGTTCCAGAAATCGCGATTCAAAACAATTCTGCCATCGAGTTTTTTAAATATGGATTGTTTGGACAAGTATCTAAGAATTTCTTTAAAGAAAAATTGTTGGTGGCATTCGGTGTGCGTTCCGATATGAATTCGTTCACAGAAGATGGAAATAACCCTCTCAACACCTTGTCGCCACGCGTTTCTTTCGCTTACCACATCAATAAGAAATTCGACTTAACCGCATCCGTGGGGAGTTATTACAAAATTCCAACCTACACCAACCTCGGTTACCGTGATGCCAATAACGAATTGGTCAATAAATCGATGAAATACATCCAATCTGATCATTATGTTTTAGGTGGACAGTGGTTGCCAAACGAAGGAATGCGCATCACCCTCGAAGGGTTCTATAAAGAGTACTCGAATTATCCAGTTTCTATCGCAAACGGAATCTCGTTAGCAAATCAAGGTCAAGAATTCGGTGCTGTAGGAAACGAAGCAGTAGCAAGCACAGGTGACGGTCAAACCTATGGATTTGAGGTCTTCGTTCAGCAAAAGTTGGTCAAAAACATTTTTTATGTGTTGAGCTACACCTATGTTCGGTCCCTTTTCTCTGGGTTAGACGGTGAGTTAATTCCATCCGCTTGGGATAGCCAACACTTGTTTTCATCTACTTTTGGTTGGAACTTTGGCAAGAACTGGAAGCTTGGCTTAAAATACCGTTATGCAGGAGGCGTTCCATACACGCCATACGATTTAACCGCTTCTCAACAGGTGTATGCACTCACTGGAAATGGTGTGTTAGATTTCAATAATGTGAATTCAGAACGATTGAAAGATTTCAATCAACTCGACTTTCGCATCGACAAAATTTTCAACTTGAAAAAAGTCAGTTTCGATTGTTACATTGATATCCAGAACATAATCGGCTTCGAACAACAATCACCTTCTTACTACACATTCAAACGTAACGAGGACAACACTGGGTTTGCTACCACTGATGGTCAGCCATTGGCTCAAGACGGATCGAATGCCATTCCAATACTTATCGAAAACCAAAGTGCAACGGTAACACCAACCATTGGGGTGATTTTCGAGTTTTAATAGTGGGCTGCC
Source organism: Henriciella pelagia (assembly GCA_964219255.1). Lineage (GTDB taxonomy): Bacteria > Bacteroidota > Bacteroidia > Flavobacteriales_D > Crocinitomicaceae > UBA4466. Next base: position 248,417 of record CAXPPC010000010.1, read on the forward strand.
TAGCGCCCTTCAGCTGCTAGTTTCCTTTCACTTGCCAAGCCGTGTAAATTTGTGCGGGTGCTACCGCAGCCACCAAAAACACTTGCTACCCAAGGTGTTACGGAAAGCTATTCGCTTGCGTGTGGGCAGGGTTTTTACATTTGTTTATAGGTAAAAGTTCAACAATCAATTCGAAATGACTATTTGAGATCAGGTTTTTATTGAAATTACCTCAAATTAAATTTAAAAAACAGAAAATACTACAGGTATTTATACCTATAAAGCGCGTTAATCTGAATTGTTTTAAACCTGTTTTTCCATAGAATCTTGAAATATCAATTATATTTTTTGTTTCTATTCACCGTGGATTATTACATTTCCCAAAATTAACTTTTCAGCATCACTTAGTACATAACCTAACCATAAAATCGTATTGCATAAGGTTTTAGCTTTTGAATAAGTGTGTTGGATAACATTCAAACTTTTAGGCTTTTTATGTATAAACTACTATTTCAAATATTATTTGTTGGGGTTTTAGTAGTACCCACAAGTGTTTTAAGTCAATTCAAAATTAGCGGACAAGTTGTTGACTCTAAAAGTACAGAAGTCCCCTACGTTAAGGTCTTTTTAAAGGATACAATTGGCATCACGCAAGATGCTTTTGTAACTGACAGTTTGGGGAAATTTATACTTTATTCAGAAAAAGAAGGGGTGTTTGATTTGACAGTTACTTCGTTTGACAGCATCTTATTCAGAAGAAAACTCATTGTTAGTAGTAATGTTAACTTAGGACAGGTTCAATTACCAAAGTTTAGTTTATTTGATGAGGTTACTGTAAAGTCGACACGTCCAAAACTAAAAAAAGAGCTTGGTAAATATGTAGTTGACGATGTTTATCAGTCTGAATTTGCTCGTGGAAAATCAAGCTTAGAATTTTTAAGTTTCGTACCAATTATCTCTACATCAGAAAGTGATAACTCACTAAAGATTCTTAATAATACTTCAGCACAAATATTTATCAATGGTAAAAGGGTGGAAGATGCTCAAGTTGCAATTGCAATGTTAAACTCAATACCAGCAGAAAACATTGAGAAGATTGAAATAATAAACAATCCGGATAGTCGTTTTGATGCAGGAACAGCAGGAGGTATTATTAACATTATTCTTTATAGAGACAAAAGGGATGGAGTTAGAGGTACAATAACTTTATCCGATAGGCAATCTTTCTACAACTCTCCAAATATGAAGGGTTTCTTGAGCGTTTCAAAAGGTAAATTTAACATAACTTCGGGTTTATCATTAAATAGAAATTTCTACCGATATGATTCAGATAGTTATTATTTAGATAGATTAACCCAAACAACATCCAGTATTGATATCCATTCTAAATCAAGGCAAGATGACGGTTTATTGTTTGTGAATTCGAGCTATCAACTAAGCACAAAAAGTACAATTGAATTACAAACAAATCTATCAATAAATACTTTTAATCGAGAGTACCTAACCACAAGTGAAATAGTTCAGAATAACAATTATGTTATTAATCATTCATCGATTAATGAAACCCCTGAAAACAACAATTATAAGAACAGAAATATTTTAAGCTATTCTTACAAAAATGATTCTAGTGGGATGTCCTATTCAGGTTTAGTTGGATATTACAATAGAAAGTTAAGCTCGCAAAAGGATTTTAATAACGAATACTCTTCGAGTTTATTACCATTTACTTTTAGACAAATTTCAGACATTTCTACTGAAATATTAAATATAAAATTTGATGGTTCTAAAAGAAGTAATAAAGGAAATAAGTTAAGTTTTGGTGCTTCATTTATTTCAAGTGGAATAGATAATGATTTTGAAAATCAAAATGTTGCTGGTAGTTCGTTTGTAATAGACACCCTACTTTCTAATAGGTTTCTTTATCACGATCAAATTCTTGGAATTTATGGAGCCTATGATTTTAACATTGGCGAGAAGTTTGAATCTACTATTGGTTCGAGAGTAGAGCAGTTTAATTTCAGAGGTGAGGTAAAGCAAAATACAGAAATTGCAACTTTAAGTAGTATTTACTTATTTCCTTCTGCGAGCATTTTTTATATGTTTAATGATGATCATGAAGTTTCATTAGAGTATTCTAGACATATTACGAGGCCTCAATACAGCTATCTTAATCCATTTATTACATATACGAGCGCAAATTCTTTTAGGCAAAATAATATTAATATTCGACCTACATTAAGTGATGAAATTACATTAGACTATAGCTTTTTCGGGGACTTTTTTGTGCTGTTCGAATATGCTCATGACAAGAACCTATTCAATGATTTTGAAATTGTATTGGATAGTAATTGGGTCAAATCTACAGTTGACAACTATGGAAATTCGAATGAGTTCTATTCAAATTTCACTTATTCTAGAACGTTTTTTAAAGGAAGGTGGAATATTTCCTTAATTGCCAATTTAGCTCATGAAACAACAACTGCAGAGTATAACGATGTTGATCTCAGTTTCAAAAACACCAATTACTCAGCATTCGCTAGAAGTCAGTTAATTCTTGGAAAGAATCGAGGGTTTTATTTGCTAATGAGCTACGGATATTTAAGTTCTAATCGTGCAATTTTCGGCACCCTCAATCAGCAAAATTCATTTGAATTGGGTATGAAGCAGACATTGAAAAATTGGACTTTTTCATTGAATCTTTATGATTTAGCACGATCCACTTTAGTTATTAATCAGCAAAACACATCATATGAGTTTAGCAAAACAATTAATTATTACAAAACAATTATGATGAGTGTTGGCTACTCATTTGGAAATAAAAATGTGAAGAAAATAAACGGAAAAGAAGATGATAATATAAACAATAGATTGTTATAGGTTGGGTGTGTCCGAAAAACCTTAATAGAGTAGGATTTTAAAATTTAATATTATGAAGACAAATAACTTAAACACTTTCTTATCCAAATTAGAGGATAAAATGTTGAACAATAATCAAGAGTCATTAATCATTCAAAAATCAGAATCAAATGAGTTTGGTGCAATCGGATACAATTCTTCTGGTTGTATCAATGGTACAGCAACTTGTCAAGGGTCAATTAACGACCGAAAATGCTCAAACGGTGACTGCGACAATTCTATCAACGGTCGTAGATGTACAATAACTGGATAATATTAGTTATCCAGTTTAATTTTTAATAATAACCTATAACAATCTTTTTTAACTCTAAAAAGAACTAACCATGAAGAAAATTAGCAGATTCAACAATACGATTAATTTAACAGATAGCTTAACGGCTATATACAATTCAAGAGAAGATCAATGTGTAATTGTAAAGAAAGAATTATCCGATCTTTTACCAGAAAATCTCCCAGTTATTGAGCAAAACCATCCAAGTGTTTATCAGGATCTAATAAATATTAAAGCGATTATTGAAGATACAGACGATGAATTAGCTGAAATAATTGAGCGCAGTCGTCAAATTGATAATGCTAAAGATCATTATCGCTTGATAATTAACCCAACGATGAATTGTAATTTTAAGTGTTGGTATTGCTATGAGTCTCATGTAGAGGGGTCTAAAATTAGCGACGGAAATATTGAGAGGATTTGTAAGTTCATTGACAATGTGCTAAATGATCAGAAGGAATTACAAACATTTGAGCTGTCTTTCTTTGGAGGAGAGCCGTTAATGTACTACAGTAAGGTTACCCGACCGATAATCGATCATTTTAGAAGTAAGTATAGTGACTATCCAAATGTTGTGTTTTCAATTTCTTTTACATCAAATGGTTATTTATTAAGTGATAAAATACTTAATCACCTTTTGGAGGGAAATGAAGGTAAGTTTTTCCAAATTACATTAGATGGAAGTCGTGATGTACATAATAACGTACGTGTTGCAAAGAAAGAAGGCGGATCGTACGATAAAATCATTGATTCTATTCAGAAATTGTTAGCTGTAGGAGTTGAGGTAATGTTGCGAATTAATTATACTGCGGATACAATAAGTTCTGTTAAAGAGATTGCCCCAGATTTATCTCACTTCAAACAAGAAGAGTTAACTAATTTTACAGTCAGTTTTCATAGAGTTTGGCAGGATAAGGACAACAATGATGAGGTTGTATCTGAGTTAATGATTGCTAAAAAAGCATTTAGTGATGCTGGTTTAATTCCTAAAGCTGAAGGAGATGAGCTATTTAACAATTTTAGTTACCCATGCTATGCTGATAAATCAAATGAAGTGGTAATTAATTACAATGGTGATATTTATAAATGTACAGCTCGCGATTTTTCTGATGAAAACAAGTATGGTCATTTAAATGATAATGGTGAATTGGTTTGGAACGACAAATTAATAACTTGGGAAACGCTTAAAATTCAATCGAAAGCTTGTCAAAATTGTAGAATTTTACCTTTGTGTGGAGGGGGGTGTCATCAAATTAACCTCGAAGCCTTAGGTATGGACATTTGCCAAATGGGTTACAGTCCAGAAGATAAAGATGATATTATTATAGAAAGATTAGACCAATTGTTTTTTAATGAAAAGGAAGAAGTCCATTAAATTTTATTATCAATTAGAAGCAAATGATTGTGGTCCCGCTTGTGTTCAAATGGTTTGTAATTATTACGGACTAAAGCTAGGATTGCGGGAAATAAAATCAGCGTTAAAAGTTTCAAAGCTAGGAGTTTCAATTAAGGACATTAGGAATTACCTTGAGAGTCTTGGTTTTCAAACAGCATCGGTTAAAATTGATCTTTCTGATATTGAAGATATGCCTTTGCCGGGGATTCTTTTCTTAAATCATGGTCATTATGTCGTAATTGAGAAAATAAAGGAGAGAAGAGGGAAGAAATTTTATTACATAGTAGATCCAAGTTTCGGCAAACTTAAACTTAACTCTGAAATTTTCAATGCAAAGTGGTTGTCTAACTCATCGGGTTTAGCAATCGCTTTAGAACCGAAAAAGGAACTTGAGGGACCAAAAGAAATAATATTTGAAAAGAAACCCCTTAATGATAATCCAATTTGGAAAAATGTTAATGCTGTTTTAGTTAAAAATAAGGGTAAATTTTTAATCTCAATGTTGCTCACATTAGTTGTTCTCGGAACTAATTGGGCAATGCCCTTATTACTAAAAGAAAGCATGGATCAAGGAATTCTCATGAAGAATATCCATGTAGTAACAAAGGTACTGTTGATTCAATTGTTATTTGTTTTAGGTTTTCTAGCCTCTCAAAGCATATCAGAAATTTTAACAACAAAGATCAGTTTAGATATTAATATCGATTTAAATAAATCATATTTTAGAAAAATATTAAATCTACCCATTAGTTTCCATGATAGTAAGTTCAAATCAGACTTAATTGAAGGATTAAATGACCAAGGACGGATCAATAATTTCATTTCTTTTAATCTGATCAGCCTAGCAACTAACTTGATGAATATCATAGTGTTTTCTGGTTTGTTGATCTATCATAATCACGAGATATTTTTGTATTTCATTGTTTTTAGCGTACTCTCCTTTGTTTACACATTATTCTTTTTAAAAAAGAAGAAATTAATAGATTATTCTTTGTTTACTCTAGAGTCGGAAAACAGGAATAATGTGTACGAACTTATTATGGGTATTTCTGAAGTAAAAATAAATAGCGCTGAACGTAATAGACTTAAAAATTGGTTCTTAACGGAGGAAAAATTAAAAAAGGTCAAAATTCGATCAACTTATGTAGATTTCCTAATGGTAGATGGAGTCTCATTTATCTCCAAAGTTCGTGATATTGTGTTACTGGGGTTTTGCTCTTATTTAGTGATTGAAGATACCATGACTATTGGTGTTATGATGATGATCACCTATATTCTTGGCCAATTAGCAGCACCATTTGATGATATAATTAAGCAAACTAAAAATATTCAACGAACGAAATTGTCTTTCGATAGATTAACAGATTTATATAACAATAAGGAAGAACTTGATGATACCAAACTTGATTTAAAAGAAATTTCAAAAAATGAAATTAGTATTCGAAACGTTAGCTTTAAATATAACTTAAGTGATGATGAGTACACCCTTAAGGATCTAAACGTAGAAATACCTGAAGATAGTATTGTAGCAATAGTTGGAGAAAGTGGTAGTGGAAAGTCTACTTTACTGAAACTATTGCTTGGATTTTACTTTGCTACTGAAGGCGAGATTTTAGTAGATGACAAAAACATTAATCAAATTAATTTATCTGATTGGAGATCGTTTTGTGGCGTTATTATGCAAGAAGGATACATTTTTAGTGGTACTGTAAGTCAAAATGTCACACTATCTGATGAAGCCCCTAATATGGAGAAACTAAAGTTTGCCTTAAAAGTTGCTGAATTGGAAAACAAAGTGAATAATTTACCAATGAAACATGACACCAAAATTGGTGAAGTGGGTATCTCGCTAAGTGGAGGAGAAAAACAAAGATTACTTATCGCTAGGGCTGTTTACAAAAATCCTGAATTCGTTTTTTTCGATGAAGCAACTTCTGCAATGGATACTGTCAACGAAAAGAATATCATGAATAATATTATGAGCTTTTTGAAGAATAGAACCGCAATAATAATTGCACATAGATTAAGTACAATTAAAAATGCTGACTTAATTATTGTGCTCAAGGATGGTAGGATTGTTGAGAGGGGTACCCATAAAAACTTACTTGAAATGAAAGGTGAATATTTCAAATTAGTTGAAAATCAATTAAGTTAATTGACGTTTTTTCGATAATCTAATTGGAAGACTATGTTCTCCTAACGAGTCGTTATCTTCTGACCCCTCCATGGAGATTATGAAAGAATCAGAGACGATATACCGAATAGGAAGCAACAACATGGAGGAATGATCGTTAGAATCCAACAAAATGTGACTATCAAAAAAAGACCCGTTATTTCTAACGAGTCTTTACCTAGTGACCCCGGCAGGATTCTAACCTGCAACCGCTGGAGCCGAAATCCAGTGCTCTATACAGTTGAGCTACGGAGCCTAAATCACTTATTCAATTCACCAACAAATTTAGTAGATCGAAAGTAATCGACAAGAAACAGCGATAAATAATAGACAAATTCAAATATTTTTGCGCTTTTAGCGTTTATCGCCTATAATTATGCACATGCGACTACTTATTGTATTTCTTTTTATTTCAGGATATTCTATTTCTCAAATTGGTACTGGGCAATGGCGACTTCATGTGCCTTCAAATAATGCAAGTGACGTCGTTTATGTCGATGGAAAGGTATATGCGTCTTTCTTAAATGGAGTTTCTGAGTACGACGAAAGCTCTTCAGAAGTGAGTGTTTGGGATGCAGTGAATGGTTTGTCAGATATTACTGTTACCTGCCTCGGTAAATCATCTTCAAGTAATTCCGTTTTTATTGGATATGATAATGGTAACATTGATCATATTAAAGGAAATTCAGTTACGAATATCCCAGCAATTCAATTAGCTCCCATTCAAGGTCAAAAAAGGATTTATAAGTGGAGAGAGTATCAGGGTTATATGTACTGTGCTACAGGGTTTGGTATCGTAAAGGTTGATCCCGTTAAAAATGAAGTGCGGGAAACTTATTACCCAACAAATGGGAATACTCCAATTGTGGATTTACTCCTCAAAAACGATTCGATATACGCTTTAACTGAAAACCAACTTTTTAAGGGATCATTAAATAATCCAGCATTGCCAGATCCAACTCAATGGGTTGTCGATTCAAGGGTGCCGTATTTAGCATCTAATTCTTACAAAGGAATTGAGTTTGTTTCCAATGACTTATTTATTCTTTTGGATCATGTTAATTATGCAGAAGATTCAGTTTATCAAGTTTCAGGAGCTGGCCTTTTGCCTACGGTATCAGAGTCGTTTCCATCTCAGATAAATTCGATTACTGTTATTGATAATAAATTGGTAGTGAATTATAGTGGTGTTTCAATTGTCTATAATGCATCATTTGGACAGGATCTCGTATTTTCATCTTTCGCAGGTTTCGAGCTGAGTCCAAATATGTTGATTAAAAATGGCGCAGATTATTGGATGGCTGATGGAAATAATGGTTTAATGAAAGTCAGCAGCACATCTTACCAGACTTATAATTTTGTCGGCCCACCCAAAGGAGATTTCTTTGCAATGGATTGGCAGAAAGGTCGATTGGCTACAGTTAGTGGCGGAATCGCTGAGATTAATAATACTTACAATATTCGTGGGCTTTATTTGTTTGAGGATGAAGAATGGTCGCTTTACGATAGAACCAACGTTCAAGAGTGGACCATGGGTACAGAAATTTTTGATTACATCGCCGTTACAATTGACCCTAACAAACCCGAACGTTTTGCAGTTGGGACATATTCTAAAGTTCCTGTAACTGTTTTTGATGAAGAAGCTCAGACTGTTGATACATTTACTCACATAAATTCTACGTTAGAACAAACTACCTTAGGAAATGGTCTCTCGTTAATCACAGGAACAGAATATGACGATGAAGGAAATCTGTGGGTTTTAAATGGTTGGGCGAATGAGCCTTTGAAAGTTCTATCGAGTGATGGTCAGTGGTATTCGTACGATTGCGGTGTGCAAGCAAAAGATAAGCTTTCCAGAAAGTTAGTTGTTGATTACAATGGAAACAAATGGTTTGCTTTTAGGGGACAGGGATTGCATGGCTATAATAATAATGGTACACTTTCGAATACAGCGGATGATAAATTGATCAATCTAAATACTGGAGCATCAACGGGTGCTTTGCCTTCTTCTGAGGTGACTGCAATTGCGGTAGATTTTGATAATGAAATTTGGATAGGAACAGATGCTGGTTTCGCAATTTTATATAATTCAGATGGCGCATTTGATGCTGGTCCAGGAGAGTATAATGCGCAGCGAATAAAACTTGAATATGAGGGAAATGTTGAGTATTTGTTGGGTGCCACTCATATTACTGATATCGAGGTAGATGGAGCAAATAGAAAGTGGATTGGCACCGCTAATTCTGGCATCATTTTACTTTCAGCGGATGGTCAAGAGATTATTGAGCAACACACGATGGATAATTCACCTTTGATATCAGATGCTATTGTCGATTTAGAATTAAATCAAGAAACGGGCGAATTATTCATTATTACTGATCGCGGTCTGGTTTCATATAGAACGGATGCAACATATGAAGACCCAAATTATTCTGATGTAACAGTTTTTCCAAATCCGAAAAGACCCGAATTTAACGGCCCAATTACAATCCAAGGAATTAAATATGATTCAGATGTGAAGATAACAGATGCTGCAGGAAATGTGGTCTACAAAACAACCTCAAACGGTGGTACAGCAACTTGGGACGGAAAAACACTTCAAGGGGACCCTGCTAAAACAGGTGTTTATCTTATTTGGACAGCATCCAATCAAACTAAAGGAAGATACGTAGGAAAAGTATTGATCATTAACGAATAATGAAGGCGTCAACCACTGGAATATTCCTGCATCGAATTTCATATTCTGAGACAAGCTTAATCGTTGATTTTTATACTGAAGAATTTGGTAGAAAAAGTTTCTTGTTTAAAGGAGGGAAGAAGAAAGCACATGCTCTTTTCCCAATGTCTTTTTGTGAGATTGATTATTACGGCCGTCAGGATAGCAAGCTGTTAAATTTGACTTCCGTTAATAATTTGGGAGCGAGCTCATTTCAATTGGATCCGGTTAAGTCGACCATTGCCTTTTTTATGGCAGAAGTAATTAGAAAATCGTTCAGGGAAGAGGAGCACGATAAATTTGTATTTAACGCACTACGCGAATTGATTGACGCTCTTGGTGGAACAGAGAATGTTGCGATTTATCCTATTCGTTTTTTAATAGAATTATCTGAAATAATTGGTATTCAACCGTATGTTGAATCAGTACAACTAGATTACCCATTTTTTGATTTAGAGGAGGGAATAATTCGAAATGGAACTCTTCAATCTTCGGATCAAAATGAGATTCAAGCAATAACATTGATTGCTAACCTGATTAACAGCGAAGCAGGAAAGAGTAATTACAAAAGAGAAGTTCGTGAAAAAGCACTTGATTTATTATTAAAATACTTCAAGGTCCATGTACCCAATTTTGATGATCTAGTTTGCTATGAAATCGTCAAAGAAGTTCTTCGTGCTTAATCCTTTTTAAATTCCTTTATGAAGATATCTGTAAGGTTTAACGACTCCATCGAGTTCGCTTGGAAATCTCTTACACGTGCATTGATCATCACAATATGATCATCGGTAAGAATCGGCATAACTGGAGCTTGATCAACAATGATTTGATCACATTGAGTCAATAATTTCATTCTCTTTTCAGGATCATTCTCTGATTGAGCAGCATCGTAAAGCTCATCATACTTGTCACTCTTGAACTTAAATGAATTTACCATCATCTGTTGGTTGCTCGCATTTCCTCCATAGAACAAATTCAAGAAGTTTTCTGCATCAGGGTAATCCGCAATCCATCCAGCTCTCCAAATTTTAGCAGTTCCATCGGCAATTGCAGCTTCTCTTTCCTCGATTGAACACAATTTGATATTCAAATCAACATTTAAAACTTCTTTCAATTGAGCTTTGATTGATTTAGCCATCATGTGATCGGAAGATCCCTCTTTGCCATTTACATAGAAGTCTAGAACAGGGAATCCTTTTCCATTTGGGAATCCTGCACTCGAAAGAAGAGCACGAGCTTTATCAGCATTTGGTTTAACACCTTTTACGGCTTCATTATCGTATCCTGCCATATCTGGAACAATTCCTCCAGTTGCGGGCCAACCTTCACCTTCTAACCAATTATCAACGATTTCATTACGATCGATTGCATGATTAAAAGCTTGTCGAACTTTAACATCACTGAACTCATCACTTTCGCATGCAAAAGCAATGTAAAGTATGCTTAAACTTTTTTTGGAGTCAACCTTGTGACGAACGTTCTTTCCTTCTTGAGCGTCCTTTAAGGTTCCTAAAATATTCTGAATCTCGTCAACAGGAATTTCTAACACCATGTCGATTTCACTGTTTCTAAATGCCATCAATTCGCTGCGCTTATCTTGAGCAAAAGTGACAGTTACAGTGCTTAGGAACGGCAATTGGTTTCCAAAATCATCTACTCTCCAATAATTTGGATTTCTTTCAAGAACTATTTTTTCGTCTGATTTATTTTTTAGCGTGAAAGGACCTGTTCCAACAGGGTGATTGTTTAGATCGTCTTTATACTTTTCGTATGCTTCCTTCGCTACAATTCCTAACCCAGTGTGTGCCATAATACGCTCAAAGCTAGGAACGGCATCTTTTAGCTTAATTTTTATGGTGTAATCATCTATAACTTCGATACCAGAAACACCAGAAGATGGGAGTGACTCGCTCGATTTATTGTAAAATTCTTCGGCACCAACAATACGGTTTTTTAATAAGTAGCTCACCTGGTTTGTTGGAAGGCCTGAACATGCTAATTCTAATGTGAACTTAACATCTGCCGCTTTCACTTCACGTTCTTTACCATCAAAACATGGGTCATCATGGAAACGTACACCTTTGCGAATCTTGAATGTGTATTCTTTTGCGTCATCACTTACAGTGAAACTTTCAGCAACAGCAGGAACCACTGCTAAGTCGCTTCCTTTATACGCCATTAATGGCTCAAAAATTTGAGAAACTATTCTCGCTGAGTATTGATCTGCTGTAGAAGTTGGAAACAAAGTGGAAGCTTTTTCTGTTGACATAAAGCTGAAGTCACCACCGTATTTTTTACCTCCTTTAGCAACTAATTCGTCTGTTGAGGCATCGCCACCACACGCGGTCAAGAGTGCACTTAGTAGGATTGTAGCACCGAAAAAGAGTTTTCGCATAGGTTTATTCATGATAATGTAATCACCCAAATATAAGAAAAAGCAGCAAATAATGCGGTTTCCCGCAAATTAGTTCGGGATTTAGTATCCAACTTTAGATCGAACGCGAAGAAGCACCTCTTTTGCCACTTTTCTTGCTCGATTTTCACCAATTTTTAGAGCTTCTTCAATCAAGTGTGGGTTGGCCATATAGTGCTCGTATTTTTCACGCTGAACTGCAAAAGTTTCAAGTATAAGTTCGAATAATTCTTGTTTAGCATGACCGTATCCATACCCACCACCAGCGTAATTTTTACGCATTTGGTCAATTTGATCCTCAGATGCCATTAACTTGTAAATTCCGAAAACGTTACACGTGTCTGGATCTTTAACATCATCTAACCCTTTAGAATCAGTTTCAATGGCCATTACCTGCTTTCGCAACTTCTTTTCTGGAAGGAAAATATTAATAAAGTTGTTACGTGATTTACTCATTTTTTCACCATCAGTACCGGGTACTTTTTGAGTTGATTCATTAAAAGTTACCTCAGGAATAACAAAAGTTTCTCCCATTTGATGATTAAAACGATTGGCAACATCGCGCGTGAATTCTAAGTGCTGCTCTTGGTCTTTTCCTACCGGAACAAATTCTGCGTCGTACAACAAAATATCTGCAGCCATCAACATTGGGTAGGTGAAAAGACCACTGTTTACATCTTCTAGGCGATCGGCTTTATCCTTAAAACTATGAGCAAGTTGAAGTCGAGAGTACGGGAAAAAACACATCAAGTACCATGTTAATTCTGTTACTTCTGGCACATCACTTTGGCGATAAAATGTTGTTTTTTCTGGGTCGATACCAAAAGAAAGCCAAGTTGCAGCAGTAGACAATGTATTGCTTCGTAATTCGTCACCGTTTTTGATTTGGGTCAATGAATGAAGATCAGCAATAAATAAAAATGATTCGTTTTTTGGATCATTTGCCATCGCTACAGCTGGGACAATTGCACCTAGAATATTTCCTAAATGCGGTGTTCCAGTACTTTGAATTCCTGTGAGTATTCTTGCCATTATTGTGTTCAAATAATTTTTGCCGAAGTTAGTGATTTTAGTGCGATTGATCGTTGGATCAAGAAAGTTAATATCTTTGATCTATGAGATGGCTAATCGGGATACCTTCATTAATTTGGAAGCTCTACATAGGAGTGGTGTTCTTCATTACGGCTATTATTTTTTATCCGATCATTTTTCCATTTCTATTTACACTTAGTAATAAGAAAAGAGCATTTAAAATCTTTGTGGTTTGGAGCTGGGTGGTTCGAATTCTATGCTTCTATCATGTATACAAGGTAAAAGATTCGAAACTTCCAGAAGGACCATATCTAATAATCGCCAATCATATTTCATATCTGGATATATTTTTGATGTATTCCATCCTGCCAAATCATCCATTTCTGTTTCTTGGAAAAAGCGAAATTTTAAAATATCCTTTGATAAAAACTTACTTCAAACGATTGAATATTCCGGTATACAGGGGTAATCGTCTGAAAGCTGCAAAATCGTTAATTCAAGCGGCTAGAGAGGTGAAGAATGGATGGTCTTTGGTGATCTTCCCTGAAGGAAAAATTCCAGATGAAAATCCAAAAATGGATCGATTCAAGGGAGGTGCATTTCAGCTGGCCAAAAGCATCAATGTGCCAATTGTTCCAATTACCTTTACTACGAACCACAAACTGTTTTCTGATCCATCAATAATATTTGGATCGGCTCACCCTGGAGTTTCTAAAGTTTTCATTCACGAGTATATTTCTGTAGAAGAAATAAAGGAGCTTTCTCAATCGGACTTAATGAAGAAGTGTCACGAGATAATTGAAAAACCGTTGTTAGATGCATACCCTGAATTGAGGGATTGATATTACAAAGCATTTCGTATTTTTGTAGCGATGAAAATTTCAGAAGAAACAGTCGACCATATTGCGCACCTCGCTCGTTTGGAGTTTGAAGGTGGACAGAAAGAAGCCATCCGTGAGGATTTAGAGAATATTATTTCTTTCATGGATAAACTGCAGGAAGTAGATACAGCGAATGTGGAACCGCTTGTTTTTATGTCACAAGAAGTGAATAAACTTCGTGAAGACGAGCCAAAAGTGACTGTTTCGCAAGAGGAGGCGTTGAAAAATGCACCAAAGAAAGACTCGGATTACTTCCGTATTCCTAAGGTGCTTGATAAGGCTTAGTATCTGTATTTCGACTTTGAATAGTCTGGTGTGAAACGCTCTGTATCCAATTCTGGGAACTGAGGATCCATTTTCTTTAATGTATCAACGAGTATAGTTGCTGCCGTGTGTAGTTTAGTCCAGTTATGGTCACAAGGAATTATGTGCCATGGGACATCGTTGCAACGCTCAAATATTTGCTCGTAAACTTGCATGAAACTACTCCAATTTTCACGTGTTTCCCAATCACCATCACTATGTTTCCAATGTTTTTCCTTTGTGTTGATACGTTCCAATAATTTCACCTCTTGCTTATCGTAACTGACGTTTAAGTAGAACTTTAAAATGGTTGTACCATTCGCTTCTAAGTATTTTTCAAAGGCATTAATTTGGTCGTAACGCTGGTCGATCGTCTTTTTGTCAATATAACCATAAACGGAAGGGACCAGAATATCTTCGTAATGAGAGCGGTTAAACACAGTGATTGTTCCATTTTCAGGTGTACATTTATGAATTCTCCAAAGAAAATCGTGTGCAAACTCTTCGTCTGTCGGCTTTTTAAAGGAGTGTACGTTTACCCATGCAGGACTTACTTCTTTGAACAAAGTTCTCGTTAAACCATCTTTTCCGGAAGCATCCATTCCTTGAAGAACAACCAAAATACTTCGTTTACCCTCTGCATATAAGCGTTTGGTGTATTCGTAGATTTCATCGAGTAAATCTTTCGTTAACTTTTCCGTTTCTTTTTTCTCCCAGTGCGCAGGACCGCTTGGATTATGTTGATCGAGAATTCCCATTTTATTTCAGTATTATGTAAACAGGAAGATGATCTGAATATCCTCCGTAATATTTTCTTCCACCGTAGGTAGAATTTGGTTTTTGACCACCGTCTGAATACGTATATAATAATTCGTTTCGTCTTAAAATTTCTGCATCTCTACCTTCAATTCCAACACCTTCAATTCCATCGTAAAGGCCTTGAGAAACAATAATTTGATCGATAACTCCCCATTCTCTCTCATGAACAGCTGTTCCTTCTCCCAACTCGTGCTCATCGTACAATAAATTGATGAGGTCACCCTCAGAGGCAAACCCTGATTCTTTTGCACGTAAAATTGTCTCTAAGCTTTTATCGGATGGGTGATCGTTAAAGTCACCTAGAATTAGAATATTTGCGTCAGGATCATTCTTTAATATAATATCGACTTTTTCACGAAGAACTTTTGCTGCGGCAATGCGTTTATGTTCAGTTTCTCGTTTACCTTCTCTTCTCGATGACCAATGGTTGACAAAAACATGTATTTCTGCGCCACCAATTTCTCCCTCAACATAAAGAATATCACGAGTTAAGTAATTGGGATTATCTGGAAGTGTGACTGGATATTTAGTGCTTTGTTTTAGTTTGAAAACGTCTTCATCATACAATAATGCGCAGTCAATTCCTCGTCTATCCGGAGAGTCGTATTGAACAATTCCATAATCAACGTCTTCTAATTTTCCTTCATCGATAAGGTCTTCCAGTACTTCACGATTTTCAACTTCAACAAGTCCAATTAGAACGGGTGGTTTTCCAATAAGGCCAATCGCTTCTTCAATACGTTCCAATTTAGTCTCATAGCGTTCTTCATCCCAACTTTTATAACCGTAAGGAGTGAAGTCCTCATCATCTGTTCGGGGATCGTTTTTGGTATCAAATAAATTTTCTACGTTGTAGAAGACTACTGGTCTCCCAGCGAAGTCGTTTTTATTACTCATAATTTCTTTTTCAATGGGATCTTTAGAGGGTAGGCTGTCTCCACATGAATGTAAAGCGATTACACTCAAAGCAACTGCCGAAAATCGAATGAAATGTGTCATTATTTACCTCTTAAGATTCCGAGAAGTCCACGTGTAATCTGACCTAGTAGTCCACCACCTCTGGAACTTGTAACTCCTTTTGTTACACTTTGCGTGACATCCTTCCACATGCGCTCGCGTTCTCTTTCTTTTCTCTTTCTTTCGCGTTCTGCTTCTTTCTTGAGTCGCTCTAGTTCGCGCAACTCTTCTCTTTCTCTTCGTTCCTCTTCTTTTTGAAGCTTTTTCAATTCCGCTTCTCTCGCTTTGGCTTCCTTTTCACGAAGTAATTCCTCTGCTTTTTCATTTTCAAGACGCGTTTCTTCAATTCGATCAGCAGTTTGAGCTTTTTCGATTTTTCCGGTCAAGATTTCATAGGCACTTTCACGATCGATATCTTCATTATACTTTGGAGCAATTTTAGACTTAGCTACAAGTGCATCTACTTCAGACTGCTCAAGCACATCCATTCTAGATAGAGGCGCACGACAAATTGTTGCTGCTAATGGAGTTGGAATTCCTTTTTCGTTCAGTGCAGTTACCAGTGCTTCACCAATTCCGAGAGAAGTGATTAAGTCCTCCGTTTCATAAAAATCAGAAACCGGATAATTTTCCGAAGCTTTCTTAATGGCTTTACGATCTTTTTCGGTGAAAGCGCGCAATGCATGTTGAACTTTCAATCCGAGTTGAGCCAAAATATCATCCGGAACATCGACAGGATTTTGTGTACAGAAGTAAACACCAACGCCTTTCGAACGAATTAATTTAACGATGACTTCTAACTGATCGAGTAGAGCAGAGGAAGCCTCTTCGAAAACTAAGTGTGCTTCATCAATGAAAATACAAAGTTTTGGCTTGCTGGAATCTCCTTCCTCAGGAAATGTATTGTATATTTCTGCTAGTAAACTCAGCATGAATGTCGAAAACAACTTTGGTTTACTTTGGATATCCATCAATCGAACAATGGAGATAATTCCGTTTCCATTTTCGTCTGTTCTCAACAAATCTTGTGGATCGAAAGAGCGTTCTCCAAAGAACATTTCAGCACCTTGTTGCTCCAATTCGATGACTTTTCGCATGATGGTATTCACCGTAGCAGAAGCAACTGCCCCATACTCGGCTTCAATTTCTTCTTTCCCTTCATTTACTACATACTGAAGTGCTTTTCGAAGATCTTTTAGGTCGATTAATGGCAACTTCTTCATGTCGCAGAACACAAAAATCAGAGAGATGACACTCGATTGAGTATCATTTAGACCAAGAATTTTTGAAAGTAGTACTGGTCCAAATTCCGAAACTGTAGCTTTCAATTTCGTTCCATCTCCATTTGACATGGTCATTAATTCCACGGGCAAACCCTGAGGCTCGTATGGCAAACCAATTCCTTTGTGTCTTTTGGCAATAAAATCATTCGATGAACCCGGAGCTGCCAATCCACTCAAATCACCTTTGATATCCATTAAAAGCGAAGGGATTCCTTTCAGGGAAAGTTGTTCAGCAATTACTTGCAGCGATTTTGTTTTTCCTGTTCCCGTAGCACCCGCAATTAAACCATGACGGTTTAATGTTTTTAATGGAATTTTAACGTGAGTATCAGGTACTGCTTCACCGTTAAGCATTGCTCCACCTACAATAATATAATCACCCTTAAACGTGTACCCTTCTTGAATTGATTTTTGAAATTCTGCTGTTTTCGACATTTTTGATATAAAAGAAGAGGAACCTATTAGAGCTCCTCTTGTAAATTTTTAAACGATAAATTACCTCTCTAACTTGAAGGTGATTTTAACATTAACGCGGAATTCATCCACTTCACCATCCTTAACTGTAGCGCTCATATCTTGAACATAAACAGAAGTAATGTGTTTCACAGATTTCGAAGCTTCCGCTACAGCTTTTTTTGTTGCATCTTCCCAACTAACATTTGAGTTTGCTAGGACCTCAATTACTTTTAAAACTGCCATAGTATATAGGTTTAATAATTACTTACCGAAAAGCTTACTGAAAAGCCCACCTATTCCACCAGATGATTTTTGACTTTGTCCATCTTTAGAATCGTTGTCTTCACCATCGAAGAAATCTGTAATTCCATCTAGCATACTGGCAATACCTCCTTCGTCATTTTTACCATCTTGAGAAAGTTTACTAGTTACCTGACTTAATATCCCAGGAATTGCTCCTTTTGCTTGCGAAGCCATTGATTCTGGAATACCAACTTTATTTACCAATCGGTCTATAAAGTCGTTTTCAACCTCTTCAGCCATTTTGTTGTCATCTTCTGTGTTTTCATTTTCTGAAAGCAGACTTGACATTTGTTTTGGATTATTGCTGAATTTCGATTTGATGGCATTCATTGCTTGGTTGGCAACTGATTTAGCTTGCTCATCTGAAACGCCAAATTTATCTAGAAGTCCTTTTACCGTTTCATTTTTAAGAATATCGTCTACGTCAATCATGTTGTATTAGTGTTGTTGAATTTTAAAGATAAGAAAAGTCTGGATGATTTTATGAAAAAGGCGGTTCTATTTGAAACTCCAATCGTAAGTGTCAATATCTGAAACACAAGCTGTAAGGAGGTCTATGCTACCTTTAATATCCTCTTTATGTGCCATTTCAATTACTTGATGTAAGTGACGAGTTGGAATAGATACAGCTCCGGCAATTGATCCACCCTCAGTCATACGTTGAATTCCAGCCGTATCTGTACCACCAGCTGTTAAAATTTCTGGTTGCCATTTAATATTATGGTTTTCGGCTGTTTTTTTCATGAAAGCCACCATTCGATAATCACAGATTGTTGATGCATCCATAATTTTTATCGCTGTACCTTCTCCTAATTTTGTGATTTTCTCATGTGCTGAAGCCCCTGGTAAATCGAAGGCGATGGTTGTATCAAGTCCAAATCCAAAATCTGGCTTAATACGCATTGAAGAAACATTTGCACCGCGGATTCCAACTTCTTCCTGAACAGTGAAAACGCCATAAATATCGTAAGGCACTTCTTTGTCTTTCAAATTGCGAAGTGTTTCAATAAGAATGAAAACAGCCAAACGATTATCAAGTGATTTTCCATTTACACAGTTCCCCATTTCGATAAATTCGCGTTCTCTTGTGATTGAATCTCCAACTGAAACGATTTCTTTCACTTCGTCTGCAGAAAGTCCAGTATCAATGAAATAATCTTTGATTTTAGCTACTTTGTTGCGCTCTTCGGGAGACATTACGTGAATAGGTTTTGATGCCATAACACCAACAATGTCCTTTTTTCCATGAATTAAAACGCGCTGTGCTGTCAATGTTTTTGGATCAAATCCACCTAGCGTATGAAAGCGAATAAATCCATTGTCGTCAATATGTGTTACGATGAATCCAATCTCGTCCATATGCGCCCCAATCATCACCTTTTTTGAAGCTTTTCCTCTTTTGATAGCATAGACATTTCCCATGTTATCAATTTCAAGGTCATCCACTAAATCCCTCACCTCATTGATTACCATTTCGCGCACTCTTTGTTCGAATCCAGGCGCTCCTGGCACGGTGCATATTTTTGAAAGTAATTCTGTATTTATTGACATGTTTGTTTTTTGAAATAAAAGTAAGAAATCAATCACTAAAACTGACCAAACAGAAAGGAAACCTTAAATTTGTGATATGGTACGAGTGATAGCATTGTTGGTTGTTTTTGCAGCTGCAGTAACGGGGGGATATTTTTTATTACAACCTAAGGAGGAGAAGTTACCGGTCATTAATCCGGTGGATATTGTGGAAGAAGGTGTAGTGCACGAGGACTTATTGAGGATTGGGTATGGTCATACCATTGGCGACTTCACTTTTACTGATCAAAATGGAAAGTCATTTGGTAGAAAAGATGTTTTAGGTAAAGTTTATGTAGCTGAATTTTTCTTCACGACGTGTGGAACGATTTGTCCAAAAATGAATGCTCAAATGCAGCGAGTTCAAAGGGCTTTATCTTCGGAAGATCAATTTGAAATTCTCAGTTTTACGGTAAACCCGGAAGTCGACACCGTTGAACAAATGAAGTTATACGCTACTGAGCATGGAGCAAATGATAATCAATGGCATTTTTTGACGGGAGAGAAGGACAAACTCTATGAAGTGGCTCGAAAATCATTCTTTCTACTGAAACCAGCTGAAGCTCAAAATTTGGGTGATGCTGGGAGTGACTTTATTCACACAAACAACTTCGTTTTGGTTGACAAGCAAGGTCGAATTCGTGGTTACTACGATGGAACGTCTACAGATGAGGTGGATGTTTTGATTGGTGACGTAAGAAAACTTCTTGAAGACAAATAGCAAAACCGATTGATGTAGGTTTATGAACAGTTGATTTTGGTAATCAGCCGATTAGAATTTACTATTTTGTTTGTTCGAATGAAATCTCTTTAATGAAACAATCGCTATTAATCTTCATAATTGCTGCAGTATCGCTTGTAACTGTTGTTGTTCTCAATGAGGTCAATTTAAAATATCTTGATGGCGACTTCCCTGTCAAAATGGGAATGATAACAAACGCTGATGAGGCGAGCTATTTTCAACCAGCCGACAACTTTTTAGCCAATGGTGAATGGAAGGACAAAACGACTGGAAATTCTTCGTTTATTCAACGTCCACCTGGTTATGGTTCTTTGTACATGCTTTGTAAGCTAATCTCGCCTGAAAGCTCATTTTTCGTGCTGAAAATAGTTCAGTTAACATTGTTTTTTTTCGGAATTATACTTTTTGCAGGAACTCTAAAAGAGCTTGGGTTTAAAAGTATCTATTTATTGACTTTCACAGCGCTGTATGGATTACTTCCAATGTTTAGTGGATTTGTTTATTACACGCTTACGGAAGGAATAACTCCATTTTTAATGTTGTTGCTCGTGTATTCGTATCTAAAAGTGACTTCAGACCGGGGTAGTATGTCCATTACCTTGTTGATTGTTAGTATTATCTTGATTACCACAGTTCGACCTCAGTTATTAATTTTTCCCTTACTTATTTTAGCTTCACTGATTCTTAAAAACAGAAAATTTATTGTCGTTTCTTTAGCTTTTGTTCCTTTTTTGATTTGGCTGATTCGATCATATCAGGTGGTTGATAAATGGGAATTACATCCAATCTACTCCGATACAAATCATAGTATTTATCGACCTCCACATAAGGCAATGACTAATCTTTTTCGGTTGTGGGAGTTTAAAGGTGACCGCTTTCATGAATCGATCGATTTATTAGTAAGTGATAGCACAAAAGAACATAGGGAAAAAGTATTGGCGAAAATCCCTGCAAAATTTCATGCTGAGGTTGCCCCAATATTAAAAGAGTTTCAAGAAATTTCCCTTGAACAACGTGAACAATTTCAATCAGAAATTAAACAGTCATTGTTAGATCGAGAAAATGAATTTGTAAGAAATGTAAACAAGCTTACCTCTCATTTAGTGAGTGAAAATATCTTGTTAGCTTATGCACAAACTCCATTCATGAGTGGAGTTGAATTATATAGCAAATCGCATTTAAATTTAGCCGTTTTTCAAACACATTGGCGAGGAAACTTCATTGTTGAATTGCTCAGATATGTCTGCCTTCTATTAGTACTTCTATTCTTTAGCACCACTTTTCTCGTTGTGTTAAAGAAGTGGGACAGTAAATTATGGATTTTCGCCTTTGGAATTTTCTTTACCGTACTCTACTTGGTATTAGTTCAGCGTTTAAATGAAGAACGTTACCTAACACCAATGATTCCAATCGCGTTTATCATCGCTGTGCACTTTTTGTTTCGACAGAAAACAGAACCCCAATAAAATTTACGATTGTCTGGTCAGATTTTAGACATCTGATATTTACGGTTACGCAGTTGAACTAGGTATTCACTAGCTAATTTATTACCGCATTCAAGCGCTGATCTTTCAGCCAATTCAATCGCTTTATCAAGCTCACCCAAACCTTCATGTGCTAACGCTAAGTTGAAAAGCACGCGACCACGGATTTTTTCTTTGTGGTGGTCTTCATCGTAACTTAATTGTTTGATAGCAAGACTCCAGTTTCCGTTTTTAAGCATCGGCTTAGCTCGCTTAATTGCCTTACTTCCTTTCGTGTAATATTTTCTTCCAACCCACACCCAATTTGGATATAGTAATTCTCCTGCACTGTATCCGAGATTAAATCCGAGTTTTCCGTAATATTCGCGTTTGCGCTTCATGTCGTTTAAGACATCCATGATGTTTGTCGAGCCAGTGCTTGGAATATTGTATCTTCTTCTAACCCATAAACGCTCAAAAGCCAAGGTTGTATCAATTAAGTGGACTGTTGTATAAAGAGTTCCGTCTAAATAAGATCGTGTATTGTTACTAGCTGCACCAATCGCCCCTCCAATATTTGAAGTCGACTTTATTTCAAGCAACTCGATGATTCCATCTATATTTTCAGCTTTCGCTATAGAGTCAATTTTATCCCAATCAAGATTGTTATCAGCATCAACAACATCTTCGCGCTCAATAACTTTAGCCGTAAGAGTTTGACCATTTTCAATTCCTCTCAGAATTCCGTTGACAGCTTCCTCGGATGCGACAACATTTCCATTGATTTGATTTCCACTCAGGATATCGCCAATTAATTTATCTGGACTGTTTGTATTGTCTATCGAATTGATCACTCCAAAATTTGACACGTTTTCTGGAAGTTTTACCACTGCTGGTTCTTTCACAGAAATTCTAAATGAAGTTTTACAACTTTGAAACGATAACGCCGCAACAAAAAGGAGTAGTAATTTGTAGTTCATATAGTAAGTTTTGATAGACATAGAATGACAATTTGTGTGCCAAATCTACTGATTTTCAGTTTTCTCCAGTTTTTCTAGGATTTCCTGAACGTCTTCTTCGGTAGAAACGAGTGTCTTTTTGCAAAACTGAATAAGTTCTGATGCTCGTTTCACTTTCACGCTTAATTCATCTACACTGATTTCTCCATCTTCTATGTCACGAACAATAGTTTGAAGCTCATCAAATGCTTCTGTATATGTTTTTTCTTTACTCATTATTTGATTCTGTTACTGTCGATTCAATATTAAAATTAGCTGTTTTTGTCTGTATGGTTGATCCAGCCTTCGGTTGATTATGTTCTGATATAGTTTTTCCGTTAAACGTCGTGATTGAATAGCCGCGTTTCAATACATTGATTGGATCCATTAATCGAACTGATTGCTCTGCTCTTTCGAGTTGATTTTGGTGGTGCTTGAGAATGGACCTGACTCCCAAAGGGATTCGATTTTGGAATTCATCCAATTTACCAATTGATGTTTTTGTATATCGTTTTGAACTCACCCCTAATTCATTGCTCAAATTCGTTAAGCGCTGATTATTTCGATCGATTTCATGCTTGCTTCCTTGCACAATAGCTTTGGTCATGCTCGCCAACTGAAATTTCTCCGCAGAGAGAAACCGTTCTGTTTCAAATAAAAATCGATTACTGGTTTTTTCCAGTTGATAATTCGTTTCCTTGAGCAATTGTCGCGCTAATTGTTGAATGGCTTTTCCATTGTCATTCACCGTATCTTCAAATGCACGGTATTCGGATAAAAACAGATCTGCTAATTCAGTCGGTGTAATGGCATTCCGATATGAAATCATCTCAGCAACCGTAAGATTGGTTGAGTGCCCAATTCCTGTTAGAACAGGAAGTGGAAATGAAGCAATTGCACGACATAAATTATAGTTGTTGTAACACGAAAGTCCGACTTCACCGCCTCCTCCGCGTACAATTACGACAACATCAAAATGATTGATAACGGACTTAATTTTCTCCAACTGTTCGATGATGGAAGGAACGGCAACATCGCCTTGTAAATAAGCCGGAAAAAGATGAGTGAAAAGCACATAACCCTTTTCATTTTGTTCAAGGACTTGCATAAAATCGGACAGTCCTTTACTCGAAGCCGCTGAAATCACCGCAATTCTTCTTGGTAATAAAGGAAATTCCAACTGTTGATTCGCTTGAATCAGTCCCTCTTTTTGCAATCGAAGAAGTGTTTCTTGACGTTCTCGCTGAAGTTCACCCAGGGAATAGTTCGGATCGATATCTAAAATTTGCAAACTCATTCCATACGTCTCATGAAAAGCCACTTTAACTTGCATCAACATGGTCGATCCCTCACGAAGTGGTTCTTTGGCAACGTTTACAAACTGCTGGTTGATGCGGTCGAAGTTGTGTTTCCAGATTGATCCTGTTATCTGTGCAACGATTTTTCCGTCTTCTTTCTGTAAAAGCTCAGGGAAACAATGACCACTTGGGTAACGATTCAATTTGTGCATTTCAGCCTTCACCCAATATGCTTGTGTGTAACGGTCTTCTATCGTTTTTCGAATGGATGAAACGACTTGTTTGAGGGAGAATATTTTGGGCGATTGACTCACTATTAATTGAAATTACAAAAAATCACATTCAGATTAAGTGTAAACTTGTGAACAAATCGGGTTTATTTTAACTTCATCGCTCAATGAGAAAAATTTCGCTGTCAACTTATGGGTTAAGCTTCATCATGTTAGTGATGATTATGATTGCGTCTAATCTAAAATGGGGTGGTGATAACTGGAAGACGATTGTTGCGGCTGATGGTAAAGGTTACTACTCATATCTGCCAGCTATGTTTATTTACGAGGACCTCAATTTTGCATTTTTCGATGAAATTGAAAAGGAAAAATACTACGATCAGAATCTTTATTACGATTACCGAGCAACCATTAATGGCAAAATAATAAACAAGTATTATAGCGGAACAGCGTTGCTTCAAAGTCCATTTTTTGCTATCGCTCATTTGTATGCTAAAAATTCTGATTTTGAGGCTGATGGTTATTCAAAACCATATATGGTTGCAGTAAGTGTCGCTGGTCTTTTTTACTTGTTTCTGGGGCTGTTTTTTCAGCTACGGCTATATAAAAGTGTAGAGCTTAGTGAGAAAAAGAAACTTATGCTACTTTCGGCGATGCTGTTCGGAACGAACTTGTTTTACTATGCCGTAGTTGAGTCAGCAATGTCACATGTGTACTCTTTTGCTGTTATTTCTGGCTTTACCTATTATTCATTTCGTCATTTTAAGGGAGAGAACAAAACGATTCAACTGGGAATACTGTTTGGATTAGTTCTATTAATTCGACCGGTAAATGGACTAGTTATTTTTGCTTGGCCCTTCATTGCTGGATCGAAACAAGCTCTTTGGGAAGGAATAAAATTGCTTTTCTCAAGTATGAAACGATTAATTATTGGTGCACTTGTTTTTCTCGGAATTGTCAGCATTCAACTTATAATTTATAAGGTGTCCACAGGAAGTTTTATGGCTTATTCGTATCAGCAAGAAGGATTTAATTTTCTGAATCCAAAAATGTTCGATATCCTCTTCAGCTACAAGAAAGGTTTGTTTCTCTACACTCCTATTTATCTGATCGCATTTTATGGTTTGTTCTATTTGTGGAAACATTCGAAATTTCAATTTGCAGCTTGGATCGGGTTTTTTACACTGATAACTTATGTCTTTTCTTCTTGGTGGATGTGGTTTTACGGAGGTAGTTTTTCATCTCGAGTGTATGTTGAGTTTTTACCCTTATTTTTCTTGCTGCTCGCTATTGGTTACAAGCATGCGTCTAGAAGAAATTCCGTTGTATTGGGTGCTACATTAATCGTATTCATCGTTTTTTGTCAGATTCAAACCTTCCAGTATCGATACAATCACATTCACTGGTCGGATATGACCAAAGAGTCTTATTGGGAAGTATTCATGAGAATCGATAAGTTCTTCTGAAGAATCCACTAAAATTCTAACTTTGCACTTCCAAAAATCAAAAAAATGGCAGACATTCATTCGTACGACTTCAAAGGAAAAAGAGCATTAATTCGTGTTGACTTCAATGTTCCGTTGAACAAAGAAACATTGGAAATCACTGATGATACTCGAATTAGAGCAGCAGCTCCAACAATCAAGCATATCTTGGAAAATGGAGGAAGTGTTGTAATTATGTCCCATTTAGGTCGACCTTCTGAAGGTTATGAGAAGCGTTTTTCTCTCGAAAATATCGTTGATCACGTTGCAAAAGTGATTGGAGCTCCTGTGAAATTTGCAGGAGATTGTATTGGTGAAAAGGCATTCGAAATGAGTGCTAATTTACAACCAGGAGAAGTGATGATGTTGGATAATGTGCGTTTTTACAAGCATGAAACAACTGGAACAGAAAACTTCGCGGAGCAATTGGCTAAACACGGTGATTGTTATGTGAATGATGCTTTTGGTACTGCTCACCGAGCACATGCAAGTACGACGATTGTTGCAAAATTCTTCCCGAATGATAAAATGTTTGGCTACTTAATCGAAGCTGAAATTAAATCGGTAGATAAAGTATTAAACAGTGATGAAAAACCGGTGACTGCTATTGTTGGTGGTGCAAAAGTTTCTTCGAAAATCACGATTATCGAGCGCTTAATTGAAAAAGTGGATAACCTAATCGTTGGTGGTGGAATGGCATACACTTTCGTTAAGGCAAACGGAGGAAAAGTTGGAAATTCACTTGTTGAAGATGATTACTTGGATGTTGCTAAGAACATCATGAATTTGGCAAAAGAGAAAAATGTCAACTTGTTAATTCCAGTCGACACAATTATTGCGGATCAATTCAGTAATGATGCTAATCGCCAGGAGGTAATGATCGACGAGATTCCCGATGGATGGATGGGATTGGATGTTGGTGAAAAGACAATCGAAGAGTGTAAATCGATTATCGTTAACTCTAAGTTGATTCTTTGGAATGGCCCAATGGGTGTGTTCGAAATGGAGAACTTCCAAGCTGGTACAGTGGCTGTCGCAAATGCGATTGTAGATGCAACCGAAAAAGGTGCTTTCTCTTTGATTGGAGGTGGTGACTCAGTAGCTGCCATCAATAAGTTTAATTTGGCCGATAAAGTAAGTCACGTTTCAACTGGTGGTGGTGCAATGCTCGAATATTTAGAAGGAAAAGTTCTTCCTGGAATTCAAGCAATTATCGACTAAGAATTACCGTTCGACAAAATTTTTTTTAAGTCGCTGTAACTTTTCTGTAACTTGTCAGTCTTACCTCTGAAAACGAAGTAAATGACTACAAAAGAGTACAATCTGGCAGTGGACGAATTCGCCGATAATATTTTTCGGTTCGCCATGAAGCACCTCAGAAATGAGATGTCTGCTAAAGATATTGTGCAAGAAACATTTACAAAAGTTTGGACGAAACACGAAGAGGTTCAGTACGAAAAAGTTAAATCGTACTTGTTCACGACAGCGTATCATGCAATTGTTGATTGGGTGAAAAAGGAGGGAAGATCAGGAGATATCGAACAAACGAGAGAACCAGCTGGTGACTCAATGACGAATTTCGATGTTGGTGAAGTCTTGAATGAAGCACTAGAAACAATTCCTGAAATTCAGAAAACAGTGGTGTTGCTGCGTGATTACGAAGGATATAATTATGCGGAGATTGCAGAAATCACCAAATTAACTGAATCTCAAGTGAAAGTCTACATCTTCAGAGCAAGAAAGGCACTGAAGAATTACGTTAAACGAATTGATCTAGTCATATAATGGAACGCATCAGCATATTCAATTATGAGGCTTTTTACCTCGACTACCTCGAAGGAAATTTGAGTGAGGAGGATACTGCTTTATTGTTGGAGTTCTTGCGTCAACATCCTGAATTGGAGTTGATGGATGATGAGCTTCCAACACTTACAAACGAGACAATTCAATTGACCTCTCAAGAGAAAACGGACTTAAAGATTATTTCTGATGATGAGGTAATTACGGTTACCAATATTGATCACTTCTTAATTGCTGAGCAAGAAGGAGTTTTGTCTGACTTAAAGAAAAGTGAGTTAGAGAAATTCATGGTGCTTAATCCACAATTTGAAAAGGATAGAGAGCTTTACGGAGTTGTTCGATTTAATCGTGAAGAGAAAATGGTTTACGGCGACAAAGCTGGATTGAAACAAGATCGTAAGATTGGATTTTGGCCATATATTGCTGGAATTGCAGCGGCTGGACTTATCGCATTTGTATTGATTTACAATGGAAATTCTTCAGAGGAAAATTTGTTAGCCGAGGATGATCAAGAAGTTGTGGATCAAGCTCCCAAAACGCAAGAAAGTGATGAAGAGGAGACGAAACCTACGAATAGAATTTTTAATGTTCCTTCTCAATTGGCGGTGAATGGAGATAGTAAAAATGAGCGCCCTATTCAAACAAAAAAATCGACAAGTTCACAGAAGAAGAAAAGAAGGGATGATCTCCAAATCTTAGAACTTAAGCGAAAAACTGCAAGAAATTTATTGTCTTCTGTGGATGGAAGTCAGCTTGAACCAATTTCTGGAAGCATTCAAAATGAGGTGGCAACTTCTGATAATTCTCAGGTGACGGCATACTTAGGAGTCGACGAAATGAAAGATCCAATTAAACCTGTAACGGATCAAATAAAGAAAAGAGTAAAAGCAGATGTTGACTTCCGAACGGCGAAAGCGACCAAGGAAAAACAAGGCGGATTTTACTTGAAAATAGGAAAGCTCGAAATCATTCGAAAAACAAAGAAAAAGAATTAATAAAGTTAGGTTAGAGCATAAGTTGTTCTTTTTAGAAAGCAGAAACGACCTAGTCTTGGGTCGTTTTTTTGTTTTTTAACCTTTTATCCGAAAATAATTACCGCTAAAAAAGGAGAATCCGTTATATTTATCTCTTTCCAAACCATGAACGCTAGGATTGAAAGAAACCTCCTTCATAGAACAAAATAAAAAAAAGTGGAATCGCTTTGAAGAACTTTATGAGTCGAAATCGAACGACCCAGAAGAGTTAAGTGATTTGTATATGGATATTACGGATGATCTTAGCTATGCACAAACGTTTTACAAAAGAAGAACGGTTCGTGTTTATCTAAATCAACTCGCACAACGTGTTTACACCGGTGTCCACAAACAAAAAGGCGAATCACTTAAAAAGTTTATTACGGTTTGGAAGACTTCACTTCCATTGGAAATTTATCGTTCTAGGAAAAATTTATTGTTCGCACTTGTCGCATTTTTGGTTTATGCAATGATTGGTGTGTTAACAACACATGTCGATCCTGAATTTCCAAGAGTTGTTTTAGGTGATGGCTACGTTGACATGACGCTTGAAAATATCCAAAATGGAAATCCTCTCGCAGTTTATGAAGACTCGGACCAACTACAAATGTTTATTCGGATCACAACAAACAATTTACAAGTTGCATTTTTGACATTCTTTGTTGGATTCTTTTTTACAATAGGAACACATATTTTACTTTTTTCTAATGGAGTGATGCTGGGTGCTTTCCAGTACTTTTTCCATTCTAAAGGATTGTTGATCACGAGTTTCTTGGGGATTTGGATTCATGGTGCTTTTGAAATTTCGGCGATTGTTTTAGCAGGTGGAGCTGGAATTACAGCTGGGAATGGCTTACTTTTCCCTAAGAGCTACACGCGACTTCAATCCCTGCAGTTATCGACTAAACGCGGACTTAAAATTATGCTGAGTTTGGTGCCATTTATCATCGCAGCTGGATTTCTTGAAAGTTTCGTTACTGCGAATTACCAAATGATGCCCGATTGGTCGAAATGGATGCTGATCATGCTTTCATTTGCAATCATATTATTCTTTTATGTATTCTATCCAATCTATGTTGCTCGAAAAAACCCACATCTTATCGACCGCGAAGAGGTCGCTAGCTTCAATTTGAGAAGTAAGATAAACTTTGAGAAAATTCGATCAGCGGGAGAAGTGATTTCTGATTCATTTCAGTTGTACCGAGCAGGTTTCCAAAAGTTTGCTAAAATCAATATGCTTATCGTGTTTCCGATCATTGCGCTGGTGGTGTACTTGCAGGATATCAATCATTACGATTTGCAGCAAACTGAGTACTGGTACGATTGGGCTTCACAGCTCGAATTTATGATTGGATACTCATTCATCAACTTGCAAGATTGGATTGTTTTAGGTGTATGGACATTGATTTTTACAATGATCTATACATCTGTGTTATATTCTATCTATTCTTACCAGGATGAATTCAGTTGGAAGGCGTTCTTTCAATATGCTCAAAAACGCTTTTTCGGAATCTGGCTCGCAAACAGCTTCCTAATGGCTATTGTTCTATTTGTTCCTTGGTGGGGATTGCTCCTTGGAGTATTTATTCTACCGTTTTTTATGATAAATGGTCCGGCCGCTGGCTTGGATGACAGCCCGTTTGGAGTTCGATTTAAACGTGGATTTAAATATAGCAAACAACATTACGGTAAGTCGCTCGTATTATTGTTAGTATTATTAATTCTAACGGCTTTACTTATGCAACCAATAGCCTTTGTGTTTAGTATTCACGAAGGTTGGAACAATGAACCACTTATACGCGATTTACTCGATATGGTGACTGAGTTCATTAAGCGAATAGCTCAGATATTCACAGACGATTACATGATCTGGGCAAATGCATTTAGACAGCTGATTTATGTGATTTTCATGCTGGGTATTTTACCATTGATGATCATTATGTTCTCCTTAGGATATTATTCAGAGCTAGAGAAAACAGAAGCAAAAGGGCTGAGAAAGGCTTTCGAAAAATTCGGTAAGAGAAGTCGAAGCAGAGAAACAGATATTGATTTTGAATAAACTTTGGCTACATATCATGGTTTTTTTGATTTCCGGATCAATATTCGCTCAACAAAAAGATGCGAAAGCTAAAACGTGGGAATCAGAAAAGGATTATTTAGAGTACCGAAAGTCAACAAAATATGACGGTCCAGACGATTGGTATGGTTCTTATCCTGCTGATATGGATCGCGACGATGGGTACTACAATGGTAGCTCTTCGGGTTCTGGTAGTTCGGGATCCGGAATCCAATATAGTCCGCAACAGATTCAACGTGATCGACAAAAAAGATATAGTGGATTTGACCGTGGTGGAAGCAAAGGAGATTTAAAATTCGATCCAGAAGTGGAGCGCCCAGATCCAATTGAAATACCAGAATTTGATGTGGATCCACCAGACATTGATATCGACCCGCCAGATATTGACATCGATCCGCCAAACCTTGATTGGCTCTGGAAATTGCTTTTATTTATTCTGATTGCTGCTGCGATTTTGGTTATCTTCTATCTGATATTTAAGAATAGAAAGCCTGCGAATAAGAAAGTACTGGTCGATGTAGAAAATGATTGGAATCCAGAGGTAATATCGAAGACGGAATTGGAATTACGCCTCGATGATGCAATGGAAAAAAACGATTATCGAGAATGTGTTAGAATATATTTCACTTTCATTTTGAAAGAACTTATTCGTAAGTCTTGGATCAAGTGGAAGAAAGAAAAAACAAATCACCATTACGTGATGGAAATGGCCGGAAAGCCAAATCAAAGAGCTTTCATGGAATGCGTGCGCATTTATGACTTGGTTTGGTATGGAGAATATCAAATCGATGAAGAAATTTTCGAAATGCTTCAACCCATTTTGAAGGAGTATTACCAATCACTAGATCCAAAAGATGAATAGACAAACCCAAATAGGATTAGTTGGGGGAGTCGTTGTGGTGATGTTCCTATTGGTATGGTTGTTCTCTGGTGGGTCGGGAGATAATCCCAATCAGAAAGGAAAGCAACGCCAACCTTTTGTCTCATCTAATTGGAATGTGCGTTATCAGATCAATGATAAAAAACCACTTGGTCTTTACCTTTTCACAGCGTTGACAAATGCTCATATCGATACGAATCGCCATATCAATGTGGTTAAGAATGAATGGGATATTGACTCAATTGTTGAGCTCAAAGGTGAGAAAACCTACATGTTTGTCGGGAATAATTTTGGGTTGAACGATCGCGAAATGGACTCAATCTTAACGGATGTTGCGAGAGGATCGGACCTATTTATCAGTTTTGACAACCTAACTGAGAACCTTTATCCAATGCTTTTCAAAAAGGAAAGTTTTAGATTGGATTACGACCAAGAGATCAGTGTCTACATGAATAATGAACGACACAATATGATCAATATTTATCAGAACGATACTATAGCATGTGATTGGTGGGCATTTGGTGATGTTGAATTTTACGGTCCGCACATTGGCCTTTCTTCATTTATGGAGATGGATAATTTCGTGAAGGTGCAACTGGGTGACGGATTCATTTATTTACATGCTACTCCCAATTTGTTTTACAATTATCAAGTGAAACGTACAGATGGATTTAAATATGCATCTAAAGTACTGGATGAATTGCCAAAGGACCAGGATGTTTACTTATTAGAGATCGCTCGTTTATCTGATAATTATGGTGATTATGACACGTCGGAGCAAGATGGTGATGGTGGGAAACAAGATAATAGTTACCTCACACTGATTTTTAAAGATCCGATGCTCCGAACAGCGATGCTTCTTTCTATTTTGGGAATGATTTTGTTCGTGATTTTCCGCTCGAAGAGAAAACGTCCAGTAGTTCCTTATTTGAAAAAACGCAAGGACATGACTTTAGCCTTTGCTGAAACAATCACTTCGATTTATTTCTCAAAAAGAAATGCTTACGGACTTCTTCAGGTTCAGAAAAAGAACTTCTACGACACAATGCATCGCTACTTTTTTGTCGATCTGTATAAACGAAATGATGATAGAGAAATTCGAATTCTTGCAGAGAAAACAAACTCACGCATAGAAGAAATTCAAGCTTTTGTAAACGCTTTTGAAACTACGGAGGCCTTTGGTGTGAACGACCAAATGGTAACTGATATAGCGAAGAAGCGATACAACTTCTACCGAAAAGTGGGAATAATCTCAGATAAACTGGACGAGAAAATTCAGTCAAAAGAAATTGTGTTCAAACGTTCACTCCTTCCCCCGGCACTAATGTTGTTGGTTGGAATTGGATTAATAATTTTCGCTCTTTATATGTTAACGAACGCTGTGGGAGCAGGAATTATACTTGTTCCGATTGGTATTGTCCTAATATTTATGGCGTCAGCACGACTTTCAAGGCCTTGTTTAATTGTGAATAAAGATAAGATGATTTTCTACGGTAACTTCGGTAGAAAACGAACATTTAATAGAGAAGATTTACTTTCAACTGAGCTCAGAAAGTCGGGAGTGATTTTCCACTTTAACAACAAGAAATTAATTATTAACTTCTGGGATTTAAGTCGATTCGATAGACAACAGTTTGAACGACTTGTTTCCAAAATGCATTCACTTGAATTATGATAAACGACGAAGTAAACAACCCGGAAAATCCTGAAAAGGAGAATAATGACCTTTCGAACTACATGCCGAAAGAGGACAGTACAGAAGAAAAAGTTGAGCAGTCAACGCAGGAAAATACTACTGAAAAAGAAGATGTTGTTGAGGAATCTTCAACAGCAAGTTCTTTTGGTTTTGAGCGTCAGAATACCGAATTATTGTGGGTAGCTCAGAAAGTAAATGATGTTCGAAATGAGCTTGGGAAGTATGTAATTGGTCAAGCTGAAATGGTTGATCTTTTGATGACTGGAATCTTCGCAAACGGCCACATTCTGTTAGAAGGTGCCCCTGGAGTTGCCAAAACACTATCTGCAAAAGTGCTTTCAAAGTCATTGAATGTTGATTTCTCTCGTATTCAGTTCACACCTGATATGATGCCGTCCGATGTGATTGGAACTTCGGTATTCAATATGAAGGATTCGCAATTTAGTTTTAAGAAAGGGCCGATTTTCTCGAATATTGTGTTGATTGATGAGATCAACAGAGCTCCTGCTAAGACACAAGCTGCACTATTCGAAGTGATGGAAGAACGCCAGATCACTTACGACGGACAAAAGTACCCGATGAGTTTCCCGTTTCTGGTTATTGCTACGCAAAACCCAATCGAACAAGAAGGAACGTATAACCTTCCGGAAGCCCAATTAGACCGTTTCCTGTTTAAAATTAAGATTGACTACCCAGAATTGCATGAGGAAGAAGAAATTTTGAATCGTTACAAGAACAATATCAAAACACCTTCTTTAGATCAAGTTTCTGCGGTTTTCACTGCGGATGAAATTCAGAAAGTTCAGAATACAGTCGAAAAAATAATTATCGAAGATAATCTGGTTAAATACATTGCGGCCGTAGTTCACAAAACAAGAAATCACGGAAAAATATATTTGGGAGCATCGCCGAGAGCTTCGTTGGCAATTTTGAGATCAGCAAAAGCGATGGCTGCCATTCGTGGTCGCGACTTTGTGACTCCGGAAGATATTCAATTTGTGGCGGTACATGTTCTTAATCACCGTTTGATTCTTACTCCAGAAGCAGAAATGGAAGGTGTTGCGGTAGAAGATGTGGTGAAGGAAATCATTCAAACAATTGAAGTACCTCGTTAAACTGTAGCGTTGAGAGCAATTAGAAATATTTATTTGACCAAATGGTTCTTCGCAATTTTTGTTGCGGTGATTTTGTTGTATGTCTTAGCATACACGAATCCTTCTATTGCTTTTTACGTAAATGTGGTTCTTGCTTCACTTTTTGGTTTAACGCTGATAGACATCTTACTTGTTTTTAGCTCTAAACACCCGCTTAAAGTTCAGCGTCGTGTTAATAATAGACTGAATTTAGGCGATGAAAACCATGTTGTTGTAATTGTCGAAAATGAAGCGCCACAACCAATCAACTTTAGTCTCGTTGAAGGATATCCCGTTGAAATGCAAGATCGATCTACGGTTTTAAGTGGGGTTTTGGCACCCGGAGGAAAAAAAGAATTCAAGTACGATTTCAAGCCTAAATCCAGAGGTGAATATCATTTCGGAGATGTATTCATTATCATGCGATCGATGTTTTTTATGGTGTCGCGAAGGATCGACATTCCTCTGAAGGAAACGGTGCACGTTTACCCTTCTGTTCTTCAGATGAAAAAGTATGAATTGCTGGTTTTCCAACAGCAAAAAACGAGTGCTGGTATCAAGAAAATTCGTCGACTTGGTAATAACAGTGAGTTCGAACAGATTAAAGGGTATGTTCAAGGAGATGAAATTAAAACGATCAACTGGAAAGCTACTAGTAGGAAAAATGAATTGATGGTGAACCAATACCAGGAAGAAAAATCACAATCGATTTATTGCTTGATTGATAAAAGTAGGAGCATGCAAATGGAGTCTGATGGACTTTCAATGCTGGACTATTCAATCAACTCGACTTTAGTATTTACAAATATCGCTTTAAAAAAGGGGGATAAAGCTGGGTTGATCACCTATTCAGATAAAATCGGAACAATGCTAGCTGCAGAAAGGTCGGCAGGACAAATGCGTCGAATTCAAGAAGCACTTTACAATCAAAAGACACTTTATCAGGAAGCAAATTACGAGTTGCTATATCAGTCGATTAGAAGAACAGTGCGTTCGCGTTCTATGCTGATGTTGTTCACAAATTTTGAGACAGAATTCGCGATGAGAAGGGCGATTCCCGTACTTCGAAAGCTCAATCAAAAACATGTACTTGTTGTCGTTTTCTTCGAAAATGGAGAGTTGAGTGAATTGGCATATCAACCTTCAAAAACGATTCATGAAGTATATCAATCTACAGTTGCGGAGAGAATGATCTCAACTAAATCAAAAATTGCGCGAGAGCTACGTCAAAATGGAATTCAAACTATCCTTACGGCTCCTGAGGAACTATCTGTAAATGCGATCAATAAATACCTTGAATTGAAAGCAAAAGGAGCAATTTAAAATTTAAACCAACCTTGACAAATAATTTTCGTTTGTTACTGTAATGAAACATTTAGTAAAAAACCTCTTATTTATTGCATTTATTGGTTTGACAACAATTGGATGCAAGAAGAAAATAACTCAATTTTATGTAGATTATAATTCTACAGTAGTCATCCAATCATCATTCGGACAAATGGTTCCCTTCAGTGTGATGACACCTGAAATGAGCACGAATTCCGAAGCCGAATTTGAGTCGAACGACACGCGAAAAGATCGAATAAACTCCATTTATTTGAAAGATCTTATTTTAACAATTGAATCACCTTCAAATGAGACTTTTAGTTTCTTGAATTCAATTGAGGTGTACGTGAGCAGTCCAAATACAGCTGAAACGAAAGTGGCTTTTAAAAATCCTGTTCCATCAAGTAACAGTAAAACGTTGGTTTGTGATTTAGTGGATAAAGACCTTCAAGAATACATTAAAGACGATCGTTTTTCAATCCGTGTAAAAACAGTTACAGATGAGACGATACCTCAAGATGTAACCATAGATGTCTACAGCAATTTCTTAGTAGACGCAAAATTGATTAAATAAAAAAAGGCCAACCTATTAGGTCGACCTTAATTTCTTTATTTAGCAACAGCTTACGATTGAGACTCGTACTCTTTTGTATAAGTTGTAGTAACTCCAAATGAGCTTGTAGAACGTGTCAATTTCAATTCGTTGTTCTTCAATTTAGTGATGATCCAAGTTTCAACACCTCCACCATCATCAGTGAATGTAATTTGTGTGTTATCATCATTGAATTCCCATGTTCCCTCCTCTGAATAAGAAAACCCTAAAGCCGAACCAGTTGCTTTGTATGAACCATCTTTATTGATGCTCAGTACTTCTTGGTTTGAAGAATAAGTAACAGATCCAGTTTGGATAACTAAGGCAGTAGACGTCCAGTCATTTGTAATACGCATTTTTGCTGTAAGGACCGAAAAATTACCTCCATCTTCATACTTGTCACATGCGTTAAATACAAAGGCAAGGAAAAGGACCGGTAGCAGTTTAAAAAAAGTTGATTTTTTCATATTGTGTAGATAA
Organism: Henriciella pelagia; assembly: GCA_964219255.1. Lineage (GTDB taxonomy): Bacteria > Bacteroidota > Bacteroidia > Flavobacteriales_D > Crocinitomicaceae > UBA4466. The sequence continues at coordinate 285,096 of CAXPPC010000010.1, forward strand.
AATGTTAATTGTCGCGAAATTAAGCCATTGAACAGTTATTGGCAAGCTTTTCGGAAAATTCATTGCCTTGAATGATTATATTTGCTTTTGACTATAACACGAAGCAATGGATAAGAACCAAAATTTAGTAGATAGAAGAGAATCCTCTAAATTAGGAGGAGGTGAAGCAAGAATTAATCGTCAACATGAACAAGGTAAGTTAACTGCCAGAGAAAGAGTAACTTTACTTTTGGACGAAGGATCTTTTCAAGAAATTGGAATGTTTGTTGAGCACCGATCGAACTCTTTTGGTTTAGATAAAAACAAAATTCCAGGTGATGGAGTAATCACAGGGTTTGGAACAATCCACGGTCGTTTAGTCTACGTTTTCTCACAAGATTTTACAGTATTAGGAGGTTCTCTTTCTGAAACTCATGCTGCGAAAATCTGCCGCGTGATGGATTTAGCAATGAAAAATGGAGCCCCTGTAATCGGACTGAATGATTCAGGAGGTGCCCGTATTCAAGAAGGAGTTGTTTCTCTTGCGGGATATGCTGATATTTTTTATCGCAATACACGGGCTTCAGGAGTGGTTCCACAAATTAGTGTAATTATGGGGCCTTGTGCCGGGGGAGCCGTTTATTCGCCTGCTTTAACGGACTTCATTGTAATGGTGGAAGATACCTCTTACATGTTCGTTACAGGGCCAAACGTTGTAAAAACGGTAACACACGAGGAAGTTACTTCGGAAGACTTGGGTGGAGCGAAAGCGCATGCTGAAAAATCGGGAGTGAATCACTTCACAGCTGGAAATGATGTAGAAGCGTTGAAACAAGTGCGTGATCTTATGACTTTCATGCCACAAAATGCAAACGAATTAGCTCCTCAAACTTCAGTTTTCGATTTTAACGAGGCAAAATTAGAAGGAATCAAACATATTCTTCCTGATAACGTCAACTTACCGTACGATATTCGTAAAGTGGTTGATTCAGTAATTGATGACAATAGCTTCCGTGAAGTTCAAGAGGATTTCGCGAAGAATATTGTGGTCGGATTTGCACGCTTGGAAGGAAGAACAATTGGTGTTGTTGCCAATCAACCTGCAGCAATGGCTGGTGTTCTTGATATCGATGCATCTCGTAAAGGTGCTCGTTTCGTTCGTTTCTGTGATTCATTCAATATTCCATTGTTGGTATTCGAAGATGTTCCTGGATTCTTACCTGGAACGGATCAAGAGTGGAGAGGAATTATTGCGCACGGTGCGAAGTTACTTTATGCGTTCTCTGAAGCGACTGTTCCAAGAATTACAGTTATCACTCGTAAGGCTTATGGTGGTGCTTTCGATGTAATGAACTCGAAAAATATTGGTGCGGACTTAAACTTTGCATGGCCAACAGCTGAAATTGCCGTTATGGGTGCAAAAGGTGCTGCTGAAATTATCTTCAAGCGTGAGATTGCTGCTGCTGAAAATCCACAAGAAAAATGGTTGGAGAAAGAAGCAGAGTATGCTGAAATGTTTGCAAATCCATATCGCGCAGCTGAACGTGGAATCATTGATGATGTTATTCTACCGGAAGAAACGCGTGCGAAGTTGATCGCTGGATTCAAAATGTTGGAAAACAAAGCAGAAACGTTACCACAGAAGAAGCACGGAAATATTCCTTTGTAGGAATTAGCGTCTTTTCAATAAGTAAACTGTATCGAGTGTAGAAGGACGTGTCTCCTTGTACAAGAAAGGTAATTTCAATTGCGCGACTGGAAAGTCAGCGAACGATTTGACGGTGTCTAATGGTAAATTTTCTCGAAGAATATCGCGATAACCATCGGCATTTGTGTAAACCCAGTCATTGGAAATTAAATCTTTGAGTTCCCACCATTCTTTTCCAATGAGAATGCGCTCGCTATAAAAATCAAGCGTGTGATCATGTGCTCGGTAATAATAGAAATCACCGTTTTCATCGTCGTGCTCCAAAAAATATCTTCCTGCACTAGATGATCCTTGATAGTCGCCAATTAGTTGGGGATAAAAGTTCCCTGACAAGTTCAAATTGAAGGCAATCGAAGTAATTATCGTTCCGTAAATGATTTTGTTCTTGCTGAGTTCCGATTTCTTGAGAACGAAAAACCAAAGAACAAATAATACTACGAAAACAATTGGTAAAATGAAGTTGGTAGGCGGGAAAAGGAATATTGATCCAACCAAAATGATGATCCAGAAAAGACTATTGAAGAAGATTTGAACTCCAACTAAAACTTTGGATTTATTCAACCCACTCAAATACCTTGCAGCGATGATAGCCGCGAAAGGAAAGGTCACAAAGATGTAGTGAGGTAATTTGTATCTCGACAAAGAAAGTGCCATGAAAACGAGTACAAATCCACCAAAACTGATGTATTCTTTACGGTATTCACCGAATTTATCGGAAGTGCGATTGAAAAACGACCGAAAAGTTTGAATCAATCCAAGAATCAGGAACAAAATCCATGGTTGGAAATCCCACAATATACTGTGGAAGAAAAAGAAGAGACCTGAGTCATCTTGCCATGCACTTTCACCAGTAATACGACCGAAACTTTGAGTCCAATAGAAAAACTTCACGCCCGATGGACTTACAATATCATAAGCTGTTTTTTCCGGATGAAGATCGAATTGAGTATATAAACCGTAAGTCAGAGGAATTAATAGAATGGCGACGATAACAATTCCAACTAGCCATTTCCAATTAAAAATCATTTTCCATTGCTTCTGAACAAGGAAATCAAATCCCAAAGCAACAACTACGGTCACAATCCCAATTGGCCCTTTGGCCGTCATCGCTAAAGCAACTCCAACAAATCCCAAAATCAAATGTTTCCACTGATTTGTTCGAACAAAACTGGCTAATTGCCAAATCGAAAAAATCACAAAAGCCAACAAATTAGTATCTGTTCGAACATCATTTGTGATTAGAAATAAAGCCTGTGTGGAACCTAAAATTGCAGCAGCAAGAATGGATGTTGTCTTTGAATAATAGAGTCGTGCAAACTTAAACGTGCTGTAAATTCCCAAAATCGCCAGTAAAAATGAGGGGAATTTGTAAGCAAAATTATTGATTCCAAAAACGGATATACTTAAAGACGAAAGCCAAAAAAGAAGAGGCGGTTTATCCAAATAGTCCATTCCACGGTGATAAACCTCGAGGTAACTTCCATTTTGTGACATTTCCATGGAAATTGAAGCGTATTGAGCAGCATCAACATCCATTACATCAATAAATAAATTCAAAAAATAGATGAGAACAATTCCGCCAAAGATCAATGCGTACTTATACTGCTGAATAAATTGCTCGATTTTTAGTGAATTCATTTTGAATCGTGTAGATATCAACAAAAATAGACTTAATATTCACTTTAGAGCATTCAATTCGTTACTTTTGCGACCGTAAAATCAAACACATGTACAGATCACATACTTGCGGCGAATTGCGCCAAGAACATATTGGAAACAAAGTAACATTGTCGGGATGGGTTCAACGTTCGCGTGACCTTGGGGGAATGACATTTATTGATTTGAGAGACCGCTACGGAATCACTCAGTTAGCATTCAACCTTGAAGATAATTCCGATTTGTGTTTGGCAGCTAGAAAATTGGGTCGTGAATTTGTTATCCAAGTGGAAGGTGAAGTGATCGAAAGAGCAAGTAAAAATCAAAACATGCCTACGGGAGATGTGGAAATTAAAGTAGCTGCTTTTAAAATTTTGAACGGTTCGAAAGTTCCTCCTTTTACAATCGAAGATAAAACGGATGGTGGTGAAGAATTGCGTATGCAATACCGTTACTTGGACTTGAGAAGAAATCCTGTTCAGGAAAAATTGAGATTGAGAAACAAAGTTTCTTTGGAAACTAGAAAATATTTGGACAGTCAAGATTTCTTGGATGTTGAAACACCAGTACTGATTAAATCGACGCCTGAAGGTGCGCGTGACTTCGTTGTTCCAAGTCGAATGAATGAAGGTCAGTTCTATGCTTTACCACAATCGCCTCAAACATTCAAACAATTGTTGATGGTGTCTGGTTTCGATCGTTACTATCAAATCGTAAAATGTTTCCGCGATGAGGATTTACGTGCCGATCGTCAGCCTGAGTTTACACAAATCGACTGCGAAATGGCATTTGTGGAACAAGAAGATATCTTGAATACGTTCGAAGGAATGATTCAACACTTGTTCAAAGCGGTAATTAATGTTGATCTTCCAGCTAAATTCCCACGTTTGGATTATGCTGAGGCGATGGAAAGATTTGGTTCTGATAAACCAGATATGCGTTTCGGAATGGAGTTCGTTAACTTGAATGCTGTCGCACAAGGGAAAGGATTCTCGATTTTCGATAGCGCTGAGGTAGTATTGGCAATCAATGCGGAAGATTGTGCTGTTTACACAAGAAAACAACTAGATGCTTTAACTGATTGGGTCAAACGACCGCAAATTGGAGCAAAAGGACTGGTTTATGTAAAATGTAACGAAGATGGTTCGTTCAAGTCATCAGTAGATAAATTCTATTCGCAAGAAGACTTGGCTGAATGGGCGAAAGCTGCAAATGCAAAACCAGGCGACTTACTTTTAGTGTTGAGTGGAGAGCTTGATAAGACAAGAAAACAAATGAATGAGCTTCGCCTACACATGGGAGATGAACTTGGATTGAGAAATCCGAACGAATTCAAGCCTGTTTGGGTAGTTGACTTCCCATTGTTGGAGTGGGACGAAGAAACAGAGCGTTACCATGCTATGCACCACCCATTTACTTCGCCAAAACCAGAAGATATGGCCTTGATCGATACAGATCCAGGAAAAGTGAGAGCAAATGCTTACGATTTAGCCATGAACGGTGTGGAGCTTGGTGGTGGATCGATTCGTATTCACGATAGAGAAATTCAATCAAGAATGTTCGATTTACTTGGATTTACAAAAGAAGAAGCGGAAGCTCAGTTCGGATTCTTAATGTCGGCTTTCGAATATGGAGCGCCTCCTCACGGTGGTTTGGCATTTGGATTGGATCGCCTTGTTGCAACAATGGGTGGCTCGGAGTCAATTCGTGATTATATCGCATTCCCGAAAAATAACAGTGGACGTGATGTAATGATTGATGCGCCATCTCCTTTGAACGATGAGCAATTTAAAGAATTGGGAATTCAACTAGTAAAAAAATAACAGTCGAATAGACTGAACACGATCAACATGGACAACTACACAGAATACATTGGCTATTTGGCCTCATTCTTCGTGCTGCTTTCATTTATTATGAAGAAAATGGTTACGTTGAGATTGGTGAACATCATTGGATGTGGATTCTTTATTATATACGGATTTATGCTTCCAACGATTTCTTGGCCAATAATTATTACGAATGTCGCTATCGTTTTGGTGAATACGTTTTATCTAATCAAGATGAACACCGCTAAATAAACAATAGCTGTATATTTGATACAATTAGGAGAGAAAATGAGCGAAAAACGAGGAAATTTATCCATTTACAACTCCCTAAAAGGGAAAAAAGAAGTGTTTAAACCAATCCATGATGGGTTTGTTGGACTTTATGTGTGTGGGCCAACAGTCTACAGTAATGTTCACCTCGGAAATTGTCGCACGTTTATTTCTTTCGATACTGTTTACAGATATTTACTTCATCTTGGGTATAAAGTGCGCTATGTCCGCAATATCACAGATGTAGGCCACTTAGTTGATGACGCAGATCAAGGAGAAGATAAAATTGCGAAGAAAGCACGATTGGAGCAGTTGGAACCAATGGAAATTGTGCAGCAATATTCAGTGGATTTCCACAATGTGATGGCACAATTCAATACGCTTCCTCCGAATATCGAACCAACGGCAACGGGACATATTATCGAGCAAATTCAGATGATTCAGTCGATTATCGATAACGGATTTGCATACGTTTCAAATGGTTCTGTGTACTTCGATGTAGAAAAATACAACGAGTCACATCCGTATGGAGAGCTTTCTGGTCGCAAAATCGAAGAGTTGATTTCAAACTCACGCGAGCTTGATGGTCAGGATGAAAAACGAGCACCGTTAGATTTCGCTTTGTGGAAGAATGCTTCGGATGAACATATAATGAAATGGCCTTCTCCATGGGGGATTGGTTTTCCTGGTTGGCACCTTGAGTGTTCGGCGATGAGCACAAAGTATTTGGGTGAAACATTTGATATTCACGGTGGTGGAATGGACTTGAAATTCCCACATCACGAATGTGAAATCGCACAAGGAACGGCTTCGAGTGGAAAATCGCCTGTAAATTACTGGATGCACGGAAATATGTTGACGCTCAATGGAAAAAAGATGAGTAAGTCAACTGGAAATAGTCTGTTGCCACACGAATTGTTCTCAGGAGAGAATGAACTACTTGAGAAAGCTTATTCGCCGATGGTGGTTCGTTTCTTCATGATGCAGGCACATTACGGAAGCACGCTTGATTTTACTTCTGATGCATTAAATGCTGCGGAAAAAGGATACGATCGTCTGATGGATGCCATTGCGAAGTTGGATAAATTAACTTCAGCAAATGAATCTTCTGTTGATGTGAATGCGTTGATTGATAATTTCTATGCCGCAATGAATGACGATTTCAATGCGCCAATCTTGGTTGCTAACTTATTCGAAGCGGTAAAATACATCAATACGGTGAATGATGGAAATGGATCTATCTCAGCTGACGATTTAAAATCATTGCAAACTGAAATGCATGCTTTTGTGGAAGATGTGCTTGGCTTGGCTCCAGCTTCTGGAGAGGGAGAAACGCGATTAGCTCCAGTAATGGATTTGATTTTGGATCTTCGTCAACAAGCTAGAGCAAATAAAGATTGGACGACTTCTGATAAAATTCGCGATGGATTAGCTGCTGCAGGAATTACAGTAAAAGATGCCAAAGAAGGAACTAGCTGGAATTAGCAACTGATTTCTCACACGACTTTACTATCTTCGGGTTTCATAATTACTCGATAGAATGATTACACCCGAAGTAGATAAAAAGTTATTTCTCGTTGATGCCTACGCATTGATTTTTAGAGCCTATTTTGCATTTGCAAAAAATCCAAGAATAAATTCCAAGGGACAGAATACTTCTGCAGCTTTTGGGTTTACAAATTCATTGATTGATGTTATCAAAAACGAGAAACCTACGCACTTAGCAGTTGTATTTGACCCTCCGGGTGGATCGACCATTCGTCGAGAAGAATTTCAAGAGTATAAAGCACATCGTGATGAGACTCCAGAAGGAATTACATCAATGATTGAGCCGATTAAACAGATTATTCGCGCTTTTAATATTCCAATTCTAGAAGTTCCAAATTATGAGGCAGATGATACTATCGGAACACTTTCGAAGATAGCTGAAAAGAAAGGTTTTACGACTTACATGATGACTCCAGATAAGGATTTTGGACAACTGGTAACTGAAAAATCTTTGATGTTCCGTCCAGGTAGAGGAGGAAATCCAGCAGAAATTTGGGGCCCGAAAGAAGTGTGTGAAAAATTTGATTTGGACAGTGTAGATCAGGTAATAGATCTTTTAGGGCTCATGGGGGATTCAGCAGATAACATCCCAGGAATTCCAGGTGTTGGTCCGAAAACAGCATCTAAATTGTTGAAGCAATTCGGAACGTTGGATGGAATTCTGGAAAATACGGATCAACTGAAGGGAAAACAAAGGGAAAATCTTGAAAACTTCGCAGATCAGGGTCGCATGTCGAAGTCGCTGGCAACAATTATTACGGATGTTCCTGTTGAATTCAACGAGGATGACTTGGTTATGTGTCCCGCTGATCCTGAAAAGGTAAAGGAAATTTTTACTGAACTCGAGTTTAGAAATTTGTCTAAGCGTGTTTTAGGTGAGGAAATTGTTGTAACGAAAACTACAGACAGTTCTACAGATGCTCAATTGGATTTATTTGGATCTCAAAGTTTGGTGGAGGAACAAACCCCTCAAGAAACTTCAGATGTAAAAACAATCGCTACGGAAAAACCATCGTATCATTTAGTATCAACTCCTGAAGAACGTGAAAAGTTATTGAAGTTGTTGATGGAGCAAACGACTGTTTGTTTCGATACGGAAACGGATAGCCTCGAAGCGCGTCATGCAAATTTGGTGGGAATTGCCTTTTCTTTCAAACCAAGAGAAGGCTATTACGTGGCAGTTCCGGATGATTTCGATCAGGCAAAAGAAATAGTTGAATTTTTCCGACCGTTTTTTGAGTCACCAGTGATTGAAAAAGTGGCACACAATATTAAGTACGACTTAAAAGTGATTAATCGATACGGCATGGAGGTTTCGGCACCAACTTTCGATACGATGATCGCTCATTACTTGATCAACCCGGAATCGAAACAAAGCATGGATTATTTGTCGGAACTTTACCTGAATTACAAACCAGTTTCTATCGAATCGTTGATTGGTAAAAAAGGGAAAAATCAGGGGAATATGCGAGATCTTAAGCCTGAAGAGGTTGTGGATTATGCATGTGAAGATGCTGATATTACCTTGCAATTAAAACAGCTTTTTGAGCCGCAAATTCAAAAGGATCACTTGAAAGATTTGTTCTATAACATGGAAATGCCGCTCATCGAGGTGTTGAAATCAATGGAGCAAGAGGGAATCACAATCGATCATGAGGGATTGAAAAAGTACTCGGAGGAATTAGCCGAAACATTGATCGAACTGGAAAAAGAGATTAAAGATTTGGCTGGAATGGATTTCAATGTGGATTCACCTCGTCAATTGGGTGAAGTTCTTTTCGATCATCTTCAAATCTCAACGAAGGCGAAGAAAACGAAGACAGGTCAGTACGCTACATCGGAAGATATTCTTCAAAAATTAAAAGATAAGCATGAGATCATCCCAAAAATTTTGGATTATCGTCAGTTACGTAAATTGAAAAGTACTTACGTCGATCCTTTACCGGAATTGATGGATGAAGTAGATGGTAGAATTCACACCAGTTACATGCAAACAGTAGCAGCAACGGGTCGATTGAGTTCGCACAATCCAAATCTTCAAAACATTCCAATTCGCTCTGAAAAGGGTCGTGAAATTAGAAAATCGTTTATTGCTCGTGAAGGTGGATTTAAACTCATGGCAGCGGATTACTCGCAAATTGAACTTCGTATTATTGCCGCTTTAAGTGAGGATAAAAATATGATTGAGGCCTTTCAGGCTGGACTTGATATTCACGCGGCTACGGCGGCAAAAGTGTTTAAAGTTGGTATTGATGAGGTGACACGTGATCAACGTAGTGCAGCGAAAGCAGTGAACTTTGGAATTATTTATGGTCAGTCGGCATTTGGTTTGGCTCAAAATCTTGGAATTTCACGAACAGAAGCGAAACAAATCATTGATAGTTACTTCGAAGAATATTCTACGATCAAACAATACATGGATGATGCGGTGGCGAAAGCACGTGAGAATGGTTATGTAGAGACCATCATGAAGCGTCGTCGTTATTTGAAAGATATTAATTCTGCTAACGCAGTTGTACGCGGATTTGCTGAAAGAAATGCGGTCAACGCTCCAATTCAAGGTTCAGCAGCTGATATCATCAAGCTGGCAATGATAAACGTGCATAATGCCATGTCAAAGGCAGATTTAAAGTCGAAAATGTTACTTCAAGTTCACGATGAATTGGTGTTTGATGTTCACGAAAGTGAAATCGAGCAGATGCAGAAATTAGTGAAGAAAGAAATGGAATCGGCAGTGAAATTGGTCGTGCCAATGGTGGTTGAGATGGAAGTGGCGGACAATTGGTTAGATGCGCATTAGATGAAATAAATGAAAAAACGACTTCGATCGATTGGATTTTTGTTGTTGCTGTTGTTGCCTTGTGCCGAAATTGCAGCGAGAATCGTTGGTTGGGGTCCGATTGAAAATGTCGACTATAAAGTTGAGGCTACACCCGAAAATTGGTTAGTGGGCGATTCAATTTATGGGATTGCATTAAATCCAGGTTCTTACTCTGTTACACTCAATGACAGTTTAAACTTCAGTACAAAGCACAATGCTGATGGAACGCGTTTTGTCACAACGAATGATTCTTCGGAGCAAAAAATTTCCTTCTTTGGATGTTCTTTCACCTATGGATATGGAGTTGATGCAGACTTCACTTTTGCTGGTCGATTGGCGAATCAATTTCCCGAATTCACTATCGAAAACTCTGGGATTCCGGGTCATGGAACAGTGCAAAATTGGTTGCAACTGAAGGAATTGATCAAAAATGGAAGTCAGCCTGATTATGCAATTCTTGTTTATTCAAAAGAGCACTTGGATCGCAATGTGATGAATACGAGCTATCGCAAGGCACTTAAAATTGGATTTCAAAATTCGAATCAATCGGTGAACTCGAATATGAAAACGGCACGATTCCCTTTTTTCAACGATACAACATTATCGTCTGTGAAATACACGAATTGGGAAAATTGCTATTCGAACTGGTGGGGAAGGGATAAATTGGCGATCGTTCATGCACTTCAATCTTCTTTTTCCGACAATGATGAAATAGAGCAAACGAATGAAATCACAGAAGCATTGCTTAAGGATTTTGAAAGGATTTGTCGTAAGCATAACATTCAATTTTTGTTTGTAAATCTGGATGATGATCGATTCAAAAGTCGCTTCCCCAATTTAAGTCGGGCGAATTATGTTTCCGTCGGTTTTGACTTTTCAAATGCCAATATAACGAATGCACCGTACGATAATCACCCAAATGCTAAGGGACATGAATTGATTTCCCAAAAAATTGCTCCACTACTCAAAAATCTATTGAATGAAAAAGAGTAGTGTTTTTATTGGACTGGCGGTTTTTATTGCATTAGGAGTTTGGGCTGCTACTCACGTAAAATTCAGTTTTAATCTAACGGCTTTTGCTGCAAAAAATAGCGACGAGTACAAGCAATTTGAGTCGTATTCACAGAATTTTCCAAGACAAGATGATTGGTTGGTGGTTGGTTTCGACTTGAACTCTCCGATTTCAGAATATGAAACGTTTCTAAAGTATCTGAAGATCGTTAGTGAACTAGATTCGCATGAAATAACACAGGATGTTCAATCAATTCATTCAGTTAAACTTCCAGAAAAATCAATTTTTGGCGTCAAAAAGCGATCGCTACTTTCTTGGGATTCAAAGAAAACGTTCGATAAAAAATTCAGTCGTCTTTCGAAATATCCTGATGTTACTTCCAAGTTTTTGGGCAAATCGGACAAACAAATTAGACTGTATTTAAAGTTAAATGATTCGAATACTGAGAGGAAAAATCAATTTATTAAGGAACTCTATTCGATCAAAAATCAAACAGAAATTAAGGATGTTTATTTGGTTGGAAAGGATGTTTTTTCCTTTGAAGCACAACGAGAGTTTCCCAAGGAGATGATGTTGATCGGTGGAATCAGCATTTCGCTCTTATTGCTCTTATTTTTGTTCTTTTTTGGTGATTTCCGAAGTTTGGTTATTACGGCAATACTGATTGCTTTTAATCTTTCGTTCGTGATGATCGCTTTTTGGTTAACCGGAATTTCGATCGGAATTTTAACGCTAACGGTACCGATTTTAATCGTTGTTCTTTCTTTTTCGGATATCATTCACTTCTTATTTCAATTGAAATTGAATAACTCCAAGGAAAATAGGGTTCAAAGTGTTCTCGAGAAGATGAAAGGTCCAATTTTGTGGACTTCCATCACTACAGGACTTGGATTTGCTGTTTTTGTAGCCAGTTCAATTTCTGAAATTCAAGAGTTTGCTTTGGTGACGTGCATTGGCATCATTGGTGCCTTTCTGTCGGCGCGATTTATTCTTCCTGCCTTAAGCTCGATTATAAAGATTCAACCGTTTCGAAACCCAACTAGATTTGCTAACAGAACTACTCTTTTGATTAAAATTCAGAATTATAGTAAATGGATAGTTAGTATTGGGGTGATTATTTTAATCGTTGTTTCATGGTCCACTTTTCAGTATTTATCCATTGATATGAAGCCTAATTTCGAGAAAAATAAATCGAAAGTGAGTCGGGCAATGGCATTTTTCGATGAAAACTTTGAAGGAACTCGATCGATCGAAGTGATTATAGAAGATAAAGAAGTTTTGTCTTTAGAAAACATTCAAATCGTCGATAAAATAGAAGCATATCTAAAGGAAAATTACGGTTGTTCAGATGTTTTCAGTGTGAATACGGCAGTCAAAAGATTAAATCGATTTAACCACTTTGGAAAATCACAATTTTATTCTCTTCCAGAAAAATTAGATCAAGAATTCTTAATTGATTTGGAAGGCAAGTTTGAGGAATTGGGATTGGAAAACATGGTCACTTCAGACAATAAAACACTGCGGATAATTGGTCGATTGAAGTCTTCTAGTTTGCAAGAAATCCAACCCCAAAATGAAAAATTAACTGCTTTTTTAGATCAGTTTAAATCAGAAAACCGAACTATTTTTATTAGCGGAAATTCCTTCGTGAACGACCAAACAACTTTCAAGGTCACCAAGTATGTTTTGCAAAGCCTAATAGTGGCGATACTAATGGCAATTGTGGTGATTTCTATTCTATTTCGTTCATTTAAATTGATTATTGCGATTCTAATAGTGAATGTCTTGCCAATTTTATTTGCGACAGCACTCATGGTTTGGCTACAAATCGACTTAAATCCTTACACAGTGATGGCTCTTTCTTTCATTTTAGGAATCTCCGTTGATGACACCATTTACTTCATTAAAAGCTTCGTGCGTAGCATTGGTTTTGGAAAAGATCCGGTTGAAATTTCGATTAGAGAAAATGCATTTCCCATCTTCTTTACCTCACTGATTTTGAGTGTTGGTTTTGCGACCTTGGCATTATCAAGTTTTGGACAGAATCGCGATATGGGAATATTAGTATCTTTAGTCCTTGTGATAGCAATGTTGTCGGATTTAATCCTTCTACCTGCACTATTAAAAATCCTATTCAAGAAGTGAAAAAGTGGCCTATCTAGTACTCATCATATACATTTTGATTAATGTGGTTTTGTTGGTCTATAGCATTGTCGAATTTTCATTGCTGATCAACTATCTCTTTAGAAAAAATCGACCTTCAAAACGAAAATGGGATGAATTACCGATAGTAACGATTCAATTACCACTATATAACGAGACATACGTGGTAGAGCGATTGGTCGATGCTGTTGTTAAAATTGATTATCCGAAGGATAAACTGGAAATTCAAGTGCTCGACGATTCAACTGATGATACAATCGAAAAAGCAAAGCGAAAAGTGGATGAGTATCAACAACAAGGTTTCGATATTCAATACATTCAACGTGAACAAAGAGTTGGATTTAAGGCTGGAGCATTGGATTTCGGGTTGAAGACAGCCAAGGGACAATTTATTGCGATTTTTGATGCAGATTTTATTCCAAGAACGGATTTCTTGTTAGAAGCGATTCCTTATTTCGAAAATGAAAAAGTAGGTGTTGTTCAATCGAGATGGGCTTATTTGAATGAAGATTATTCGCTGCTTACGAAACTACAAACGGTGATGTTGAATACGCATTTTTCCGTTGAACAGGCTGGAAGAAATAGAAGTGGAGCGTACATCAATTTTAATGGAACAGCTGGAATTTGGTCAAGAAAATGCATAGACGATGCGGGAGGTTGGCATGCGGATACGTTAACGGAGGATTTAGATTTGAGTTTTCGTGCACAAATGAAAGGCTGGAAGTTTAATTACGTAATGGATTTAGATTCGCCATCTGAACTTCCAATAACAGTTCCCGGATACAAAGCACAGCAATTTCGCTGGTCGAAGGGAGCTGCAGAATGTGCGAAGAAAAACATTCCTGCTTTGTGGAAATCAAACTCGACTTTCTGGGCAAAGATGATTGGAAGTTTTCATTTGTTGAATAGTTCAGTTTTCTTGATTGTACTCGCATTTATTTTGATCTCCATGCCACTAGCATATTCAATGAGTGTGTTGAAAGATGAAACGTGGGTACAGACGATAATTCCGTTTTTACTAGTTTCGAATGTGCTGCTGTTATGTGTTTTCATTGGAGGAAACTCGAAAGGCATGGCGAAGAAACCAATCGAAATTTTGTTGTTCCCCATCATCTTTATCTCATTTCTTGTAATGAACATGGGAATTTCCCTTTATATGTCCATCGGTGTAATCGAAGGTTATCTGGGTAAGAAATCGGAATTTGTTCGCACTCCAAAATTCAATGTCCTGAAGTCGAAAAAGTCAACGGAAAAGCTGAAATACAATCGAATTAACTTATCATTGGTGAATGTCTTTGAACTATTGATTATCGTTTATGGGGGAGTTCAAATTGCTTATTGCTCGTGCTTGGGTGACATTTTCGGAATTGTTTTCGCTTCTCTATTTACGTTAGGATTCCTTTTAAATTTTGGAAGTTCACTGTATCATTCACTTTTAGCTAAAAACGCATGAAATTCTATAGTCCAATATTGATCGCACTGATACTGTTTAGTTGTTCAACAAATCAAGTTGAGGAAACTACCGAGATTCATTCAGAGCTTTCTACCGTTCATCAAATGAACTTAACCAAGCAGGAAGCGGAACGTTTATTTAAGCTTCCATTGGGTTGTATCGACCTGGAATATCCGAATAAATTAAATCAAGTAATTGGTGCTGATTCGGATTTACAATCTCCAGAAGAACTTCATCCTGCGTTTTATGGTTGTTTCGATTGGCATTCTTCCGTTCATGGACATTGGTCGCTAGTTAAAATTTTAAAATCTTTTCCAGAAATTGATAAATCGGATAGCATTATTGCTGGACTAAAAAATCATCTAACTCCAGAAAATATTAATGGTGAAATCGAATATTTTTCGAATCCGCTAAGTCAGGGGTTCGAACGTATGTATGGTTGGGCATGGTTGCTAAAACTTGCGGATGAACTCAAATCTTGGGATCATCCAGAAGCTTCCATTTTATCAAAAAATCTTCAACCTTTGACCAATGTTATTGTAGAAAGAACCATTGAGTTTTTACCAAAATTAAATTACCCAATTCGGGTCGGAACGCACACAAACACGGCTTTTGCGCTTTCACTAATGTATGATTATGCAATAACTGCTAAAAATCAAGAATTGAAAAATACGATTGAAGAGGTTGCGAAGAAATTTTACCAGATTGATGCTGATTGTCCGCTCGAATGGGAGCCAAGTGGGTACGATTTTCTATCTCCTTGTTTGGAAGAAGCCAATCTGATGAGTAAGATCTTGTCCTATGATGAATTTGAGAAGTGGATCGAACAATTCCTGCCAGATTTATTGAAAGCAGACTTTAAATTAAAGCCAGGAATTGTCTCTGACCGAACGGACGGTCACTTAGTTCATTTGGATGGATTGAACTTCAGTAGAGCATGGTGTCTCAATGGGATTTCAAGAAAACTTCCCTCTAAAACGAAACACCTAACAGTGGTTGCTAACGATCACATAAATCATTCTTTACCTTCTATTGTGGATGATAATTATGAAGGTGGTCATTGGTTGGCAAGCTTTGCATTAATGGCGCTTTCTAATTAGATTCATTTTAAATTATTGCTGTTAATCGATAATTTATGTTGATTAATCTAAAAATTATTTATATTGGTCTTCTAATCAAGATAAAAGTATAGACTACTTGCTATTGTGGGATACTGCACAAGCGATGAACTCGCTCACGGCCGACCTCGATAGTACAGTTATGAGAAAGAGCCATTCTTGTACACTACTACTGGGTGGCTCTTTTTAATTGTAAATACATTCCCAACCCCGAGAAGATAGAATTCGATGTAGATTTACTAATTCGGTTGCTTCCTCGAGATGTTTTTGAATTTGAGAGAAAGTGATTTTATTACCATTCATGATTGGAGTTAATCCATATGGAAAGCCTGAATCTGCATTTTGATCACTTTTCTCCGAAAATAGAATCCATTTTCGAATCAATTCTACAGACTCGTTTGTGCTTAACTTGAAATCGCTCGACTTAACAGAACTGAAGAAATGAATTTGTTTTCTGGCTCTGGTTAATAAAACATTTAATCGGTTTCTACCTTGCTCTTGATTCATTGGACCAAATCGATGGTGGAATTCTCCATCTTTGTTTCTACCAAAACCAAAACTTATTATTAGTCTATCGCATTCATCTCCTTGAACTTTCTCAAGTGGCTTGAAAAAAGCTTTGTTTTCATCAATTTTACTTAAAAGCAGGTCTCTTGATTCAGTCATTAATTCATCCCAAATACAATCTAGCTGTTCTTGCGAAAACGCAACAATACCAATATGTTCGGAATGGTGTAATAATGATTCAATTTTTCGAGCAACGTGACTTGCTTCAATTTTGTTTTGTCGATTTTCGTATTCTCCGTCCTTAACGTAATGATGAGTTAGTGACTCAAAACTCTTTTCTGCTGAAGGAAATGCTGCCAAACGATTTTGATAAAAATATCGATTAGAAAATTCGATTAACGAAGGGTGCTCGCTTCTGTAGTGATGTGTTAAATACTTCTGATTAAAGTAAAAACTAGCTTGATGTAGCAAACTTATTACAGTTGAATTGCCCGACTGAAAATAAGAAGTTGGACCCATTTGTTGATCATCTCCTGCAACCAATACACTTTTCGATCGTTGAATAGCACCTAAACTATTTTGAAGTGGAATCTGACTTGCTTCATCAAAAATGACAATATCAAACAATTCCTCTTTCATTGGAAAGCAGTGTGAGAGTTCAGCAGGATTACTTAGCCAAATTGGTTGCAGAATGCTAATCCAAAATCTTGCTTCTGAGTTGAATAGCTCACGAAGTGAGGGGTGCTGACGAGTTTTTGAAAATTCCTTTACTAAAATCGACTTTCCCTTTCTAAGTGCTTTTTTTCTCTTCTTTTCAAAATCAGATAACTTGGCAGCTGGAGTAGATAATAAATCTGTCGCATGCTTGAAGTTCTTAGCCACTTTATTTAGAATTTCACTCGCAAAAACCTGGGCATCTTCTTTTTCTTGGCCGATTATTTTTTCAATCTTTTTAGATAAGTCTTCAGGTGTAAAATTGGAGAATTGAGGGAATCGTTGTTTGAATTGAATCCAATGATGACCGTACACCAGTTTTGAATACGTATCGAAATTATCAGCAAAAGATAGAAGTTCGAATTCAGCTCGACTGAGGTTTTTGATTTCATTTAATTGTTCAACAATTAGGGGTAAATCATTTTTAAGATCGCTAATTTTTTCTTGGAGATTATCTGAATTAGATAACTTAAAAATGCTTTTTAGAGTTGAATAAAGTTCTTCTATTTTATGGTGACTTGTCGTAATTTTTGAACGCTCAGAAGGATGAATAGAATCAAATAACTCCCACTTTTCTAGGCTGAATAGCGGAATGAATTGAGCAATAATTTTTGCTTCTGTTTTCGGTGTTTCTATGCCTAAATCGCAAAATTTAACTTCAATTTGAGATAATTTAGTTTTTATTTCTTGAAATTGCAATTCCTGATCAATTGCTTTATCCGAAAATTCAATCGATAAATTGGATAATTGTTGCCATCGACGTTTGAATTTTCTTTGGGCTAAAAATCCCTTCGTTGATCTGAGCATTTTTAAGTTCTCTAACTCAAGAGTTGAGGGAGATTGCTTCCAGTGTGATTCGACCTCAACAGATTCAGATTTATTGAGTTTTAAGTACGATTTATACAATCGTAAAAACTTTTTTTGTTTGGTGGAATCCGGAAGAAAGACATCTCCAAATTTTTTGAAAACCTCGTTTTCGAACACCTGAATATTCGAAGCAGTTCTCATTGCGCTTTCTATGTCCGACCACACCTCTAAATTGAAAAACGATTTTAAATCGTCTATATGATTGGTTATCTCTTCGAGCTGTGTACTAATCGTTTCAAAATCCTCGGAAATGAAGAAGGAGTGTTTTAATGCCCCAAGTGATTTACAAATTTTATTGGTGTAAATTGACTCAATTGTACTTTGGTTTTTGCGAAACTCAGGTATGCTCGGAACGGTGTTGTAATAATCGATTTTGCCACTTAAATCTGGTGCTGTTGAATGAAAAACATGGAAGCTAACACCTCCAATGAGGTTTTCTTGATTCAATAAATCAAGTGTCATCTGAAGGTTATCCGAGAAATTTTCAGCCAAATAAACTGGCCCACTGTTTTTAATCTCGAATGATTCAAAATATTTCCAGGTCTTCTCTAATTGAGCTAAGAATGCTTTAGAAGATCTATCCGATGAGGCAATTGTACACAATTTATCTAGACCAAACTCACCTAATTTTTTTACTATTACTTCCAAAGCCGAATATTTTTCAGAAACGACTAATGTGAAATAATTTTGGTCAATCGCTTTAACTATTATATTGGTTAATAATTGCGACTTCCCAGTCCCTGGTGGTCCTTGAACAACAGTGTTTTCTGTTTCAAAAGAAGAGAAAACTGCTTTGTGATCAATATCTGCGGGAAAAAGCAATTGTTGTGGGAGAGTGATTTTTCGTTCAGTTTTCTCGCCTAACAAAAGCTGTTTTAGACTTGGAGCAATAGAGTCAGAATGAATCAAATCTTCTAACTCTTTAACTAATTCATATCGATGATGATGAAAATTACCAACCCCCGTTTTTTCTGAGTCAATTTCAAATCCGCTTTGAATCAGGTATTTCACCCATTTTTCTTGAATTTCTCCTTCCGATTCAACATCAATTAATGTAACGTCCAGAGCTTTAAGTTGATTGATGACAAATGGATTTAAAAACACACCGGATTCATCTTCTTCAAAAGTGATTTCATGACGAACTTTGTCAATCTTGAATTTCAAACTTGTCAAAAACAACGGGGCAGTCAGTATTGTATTATTTCTTTCAAGTTTAATCGTTCCCTGCATTCTGCACATGGGATTGATTCCTGTTTCTCGAATACTTGCTTGTGCATTACGGACTAGTTTTGCAGGGAATTCTGAATCGGGGACTTTTAATCGAGGGTCAAACCAAATATAATGGTCATTTCGAACGATATCGACAAGAATATCACTACTGTTGAAGTGAGAACTCGATTCGAGTAATTCAGAAATGATATTTTTAATTTCGGTCGACAAGAGTGTAAATTTAAGAATTAGGTTGTTATTAATAGCGTATTCATTATCAACCTGAATTCCTTTAAATGAACTGGCTTTTTCTTACTTTTGTTTAAAGGATTATCAAGTAAATAGGAGTTTTGTGAAGTTCGGAACAAAAGCAATACATGCGGGGGTTGAACCAGATGAGGCGACAGGGGCAATTATGACTCCAATTTATCAAACGTCGACCTATGTTCAAGAAGGGGTTGGCAAGAATAAAGGATACGAATATTCACGATCGTCAAACCCAACTCGACATGCGTTAGAACAGAACCTTGCCGCACTTGAAAACGGTAAATACGGAGCTTGTTTCGGATCTGGAATTGCGGCAATCGACTGTGTTCTAAAAATGTTAAACCCAGGGGATGAGGTGATTTCTACGAATGATCTCTACGGAGGCACTTTTAGAATCTTCAAAACGATTTTTGAAAAATATGGGATAAAATTTCACTTCGTCGCAATGTCTGAACCTGAATTGGTTGAAAGTTTTGTAAATGAAAACACAAGGCTGATTTGGGTGGAAACACCAACTAATCCAATGATGAACATTATCGATATTGAGGCGATGGCCAATGTGGCAAAAAAAGCAAATGCTCTGCTCTGTGTCGATAATACGTTTGCTACACCATATCTACAAAATCCAATCGATCTTGGTGCTGATATTGTTATGCATTCGGTGACCAAATACTTAGGTGGCCACTCGGATGTGGTCATGGGAGCTTTGGTCACGGCAAATGATGATATAGCAAAGGAAATGTATCGAATTCAGAATTCATCCGGAGCAGTTACTGCCCCAATGGATTCATTTTTGGTGCTAAGAGGTGTAAAAACCTTACATTTAAGAATGCAACGTCATTGTGAGAATGCAGAGACAGTCGCACATTTTTTGAAAGAGCATCCATCAGTTGATAAAGTGTACTGGCCAGGATTTGAATCGCACCCTGGACATGAAACGGCAAAGAAACAAATGAGAGGGTTCGGAGGAATGATCTCCTTCTCACTGAAAGGAAATAAGTTAGAGGATGCTTTAAACTTGGTTTCGAAAGTGAAAGTGTTTTCGTTGGCGGAGTCACTCGGTGGAGTTGAGTCGTTAGTTGGTCACCCAGCTACAATGACGCACGCGGCAATTCCAAAGGATGAACGCGAGAAAGTTGGAGTAACAGATTCATTAATTCGACTTAGTATAGGAGTTGAGGACGTGGAAGATTTGATAGAAGATTTAAAACAAGCATTGGCATAAAAATAAGATATGAATTATAGCAAGTTCGCAGTAATTGGCGTTGGAAGATACGGTACTACAATTGCAAAAAGTCTAGCAGAAAAAGGAGCACAAGTATTCGCTTTTGATCCAGACGAGGAGAAAATTGAAGGGATTAAAGATGAAGTAGCTTTTGCAGTGACGTTGGATGCGACTGATATTCGTGCGTTGAGATCTCAAAACGTGGGGGAATTAGATGCAGCAGTTGTTGCAATTGGTGAAAATTTTGAAGCGACTATTCTAACTTCAGTTCACTTATTGGATTTGGGTGTTAAACGCGTTATTGCGAGAGCAAGTGGGGATCACCAACGATTAATTCTTGAAAAAATTGGGGTAACAGAAATCCTTACACCTGAAGATGAGGTCGCTCATGTAGTCCGTGAGAAGTTATTGAACCCTAATATTGTATCCTTCCTTCAGTTGCCAGACGACCATGAAATTGCTGAAATTCGCGCACCAAAAGGTGTGTGGGGTCGAACTATTGATGATGTAGGCTTCAGAAACAAGTATGAAATGACCTTGATCACAATCAAGAGAGAATACGAGTTGACAAAAAATGGTGAGGATTGTACAGAGCAACATATTGTTGGTGTACCAAAAGGTGACAGTGTGATCAAGGAAAAAGATACGCTTGTTGTTTTTGGAACGGCAAAAAGTGTTGAGCGATTTATCGAAATAAATCAGTCTCTTTAATGATTATTATAACAGGTGTTTCAAGAGGACTTGGTGAGGCAATTGCTAAAAAATACCTCGATCAAGGCTTCCGAGTAATGGGAATTGGTCGTTCTCATTCAATACTGCATCCAAATTTCACATTCAAAAAATGCGATTTAAGTGATTTAACGCAGGTTGAAAACTTGGAATTCGAATTATTTACTTCTCCTGTTACGTTGATTAACAATGCAGGTATCATTGGTAAAATTGGTCGAGTGTCAGAACTGAATACATCCGACATGCCAAAAGTACTGACGGTAAACGTGTCGGCTCCAGTGTTACTTACGCAAAAGATTTACTCCAAGATTCTAGAAAAAGACCAATTTACATTGGTGAACATAAGCTCCGGAGCGGGTAGAAATGCCATTCCAAGTTGGGCATCGTACTGTACATCAAAGGCTGCATTGAATATGTTTTCGGAGGTTTTTCAAAAGGAGGAGCATGAGCAAGGACGTAATATTCGGGTATTAGCTGTTTCCCCTGGCGTAATCGATACGGGAATGCAAGAAGAAATTCGATCTGCTAAGGCTGATAGTTTCAGTGCCCGCGAGAAATTTATTCAATTAAAAAACAACCGGGAATTATTCAGTCCAGAAGAAGCTGCAAATCGCTTATTTCACCTTCTCGAAAAGACCAATCAGAACGACATTTATGCAGATTTAAGGCAAATAAGCGTTCAATAGTCAAAACTCAAATTACAATCTGTAATAATAACCATTCGTCGAAAAAATTTGTAAATCGGTAAGGTCTTGAGTATCTTGTGCGTCTTATTAGAAGAAATACTCTAAAACCATGAAAAAAACAATACTCTCCACAGTGGCATTTTGTGCCCTGATTTTTGCGGGAAATGCTCAGGTTTCGAACTTCGATCCAACAAATGCAAGAGAAGGTGAATCAGTTGAATACTGTAGAACTCACGTACTTGAAGCAGAGCTAAAGAATAACCCGGCAGCAGCGGCAGTTTTCGAACAAGACAAACAAATTCGTCAGGCAGAAGCAGCATCTGGACAATCAACAACGAAAGGAACCATTTATTACATTCCTGTAGTATTCCATGTATTACACAATAATGGAGTTGAAAATATTAGCGATGATCAAATACTCGATGCACTAGACATCTTGAATCGTGATTACGCTTTGCAAAATGTGGATGCAGCTAACGTTGTAAGTGAG
This sequence comes from Henriciella pelagia, assembly GCA_964219255.1. Classification (GTDB taxonomy): domain Bacteria; phylum Bacteroidota; class Bacteroidia; order Flavobacteriales_D; family Crocinitomicaceae; genus UBA4466. The sequence goes on from CAXPPC010000010.1 coordinate 307,344, forward strand.
TTCAACGCATCAAATCCAAATGCAACTGTTACTCCAACAAATGTCGAAATCCAATTCCGTTTAGCTACGATTTCACCGGGAAACAACTATTCTGATTGTTTCAGTGGAATTACAAGAACAGTAAATCCAATTACAGACAACGGAAGTAATGGTAACGCTCAAGTTGATGCTATTATCGCAGGAAATGATGTTTACAATGGGCAATTCCCAGGAGATAAGTATTTAAATATTTTCATTTGTGGTGATATTGGTGGTGCAGCAGGTTATACTTACCGTCCAAACAACTGGATCGGAACTAACATGAAGAATGGTATTTGGGTACTGCATAATTATGTTGGTTCAATCGGAACTTCTTCAACGTACACAAGTAGAACTTTGACACACGAGGTAGGTCACTGGTTAGGATTACCTCACCCATGGGGAGGAACAAATAACCCAGGCTTGTCTTCAAACTGTAGTACAGATGATACGGATGATGAGCCATTGATTTACGACACTCCAAACACACTCGGGTCTACTTCTTGTAATTTAACAGAACAAACATGTGGGCCTTTGGCAAACGTTGAGAACTACATGGATTACTCTTACTGTTCGAAAATGTTTACACCAGGTCAGGTGTATGCCATGAGAACAATCGTTAATTCTAATGTTGCTAATCGTGATAATGTAATTTCATCAAGTAATTTATCGCTTGTTGGAGCAACAGGAAACCCTACATTATGTAAGGCTGAGTTCACTGCTAATAGAACGTCTGTGTGTGTTGGAGATCAAATTACTTTCGATGACATGACGTATAATTCTGTAAACGGATGGAACTGGACTTTCGCAGGAGGTACACCAGCAACATCAACAGCGCAGAATCCTACTGTTACATACAATACTCCAGGGCTGTATACAGTTACGTTGGAGGCGACTGATGGATCATCAACGGATACAGAAACTAAAACTTCTTATATACGCGTGCTTCCTAATCCACGTGCAATCCCATTTATCGAAGGATTTGAAGCATATTCTACTTTAAATAATATCGAAGAATGGGAGATCTACAATCCAGCTGGAAATGGATTCGAATTAAGTACTACGGTTGGACAAAACAGTTCTAAGTCGGCTCGTTTGATGAACTACGGTCAATCAGCGGGTAATACAGATGAGCTAATTTCTGCACCAGTAGATTTAAGTGTATTATCATCTACAGATGATGTTACTTTAAGCTTCCGTTATGCTTATGCTAGAAGATACACAACAAATGATGAGTGGTTGAAAGTGTTTGTAACAGGAGACTGTGGGGATGCTTGGTCGCAAAGAAAGACAATTCACGGTCCTTTACTTGGATCTAACACTGTGGCATCGTCTTACACGCCATCTGCAGGTGATTGGGTAACGGTTCACGTAACAAACATCCTTTCTACTCATTATACGGATATGTTCCGTTACAAGTTCGAATTTGAATCAGATGGAGGTAACAACTTCTATATAGACAATATCAATATTTATGAAGGTCCTGCTTCGAATGAATTAGTGAATGTTGTAGAAAATGGATTGGAAATCGATGGATTATCAGTTTACCCAAATCCAACGGAAAATGATTTGAATGTACGTTTCTCAGTTGCGAATGCACAAAATGCTGAACTTTATGTACGTGACTTATCAGGTAAAGTTGTTCAGTCAACAACTGTTCAGGCTGCGGCTGGAACAAACTTAGTAATGATGGGAACTGACAAGCTTGCTCAAGGAATGTATTTCCTAAACATTAAGGTTGGAGCATCAGAGCAAACAGTACAATTTATTGTGAAATAAATCACTTAAGATAAATAATGAAGGGGAAGTGTGAGCTTCCCCTTTTTTTATGTTCAGAGTATTGTTTGAGGTGTTTTAATAAATATGCTTCAGGAATAAATTGGTTATCGTATGGTTTGTTTTACCCACAGATATATTGAACTGGTCGATTTGTTTGAGAGTATTTTGTTGTTAGTAATATCTTCAAATGGAATTCAAATTAGTGCCAGCTAAGGACAAAAAAAGGGAGCATTTGTGATGCTCCCTTTTTAATAATCTTTATTAATGTTAGTTCACAACTAGTCGCTCAGTTGATACATTTCCATTATCAGTTCGGATCGTAACGTAATAAACCCCAGGTTTTAAATCATGGACATCTACATTCGTCACTTTAGTTTTATTCAAAGGCTCCACAGTTTTCAAAACTTTTCCGTTAATGCTCACCAATTCAATTGAAGACATAAATTCAGATGAGCGAACGGTAACTTTCGAATTAGTAGGGTTAGGTGATAGTGTATTGATCACCTCCAATTGATTCGACACTAATATTGTTGAGGATGTATTTAAAGTTCCGTCTAGATCGAATTGCTTTAATCGATAGTAATACTGTTTTTCAGTGTCAATGTTTCTATCGGTAACCGAGTAGTGTACTGTTAGATTACTGTTTCCGGCGCCTTCAACTACATCAACCACAGTCCAAACTTCATTATCTGAAGATCTTTCAATAATAAAATGACTGTTGTCTTTTTCCGATGACGTGCTCCATTCAATGAAGTTACCATCACTCACACGTATACCGTTAAATGCAGTTAAATCTACCCCCAATACAATAGCACAGTTAGTACTTGCTGTCATCGACGAAGCCTCATCCAAGGTAATATCTTGAACAACCGAAGCATAGTTGGTTACCAATAATATATAAACTTCACCTGCAGTTACTCCTGTTACATTTGCTTGTTCTGTTGCAGCAATTGAGAAACTACAGTCGATTGGAGCTGGGTATGAATCACAATCGGAAATTGCAGCAGCTAAGTTTGCATACGGTCCCCATAGGGCAAAATCAATATCTGATCCAGCTGTAATATCAATAGCCACATCTCCAGGTGTTGCAATTTCGAGATAGAACCAAGTAGGATTTGGCGTTCCAGCTAGACAACCATAATCATTTCCTGGGTTTGTAACATCAGCATCAGTACCACTGGATTGGGCAGTAAATGTAATAGATGATCCAGAACAGATAGGCTCAGGTGTAGCGCAAATGATATTTGATGGAGGCGGTGGAGGAATAGTTGCACAAATATCAAATTCTCCAGTTACATCATTACCATATTCCCACATTCTTATCCATATTGTCGTACCTGGTGTCAACCCCGTTAGTGATAAAAGAGGCATCAATCCAGCACCACCGTCATCGTTACAATCAATAAGTGTCATTGCGGATGCGCAGGTAAGTGCAGAATACGCAGCCATTCCACCATCGGAAATTCCCCCAGTGACTGAATTCGCTTCAATATTTACAGCTCCTCCTGCAGGAACAACAACAGAGAACCAAACATCGCCTCCACTGTAGTTGGCACAACCTGGTGCTGGAATACCAGGAGTATCTGTAGCACCTACGTTCGTTCCTGTAACGAATGTACAGCTTGTACCAACAGTTAATGCTGTAGCTGTACACGGGTCATCATTCGATGCACTGGCTCCAAGAGAAGGGTCAACAGCACAAATATCTCCAGACATGTCACCATTGTTACCACCAGTTCTTCTTTGAATTTGAATGAAATATGTAGTACCAAGAGTCGTTGAAAAGCTAATTGTTCCAGCAAATCCTACATCTACTTGTGTACAGATAATTTCACCAGCTGCACAGCTAGTGAAAGCTGCTAAAATCAAGTCTTCATTAGCTCCACTTGCAGTAATAGAAACCGTATTGCCGGTTCCTGTAATGGAGTACCAAACGTCTTCATATCCATTACCATATCCACCTGCACAAGATGAATTGATCTCAGGGTTTGTTCCATTTTGTGTGTTATTGAAAGTTTGTGGTGTACAAGATGCGTTTACAGGTAAATTGGTTGGTGTTGGGCTACAATCATTACTTTGAGAAAAAGAGAAGTAACCAATTAGAGAAGCTATAAGGAGTAGGTGAAATTTCATTTGAGATAAATTCAAGTTTAGTGTGATTCGTTGTATTGTCTAATATCTTCAATTGTAAGGTGCTCCCCTTGGTAGATGAGTGCATCTGCTTCAAGATATATTTGTTGTTCACCTTGATTTAATGAAGAAAAATAGTCGTTTGAAATAATTTTAAGATCTGAGTTTTTAGCTAACCAAGCTTTTACTTCATCAGCATTTGGAGAGCTAGAATCGATAATTGACTTATTAGTTGATTCTATGTCAGATTTTGATGTTAAATAATTTGAAATATCCTGCTGAGAAATTTTGTCGTTGAACACAATGAATTCACTTCCAAGTAAAGCTTTCTTTTGTTCGCTTAATTCAGTATAATCAGTAGCTTCTATAAAGAGTACATGTGGGTTGTTTTCCTGCCATTTTTGAACTTCCAGATTTTGGGAAATTGCAAATTGACTCACGGCAAGAAATGCAATTGGGAGAGCAACTTTCATTTAATAGGTTTAGTAATTGTTATATAAGAGACGCGAAAATTAACACATAGTTTCTTGTTTTGTGAAAAAATAATATTCCGTCCTCCCAATTGGGGTTCTGAATGAATATTATTGGGTTTTCGTCGATTTTTCATGAAGTTGTTTTGTTTATCTCTGATAATTGAGATAACTTGTCCACTTAGTTTTTAAACTAAACTGAACATAAACTATGAAAACGCTCCTTATTACTTTACTGTTAATAGTTTCATCTATTGGCTTTAGTCAAAATGCAAATTGGTGTGGTACCGATGCTATTATACAGTCTCAACTGAATGCAAATCCTTCGCTTCAAAATGTTTTCCATCAAGGATTGATGAATGCTGCTCAAACGCAGAGTACCAATTCAAGGGGTACAGTTGTAATTCCAGTTGTCGTCCATATCATTCATGATAACGGAATTGGTAACATTTCAAATGCTCAAGTTGAAAATGCCATTCAAATTCTGAATGAAGATTATACAAGAAATAATGCCGATACAACTCAGACAAGACAAACAGGAGATGCTCCATTTAAAAATGTAGCAGCTGGAATGGATATTGAGTTTGTGTTAGCAAAGAGAGATGAGCAAGGTAATTGTACAAATGGTATTGTACGGGTGAATGCTCCACATTTAACTTATGATGCTGGTGAGGATTGTAAAGATGCTTCGCTCGGTGGATCTGATCAGTGGAACCCATATCGTTACTTTAATATATGGATTGTTAATTCGATAGACAATGGTGGGGGAGCAGGCATCACTCTTGGATACGCTTATTTCCCATACAATGGCCCTGGTTCGGGATATGGAATTTTAATGCGACATGATGCATTTGGACTTATAGGTACAGCTGCTCACGATGGGCGCACATTGACTCACGAAATGGGTCATGCTCTGGGGTTGCCACATATTTTTGATGGTGGTTTTGGTGGAGCAAATGGATGTCATACGGGTGATTGTACAACTAACGGTGACTACTCTTGTGATACTCCACCGCAAGCCGAAGCAAACTGGAGTTGCTCACAAACGTGGAATTCTTGTACAAACGTACCTATCGGAGATGCTTTTGGATACGATGTTTTTGATCAGATCGAGAATTATATGAGCTACAATTCATGTCAGAATATGTTTTCAACTGATCAAGTGAACATAATGACAAATAATATCAATACAATTGACTTTTTGGATAGCTTAAGAACTGATTATACCCATACACTTACTGGAGTTTTTGAAACGACGTCACTTTGCCAAGCAATGTTTGATACGGATAAGAAGTTTGTTTGCACAGGAGAGCCAATTCAAACAATTGACTTTAGTTTTCATAATCCATCATCGTGGGCATGGAACATTACACCTGGAACGGAAGGTGTCGATTTTGTGTTTTCAAACGGATCTTCATCATCGCAAGAACCTGAGATAACTTTCTTGAAAGGCGGGGTTTATAGTGTTGAACTCGTGGTGTCAGATGGAGTTAACTCTGCCTCTGATACACAAGTTGATCTCATAACTGTTGTTACTGAACCTGCTTCTTTACCTTTTATTGAAGGTTTTGAGTCGTATACTAGTTTAAATAACACGACAAATTGGATCGTTTACAATCCAGAAAATAATGCAGCCTTTGAATTGTATACTGGAACCGGGCATTCAGGAAATAAATGTGTTCGACTTGGAAATTATGGACAACTTGGTTCAAATTCGGATGAATTAATTGCTTCACCGGTTGATTTGTCGGGAGTCAATTCAGGTGATCCAGTCACATTGAGCTTCCGATATGCCTACAGAAAAAAGCAAGCTTCTAATGACGAATGGCTAAAGGTATTCGCAAGTAGCGATTGTGGAGAATCATGGAATCAACGAAAAGCAATTCATGGTACCTCACTGTCAAATATCGAAACTTTAACTTCTTGGACTCCTTCAACTCAGGATGATTGGGTGACCGTTCACGTGACTAATATTTTAAGTCCGTACTTTACTGAAAACTTTAGATACAAATTTGAGTTTGAAAGTGATAATGGTAATAACTTTTACTTGGATGATATCAATATCTATGAGGGAACACCATCCGATGTGTTAGTTGGATTAAGCATTGAAGAAAATCAGTTAGGTGGATTCTCGATTTATCCAAATCCAACGGATAATGATGTTACTGTGCGTTTCGATATCGGAGGAGCTATGGATGTTATGATTAATGTAACAGATCTCGCAGGTAAAACAATCCAAACGCAACAAATTCAAGGAAATGCAGGATCAAACCTTGTATTCTTGGATGTGTCTGAATTGTCTTCAGGAACGTATCTTATTCAGCTCAACTCGGGAAGTCAAAAATTAGTGAAACGATTAACGATTCGATAGAACTTTGATAAGTTCAGCCAAAGAGCTTGTTGAAAGTGTGTACTGAACTTCAAGTTGGTGCTCTTCTAGAGATTTCTGTGTGCTTTCTCCCCAAGCAATGATTTGTATAGAGGGTGGAATATCATTGCAAACAAAGAAAGCTTCCACATTAGAGGGACTTGAAAACACATAATAATCACAGTGTTCGATTGATATACATCGTGAATCAGTGTTGTATACAACTATTTCTTCCTTTTGAATTTCAGGAATTAGTGAGCTGAAAGATTTTAATGATCGGTTCGAAATAGGGAAAACAATTTTTTTGTCTGAAACCCAATTAGTGAACTTCTTTTTTGATTGTTCTATCTCACCGCTTTTATCCAGAACGAAAGAAACGTGATATCCCAAATCAATAAGAATTTGTGCTGTTTTTTTTCCTACACAACCGATTTCAACATTGGATTGTATTGATGTTTCTCGAAGAAAAAATGTTACAGCTCTCGGACTTCCAAAGAAGACAGCGTCATAATCCTCCGGAGCTTGGAATGAATTTGGAGTAAATTCTAAAAATGAGTGGGTTATGAATTCAAAATCTGGTAACTGTTTGATTAGACTTTGAACTTCTCCTTCATTTTTTGATATGAAAACTTTAGGCTTCAACTGAATTTTTCAAGTCAGAAACGACCTTCTCAGCCATTCCTTCAAATTCTTCAACTTTATATGTTCGCTGAATACAATTCCCGTCAGGCGTACCGTAAGAAACATAAAGCGTATCGTCAATATCACAATAAACACCAAGTGGAAGTTGACAACCTCCGTCAAGTAGATTTAATACTTTGCGCTCAACTCCAATGCGTTTTGCAACCATTTCTGCATTCATTTTTGCCAAAATCGCAGCTAATTCGTCGTCTTCATTTCTGATTTGAAGTCCTAAAACTCCTTGTGCCGGTGCAGGAACAAATTCTTTTGGATCGAGAACGACAACATGAAATTCCGATAGATCAATCTCCAAACGATCAACTCCAGCTTTTGCTAACAAAATAGCATCGTAGTTACCGTCTCTCAACTTTTGAATGCGTGTTGGAACATTTCCTCTTAAATCTTTTAGCTCAACATCTTCACGGTAATAAAGTACCTGTGATTTCCTTCTGGCTGATGAGGTTCCAACTACAGCAGACGATTTTAAATCCCATTTCTTATCTGCATCTACAGCATTTTTGTTGATCAATAACAAGTCACTTGGGTGCGCTCTTTCGGAAACGCAAGCAATTTTAAGTCCAGCTGGTGGAGTTGTCTCTAAATCCTTGTGTGAGTGAACGGCTAAGTCGATCGATTTCTTCAAAAGTGCATCTTCGATTTCCTTTGTGAAGAATCCTTTTCCTTCAAGTTTATCAAAACTTAAATGTTGAATTTTATCGCCTTGCGTTTTAATGATTTCTATTGAAACAGAGCACCCTAGTTTTTCCAGTTCGCCTTTTACAAAGTGTGCTTGCCAGAGTGCTAAATCACTTCCTCTGGAACCAATGGTAACATGTTTCATTAGGATTGTTTTTTAAGAAGTATGTCCTTCGCCATCAACATCGGCATACTCATGTATTTTTTCTCCATGTAAGCAATTACGCGCTCTAAAACTTCGCGTGACTGATCATCCATGGATGTAATATCTTGTTTGAACACTTCATTAATGGCTGTGTTCTTAATTTCTTTCACTTTATTTGGCACTTCGCGCATGGCGATCTCAATTGAACGTTCTTTATAGATGTTCAAAAATTGCTCAAGTGCTTCGTCTAAAATTGCCTCGACGTGTTCTACTTCCTTCGAACGAGCTTTTAAATTCTCGTTAGAAATTTGTTGAAGCGCTTCCACTGAAATATGGTGAACGTTTTCTTTCTCCACTACTTGAGGAGATAAATCTTGTGGAATGGCAATATCAATTACTACTTTTCGATCCGTTTCTCCTTGAAGCAAATTGTTATAAATCTGTGGAGTTAAAATGTGATCTTCAGCTCCCGTACAAGTGATGATTAAATCGAATCCTTTATCATATTCGGCCAAGTCTGAAAGTGGATGAGCATTCCCGTTCAAATCTCCTGCAAGCTGCTCCGCTTTTGAAAGTGTTCTATTGAAAACATGGAAATTTGTATAACCGTGCTTTTTCAGGAAACGACTCATGTTGGTATTCGTAACACCAGCTCCAACAATTAGAACACGAGCATCTAAGGGCACGTTCATGTCTTTCAAACGATGATAAGCCAAGGAAACAACAGATACTGGTCTACGAGCAATATCAGTTTCGGTATAAACTTTCTTCGCCGTTTCAATGGTATGACGCATGAGAATACGAATGTAATCACCCGTAAGTCCCATTTTGTGACAATCATTGTAGGCATTTCGAACCTGCGTGATGATTTCTCTTTCACCAACTACCATTGACTCAACCGAGGAGGCAACTCGTAAACTATGTTGAATGGCTTCTTTCCCTTGATAAATACTTGCAGCGTCAACAAGTTGTTTAATTTGCTTGTCGTTTAAACCAGGATAAAGTGTTCGCATGAACTTATCAAAGTAAATTGAGTCTACTTTATCTGTCGTGCTGATTGTATATTCAATCCGATTGCATGTTGACAAGTACATAAGCTCGTCAATTTTCATGGCAGATTTTACGTGTTCCAAACGTTCGGCTTGGTTGTCTGGATCAATGTGTGCAGAACCCATTTCTCCAACTGCCAATTTGTGATGTGTTAAAGCTATAATATGTAAGGTGTCAACCCCTGTATTCTTCATCGCTAATACAAAGATGGTCAGAACTACATTTTTGTTTGTCATTCTTTTGTCATATTTCGAATATTTAGAAGGTTTCTAAATAACTTTCAACTGTCCGTCATCACTTACTTTGAAGCATTTGCGTAATTAAATGAAAACGGTATCTTTAAACTTCGAGAAAGATTATGAAGACGATAGAGTTTGAATCAGCACAAAATGTAAGAGTTGAATACGAGTTAGCCTCTGTAATTCAGCGAACTGCAGCTGCTTTTATCGATGTTGTTGCCTTTATTCTTTACATGATCCTTTTTACATTGGTTGTCGGTCTACCCGATATTTTCGATGAAAACATGGGACAGTCGATGTTTATTCGTCTCCTTCTTGTTAAAATTCCTTTTATTTTCTACAACCCAATTATCGAATATCTAACGCAGGGCCAAAGTTTAGGAAAGTATATTTTGGGAATTCGAGTGGTGACGGTTGATGGTGAACGACCAGGTTTGCGCGAGGTATTTACGCGTTGGTTGTTCAAGGGCGATTTCTTGTGGATCAGTGCTAATCCGCTTTATGCTTTATTTTGGTTAGTGATTGGTGGATTGGGAATTGTTTATGCTGGAACATCAGAGAAAAGACAACGAATGGGTGATGTAATGGCAAATACAATTGTTATAAAAAACCGATCATCTATTCGTTATACCTTGCGCGATGTTTTATCGATAAAAAATCAGTCGAATTATACGCCAGTTTATCCTGAAGCTATTCGTTTTACAGATGAGGATATGCTACTGATTAAAAATACTATTCAACGAGTTCGAGCAAACCCAAATCCAGAGACGAAAAAGTTTGCTATCGAATTGGCGGATGAGTCGGCGAGATTGCTGGGTCTGCCAGAAACGCCAAAGAAACGACTTGAATTTTTACAAACTTTATTGCAAGACTATGTTGTCTTGACACGCTAAGAAATATTATGTCCAAACTCATTCTCGTTCCAACTCCAATTGGAAATCTAGAAGATATTACATTGCGGTCTATCCGAATTTTAAAGGAGGCTAATTTGATTTTTGCCGAGGATACTCGTGTGACTAAAAAATTGCTCACTCACCTCGAAATTCAGAATCAGGTTTTACCATTTCATGCGCATAACGAGCATAAAGCTTTAAGTGGAGCATTAGATCGAATTAAAAGTTCCGAAATCGTTGTTTTGGTTTCAGATGCTGGGACTCCGGGGATTTCAGATCCTGGGTTTTTATTGGTCCGAGCTTGTTTGGAAGAAGGAATTGATGTAGAATGTTTACCGGGACCAACTGCGTTTGTTCCAGCTTTGGTGGCAAGTGGTTTTCCATGCGATCGTTTCGTGTTCGAAGGGTTTTTACCTCACAAAAAGGGACGTCAAACCAAATTGAAGGCAATTGCAGAAGAGACCAGAACAACAGTTCTGTATGAATCACCGCATCGCTTGGTAAAGTGTTTGGGACAGATTGAAGAATTCATGGGTGAAGATCGCTTAGTTTGTGTCGCGAGAGAATTAACGAAAATGTTCGAGGAATATCAACGTGGAACGGCAAAAGAAGTGAAAGAGTATTACGAAAATCACCCGCCGAAAGGAGAAATTGTGATCATTATTGAAGGAAAGAAATAAGATGAAATCAGAAGGATTTTTTTTGACAAAGGTTGGATCAGCAGAAGAAGCATTTCAATTAAAGGAATTCAATATTGAGGATCCAAAAGGAAACGAAGTGATTGTTGAAGCGGAGGCATTTGGATTGAATTATGCGGATGTGATGGCGCGTCGAGGTTTGTATCGTGAAGCACCACCTTTCCCGTGTGTCGTAGGTTACGAAGTTGTTGGTAAAATTGTAAAAATTGGTCCGGATGCAAATGCGGATATACTCAACAAACGTGTTGTTGCTTTTTGTCGATTTGGTGGATATGCGAAGCATGTGATCACGAATGATTATGCTTGTGTGGAAGTCGAAGATCAAGGGGCTGGTGAGTTGTTGGCATTGTGTACTCAGGCTGTTACCGCCTATTACATGGCCGAATATTTAACGCCGATTCATGGGGGGGATAAGGTTTTAATTCACGCTGCAGCAGGAGGAGTTGGTTCAATTATGATTCAACTAGCAAAAATGAATGGAGCTGAAGTGTTTGCGAAAATCGGGAGGCAAGAGAAAGCAGATCATGTTAAAAACCTGGGTGCGGACCACGTAATTAATTATCGATCTTCGGATTATTTCGAACAAGTAAAACAAATTCTTCAAGGAGAACAATTAGATGTTAGCTACAATCCAGTGGCAGGATCTACTTTCAAAAAAGACATGGAACTTCTCGGTTCTGGAGGTCGAATGGTTTTATTCGGCGGTTCAGAATTGGCTGAAGGGAAATGGGGTATTCTTTCGAAATTGAATTTTGTTCGTAAAATGGGCTTCTTTACGCCAATTGTTTTGATGATGAAATCGAAAAATATTCTTGGTGTCAACATGCTAAAAATTGCAGATAACAAACCGCAAGTTTTGGAAAGATGCCTTCGTGCCGTTGTCGGATTGTACACTGATGGTAAATTGAAACCACAAGTAGGGGGAGTTTATTCCTCTGATCAACTAGCAGAGGCTCATTCAGCTTTAGAAAGTGGGCAGACAACAGGAAAACTAATCGTTACCTGGAAGTAAATCACGGCGGGTAAGGACCAGTATAATTGATACATGGATTTGCCCCAGTATAACAATTATGTCGCTCCGTGAGCATAATCAATGTATCATTTTGAACTTCAATTGTAAAGTCTGGCTTGGCTTTCCATAATTCAAAGCACGTATTTTCTCTATTCTGATAATTTGGATTATCAATAGTGTTCGCTTCTATAAACTCTTCCAAAGAAAGCAATTTCTTGGCATCAACCACAGTATAAGTTCCAGCATCTAACTTTAATTCAGCTACTCCTTGACTGTTGGTTGTGAATTCAGTTACTTTTTCTTTGTCAGCAGTAAATTCACCTTCAAAAACATAGTACGACTTTTCAGCAATAGCTTCGCTAAACCCATTTTGCTGTTCGGGTGTTGGTGCAGCCCCACCGCAATACGGCTTGCGTGCACTTAGCTTGAGCATCACACTAGCTTTGTCATCTGTTGAGACGTCTTCAGTTGTATTGTTTTTACCTGTTCCGCATGCTACGGACATCAGTCCAATTCCTAAACAAAGGGTAATTAATTTAAAATCCATCGAAATCTTGTTTTTCGGTGTTGCTTTCAATTCGTTCATTTAGCTCATCGTCGTCGCCACCATCTTTCCCTTTAACTAACGGAAGTTTGGCGAAAAGGACATCGGCAACTTTCTCTCCTCTGTAAGAGATTAAAGCAATCATCATAATGATACTAGTAATCAAAATAGGGTAAAGTAATAGGCCTGAATCAAATGCTGGAATACTCAACTCGCTTTTTGCTAAAACGAAGAATAATAATACAGTAATCAAACCTCTGGGGGCAATGAATAATTCTGGAAAAATGAATTCCTTAGCGAAAATTCGAAGGGCTATGTATCTGACAAGATAAAGTATTCCAACGATTGCAAAACTGTTCACAGCTACCTCCCAATTGTATAACGAACTTATCGTAATGCTTAACCCGAACACAACAAAGAAGAATGTTCGAATTAAAAAGGCTGATTCTAACGTCAAATTATGGAAGTCATGTAAGATCGGAGCGACCTTTTCTTTGTCAAATAGCTTAGCAAGTCTTCCGGGAAAGAAAACATCTGTATTATTCAAAACTAATCCAAATGCCAGAATGATCAGCAGTGAAGACAAGTGGAAATATTTTCCAACCGCAAAGAGCAAGAGTAAAATTCCAATCACCAAGAATAGTTTTACTTGCATTCTAAGGTGTTGGAAAAGGTAAACCATTACATAAGAAACAACAATCGAGAGAATTACTGTTACCAAAATATTCAAGACAATTTCCCAGAAAATAGAACCTTCTCCGGCACCACCATCGGCACCAATCATGAAGTAGAAGATCATAATTCCAAGGATATCTGAGAAGGTACTGTCATATACCATAAATTCACGCTTTTTCCCTGTAAGTCGACCTACAGAAGGAATAATGATGGCGCTACTCATAATACTTAATGGAATGGCATAAACAATGGCTGTGTACATATCCGTGCTCGGGAAGATATACTGGAAAAAGAAGGCTAAACCGATCATAGAACCACCTATTCCTAACAAAGCAACGAGCAAGGATCGCAAAATCAACCCGGTCTTTTCTTTCTCTAATTTTAAATCTAAAGCTGCCTCTAGAACGATCATAACAAGCCCAACGTTACCAAGAACTTCAAGAGTTGTGTCGAGTTTCAATTCTTCCTCAAGAATGTTGTTGGCATCCATGAACGCTTTAATTCCCATTCCAAGCGCAATAAGCATCAGAACAGATGGAATATTTGTCTTCTTCGCGATAATATTGAAGAAAAAGCTCAGAATGATCACAGTCGCCAGTGCGATAATGAGTAAGTATGGATTCATGCAGGATGTGTTACAATCAACTCAAATATACGTAAAAGAAAAATGAAAGTTTCCGCGCTTAACAAAGGCTTAACTAATTCTATAAAAGGGAAGGCAAAAGAACTGTACTTAATCAACTTTATTCCAGTTGATTACTCCACAGTTAAAGGTAGAAAGAGCTATTTCTTATTCATTTTGTAGATCAAGTATCCAATTCCGAACACAAAATGGGCAAGAATAATTGAGATGATTATAATATATGTACTGTTCATACTGCATTTTTTTGAAAGGTAGTGGATTTCACTTCTTCGGTGTGTAACTATGATTACTTTTAAATTCTTATTTCGTTCGTAGATTTCAACTTGGTAAATACTGATTTTACCTTGTGCGTAATTCATTCCTAAAATGGTAGGCACTTCGTAAACAGGAAAATTTAACGTAATTTTGTAACACTAAACAATTATTTAACAGAAGATAATATGGCTGAAGTATTGACAGACCTTGGAATAAAGAATATTTTGGATCAATTAGGTATCGATCCAATGAACAACGGAGCATCAACAGGTGGTCACTGGTTTAATACTAGAGGAGAGCGAATCGACTCAGTTTCTCCAGTGGATGGAGAAATAGTTGCATCTGTAAATGCAGCAACTGAAGCAGATTATGAGGCGGTTATCTTGAAAGCACAAGAGGCATTTAAGGATTGGAGAATGTGGCCTGCACCTAAGCGCGGTGAAATCGTTCGTCAACTTGCGGTGAAATTACGTGAGTACAAAGAGCCTTTAGGTAAATTGGTTTCGTACGAAATGGGTAAATCACTTCAAGAAGGATTGGGTGAGGTACAAGAGATGATTGATATTTGTGATTTCGCAGTTGGACTATCTCGTCAGTTACACGGATTGACAATGCACTCTGAGCGCCCTGGACACAGAATGTACGAGCAGTACCACCCACTTGGAATTGTTGGAATTATTTCAGCATTTAACTTCCCAGTAGCCGTTTGGAACTGGAATACAGCTTTGGCTTGGGTTTGTGGTGACGTTTGTGTTTGGAAACCATCAGAAAAAGCACCAATTACAGCAATCGCTTGCCAGCAAATTACAAAACAAGTTTTCGATGAGAATGGAGTGCCAGAAGGAGTTTCAAACTTAGTTATCGGTGGAGCTGAAATCGGAAAATTAATGGCAGAAGATAAGCGAGTTCCTTTGGTTTCTGCAACTGGATCTACGCGTATGGGTAAATCAGTTGGAGCTGCAGTTGGAGCACGTTTAGGAAAATCACTTCTTGAATTAGGAGGAAACAATGCGATCATCATTACACCTACAGCTGACCTTAAAATGGTAGTACCTGGTGCTGTATTTGGAGCAGTTGGAACAGGTGGACAGCGTTGTACGTCAACTCGTCGTTTGATCATCCACGAAGAGGTTTACGATAAAGTAAAAGATGCATTGGTTAATGCTTATGCACAGTTGACAATTGGAAATCCATTGGATGAGAAGAATCACGTCGGACCAGTAATCGACAAAGATGCGGTTCAAATGTATTTGGATGCAATTGAAAAGGCACGTCAAGAAGGTGGTAATGTTATTGTTGAAGGAGGAGTTCTTTCTGGAGAAGGATACGAATCTGGATGTTACGTGAAGCCGGCAATCATCGAAGCTGAAAACCACTTCGAAATTGTACAACATGAAACGTTCGCTCCAATCTTGTACATTATGAAGTACTCTGGTGGAGTTGAAAATGCAATTAAATTACAAAACGGTGTTCCACAAGGATTGTCTTCAGCGATTATGACAAATAACTTGAAAGAATCTGAAGCATTCTTATCGCACGCAGGATCTGATTGTGGAATTGCAAACGTAAATATCGGTACTTCTGGTGCTGAAATCGGTGGAGCCTTCGGTGGTGAAAAAGAAACTGGTGGAGGTCGTGAGTCTGGATCAGATGCATGGAAAGTATACATGAGACGTCAAACAAACACGATTAATTACTCAGATTCCTTACCTTTGGCGCAAGGAATCAAGTTTGAACTATAGAACCATCAATTCATAGATGGAAAAGGGATGTCGGAGGGCATCCCTTTTTTTATGGAGTATTAATTCCAATTAAAAAAGGTATCGCCTTGTATTGAGTCGATTAGGGATTTTCTGAGTCGATCTAAACGGTCCTTTGCACCAATATCTCCCTTCTTCGCTTCCTCTTTGATCTTGTAATAGAAGTCCATGGTCTCGCCAAACAAATCTTGATCTAACTTATTTTTAATCTCCGCAATTTTTCCATTTACTTCAATCAAAAAATGCTCAATCTCCCCAAGTTCTTTGTCTTCTTCTGGAGTTGAGTCCTTCTTTTGCATAAGGAATACGTAGCGAGGCAAGAGCTCACTTAAAATCGAGTTAAACTGATCTAACTCCTTATTTAAAAGCTGTTTATGTTTATCGAAACTCATAATTATGTGATCAATTTAGTAAAAAATGGATTCCAAACAAATTCGCAATTGTTAATTGTCACTTTCGATGGTAGTTTAACTACTTTTGAATCGTGGCAGGAATCTACATTCATATCCCGTTTTGTAAACAGCAGTGTTCGTATTGCGATTTTCACTTCAGTACTACGTTTGAAGCGTACCGAAAGGAAATGATCGATGCTATTTGCGATGAGTTGAATTCAAGAGCAGAGTACCTCGAAAAAAGAACAATTGATACGATTTATTTTGGTGGTGGAACACCAAGTTTACTGAATGAAGCGGAGTTGAATCAGATTTTTTCGACCATAAACAAACGCTTTGCACTGTCTGATGAGTTGGAGGTTACCCTAGAAGCAAATCCAGATGATATTCTCGAAAATCGATTGGTGGAGTGGAAGAAATTCGGAATTAATCGATTGAGTATCGGAATTCAATCCTTTAAAGCGGAAGATCTGGAATGGATGAATCGCGCACATACCGTTGATGAAGGCGAAAATTGTGTGCAACTTGCCAATAAATATGGCTTTGATAATCTCACAGTCGACCTCATGTATGGTTTGCCGAATTTAACGAATGAAGAGTGGCGAAATCACGTTCAGAAGGTCATCGACCTTGGTGTGAATCACATTTCAGCCTACTGTCTCACAATCGAAGAGAAAACTGCACTCAACAATTGGGTGAAAAAAGGAAAGATCGTTCCTGCTTCGGAAGATCAACAGAGCGAACAGTTCATGATTTTACTCGACACCCTTGAAAAAGCTAATTTTCATCAATACGAGATCTCGAATTTTGCCAATGAGGGACATGAATCGATTCATAATTCGAACTATTGGAAAGGAAAATGGTACCTCGGAGTCGGACCGTCAGCGCATTCCTTTAACGGAAATTCTCGTCAGTGGAACGTTGCTAATAACCAACGCTATATTCAGGCGGTGAATAAAAATGAGGTTTATTGGGAAGAAGAATTGCTTTCGAAAGAGGATCAGTTCAATGAGCGCATTTTAACTGGACTTCGAATGGCGATCGGCTTGCCTGTAGATGATCTTGAAACAATTTTGCCAATCCCGAAGGAACAATTGGAACTCGTTAAAGCACTAAAGGCAGAAGGATTGATGGAAAATCGATCGGATGTATGGCAACTCACTAAACAAGGTCGATTAAAAGCAGATTGGATTGCTGCTGAACTATTTATCGCTTAGGTTTCCACGAATTTTAGGATTCCAACGCCACTTTATCTGAATACGTTCTTATTTTTACGCTCAAACCAAAAACCAATGAGAGGAATTCTATTCTTATTTTTTCTGTTGACTTCAGTTGTTTCGTTTAGTCAAAAAAAGGTGATTAACCCAGATGTTTACAACGACTGGAAACAGGTGAAAAATGCCACTATTTCAAATGATGGAAAGTTTGTTGTCTATGAAATCAATCCACATCGAGGAGATGGATTTTTGTACATCTATAATACTGCAACAAATACTGCGGACTCAATTCCACGTGGAAAAAAAGCGAAAATTGCTGGAAATTCAGCGTACGTAGCTTTTGAAATCGATCCTGGTTACGACACACTTCGTACTTGCGAGTTGAAAAAAGTGGACAAGAAGAAATGGCCAAAAGATTCCTTGGGAATTTACTTGTTCGATTCAGATTCACTAATAAAAGTTGCCAACTTGAAGTCTTTTGAAGTCAATCAAAATTCAGGTCTGATGACCTATTTCGTGGATGCAAATGAATTGTCAACTCCTGAGAAGAAAAAGAAAAAATGTTTCCTCAAAAGAAAGAAGGCGGAAGAGCCAGAATATACTTCGAAAGGCAATTTATTAACGGTTTATAATCCTATTTCAGGTGAAAAATCTGAATTCAAAGATGTTTCTAATAGTTCGATTTCAGAGAATGGAGAATACGTGTATTTCACTGAGTTAAAAACGTTCGATAAGATCGATTCCGTTCAGGTTTATTTATTAAATGCTGCTACAGGAGATAAAATCGAGGTTGGTTCGAGTTACAATGGTGTTAGCGGACTTACAATGAATGAGCAGGAAAACGCATTGGCTTTCTTATCTACGGAGGATACTTCTGACGTGCAATTTTATAGCTTAAGACATTTCGATGTGAATTCATTAGCGTTGAGGGTGCTTGCTGATACAAATTCAGTGGCAATTGATTCTAAAAATTCAGTTTCAACGAATTATTCTCCTCGTTTTACAAAAGATGGTCGCTTCCTTTATTTTGGAACTGCTGAACGCCCAGAAAAAGAACCGGAAGATACACTTATCGCTTCGGAAAAAGTGAAATTGGACCTGTGGCATTACGAAGACAAACGTTTGCAACCACAGCAATTACTGGAATTGAAGCGCGATGAGAAGAAAACGAATCTGTTTATTTATCGCCTTGCTGAGAACAAGATGGTAAAGCTTTCAGATGATACCTTGAGTGTTTGGGCTGACTCAAATCCACAGTGGAATTCAAATTCTGGAGCAGATCACTTTTACCTTGGTGTAAGTGATGAAGCCTATGCTGGAACATACAATTGGGTGCTACCTTATCCAAAAGATTATTACCTCGTTTCTGCCACGACTGGTGAGCGCAAATTGATTAAACGCGGTGTTGAATTCGGAATGGATTTATCTCCAGCGGGGAAGTATCTTACCTATTACAGTGCAGAAAATCACAATCACTACATCATCGATACGCGAGCGATGAAAGAAACGTGCGTGACATGCTCTATAGACAATGTGAACTGGGAAGAAGATGTAAACGGAATGCCAATGAAACCTTATCCAAATGGGGTGATTGGTTGGAATCGTGACGAAAATACGATTTACGTTCAAGGTGAGTTGGATGTTTGGGAATATCATACGAATGATGGAAGTGTTGCCTCAACAACGCAAGAAATAGGAAAAGAAACCAACGTTGAAATTCGAACAAGCAGATGGACTTACGATAGCGTTTATGTAGATTTCGATAATGTTTATTTTACTGGATTCGATCGCAAAACGAAGGGAAGACATTTTTATGGATTGCAAGATCATGGTGATCATGCTGATTTGAAAGAATTGAATTACTTCGATGCTGAAATTATGGGTCTTGAAAGATCGAAAGACAAATCAATGGTGATAGGTCGCAAAATGACGTTCCAAAATTATCCTGACTTATACGAAATGGATAATAATTTCCAACTTGGGAAAAGAATTTCGGTGGCTAATCCGCAACAATCGGAATACAAATGGGGAACGGTTGAGTTAATCAGTTGGACTTCATACGATGGAATTGAATTAGAAGGTTTGCTCTACAAACCAGAAGATTTTGATGCTTCAAAGAAGTATCCGTTGATGGTGTACTTCTATGAATTGTACACGGATCGTTATCACTATCATTATATTCCTAAGCCAACAGCTTCGATCATTTACCCGACGGAGTATGCTTCAGCAGGATACGTAGTATTTATTCCAGACATTCGCTACAAAGCCGGTCATCCTGCACAATCAGCATACGATTGTATTTTAAGCGGAACGGATCGCGTACTTGAGTTGTATCCTAATGTGGATTCTACTCGCATGGCACTTCAAGGCCAGTCGTGGGGTGGATACCAAACTGCACAGTTAGTCACTATGACAAATCGTTACAAAGCAGCTATGGCTGGAGCACCAGTGACGAATATGTTCTCGGCTTATGGTGGAATTCGATGGGGAAGTGGTTTAAATCGCCAATTTCAGTATGAGAGAACACAAAGTAGAATTGGATACACTATTTGGGAGCGACCAGATCTTTACGTAGAGAATTCACCTCAATTTCATTTACCAAATGTGGAAACGCCTTTATTAATTATGCATAATGACAATGATGGTGCAGTTCCATGGTATCAAGGAATTGAATTATTTACAGGATTGAAACGCCTTGGAAAACCAGTTTGGATGTTGAACTATAATGGTGAGGAGCACAACTTAATGCAAAATGCCAATCGAATGGATTTAAGTATTCGAATGCGTCAGTTCTTTGATCACTATTTATTGGGAGAAGAAGCACCTGAATGGTTGATAAATGGAATTCCGGCAACTGTTAAAGGAAAAGAGTTGCGCTACTGATTGGAAATTTGATTTTTCAAATTGATTAGATTGAGGTGGCTTTTTCCTAATTTTACAAAATGGAAAAGCTGCAAAATTTTATCGACGGAGCGTATTGCGATCCAACTTCTGGGAACTACATCGACAATTATGAACCTGCAACGGGAAAAGTATATTGTCAAATACCAAATTCTGATGCCGAAGATGTAGAAAAAGCAGTTCAAGCAGCAGAAAAAGCATTTCCTGTTTGGTCGGGCATGAGTGTTGAAGAAAGAAGTGCAATCATGGTGCGTCTTTCTCAGGGGATCCAAGATCGAATGGATGAATTTGTGCAGGCTGAATCGAGAGATAATGGTAAACCATTAAGTTTGGCAGCGCATGTCGATATTCCACGTGCAGTTTCTAATTTTCATTTTTTCGCAACAGCAATTTTACATTATGCTTCTGAATCGCACCAAATGGTGGGTGTCGGAGTAAATTATACGTTAAGAAAGCCAATTGGAATTGTCGGTTGTATTTCACCATGGAACTTACCGTTGTATTTGTTTTCTTGGAAAATCGCGCCTGCTTTAGCAGCTGGTAACTGTGTAGTAGCAAAACCTTCGGAGGTAACACCTTACACGGCTTATTTATTAGGAAAAGTGGCGAAGGAAGCTGGAATGCCGGATGGTGTTTTGAATATTCTTCACGGAGAAGGTGGTGCTGTTGGTGACGCTATCGTGAAACACACGAAGATTAAAGCAATTTCATTTACAGGTGGAACAAAAACGGGTGAGTATATCGCGAGAACGGCGGCACCAATGTTTAAGAAGTTATCTCTTGAATTAGGAGGAAAGAACCCAAATATCATTTTTGCTGACTGCGACTTTGATGAAATGTTGAGTACCACTTTGCGTTCGTCATTTGCGAATCAAGGACAGATTTGCCTCTGCGGATCGCGCATTTTTGTGGAGCGACCAATCTATGAGAAATTCAAGAATGCTTTCGTTGAGAAGGTTTCAAAAACGGTAGTTTCCAACCCACAAGATCCTAAAGCGAAACTAGGAGCCGTTGTTTCTAAACCACACATGGAGAAAATCTTAGAATATGTGGAATTAGCAAAATCAGAAGGAGGTACTGTCCTAACTGGTGGAGAACGCGTTCAACTAGAAGCACCATATGATCAAGGATACTACATTCGCCCGACAGTTATTGAAGGATTAGCTTTCGATTGCAGAACGAACCAGGAAGAAATCTTTGGTCCGGTTGTTACCATAACACCATTCGATACCGAAGAAGAAGTCTTGATGATGGCGAACTCAACAATGTATGGTTTGAGCGCCACTCTATGGACATCAGATTTAAAACGTGCTCATCGCATGGCTAATGAATTGGATGCAGGTATTGTGTGGGTTAATGCTTGGTTAGTACGTGACTTAAGAACGCCATTTGGTGGAGTAAAAGCCTCAGGTGTTGGTCGCGAAGGTGGCTGGGAAGCATTGCGTTTCTTTACAGAAGCGAAGAATGTTTTCATAAAGTACTAGCCGACTTAAATATTGCAATCCTAATTTTTTCTGGAATGTAAAATTCGATAGAATTTACTTCGGATCGACTTGTACGACATCGAAACTTTTCGAATTTTTGCAATTCACTAAATCGTTTTAATATGAAGTTAGTCGCAAAGATTTTTGTTGTGTGGGCATTTGTGTTCTTTTCAAACGCTGCTTTTAGTCAGAATATTGGAGATACCATTACTATCAAGTTATTTGATTACAATAGTTTAACAAGAGATACAGTAGTCGACTTTTCTTCCTTAACTGGACTTACCTTCGAGAAGGTGTTAATGCAATATAACATGCGTTGTCACGGAGCTGGAGTGAATACCTCAGGTGGAAACAACAACGGTCCGAATGGTTCTAATGCATGTGGTGAATGGGATTACAGCTGTAATACGTATTTGCACGATTCATCTCGCGTGGACTCAGTAATGAATACTCACGCCACTCATTTAATTACTGGATTTTCCGGGACTTCATTTAATTATTCCAATCAACCAACTTACAATAGTTACATGTACCTCCAACAAGAGGTCACATTGAACAATATCATTTCCGAAAATCAGTCGATTATTGGGAACTCAGGAACAACAATTTCGGATGTTTTACCAACGACTGAGGAAAATGCGAAGTCGCAATATCTTTTCACAGCCACAGAGTTATTGGCGGCTGGAGTAACCTTGGGTAATATCGATGCGATTACCTTAAACGTATTGAATGGCGGTGGAAGCACTGAATTCCTTCGGGTTAAAATCAAGCATACGACAAAAACACAATTGGATGATACCGATCCGGATTTAACTGGGTTTGATGAGGTCTACTTTCACAATACAAACTTGGTTAATGGATCGAACCGTATTCAGTTTTACAATGCCTTTGCATGGGATGGTGTTTCAAATATCATTGTAGAATTCTCTTTTACGAACCCAACTGCTGGGTCAATAATTGAGATCGACGGTGAAACATTAGCTGGAAATTATGGGTTGTTGACTCAAGGAGATAGAAATACTGTTTTCAATCCAGCAAATTATGCAGAAGGAACAAATTACAAAGGAATCCCAGGTTCAGATCCAAGAACGATAGAAGCATGGGTAAACACAAGTGTGAGTGATAAAGAAATTTTGAGTTGGGGACAGAATGCAACCGGTGAAAAATGGGTTTTCAGACTAAATGGCGATGGGACAATTCGCGTAGAAGTAAATGGTGGTTTTAAATATGGAACCACTCCAGTCAATGATGGCAATTGGCACCATGTTGCATGCACGTTCAATGGAACAAATGTTACTGATGTATTGTTATATGTAGATGGTCAACTTGAATCAACTGGTGGATCACAAAGTACTGCAGTTAACACAGATACAACAGATGGAATAAATCTTCGTGTAAGTCGTGGTGTAAACAATCGCTACTTTGATGGCATCATTGATGAAGTTAGGTTATGGTCGTCAGCACTTTCTGCATCTGAAATCCAAAATTGGATGTATAAATTAATCGATGCATCACATCCAAACTACAGCAACTTGGAAGTATATTTCCCAATGAACGAAGGCGTTGGTGGAACGATTCAAGATGCAACTTCTTTCGGTCGCGATGCTGATTTTGTGAATGGTCAATATTGGGTTAGACCACATGGAGAGGATTTATTCAAAGAGTTTCAATTGACTTCAGATCGTCCACAGTTGACTTTTTGTCAAGGTGTTTACGATGTAACGGTAGCCAATGACACGGTTTTCGATACAATCTTGAATCCAGGCAATTTCGTGACGACATATCAAGTGCTCTCTCAAGCAGGAACTTTAAATAGTGATGTTGTTGAACCACTTTCTGTGCAAGAATTATGGGAAGCGACTGCAAATAATGTTTACGATGAAAATGGTGTGCTTATTCAATCTACTCCAGTTGGAACTGATGGCACAATCAATATCGGAACACTCGATTACTATTCTCGTTATCCAATGAAATTCGAATTGATGTCTTTTGTAACACCATATGGAATCGGATTAGATCTAGGACAAGATGGAAAAACATGGACATTCAACATGTCTGATTTCATGCCAATTTTAAACGGTCAAAAGCGAATTACGATTGAAAGAGGAGGTCAGTGGCAAGAAGAAATGGATATCGAATTGAACTTTATCGTTGGAACGCCACCGCATGATGTGCTTGATGTTCAACAAATATGGCGAGCTGAATCGCGCTCTTACACTTCTATTTTAGATGACACGTATTTTGCTCCTCGTGACGTAGCAACAAACCCTGGGGCTACACAGTTTAAAATTAGATCAGCAATTACTGGTCATGGTCAAGAAGGAGAGTTTATTCCACGCGACCATTATATTGATGTGAATGGTGGACCGAATGAATACAATTGGACTGTTTGGAAAGAATGTGCTGAGAATCCAGTTTATCCGCAAGGAGGAACATGGATTTACGATCGTGCTGGATGGTGTCCGGGAATGGCAACAGATATTCAAGAATCGAATATTACGAATTACGTTACTGCAGGTCAACCAGTGAATATTGATTACGGATTACAAACTGCAAGTGGTAATTCAAACTATATTGTAAATCATCAATTGGTTCAGTATGGAGCTCCGAATCATACCTTGGATGCATCAGTAGTGGAGATTCCTCAACCTTCAAATCGCGTTGAATTCGATCGTGCTAACTCCATTTGTCACTCACCAATTGTTACAATTCAGAACACGGGAAGCATAACGTTGACTTCCCTGACGATTACTTACTGGGTAAATGACCAGTCGAATGCTCAAACATTTAATTGGACAGGTTCACTTGACTTCATGGAAACGGAAGAGGTTACTTTACCATCTTCTAATGCTATGTGGAGTTCAATCAACGGGATCGATAACGTATTTACGGTTGAAGTGAGCAGTCCAAACGGAGGAGCCGATGAGTATTCATACAATAATCGATACAATTCAGACTTTTCTATTCCAGATGTTGTTCCAGGTGAGTTGATCGTATGGTTCAAAACAAATAGTGCTCCAAATGAAAGCTATTACGAATTAGTGGATGAGGCTGGTGTAGTTTGGTTATCTCGAAGTGGAATGGCTGCTAACACAACCTACAAAGACACTGTTTCTCTCCCAATTGGATGTTATTCATACAAGGTTTATGATACAGATGATGATGGACTTTCATTCTTTGCAAACAATGATGGATCTGGATTTACACGTTTCCAAAAAGTGAATGCTGGAACGGTTAAGTTGTTCGGTTCAGACTACGGAGATGGGTTCGTCTATAATTTCACAGTAGATTATCCATTATCGTATGAAGAATTGTATGAGATCAAAGAGTTCAATGTATATCCGAATCCAACAAGTGATCAGTTGCATATTGAAATGAATGGATTTACGGGTGAATTCCAAGTTTCGATCATTGATATTGCTGGGAAGCAAGTGTTCGAGAATTCGTATGAGTCGAGTAATAAGAATTTTTCTGAGACCATTAGCGTGCGCGATTTACCAGCAGGACTGTATCTCGTTAATATTGTAAATGGCAACGAACTAATGCAACAGAAAATAGTAGTGGAATAAGAATCCATAATTTTAGACAAAAGGGAGCTTCGGTTCCCTTTTTTTGTTTTCTGCCTTAAGACTTGATTCAATTTTAAGTTTGTATTTTAACCATCCTAAACTAATCCCGATAGAAACTTATGCTGCTTCAAATCAGAATTTTTCTTTTTAGTCTTTTCGTTACTTTTTCATTCAGTGCTTTATCACAGGTAGACGATATCGACAGCTTAAAAATCGTGCTCAAGCAACGAACAAAGAGAGACACAGCTCGCGTAAACACGCTCTATAAGTTGGCTTTTGCACATTTACCCTACGGAGAAAGTGCGATTAATCCGTACCTAAACGAAGTAGAACACTTGAGCGATAGTTTGAATTTCACATTGGGTAAAGCGAAGTATTCTTATTTGAGAGGGATTTTACAGAGCATTAAATCAAATTTTCCGGAAAGCCAGAAACGTTTTGAAGAGTCGTACGATTACTACAAATCAATAAATGACAAGAAAGGAATGTCCGCGGTGCATGTTGCTTTTGGAATTACTCATTTTGAATTGGGAGAGTACGAAGAAGCGATTGAGGACTATGAAATGGCAACGGAGCTCATAAAATATACGGCAAGACCGATGGATGTTATTGATGCAGAAATAAACACGGCCAATATTTATATCAAGTTGGGGAGATACGATGAGGCAGTTGCTAAGTTCAAAGAGGCAAAGAAACTCAGCGAAAAAAATAATCTTGAAAGTAGTGTGGCAAGTGCCAATACCAATCTTGGTGTGGTCTATAGATATCAAGGTAATTACCCTTTGGCCATTGAATATTACAATAAAGCACTAGACTATCATAAGAAAATCAAGGATACATTAAAGATGTCAGGTGGATATGGTAATCTAGGAGATGTTTATCAAGCGGCAGAGAATTTCGATAAAGCACTAGAGAACAATCTAAAAGCACTAGAGTTTTCGAAAAAGGTGGGATCAAAAAGCATGATAAGTACCAACTACATCAGTATTGGAAATGTTTACATTGATCTAAAGGACTTTGAGACAGCTTTGAAATACTTTAATAAGTCTTTAAAATTAAGCAGAGAGTTTAGTTTACATGAAAACACTTCAATGAACTTGCATAATATGGGTGATATTTACCTTGAGCTTGAGCAGCCAGCTAAAGCACTCGATTTATTCACAGAGGCAAAAGAAATTAGTGCATCATTGGGTTCAAAGCGACAATTGTCCTATAATAATTTAGGGGTTGCCAATGCTTATTTCGATCTTAAACAGTATAAAAAAGCGCTGCCATTTGTCTTGGAGGGGAAAAAATATGCGGTGGAATTAGACATTCTTGAAACACAGAGCAAGGCAGAAGAACTCCTCTATAAAATCTACCAAAAAACGGGAAGATTTAAAGAAGCGCTTGAGAGTCACGAACGATTCAAGGTCTTAAATGATAGTCTTTTCAACGAAGAGAACATCGAGAAAATCACCCAGATTGAGTACGAATACAAGTACAAAAACCAGTTAGAAGCTGCCAAGTTTAAGGAAATGGCTTTGACGGAAACTGTGAATGAAACCACGGATAACTTGGAGAAGTCGCAACGAAATTTGTTGTACGGAATTATCATTTTCCTCGCGGTGACGGTGCTTTTGGGTGGAATCATTTTCTTCTTACGCTTGAGAAATGTGAAGGAAAAAACGCAGAATATCATTACGGAACAGAAGTTATTACGCTCCCAAATGACGCCGCATTTTATCTTCAATGCCATGTCCGTTTTGCAAGGAATTATTCTCAATAAAGAAGACACGAAAGCGGTTTCTTATCTCTCTAAATTTTCGAGATTACTAAGAATCACCTTGGAGAACTCAAGAGATCAGCTTGTATCTTTAAAAAATGAATTAGTGGCGGTCGAAAACTACATCGACTTACAAAATATTGAAGCGAAAACACCATTTGTGTATTCAATCAACATCGCCGAAAACATCGATAGTGAAAAGGTAAAAATACCACCGATGCTGATTCAACCATTCATTGAAAACTCCATCGAACACGGATTTGTAAATCACGAAGGCGAAAAGAAAATTGAAATCGCTATCTCGCGAACAGGTAACCAGCTGAATTGCATTATAACGGATAATGGAGTAGGAGTGAATACTCAAAAAGTGAGTGTTAATCGAAACAAGAAATCACTTTCAACAGCGATAACCACCGAGCGCATTGAATTGCTGTCGAAGAACTCTAAAAGCAAAGGTTCAATTTCAATAGAAGATCGAAAGAATCATGGTGCACAAGGAACTCAGGTGACCATGGTAATTCCATATCAGGTGAGTTGATTTTGTTTTCAATCTAGCGTCTGATGTATAGTTAATTTGGGCGTTCCCTTCGGTCGGGTCATCCGCGTTACACGGTACACTTCCAATCCTGTTATACTGAGCTTGTCGAAGTGCTAACGCGAGTTAATGGTACTTATGAAATATCATGTAGCTACAACGCTTTTCGAGACTGCTCGTTGAGCACTACAAAGCTCAAAAAAAGAACCATGAACCAATCTAGCGTCTGATTTCTGATGTCTGTTGTCTGATGTCTAGACACCTACTCCACCACCAACTTCTCAATCTCCAAAATAGCTGATCCTTGGGTAAGTTGAAAGAAATATGTACCAGCTGAATAACTACATGGAAACAAATAAGTCGTTTCTCCTGCAGGAATGCGAAAACTACTGACTAACTGCCCAGCACTGTTAACAACTTGAATAGTTGCTTCACCATTAATTTTTCCAATATAAAAACCAGTGCTTTGTCCTGTTTTAGTCGGATTTGGGAATAAGGTAAGTAACGAACCATCACCTGCAAAACCGGGATCCTTCATTTCTACATCTATTATGACCCGCGTAGTATCATTGTTATTATCGCAACCGTATGCTATCAATTCTACGTCATATTGTCCATTAGAAGAATAACTGTGAGATATACTTGTTTCATTTTCACCTGTCATTAGGGTGGAATTATCTCCAAAATTCCATTGATAACCTCCCGCTTGAGTGCTCGAATTTGTTAGAATTAACTCATCATTTTCATTAAATGAGTAACTAAATGATGCTTGCGGATTCCCCAGGAAACCTAGGCAGTTGGTCTTAATAATGTATCCATATGTATGCGGGCGTCCAGCCTGCGAAGAGTCTAGAGAGTAAACACTTCCTGACATAATATAGCCATCATCAAAAGTCTTTTCAATATCAATAATTTGATGCTCATAGCGTTTCATACTATCTTCCGGAAAATAACGATAGTGCCTTTCCCAAAGGTTCTCTCCAGTTAGAATGTCTTTATTAAAGAGTTCAATGTTGTAAAGCGCATAAAATTCTGTAGTATCTTCATTAACATAAAAATCAAAAAAAGTAAATGCACCAGCAAAAGTAGAGTCAGAACTATTTACATATTTGTTTGGGACATATTCAATCCCTAGTTGAATATAATCATTAGACAGTGTATCTTTCCATAGCGTGTTATTACTGCTATTAAAAGCTGTGATTACAGGTCGATAATACCATGATGGCTGCGTAAAACCGGGATAAATAAAATATTCAGATATATAGTTTGAATAAATAACAATACTGTCCTTAATCAATATGCCCGCCCAAGCATAGTTACGCTGAGTATCTTGTCTCTCAAAATGAGTAAGAATGTTTCCATTTGTGTCCACAACATAATAATGTAATTTGGCCCATTCATTTTGTTCTTGTTGAACAAAATCACTTTCGCGTATTATCATATGTATTACATTGTCAATTTCGTTGTAATAGCAACTAGCTGTACCGAATCGTGGTTTGAATGGAATGTTCATTGGATTATGGAATTTATGAGTCCATAGTGTATCTCCTTGCTTGCTTAGCTTTGCTAGTAATACTCCTTGCTCACCATCACCTTGCGCTTGATCAAAATCATTTAATTCATCATAATAAGTAAAGTACGCATAGTAATTGCTATCAACGGTCATGATACTGCCTAGGTCAAAAAAAATTAGACTATCATTCGATAATAAATTTGAATAAACTGTATCTAGAACCTCAATACCATTTTCCTTATAAGTAAGAAGTCGTATAACTCCGTTATTAGTAAATCCCAAAGTAAAATTACCATCTGTATTGGGCTTTAACTCTGTTCTTGAAGCCCAAGAATTTTGATCATAACTTAAGTCTTGATTTCTAACATTCCAGTCCAAACTACCATCTAGTTTTAACCTTCCAAATAATGGTTCGAATCTCTGATTCATCATACTATACTCCATTGAAGCGAAATAATATCCTGAATCTGTTGGAAAAATATTGTGAATAATCTCAAAGGAATCTTCAAAGAAATAAATTTTGTGAAAGGTATTTTGAGCATTCACCTTCAAGACGAAGAACAGGAAAAATAAACTCAAAAGGATTTTCATGGCAAGTGTTCGGTTTCCAATAAAGATAGGGAGAAAAATGGAAGTTGGAAAATGGATGCTTGACTTCAGAAACTAAAAATAAGATACCAAAGTCCGCACCAGGTTTTAAAGTACATCGAGGGAACTTGAGATGTCGCTTTTCGAGACTGCTCGTAGAGCACCTCAAAGCTCAAAAAAGAACCATGGACCAATCTAGCGTCTGATGTCCAACGTCCCATGTCTTTTGCCCAAAGTCTGAAAAACCTTAAGTTTCATCCAATGTTCGTCTTATGATCTTGTGTCAACTAGCAGGAGGTGTGCATTCCGAGCTTAATAACATGTAGTTAACGTGAATTTTGACCTGTTGCCCATGGAGTTTCATCTAATAAACGCCATGTAATATCTCTTCAGTGAGTCAAGTGACTGCGCTAACTTCCAGGTTGAATGAGATAAATGGAATGCTCGACTAAATAAGCAGTAACTTCAAAAGGATGCTCGCGCGTGTGAGCAAACCAAATTTCGCGCTGCGAGGAGTAAACTTCAATGTTGGTTCAATTAATGTCGTTGTTCGCTTTACAAGCAGAGTGTTCGAAGACGTTACCAAGAGGTGAAATGTCCTTCCTGCGGCTTTTGGCAGGTAATATTGTGGGCTACATTAGATAAATGACGCAATTAAAGTGTTTCCCGTGGGATAAAATGTGGTTCTCGTGAGGTAATAACTCATTCCAGAATGCGCAAAAGTGATTCCTTCGTCATAAGATGTCTTTCATGCTCCATTAAAAGTGATTCGTATGAACTGAAATGTTGTGCTCAACTCTGTGATTTCTATTCTTTTAGTTCAAAATGTGGCTAATTGTCAGTAATAGTCAAGTTTCGGCAGTTTAATTGTAGTATTCTAAATCAAATATTTAATCTCCAAAAACACTTATTGTTTCATCTCCAACGGATATTGCTTGGCTATTTCACGGTATTCCTTTCTCGTATACATTTGATTCAAATCATACACTAAATAACTTCTTATGAAACGAACATTATTCAACACAATTATTTTATCGGCACTAAGTTTTGGTGCTTTTTCGCAAGTAGTAAACATTCCAGATGCCAACTTTAAGGCATATTTGGTTGGTAACACAGCAATTAATACAAATAGTGATACTGATATTCAAGTAAGTGAAGCTGCTGCATTTAACGGAAGTATTTTTGCTAATAACCTTGGAATAACGGATTTAACGGGAATCGAGGCATTCACATCGCTTGATGGTTTATATTGTAGGGACAATAATCTCGGAAGTCTTGACATTAGCTCGAACACTGCATTAACATATGTGGATTGTCAAAGTACAAATATTAGCAGCTTCGATATTAGTAGTAATACAAACTTAACTGGATTTAACTGTTCATATAATAACTTGACAAGTCTGGATGTGAGTAATAACATCAACCTCACGGGAATTGTTTGTAGTGGAAATAGTTTAACTAGTTTGGACGTAAGTAACAATGTATTATTGTCTGGCTTGAGTTGTGACAATAACAATCTGACTTCTCTCGATGTAACCAATAATACCGCTTTACTTTACTTCGTGTGTTATTTCAATAATATCGCTAGTCTTGATTTAAGCAATTGTACAGCACTTGCACATTTTTCTTGTACCGCCAACAACTTATCGAGCCTAGATGTGAGTAATAATTTGTCACTGGGTGCTTTATATTGTTCGATGAATAATCTTACAGTTTTAGACGTGAGTGCAAATACATCTTTACAAGTGTTACGTTGTGATGTGAATGATTTAACTGCGCTAAAAGTTAATAATGGGAACAATTTAAATTTCACAACGTTTATCGCTTATTCAAATCCAAATTTAACATGTATCCAAGTTGATGACGCGGCATATAGTGTGGCAAATTGGACAGATATTGATGCTACTGCTAGCTTTAGTGAAGATTGTGGTTATACAATTGGCGTTGATGAGGGTGAGTTAAGTCAACTAAGTGTTTATCCAAATCCAGCCACATCTACTATCACAATTGAAGGAATCGAAGGGAATGTCGAATATCAAATTGTGAATGCTTTGGGAACAGTAGTTCAAGTCGGAGTAACAAGCAACGGAAACCCAATTCAAATTGAATCACTAAAAACAGGTGTTTACTTCCTGAAGGCTAAGGGTTCAACGACAAGTAGATTTATCAAGAAATAATAATCGATTAAAAATAAATCATGGAAGATATTAAAACAAAAATTGGACAAGGCGGATTACTAATCGCGGCAATGGGAATTATTTCAGCGCTCTTATACGTATTTAACTATAACATTAGACTGTTATCGTGGATTGATATGTGGGGAGATACAATGGGCTGGATAATCCGCGCAGTTTTAGTCATCGTTGGCGGAGCATTGTTTTTCCTTTTAGGAAGAGAAGAAGAGGTTGAGTAGTGCAGTGAATAGAAGTAAACCTAATCACAAAAAAAGGGGGAAGAGCTTAATGCTCAACCCCCTTTTTCATTATTGTGAATGCGATTATTTCTTAATAATCGTCTTTGTTGCTTTTTTCTCGTCTGAAGAAATGTTCAAGAAGTAAGTTCCGTTCGAAGCATTTGATAAATCGATTGTGAACTGTTCAGTGTATACTGTTTTGTTCATTACAATTCTACCAGATACATCAGTGATAACTACCTCGTAATTATCCGACATACTTCCTACCATATCCACATAGAAGATTCCTTCACTTGGATTTGGATATAACGCAAATGTTGGAATTACATTCTCATTCAATCCAACTTGTGAGTTAATAGTTGCACTCAAAGTAGAAGTACACCCATTACCATCTGTAACAGTCAAGTTATAGGTTCCTCCAGCTAATCCCGTTAAATCTTCAGATGTTGAAGTGTAACCGTTTGGTCCAGTCCAAGCATACGAATAGTTTCCATTACCGCCAGCGATTGTTACGTTAATTGTTCCGTCGTTTCCTGACATTTCATCCGTTGTTGAAGCAACAGTTGAAGTTAATGCCGTTGGACCTCCAAGAGTAACAGAAACAACAGAAGTACAAGCATCACCATCAATAACTGTTACGTTGTATGTTCCTTGAGGTAAATTGCTAAAGGTTCCATTCGATTGCGGACCATTTCCGATGTCGTATGTTGCTCCAGTTTGATTTCCTGTAACGAAAGAAACAGTAATCGATCCATCGTTATCTCCATTACAATCTTCCTCAATAGTAGATGAAGTGTAAGTAGAATTACATGGAGGGTTAACACAGAAGTTATGAGTAGCTGAGTTTCCAAAATCGGCCGTTGTCATGCTTACTAAAACAGTTCCAGCACCATCTTCAATTGTATAATCTCCGTCAACACCACATCCAGCAGCAATTCCAGCTAAACCGTCACCGTAATCATCGTAGATCACGAAATCATAACAACCTGTTGCTAAACAGAAAGTCTCTGTAATTGTAGTTTCATCTGGGTATGCCCCTGGATCAGTTGAACCTGCATTTCCAAGTCCACCTGGAGGAATTCCTGATGTGTTACCACCTGAAGCAACAACACTCATTCCAGCATCTACGATTTCCCAGTAAGTTTCGTATCCCCAACAATCTGTTTCCAAAGTAAGCGTTATTGCTTGTCCACCTACCGTCGCTGTGAAAGTTGAAAGCGAAGCATCATTAGAAGGATCTGTATCAGTCACACCATTTGGCATCGAAGTAGATGCATTAAACGTGTAAGACCCTGACGCAACAGTAATTGCTGGCAAAGAAACAATTGCCGTTGCTCCAGGAGCTAAGCTCCCTGTCCAGCTAAACGTGTTATTCGTACCACCATTAACATCATAGTTGATAGTAACAGCAGTCAAATTATTTGTTCCGTAGTTTCTCAATGTCACCTGTGGCGTGATAGTTCCAGTACAGTATGATCCAGATGGTTCTGTGATCGACTGAATACCCGCGTTATCTGGAGTTAATGCAACGTTAGGATCGTATCCATCATTTGTAATTGCAGTACCACAAGATGTTGGAGCTAAGTAAGTTCCAATTCCAAGTCCCCACGAAACACCTAAACGACCGTAGTAATCAATTGCATTGTTATCATTTGTTCCCGAACAAGCAGCAGCTCCTCCGTATAGTTGACCGATGATTCTTCCGTTTTGATCAAACAGTGGCGATCCAGAAGAACCTGGCTCTGTTACACCATTTTCCCAATCGTTCACTTCCCATGTTGCAGCACCACTATTAGTTGCGTGATAAATCCCATTTGTCCCCCAAGGGTCAACCTCAAGAGCACGACAGATTTTCTTAATATCTCCTGAAGGGTGGTGAATTCCAGTAACTTCAGTAATTGCAGATTCAGTATCATCAATGTTCCATCCTGCATAGAAAAGGCCCCATGTTTGTGCCATAGCAGGAGTTAAGTTATCCAAATCCAATAATGCATGGTCAGCTTGACCTCCACTAACCAATACTGTAGCACCATTTACCGTAGTTTGGTTATAGTTTGATGCATTGTTGTATGTAGTTGGCGTGTTTGCTCCTGTTTGGCAAGATAAATCTCCAGGTGCACTTTCAGGAACATCCCAATTGAATCGGAATAACCAGTTTCCAGTACCACCTCCTAAACAGTGATTAGCTGTTAAAAAGTATGGATATCCATCGTTACATGTATTGTTAATCAATGCTCCAGTACAAATTCCACTTCCGTTGACAACGATCATTGCAACAGAACGAATTTGGTCATCCCAAGCGCTAATTCCACCTACGTATGGATCCAATGGACAACGAGCATCAACGTTACAAGCTCCTGAACTATTCAATGCTTTTTCAAGTGAGTTTTGAACGAGGTTTAAGCTGCGATAACCGTGGACAACATCCGTAATTGTGAAATGTCCCTGCCCCATCACTTCTTTTGGCTCGAAGTACTCAACAACGATGTGGTCTCCGTGAACCAACTCAGTTCCTAATTCGTGAGAAGGGTGATTGTTTTGAGAAGTATACGATCCAACGAAACTTGTTTTTTCGATATTGTATAAATCCAATCGTGCGCCATTTGGAATATGCACGTTATCTAGAAGCAGGTTGATAGTTAAGGCGCCATCAGAGATGATTTCAGTTCTCCAAATTCTACTTCCATTAGGTAGTGTTTGCCAAGTTCCTCCATTTGCCAACGTAATATTGGTTGCTTGATTATAACCAAAGCGCCATGGAATGGACTTATCTAGGTCATTTACGGCATCTTCAGCATTGATGGCATTCATGTCCACCGCAGGCATTTGATTTACTTGTATCGTTTGTTTTGATAGTTTTCCTCTCCAGCTTAATGGCTCACCAAGTTGAGAAACTTGAGCAAAGCTAGCTGCAGCCAAAAAGACAAACGCTCCAAGTGCGAGTAGTTTTCTTTTCATTTTTTTGAGTTTAGTTGTGGTGATTACTCACCGGGTTTAGCCTTATTTAATAACGAAAGTTTTAGTCGAACTTGCTGAGGCTGTTAGTACGTTTACAAAATAGCTTCCAGCTTTCAGATTATTTAGCGCAACATCAACAATATTGTCATTATCCACTTCAAGAGTAGCCACTCTTCTTCCGCTGATATCGGTAATTGTGATTGTTGCATTTTCAATAATTTCATTTCCAAACTGAAGGGTAAACTCCCCGTTATTTGGGTTTGGGAAGAGATTAAAGTCGATTGAGTTAATCTCATTTAACCCTGCCGTTGCTGGATTTGGGTTGTATCCACCGTGTTGTGTAGAAGTTGTACTACATGCAGTAGGGTTCAGATATCCAGAAATTCCAAGTCCCCAAGAAACCCCAAGACGTCCGTAAAAATCATAAGCACCATTGTTTACAGTTCCAGAACACGCTGCCGCTCCACCGTACAACTGACCAATGATGTATCCATTTTGATCGAATAATGGTGAACCAGAAGATCCAGGTTCAGTTACCCCGTCTTCCCAATTATTTACTTCCCAAGTTGCTGCACCACCATTTGTTGCATGATAGATACCGTTGGTTGTGCTTCCATCACTTTCTAGTGCACGACAGATTTTCTTTAAGTCTCCACTTGGATGATGAATACCATATACCTCTGTCACTAAGTTTTCAGTGTCATTGACATTCCATCCTGAAAAATAAACGTCCCAATCGATGGCGTTTTGCATAGTCATATTCGTGATTTGAAGCAATGCATGGTCAGCTTGAGTTCCACTAACTAAAACTGTAGCTCCATTCGCAGTTTGGTCGTATGTTCCTGGATTACCGCTCAACGTTGATGTACCACAAGATACTGTTGGCTCAGGACTTTCCCAGTTGAAACGAAAGGCCCAATTTGCAGTACTTCCTCCCAAGCAGTGATTAGCTGTTAAAAAATAAGGAGTACCATCATCACATGTATTGTTTATCAGAGCACCTGTACAAATACCACTTCCTCCAACAACAATCATGGCTACTGATCGAATTTGGTTTTTCCATGGTGTTCCAAGCGGACACTTTACATCAATGTTGCAGGCACCTGATGAGTGAAGTCCTTTGGATAACTCATCTTGAATATGCGTTAAACTTCTATAACCATGAACTACTGTGTTGATTCGGAAATGATTTCCAATTTTAACCCCAGCTGGTACATAGTATTCTACTGTGATTTTATCTCCGTGAACAAGTTCAGTACCCAATTCTTTAGCTTCGCTATTGTT
The DNA here is from genome assembly GCA_964219255.1 of Henriciella pelagia. Lineage (GTDB taxonomy): Bacteria > Bacteroidota > Bacteroidia > Flavobacteriales_D > Crocinitomicaceae > UBA4466. Next base: position 344,019 of record CAXPPC010000010.1, read on the forward strand.
GGCTGAAGTGTATGCCCCAACGCGATTCGTGTTCTGAGAATCGTAAAGGTAAAGTTGGCCGCCTTCTGGCAATTCGAACTGGTCCAGTAACAAGTTTATTGTTAGTGCACCTTTCGACTCAATTTGTAGTTGCCAAAGTTGCCCACCGTCAGCCATTTCTTGAATAACTCCCGAGTTCAAAGGTGTAAAGTCTGTTTCAAACTTATAGCCAAAACGCCAAGGAATTGATTTATCGAGATCATTTATTGCGTCCTCAGCTTGCACAGCAGCTAAGTCGAATTTTTTCATTTGTTGCAATGGGACAGTTACAGAACTTTTAAATTCCTTTTTCCATGCAATTGGACCACCTAAATCGGTCACTTGAGCCGAAGCTCCAATCGCTAATGTGAACGCAAAGGCGCTGAGTAGTAGTTTTTTCATCTTTTAATTAATTTCTTTTTATACTGCAACCCCTTGGTTGTGTCATTTCATCTCTTAATTCCGTTGAGTTTTTCAAGGCTTCGATCACTTCACTTAAATATGGGCGATCTTCAGTTCTTTTGCTATCCCAAGAATTGTCGATACTTCCTTTGTAGGCGAGTTTACCCAATTTATTAATCACAAATACATGAGGTGTTGTTTTTGCACCAAAAGCATCTGCTAGTTTTGAATCAGCATCTACCAAGTAGTTCATTTTATAGCCCATTTCTTTGGCGTGCTCTTTCATTTTTTCGAGAGAGTCGTCTCCATCTCTTTTTGCTTCGTTTGAATTGATTAAAACAAATCCAAGTCCTGCATTCTTAGCCTTCTTGTATAACTCGTTATATTGTTTTTCCCAACCTTCAAAGCTATCATTACCGACAACAAATGGACAGGTGTTACAAGAGAAAACTACGACAAGACCAGTTTCTTCCATTAAACCCTGCAATGAATATTCTTGATCGTCTATTCCAACCATTTTGACATTCATCATTGGAATTTTCTTGCCAATTTTCAACCCATCATCCCCTTTCATTACAAACGAGGCTAGTAGAATAAAAGTTGGGAGAATAATTGAGAACAATGTGCGTTTCTTCATAAGTACAATTTTGTGATTGCTGATGTAAAAATTAATTTTAGCACGAAGATTGTATAATTCTTCACAGCCAAAATACAAAAATATGAGAAAACTAACGCTTCTTTTCGGACTGATCATTAGTATAAATGCGATCTCCCAAACATTTGAAATTCCAAGCAAAGACGATCCATTTTATGATATTATCGAGTGGAAAGGGATGGGAGCGATCTTGATGAGTAAAGATCCTCAGGGAGTATCGAAACAAATTAATCTTACGCTAATTGGAGATGCTACAACAAGTATTTGGGACCAAAAATTCAATCCGAAAAATGAAGAGTTCTACTACCTTTCAAGTGAGAATGCTCGCTACGTTTATTTTTTAGATAATCTCGAATTAGACGATCAAGGGAAAGTATATTTCAGTCAGTTAAATTCTGCTGGTAATATTAAAACAACATCAGTTGGTTTAGGGAATACTATTAAAAAATTAGGAGGTTACGATTTCAATAAATTGGAATTAATCAACGCGGTTGTTACTGACAAAGCACTTGTACATCATTTTAGATACGAGGACAAGAAATCCAAGTCCGTTCGCGAATTTGCTACATTCATTACTCATCATAATTTTCTGAGTTATGCTGTTGAATTAGGAGAAGTTCCTCTGGATAATTTAAAGGATGAAAAGTATGGTCAGTACAATTATATCGGCTTTACGGGAGACGAAATTTATTTTGCTGTTCGAGATTATCAAAGTCAAAAAACTGGTTGGACAATCAAAAGCTACACTTCAAAAGGTAAAATAATCCAAGGTACATTTTTGGAAGCACCGAAAGACTTGATTACAATTGAAAATATAGGGTTTGGTACCACAGGTAAATACTATCTAGATGGAGAGAATGCAATTGAAAAAGGGATACTTTCACAAATCAACGGAAGCATTTATTTATTCGGAGCACAACGAAGTGCCAATTCGGCCAAACTAATTCTGTTTAAATATGAAGAAGGAGATTGGCAAGAATTGAATCATATGGATTTGAATTACTTCATCGAGAAAAAAGCACTTGAACTGGGTGTGTATCCTATGAATGAAGGATTGGGCTATCATCTAGATCATAATGGATATAATAAAGTGAGCTTAGTTAGCTTTACTTCTAATGAGGATCATGCACATAACGATTTTTCTGATAGAACGGTGGCAAACCCAAGTAGTGTGTTTCATCCGAAGAAAAAAGAAGAATTTACTGTAACTTTGCCGGGAAAAGTTTTGTATTTCGATACAAATCAACTTGGAAATACAACGGTAACCTTTGAATTAAAAGAACAATGATTATAGGAATTTGTGGAGGAAGTGGATCAGGTAAAACAACTTTGTTGAACCGACTTTACAAGCACTTTGATAACTACACACCAAGTGTTTTCTCCATGGATAATTACTATTTACCAATCGAAAGGCAAGCGGTTGATGACAATGGTGAAGTCAATTTTGACTTGCCAACGGCGCTAGATGTTGAAAGATTGTCGCGTGATTTAAATCGGTTGATTTCGGGTGATCCAATTGTTGTTAAGGAATATCATTTCAATGCTCCGCCAGATAAGCATGTTTTAATAACAATAAAACCTTCTCCAATAATTATTGTGGAAGGCTTGTTCTTGTTTCACTACGAAGCTGTTCGTAAGCACCTCGATTTTTCTATTTTTATCGATGTTGACCCTAAAGTTCAACTGGATAGAAGGTTATATAGAGATCAAGAAACTAGAGGATACTCGCGCGAAGCCATTTTATATCAGTGGCAAAATCATGTGACTCCTTGCTATGAAAATTATTTGCTACCTTACCGTGAAGATGCCGATTTTCACTTTAGAAATGACGAAAGGGCTGATGAAGATTTCAGTAAGTTAAGTCAAGAAATTTCGGTGAGGATGGAACGAATAAAACATGGTAATCCAATTTCTTAAGAAAAACAGTCTTCTATTCATGGCTTTGGTTTCAACCTTGGCCTTTTTTATCTATTTCTGGAGTGCCAAAACCAATAATTTAAATTGGGCATCCAATCATTTACAGAAAGATTTCCTAAAAAAAGAGGCTGCGTTAAAGTCATCACTCGATTATCATTCAGATTTTGTTGGTAATAACAATGCACTGGCAGAATGGAATAAATTAAATGAGTCAAATTCAATTGGTATTCACATTTATGAAAATGATTCCCTGATATTTTGGAATACCAACCAATTGCCAATACTTCGTTATGCCGAGATTCATTTTCCTTCGGATGGACTTCTTCACTTGCAAAATGGATGGTATTATGCGAAAATAAAAGAGGTTGACGATTACACGGTCTGTGCATCATTTTTGCTAAAGCAGGATTACGCATATGAAAATCGTGATTTGGTTAATTCATTTGCACCTGACTTTCATTTAAAATATAAAGGAGATATTTCTTTAGTGGAGGAGAAAGGTTACCCGATTAAAGATTCAGGGGGTAATTTTGTGTTTTCAGTGGAGTATGACGAGTTGCAGCAGTTAAGTCATATTCAAACTGTGATCATCACCGTACTCTTAATTCTGTTTGTTTCTACTTGGTTGGTTTTTCTCATTAGACTGATAAAAAGAAAATCGTGGTATATTCAGTTGTTTGCTATTGTTTCTTTGCTCGGAATTAGATTGTTGTTTTTGTTCTACGGATGGAGTGATTATCTAGGATTAGAGGAAGTTTCAGATCCTGCACTGTTTGGGACAAATGCTTTGTTTCCTAACTTTTTAGAATTGTTGTTGAACATAATTACCGTTGTGTTCGCATTGGTGGGAGTGCTAAATTTACTTTCTATCATTCGAAATAAGTCGATACGAAAGGTGTTGATTGTTGTTCTTCTGATCACCAGTCCTGTTATTTGGGTGTTCATTATTTACTTAATGAAAGTGTTGATTTTGAACTCGTCAATTCCATTATTAATTGATAAATTATTCACACTAAATGCGTATTCTATACTGGCGGTGCTCAGCATAGGAACTTTATTTTTTACGTATTACCGTTATGTTCGACAGTTGCTTGAACTATCACGAAAAGTGAACATTAGGGCAACATCTTTAGCTGTTGGGATATTTATTGGAGGTTGTGCCTTTTTCTTTTATGAAATCAGCTCAGGAAATAGATTGTTGTTTAGTGGTCTGTTTCCAATGCTTTTGTATGGGTTGGTTTTCATTCTGGTCTTCCGAAAAAAGGATCAACCCGAATTCGCTGCTGGATTAATTATTCTACTACTTTTCTCCATGGTTACTGCCGTTAACTTTGGTGAATTCAATAAGAAGAAGGAAAAAGGTGAGCGAGAGTTATATGCAAATCGACTGGCAACTGAAAAAAATATTGAGACAGAGGCTGAATACCTTACACTAGAAACTAAAATAGTAGAGGATAATTTTTTGAAAAAATTTATTTCTCAACCGGGATTAATTAGTGTGTCAGATTTCCAGGAAGGGCTTGAACGTAGATTGTTCAATGGATACTGGGAAAGGTATGAAATGAGTTTTAGACTGTTTGACGAGACTCATAGTTCTTTACTGGACGATAGAGATGATAGTGAAAGTCGTTACGAAGAAATGCAGCGCATTATTGATGTGTCCGGAATTCCCTCCGAGCTCGATAGCAATATTTACTTTATCAGTGATTACAAAAATCAGTACAGTTATATTATTCGACAAGAGCTAGAAGGGAAAGGTGGAGAAAAGGCAATTCTTTTCTGTACATTGAAATCAAAGAAAATTCCCGAAGAAATTGGTTTTCCACGGTTGCTAATTTCCCAAGAAGCGAATGTACTTGAGTCATTAGAGGCGTATTCGATTGCAAAATTTCATGATAAGCGATTGGTAAATAAATATGGAGTATTTAGTTATCCTTCTTCTCCTTCTGCAATGTTACCAAATGTAAAAAATGGAACGGTTAACGGATTTTTTGATTATGGTGGATTTAATCATTTTGCGCTTTCGAAAACTCCAAATGATATCATCGTACTTTCCATAAAAAATCGAACTACGATAGATTTAGTAACTTCTTTTTCTTATCTGTTCAGCTTTTATGGTTTAATGCTGTTCCCATTGTTACTGCGTTTTAATACAGAGAATCGTTTTAGACGAACACTAACTCTTGCAATGAAGATTCAAATTGTCTTGATTGCACTTGTATTCTTGTCCTTACTTTCATTTGGATGGGGAAGTGGAGTCTTCGTGAGTAATCAATACAGCCAATACACCGATGATGTAATTCGCGAAAAGCTAAATTCTGTTCAAACGGAAGTTAAAGCAAAACTAGGAAGCTTCGATCAACTGAGTATTAATACGAATGGCAATTACATGCAGTATATTCTCCAGAAGTTTGCTAAAGTGTTCTTTACGGATATCAATCTGTACGATAATAATGGCTATTTACTGGCCACTTCGCGACCTAAAGTATTTAATTCTGGTCTTTTAAGTGAACAAATGAACCCAATTGCCTTTAAAGAAATGAAGTTCTTGGAGAAAAGTGAATTTGTGCACGATGAAAGCATAGGGAATTTAAATTATGCTTCGGCTTATCTGCCCTTTTACAATAATAATGGTGTGCGAATGGGATTCATTAATCTGCAGCATTTTGGACAACAAAGAGAGCTGGAAAATCAAATTCAACGTTTCCTTGTCTCAATTATTAATGTTTTTATTTTGCTACTGGCAATTTCAGTTGTGTTGGCAATATTCATATCAAATTGGTTGACATCACCGCTTCGAATCCTACAAGAAAGTTTCGCAAGTGTCAAATTCGGGAAGCAAAACGAACCTATTTCTTACGATCGTGAAGATGAAATTGGTGCCTTAGTGAAAGACTATAATCAGAAATTAGAAGAACTTGAATTTGCAGCGAATCAATTAGCGAAAAGTGAGAGAGAATCGGCCTGGAGAGAGATGGCTAAGCAAGTTGCTCATGAAATAAAGAATCCGCTGACTCCGATGAAACTTAGTGTGCAGCAATTACTTCGAACTTACGATCCTGACGATCCAAAAAGTGGTGAAAAACTGAAGAAAGTAAGTAATTCGATTATTGAACAAATTGATGCGTTAACACGAATTGCAAATGAATTCTCGAACTTTGCGAAGATGCCTAACCCGAGTGAAGAAGAGGTTGATTTAGTTGCGCTGATTAAGGGAGTTATCGAAGTTTTTACAACTGATGATGGTGTGTCAATTGAATTACAGTCAACAAAGTCAAAAATTGCGGTTCTTGCGGATAAGAATCAGTTACTACGCGTGTTCAATAATTTGATTAAGAATGCAATTCAAGCACAGTCAGAAACAGCTGATTGCAGAATCAATATTAGTCTCAATTTAATCGGCAAGGAAGTGCATGTTGAGGTGAAAGATAACGGAGTTGGTATTGACCCTTCTGAACAGTCGAAGATATTCGTTCCTTATTTCACAACTAAAAGCACTGGAACAGGACTTGGACTGGCTATGGTAAAGCAAATTATAGAAAATCATAAAGGAACAATCGACTTTGAATCGACGCCAGGTGTTGGGACTTCTTTCATAATTACTTTGCCCGTTGTTTCAACAATCAATTAGTGAGAATTCCACTTGTTTTAGTGCCTGTTCTGTCAGAATTCCTACATTTGTGATAGATGAATGCTGATAAGAAGATAGCTGTTATTGGTGGTGGAAGTTGGGCCACAGCTTTGGTTAAAATATTGGGAAACAATGTCTCAAAGGTCAACTGGTATATGCGAAATGAAGAGGCAGTTGAGCATATTTTGAAGTACAAACACAATCCAAATTATCTTCAGTCGGTAGAATTTCATCTAGAAAAAATTAATGTTAGTACCGATTTAAAGGCAATTATTTCTGCTTCAGACACAATTATTATTGCGACACCATCAGCCTTTCTAACAAAGCTATTTGAGGATTTTCCAATAGAACTGTTTGAAGGTAAAATTGTGTTCTCTGCTGTAAAAGGAATAATTCCAGAATTCAATGCTATTCCCGCTCGATTTATTCATAAAACATTCGGAACCCCTTATGATGATATTGGAATTATCTGTGGTCCATGTCACGCTGAAGAGGTTGCATTAGAACGCCTTTCTTATTTAACTGTAGCTTGCCAAGATGAGGATGTTTCGGAAGAAATGGCTGAATTACTTGCATGTCGCTACATAAAAACTACTGTTTCTGATGACTTGTTTGGAACAGAATTGTCAGCAGTTTTGAAAAACGTTTATGCCATCGCTTCTGGGATTTGTGCTGGACTTGGCTACGGCGATAATTTCCAAGCAGTCCTCATTTCAAATGCGGTTCAGGAAATAGAAAACTTTATTGATGAGGTAAGTCCAATTCACCGCGATGTTAAATCTTCAGCTTATTTAGGAGATCTTTTAGTGACCGCCTACTCTCGTTTTTCGCGAAATAGAACTTTCGGGTTCATGATCGGTAAAGGGTACTCTGTGAAAACAGCTCAATTAGAAATGGATATGATCGCTGAGGGATATTATGCTGTGAAGAGCGTGATGGAGATTAACAAAAAGTTCCAAGTCGAAATGCCAATCGTTGAAGCTGTTTACAATATTCTTTACGAACGAATTTCTCCAGTCATAGAAATGAGAATATTGACAGATAAGTTGGCTTAATTGTTAAAAAACGAACAATAAGTTTTATAAATCACTTTTTATTCGCTTCGCCTCGAGATATTGCTATCTTTGCGAAAAAATTTCAGGTTAATGAAAGTCTTTAAGTTTGGTGGTGCGTCCGTAAAGGATGCAAATGCAGTTCGAAACGTAGCTAATATTTTATCGTTATTTCCGAATGATAAATTAGGCGTTGTAATCTCAGCGATGGGAAAGACAACAAATGCGATGGAAGAAATCGTAAAGGATCTGTGTGCTCAAAATAAGACTGATTTTAGTGAAAAAGTAGAAGAGCGTAGACAGTTTCATCTTACGATAATGAATGAGCTGTTCACTGATTCGAATAATCCAGTTTATCTGGAAATTAATGGGATTTTTGATGCACTTTTAGCCAATTTTGAGTCACCACTACCAGATAATTACAATTTTGAATATGATCAAGTTGTTTCTCTTGGGGAAGTAATTTCGACTAAAATTGTGAGCGCTTATGTGCAGCAAGAGGGATTAAAAGCGGAATGGGTAGACGCGAGAAAGTTGATTCGAACGGATCACAAATATCGTGAAGCCGAGGTGGACTGGGAATTGACCGAGAAGCGTTTTCAAAGTGATTTTCTACCAAAGTTAGAAACCAGTGATATATTAATCACTCAAGGATTTGTAGGTCATACTTCGGAAGGATTTACAACAACTTTAGGAAGAGAAGGTTCTGACTTCTCAGCGGGTATTTTAGCGTATTGCTCGAATGCGGAAAGTGTGACTATTTGGAAAGACGTTCCTGGTATGTTGAATGCCGATCCAAAATATTTTGATAACACCATAAAATTGGATCAAATTTCTTTCAAAGAAGCGATAGAACTTTCTTATTATGGAGCTTCTGTAATTCACCCAAAAACAATAAAACCTCTTCAGAATAAAGGAATCCCTCTTTACGTTAAGTCGTTTATTGATCCAACAGCAGAAGGAACAAAAATTCAAGCTAACACGGAATCTGATAGCCTTGTACCATCCTTTATTTTTAAGATGAATCAAGTACTGATTTCAATTACTCCAAAGGATTTTTCATTCATTGCAGAAAAGAATTTAACCGATATTTTCGATCGATTAACCCAAGCGAATGTAAAAATCAACGTGATGCAGCTATCCGCTCTTGACTTCAGGATTTTGCTCGACGAGGAGAAAACTGATTTAGACCGATTATCAGAATTATTATCAGCCAATTATCGCATTAAAATCAACAAAGGATTGGAGCTGGTGACAATTAGGCATTACGATCAAGCAACAATTGATCGTGTAACGGTTGATAAAGAGGTGCTTTTGGAACAAAAAACAAGAGAAACAGCTCGTTTAGTAGTCCGCCAAAAATAGTTGCAAAATACCATAAAGTAGTGAGTGAAAATTAATTCATTATGCGTTAATTTTGCATTAACATGAAGTCTTTTCTGTCAAATATTGCCGATGGAACGTCTGTCTTGGTTTCTCAAATTGAGAAGTCGGATTTGCGCGTGAAGTTAATGGAAATGGGAATTACCGAAGGTAAGTTGTTGGAGGTTTTATTCCGTGCTCCTTTTGGTGATCCAATCGCAGTAAATATTGATGGATATGTTCTTTCTCTGAGAAAGGATGAAGCTCAATTAATTCAAGTTCAATCTCAAGACAGTAGCATTTAATGAGAATTGCTCTATTGGGAAACCCGAACACGGGAAAAAGCTCAGTTTTCAATTTACTTACGGGTTTACGTCAGCATGTTGGTAATTTTCCAGGTGTTACCGTCGACAAAAAAGTTGGTTCTTTAACAATCAATGAAGAGGAGCACGAACTAATTGATTTTCCTGGAACTTACAGTATCTACCCAAGGTCGAAAGATGAACAAGTAGTCTACAATAATTTAGTTGATCCTGAATCTGAAGATCACCCGGATGTTGCCGTTGTAATCTTGGATGCATCAAATATCGAAAGAAACCTATTGCTCTTCTCGCAAATCTACGATTTGCAAATGCCTACGGTGATGGTGTTAAACATGACTGACTTAGCATCGAAACGACATGTCAAGTATAGCATAGACAAACTAAAACAACACTTTCCTGAGGCGGCAATTGTAGAAGCAAATGCTCGAATTAAAGTAGGTAAGGAGAGAATAATTGAGGCCCTCGAAAGTGGGCTTCCAAATAGAACAGGTCATCGATTGCTAGAATCGGAAATCTGTCAATTAGATGATGTTCAATCGCAGGAAAAAGAAACGAGAATTCGATTCAAGAAAATAAAGAACATTGTTTCTGATGCGGTGAGTACGAAGTCTGATAAGGATAACTTCTCGCGAAAACTAGATCGCATTTTAGTCCATCCAATTTATGGTTATCTGATTTTTGCGGCAATTTTATTGTTGATTTTCCAGTTCATTTATTCGTTTGCATCTATCCCAATGGATTTTATAGATGGGACATTTGCTGCTTTTAGTGATTGGTTGTCAGGTGTCCTCCCAGATGGTGTGTTTATAGATCTCCTGACACAGGGGATTGTACCTGGAATCGGTGGCGTAGTGATTTTTATACCGCAAATCGCTCTTCTATTTTTCTTTATTGCAATTCTAGAGGAATCAGGTTATTTATCAAGAGTAGTGTTCATTATGGATCGTTTGATGCGTCCGCTTGGACTCAATGGTAAAAGTGTAGTCCCACTAATTTCCTCTGTGGCGTGCGCTATACCAGGGGTAATGTCGGCACGAACAATTGCGGATTGGAAAGAGCGAATGATCACCATTATGGTGGCACCATTAATGAGTTGTAGTGCTCGAATACCTGTTTACACCCTGTTGATTGCATTGGTTATTCCAGATAAATCTGTATTTGGAATTATGAATTTACAAGGGTTGGTGCTATTTGGATTGTATGCCTTGGGAGTAATAAGTGCCTTATTGATTGCTTGGATTCTGAAAAAACTAATCAAAACAAAAGAAAAGGGATTCTTGTTGTTAGAAATGCCATCTTACAAGGTGCCGCGTTGGGGAAATATTGGAATTTCTGTCTTAGAAAAAGTGAAGGTATTCATTTGGGATGCCGGTAAAATTATCATTGCGATTTCAATTATTTTATGGGCATTAGCAACATATGGACCTGCTGATAGGATGCAAAAAGCTAGTGAAGATGCCGCATTAATTGCGCAGCAGAAAGATCTGAATGAGGAAGACGCCGCTGTTTTGGAAGCCTCAATGAAATTAGAGCAATCTTACATTGGTATAATGGGTAAAACCATTGAGCCTGTTATTCGTCCATTGGGTTACGATTGGAAAATTGGAATCTCACTAATCACATCGTTTGCTGCTAGAGAAGTTTTTGTTGGTTCAATGGCGACGATTTATGCCGTTCAAGATGACGGGAATCAAAATTTACCTTTGATCGATCAAATGCGAGCTGAGAGAAGGGCGGATGGTTCACCTGTATATTCATTGGCATCAGGTGTTAGTCTCATGGTGTTCTATGTCTTCGCGATGCAGTGTATGTCGACCTTAGCAGTAGTGAAACGAGAGACAAAAAGCTGGAAATGGCCGGTGATTCAGATTGTTTATATGGGGATATTAGCTTATTTGGGAGCTTGGTTAACTTTTAGTATCTTAAGTTAATGCAGATATTCCTTGTAATCATAGCAATTCTTATAGCGGTGGGTTTCCTTGGGTCCCGTTTTTACAAAAAATTCTTCACAAAAAACGACGCATGTGAAGGGTGCGCCGTTTCAAAAACGCAAGAGAAATAATTAAACTTCGACGTGTTGTTTTTGAAAAATGGATGTTGTTTTAATTGCGTAGTAGAATAAGTAGGCAAAACATACTACACCAACGAAGAAGCTCCAGCGAATTCCTACTGAAGACATATCGGCGAGGATACCTTGAATAAGTGAAATAATACCACCACCCATAATCATCATGATAAGGAACCCAGAACCTTTGTTAGTATAGCTTCCAAGCCCTTGAATTGCCAACGTGAAAATACATGGCCAAAGAGTAGAACAGAATAATCCGACACTCACAAACGCATAAATACTTGTTACTCCAGAAGTGAACATCCCGATCAATAATGCAATAATTCCAAGAATTGAAAATAACCCAAGTTGTCGAGCTGGATTACCTTTACTTGCTATATCTGCACCAATAAGTACTAGGATAACGAAAGCATAATAGTAAATAGGCGTTAAGTCTTGATCATTAATTGCGTTTACTAAAATAAATACACCGAAAGCTGCGTAAGGAAGAACGAATCGAAGTATTGTTTTGACCGTTTTAGAATTTCCGAAAACACCAGCTGCAGAAGTCCATCTTCCAATCATTAAACTTGCCCAATAAAGAGAAATATATGGTGTAATGTGGCTCGACTCCATGTTCAATGATTGCTTTAAGTATTCTCCTAAGTTCGCGGCGGTTGTCACTTCAACTCCCACATAAACGAAAATCGCAATCATCCCCAAATAGAGCTGTGGATAATCGAAAATGGACTTTTTTATTTTGTTATTATCAGAACGATCTAGTTCAAACTGATCTTCTTCATTATCTTCTATATGATTTGGAATTTTAGATAGCATAATCAATCCAGCAACAATTAAGAATGCTAGTCCCAAAGTAAGGTACGGCATTTTTATACTATCAATACTAACGCTAGTAGTTTCTGCGGATGTTGTCCCAAAAATTGCTAACGCAATAAGTACTGGTCCAATTGTCGTTCCTATATTGTTGACTCCGCCAGTTAAGCTCAATCGTTGTGAACCTGAAGCTGGATCACCAAGTGAAATTACCAATGGGTTAGCTGCCGTTTGCTGCAATGAAAATCCGAGTCCAACAACGAAAAGTCCACTGATCATTAATCCAAACGATTCATAATTTGCAGCCGGAATAAACAAGAGTGTTCCCAACGCAGAAATTGCCAAACCAAGGGAGATCCCTTTCTTATAGCCTATTCGTGAAAGAATGTCTTTTTTCATTCCATAAGAAATCGCCAAGTAAAGCACGGAACCAACCGTGTAAGCGATATAAAATGCAACAGAAATTAGTTGTGATTGCCACTGGTGCAAATTTAATTCTTCCTTGAAAACAGGAATAAGAATATCATTGGAGGCAGCTACAAATCCCCAGAAAAAGAATACGGTTGTTAGCGTGATTAACGCTGGATAATTCGTTTTTTTTGTGCTCTCCATAGTTTACAATTGAAAGGCACAAAATAAGTAGAATCTTAGAAATGGAAGCAAGAATTATTTGTTCGCCGCTTCTTTCAATTGATTTTTATCAAGTCCAGCTAACTCTTTAACAGTTTCAACGATTGCTTTTGAATCAAATTTGCAATCAGACCATAATTCTTGTTGTGTACCGTGGTGTATATACTCATCAGGAATTCCTAATCGAACAACTTCTGCATTGTATTTTTGATCGGCCATGAACTCGATAACAGCTGAACCAAAACCACCCATCAGACATCCATCTTCAACAGTGATCACTTTGTTAAATTTGGAGAATACTTCATGGAGCATAGTTTCATCAATTGGCTTAACAAATCGCATATCATAGTGAGCAACGGACACGCCTGAACCTTTCAGTTCGTTGATGGCTTCTTGAGCAAAGTTCCCGGGGTGACCAATTGTTAAGATGGCAATTTCTGAACCACTTGTCAATTTACGACCAGTTCCAACTTTTACAGTTTGAAGTGGCGTTTTCCATTCAGTCATTACACCTTTACCTCTTGGATATCGAATGGAGAAAGGTCCCATATTTTCCTGTTGAGCGGTGTACATTAAATTTCTCAATTCTGCTTCATTCATTGGCGCAGAAACGGTCATATTTGGTATACAGCGCATGTAGGCTAAATCATATGCTCCGTGATGTGTAGCACCGTCAGCTCCTACTAATCCACCTCGGTCAAGACAGAATACTACGTTTAGGTTTTGTAAGGCAACATCATGTAATACTTGGTCGAATGCACGCTGCATAAATGACGAATAAATATTACAGAAAGGTACCATTCCTTGCGTAGCTAGTCCGGCAGAGAAAGTGACAGCATGCTGTTCAGCAATTCCAACATCGAAAGTGCGTTCAGGCATAGCCTTCATCATGATATTTAGAGAACAACCAGAAGGCATTGCTGGGGTAACTCCCATTACCTTATCATTTTGCTCAGCTAACTCAACAATTGTGTGACCGAATACATCTTGATATTTTGGCGGTTGTGGAGATTTTGGAATAACCTTAACAATCTCTCCAGTATCTTTATTGAACACTCCTGGAGCATGCCATTGAGTTGGATTTCCTTCTTCAGAGAATTTATATCCAGCTCCCTTCCGTGTAATACAGTGAAGAATTTTCGGACCAGGAATATCTTTCAAGTCAGCCATTACTTTAGCTAGTCCAATCACATCATGACCATCAACTGGACCGAAGTATCTGAAGTTAAGCGACTCAAACATGTTACTTTGCTTCAGTAATGATCCTTTCAATGCTGTAGAGATTTTTGAGGCAATCGTTTGAGCATCAGGTCCAAATTTTGAAATTTTACCCAACATCTTCCATACATCATCCTTCACCTTGTTGTATGTGTGAGACGTAGTAATGTCAGTTAAATATTCCTTCAACGCACCAACATTTGGATCAATCGACATACAGTTGTCGTTCAGAACAACTAATAAATTGGCATCCTTTTCAAATCCTGCATGATTTAGCCCTTCAAATGCTAACCCTGCTGTCATCGCACCATCACCAATTACAGCTATGTGTTGACGATCTTTTTCACCTTTATAGTTGTTGGCAACTGCCATACCAAGTGCTGCAGAAATCGATGTTGATGAGTGACCAACACCAAAAGTATCGTACTCGCTCTCAGATCTTTTTGGGAATCCTGAAATTCCACCTTTTATTCTGTTTGTCGGGAAACTGTCTTTACGTCCAGTTAAAATTTTATGCCCGTATGCTTGATGACCAACATCCCATACAAGTTGATCGTACGGCGTATTAAATACATAATGTAGTGCTACGGTCAATTCAACAACACCTAGACTTGCTCCAAAGTGACTGTTACCAATTTCTGAAATAACATCGACAATATACTGGCGTACATCGTCAGCAACACCTGGAAGATCCTCCAAGTTAAACTGAGATCGTAAATCTTCTGGAAGATTAATTTTCTCTAAAAACGGTCCTGTTGAATATTTTTTCATAAACGTTAAACAAATCAAAAATAGGCTTTTTCAATCAACAAACAAAATTGATCTGTTTCTATTGTGCGAAGATAGAACATTTAACACGATTTTGCATTTTATATTAATGGTATTCCGACAACATAGTTGACGTATTGGAACCAATATTCGACCTAAACCGATTAAGCATATCTAACATTGCTATTTTGAACATATTACGGAAAACCGAAAAAGTTAACAGGCTATTTTTGATAGAAAGCAAGATAATTTGCTAACTCACTAAAATACAGTAGTATGAAAAAGTCAAATACTTTTCAAACTACTAGAATTACAACTCTCCCACTTTTAGTAATTATTTTATTTATCCCATTTTTTGCAAGTTCTCAATGTGGTTTCATAAGTGGAACACAATACAGTGGTGGTACTACAGAAGCTTGTGCATGTACTTGGTCGGTTGGTTTTCTTACCAATTGCTCCTGGGGGAATTGCAGCTCTGCTAATCAAGCTGAATGCGAAATTGATTGTGTAGGTTCTTGGTTTCAGGGAGCAGGAAATGCTGGTTTGGTAACATGTTCGACTATTCTTCCAGTTGGTTTGGTAGACTTTTATGGTCATGCCGATGGCAATAAAATTGATCTCTTTTGGATCACTGAATCTGAAACAAATAACGATCGTTTTGACGTGTATCACTCAATAAACTTGAATGATTTTGAATTTATGGCAAGTGTTGATGGAGCTGGTAACTCTACAGAAGAGAGAAAATATCGATTTATCCATAATAATCCAGAAGTTGGAACTCATTATTACAAAATTGTTCAAGTCGATTTTAACGGAACGCAAGAGGAAACGAATGTTATTTCAATTGACTATAAAATGACTATTAATGAGGAGAATTACTTCTCAAATCCATTTCCAAATCCAGCTAACGAACAGTTTTTCTTCTCATTCTCTGGCTCTGAAACGGATCAAGAATTAGTTGTCCAGCTAACTGGAATGTCGGGAGAAATTGTACTAACAGAGTTGTTTGACCATGCATACAGTTTTATGAACATGACTATCGAGATTACCGAAGTTCCTGAAGGAATGTACTTTGTTGATTTTACTCAAGGGTCAACAGTCGAGAAGAAGCGTCTTGTCGTAATTCATTAAGTTGACGTTTTTTGGCATCAGGATACGCTATCTTTTTGCTAACTTTGCTGCCTTAATTTAAGCGCATTCGAATGAGCCAAAAGTATCCAACTTACGAGGGACTAAACTTGCCTAATGTTGCAAGTCGTGTATTAGAAAACTGGGAAAATGAGAAGGTTTTTGAACAATCTATCTCAACACGAGAGGGTAAACCGTCGTTTATTTTCTTCGAAGGACCGCCATCAGCAAATGGTCTGCCAGGGATTCACCACGCAATGGGTCGCTCGATTAAGGATATTTTCTGTCGCTACAAAACGCTTAAAGGATTTCAAGTTAAACGTAAAGCTGGTTGGGATACACACGGACTCCCTGTCGAGCTTGGTGTTGAAAAGGAATTAGGGATTACCAAGGAGGATATCGGAAAGAAAATCTCGGTTGAAGAATACAATCAAGCTTGTAAAAAAGCCGTGATGCGTTACACGGATATCTGGAATGATCTTACGCGTCGAATGGGGTATTGGGTAGATATGGATGATCCATACATCACTTACGATTCAAAATATATGGAGTCGGTTTGGTGGTTGCTTGGTCAACTCTACGAAAAAGGACTGATCTACAAAGGATACACAATTCAACCGTACTCTCCAAAGGCGGGAACTGGTCTTTCATCGCACGAGCTAAATCAACCTGGATGTTACCAAGATGTAACGGATACTACGGTTGTGGCTCAATTTAAAATGGTAGACGGTCAACAAACACCGTTTGGATTGGACTCAAATGTTGACTTTATGGCTTGGACGACAACTCCATGGACCCTGCCTTCAAATACAGCATTAACCGTTGGACCAAAAATCGAATATGTTCTCGTTAAAACATTCAATCAATATACATTCGAGCCAATTAATGTTGTGCTCGCGAAAAACTTGGTTGGATATCAGTTTTCGAAAAAATTCGAAGCTGTCGATTCGGAAGATGCTTTAAAAACTTACTCAAAAGAAGATAAAAAGATTCCTTACTTCATCGCTGGTGAATGTCTTGGAGCTGACTTAGTTGGATTGAAATATGAGCAGTTACTTCCATTTGCTCAACCATATGAAAATGCAGATCAGGCTTTCAGAATTATTCCAGGTGATTTCGTAACAACTGAGGATGGAACTGGAATTGTTCATACAGCACCTACATTTGGTGCGGACGATGCGAAAGTTGCAGCTGATGCTGGTGTCCCAGGATTGTTGGTGCTCGATGAAAATGGAAATCCTGTTCCGTTGGTGGACTTGCAAGGTAAATTCCGACCAGAAATGGGAGAGTTTGCGGGACTTTACGTGAAAAACGAGTACTACGCGGATGGTGAGGCTCCTGAGAAATCAGTGGATGTTGAAATCGCCATCAAACTAAAAACAGAAAATAAAGCCTTTAAGGTGGAAAAATATGTCCACAGTTACCCACATTGTTGGAGGACGGACAAACCAGTATTGTATTACCCGTTGGATTCATGGTTTATTCGCGTGACGGAAGTGCGTGATAGAATGATGGAGTTGAACAATACCATTCAGTGGAAACCAGAATCGACTGGAACGGGTCGTTTTGGGAAATGGCTTGAAAATGCCAACGACTGGAACTTATCGCGTTCAAGATACTGGGGAATTCCAATTCCAATTTGGTCAACTGAAGATGGAGAAGAGCGAATCTGTATTTCATCTGCAGAACAATTGAAAACTGAATGTGAAAAGGCGGTTCAAGCGGGAATGATGGATACTAATCCATTAGCTGACTTCTCTGTCGGAGACATGTCTCGTGAGAATTACGATAAAATCGATTTCCATAAAAACTATATGGATCAAGTGACGTTGGTTTCTTCAACGGGTAAACCAATGAAGCGTGAAGCGGACTTAATCGATGTTTGGTTCGATTCTGGTTCGATGCCGTATGCGCAGTGGCACTATCCATTTGAGAATAAAGAATTAATTGACGATCATAAAGCTTATCCAGCTGATTTTATTGCAGAGGGTGTGGATCAAACACGTGGATGGTTCTATACTTTGCATGCTATCGCAACAATGGTGTTCGATTCTGTCGCCTACAAAACGGTTGTTTCGAACGGATTGGTGTTGGATAAAAACGGTCAGAAGATGTCTAAACGACTTGGAAATGCCGTTGATCCTTTTGAGACGTTGGATAAATTTGGTGCGGATGCGACGCGCTGGTACATGATTACCAATGCACAACCGTGGGATAACTTGAAATTCGACCTTGATGGAATTACTGAAGTTCAGCGTAAATTCTTCGGTACGCTTTACAATACATATTCATTCTTTGCACTTTATGCCAATATCGATCAGTACGATCCTGAAACGCATAAAACAGATTACAAAGTTGAAATCGATCGTTGGGTACTTTCAAAATTGAATTCACTTGTGAAAGATGTGGATGAGGCTTATGCTTCATTCGAGCCAACAAGAGCTGGTCGTTTAATTCAAGATTTCGTTTCAGATCACCTTTCTAACTGGTACGTGCGCCTTTGTCGTAAACGTTTCTGGGTAGGTGAGTTGACAGAAGATAAAAAAGCGGCGTACCAAACGCTACATACTTGCTTGAAGACGGTTTCGTTGATTGCTTCACCAATTGCTCCTTTCTACATGGATCAACTTTACAAAGATCTTGGTGGAGAGAATTCTGTTCATTTAGCGGATTACCCTGCGGTGAATGAAGACTTAATCGATGCGAAATTAGAAAGTCAAATGGACATCGCTCAGCGAACTTCTTCGTTGGTGTTAGGATTGCGTAAGAAGATGAAATTACGTGTTCGTCAGCCGTTACAGAAGATTATGGTTCCAGCTTTGAGCGGTGAATTTGCGGATAATTTACGCCACGTAGAGGGAATTATTCTTTCTGAGGTGAATGTGAAGGAGCTTGAACTGTTGGATGAAAATAACGACGTTCTTGTTAAGCAAATCAAACCAAACTTTAAGACAATCGGACCGAAGTATGGTAAGCAAATGAAAGCGATCGCAGCGATGGTCAATCAATTTACTGCGGATGATATTTCGGCTATCGAACAATCAGGTGGTTGGTCTGGAGAAGTTAATGGAGAAACAATTTCTCTTGATTTAGCTGACTTCGAAATCGCTGCACAAGACATTCCTGGGTGGACAGTTAGTTCGGATGGAAACATCACAGTTGCATTGGATGTGACATTAACGGACGAACTAAAATCAGAGGGAATTGCACGTGAATTGATTAATCGCGTTCAAAACTTGAGAAAGGATTCTGGACTGGAAATTACAGATAGAATTAAACTGAAAGTGGAGACGAATGATGCGATCAAACAAGCAATCGAATCGAATATGTCGTACGTGTGTAACGAAGTGTTGGCTGATCTCGTTAGTTTCGAAAGTGTAAGTGAAAATGCACTTCAAACGGATTTAGTGGAGGAAGCAGACGCTAAAATTGATCTAGAGAAAGTTTAAGTCGATACTATTTTCGAATTTATATTTTCCGTATATTAGTGGGTATGAAAAACTTACTCTATCCACTAATTGTTTTCCTTTCGTTTTATTCGTTTGGTCAATCCGACTATCTTGATGGTCAAGTTCTAACTTCTGTGAAGGATGTTACAGTAAATGATTTTGTTTACCAAAACAGCCGACTTTACACAATTCAATCAGCTGAAAAGGAGTCGTTTCTGCGGATATACTCCGGAGATGAACTCTTGGTGGAAAAGTCAATTTCTGATTTAAGTAATCCATTTTTTGAGCAAGATTGTAGAGGAAACCTAGTTGTACTAACAGATAATGCTTCTTTCGAGGTACAATTATCCGATGAGCAAGAGTTGGAATTGAGGGCTTCGCAAACCGATTGTTTGAAAGCTCCAAAGTATAGTTTGCCGACGATTTCTTCTACGGATGGTAATGCTAGAACAGTAAAATTGAACGATGAGGATAGTATCGTAATTAGCTTCAGTGATGACCCAAATGTAACATTGAAGACTCCAGGAAGGACAGCTGATTTGTCAGCAACAACGTATCGGAGCCATCGCTATTACGCGAGAGGACAAATTCCTCATTCTTATGGTAGGTATGCCACAGAGGAGTCAAATATGGAACGAGCTCGCCAAAGTCAATACAGACGAGGTGGATTTGTAGCGAAACCGAGTCCTGTCGAATATCAATTGTTTGCTGATAAAAAAGAACTAGTTGTATTCAGTAATGATCTTTCGAAACAAGCGCGTTTTTCGTTGCGAGATGGTGAGCTTATTGAACAAAAAAATGTTGAGGTGACTCGACCTGCGGTTTGGGTAAAAGACGTAGATTATTTAGCTCAGGGAGATCAAACTGGGAACTTGTATTTTATCAGTAGAAACTCTACAGGTATTCAATTTTACACGTACGATATCCAAAAAGCCGAAGCAGTTCCTTTCTTCAAAGAGAAGCGTTCTAAAGAAATTTTAAGCTGGGACGAAACAACTGAGGGAGTGACCTATTTGGTACAAGAAAATGATTCACTGACTTTCAAGTTTGTTGCCTTTGAAGACGTTATCGACTAAATTGCGCTCCGTTTACAAATGAATCCTTTATCACTTGTTGACTTTCTTCTGCAGTTGGTGAAAGGACTATGATTGACTGTCCTTTTGCTGGAATTTTAGTCTTCTTCGCGATAAAAGCAAATTCATCTTCAGCGGGATCGTAATCGAGCTCTTTGATCTGCATTGTTTTGCCTGTAAATTCGATCATCATTGGAATGTAAGATCCATTCTCGAAGTAATTCAGAACATATTTCGTTGCGCTAATTCTGATGAGTTGATTCTGACTGCCTTCACCGGATAAAATCTCTGTGTTGTGAAGTCCAAAATAATATCTTCCATTCTCTAAAGCACAAGGTAAACTGTCATTTTCGATAACTCCATGAATGAATCCATTCTTCACTTGATAACTTGAACTTTCGCGAATAAATTCCTTACTCATTGAAGAAATTTGTGTCGATGTAATTCGAATGCCCTTTTCATCAATGTGGTATTTCAAAAGAGAAGAAGTACTGGTATATTCGCCAAAATATGTTTGATCGGTAGTAGTTGTTTTTTTTCCTGCCGTTGGGACTGGATCAGAGAAGTAATACGAATTCTGACTAAATCCATTGGAGAAAAATAAAAGGGTGATCAACAAGTGAAATATTTTCATAACTTAATATATAAGTCGCACAACGCGATGGTTAAAATTAACAATACCTAACTACCAAAACGAATTGACAATGCAAAAAAGATGGCTGGCAAAATCGCCAATTGACAGTACACAAATAGACGAAATACGTTCAAAACTAAAAGTGGATAGCGTAGTCGCCGAACTTTTATTACAACGAGGAATTGACTCTTATGATACAGCGGAACAATTTTTTCGACCGAAATTAAGCGAGTTACACGATCCGTTTTTAATGAAAAATATGGCTGGTGCGGTCAATCGATTGAATCAAGCTATTAAGAATGAAGAAAAAGTGTTGTTGTACGGAGATTACGATGTCGATGGAACAACGGCCGTGGCAACGCTCTATTCATTTTTGAAAAACCACATTAAAAATCTCGATTACTACATTCCAGATCGTTACTCCGAAGGTTATGGTGTGAGTGAGCAAGGAATTGATTTTGCTATTGAAGAAAAGTTTGATCTCATCATTACACTAGATTGTGGAATTAAAGCTGTAAATACATTAAATCGTGCAGCAGAAAATGGAGTAGATGTTATTGTATGCGATCATCATACGCCTGGTGATATTTTGCCAAATGCATTGATTCTGGATCCTAAACAATTGGATTGTGAATACCCGTACAAGGAACTATCGGGATGTGGCGTTGGCTTTAAGTTGCTTCAAGGATTGATTCAGAAAAATCAGTGGAAACTAGAGCCACTTTTTGAATTATTGGATTTGTTAGCGATCAGTATTGGTGCTGATATTGTGCAAATCACCGGAGAAAATCGAATTCTTTGCTTCCACGGATTGCGCTTATTGAACGAAAATCCTAGAGTGGCATTCAAAGAAATGTTGATTTTAGCCAATAGATCATTTCCGGTGAGTTTAACGGATGTCGTTTTCACCATTGCTCCCCGAATTAATGCCGCAGGTCGATTGAGATCTGGTAAATATGCGGTTGAATTAATGATTTCAGATGATTTAGAAGAAATTCGTCAACTAGCGGCAGAGATCAATGAGGACAATTTGAATCGAAGAGAGCTAGATCAACAAATCACACAAGAAGCTTTATCGAAACTCGAAAATCAACCAGAAGATCGCTTTTCAAATGTGGTTTACGATGAAGATTGGCATAAAGGTGTGGTTGGGATTGTTGCATCGAGAATTATTGAATCGCACTACAAACCGACTGTTGTTTTAACACGATCGAATGGACATTTTTCTGGTTCTGCTCGTTCAGTCGAGGGTTTTGACTTGTACGCGGCGATTTCCAAATGTGAGGATTTACTCGTACAATTTGGCGGTCACACCCATGCGGCTGGAATAACTTTACTACCAGAGAATGTGGAAAAATTTGCTAATCGATTTGAAGAAGTGGTGAAAGAATCTATCGAAGTAGAACAACTCACCGAGCAACTAGAAATAGATATCGAAATCGGATTCGATCAACTGTTTACTCCAGAAGAAAATCGATTAAAAATCCCACGATTAAAACGCATTCTTAACCAGTTTGAACCACACGGACCTGGTAATATGAAACCCGTTTTTGTTTCACGTAATGTCTTCGCAACAGATGTTCGTGTGCTCAAAGATGCTCACCTCAAGTTAAGAGTTGTACAACCCAATTCAGATGTAGCAATTGATGCTATTGGATTCAATCTTGCTCACAAAGAAGATGAAGTGGCCTCTGGCATTCCTTTCGATTTAGCTTACACCATTGAAACCAATCGATGGAATGGAAAAGAGACCATTCAGTTAAATATCAAGGATATTCGAGAGGTGATTTAAACCGAAGCTAGTGCCTGGTCAATATCACTGATGAGGTCGTTGTAATTTTCAACACCTACTGACAATCGAACGAGCTTTTCGGTTATATTCATTGCTTTTTTAGCTTCCGGATCAACATCAGCATGTGTCATTGTCTGTGGGTGCTCTGCTAAACTTTCGGTTCCACCAAGAGATACGGCCAACTTGATTAACTTCAAATTGTCTAAGAAACGGAATGCTTCTGCTTCACCTCCTTTAACATCGAATGCGATCATTGCTCCATGCGACGAGTACTGTTTTTCGAGAATTGCTTTTTCGGAATCTGTTCCATGTTTTGCTGTGTTTCCGAGGTAATAAACGGCTTCAACTTTAGGATGGTTGTTCAAATATTCCGCAATGAATTCGGCATTTTGAGCTTGTTGATCCATACGAACTTTTAAAGTTTCCAAACTTCGCATTAATAACCAACCTGTCCACGGACCTGCCATATTACCAAGGAATGTTCTCAATCCTTTAACGCGGGCCATCAATTCTTTCGAACCAAGACAAGCTCCGGCAATTACGTCTGAATGCCCACCAATGTATTTTGTTGCTGAGTATAAAACAAGATCCGCTCCGTGAGCTAATGGATGTTGCCAAAGCGGTCCCATATAAGTATTGTCAACTGAAAGAACAACTGGTTTTTCTTCTGTTGAGAAATGTTGTTTGATTTCAGCACACATTTCGATATCAATCAATGCATTTGTTGGGTTTGCTGGAGTTTCAATGTGAATCATTGCCAATCGATCTGCTCTTCCACTATTTTCGATTCGCTCGATGATGCTTTCTTTCGATTCACCAGCCATGAATCCAACCGACTCAATGTTCAACTTTTTCAAAAAGTGATTGATGAAGTGATCCGTTCCTCCGTACACAGGTTTACTGTACAAAAGAAGATCTCCTGGTTGCATAAATTCCATAAAGGCTGTGGAAATAGCTGACATTCCGCTTTCAAACACGGCGCAATCCTCTGCTTTATCCCACAAGCAAAGTCTATTTTCAAGAATTTCTAAATCTGGATTATTCAAACGACTATAGATCAAACCAAGTTCTTCATCTTGGTCTTTTTCTCTCAATCCATACGCAACTTCGAAGAATTTTTTTCCTTCCATGGCGTTGTTGAATACAAATGTTGATGTTTGAAAAATCGGACATTTAATCGCTCCTTCAGACAAAGAAGGCTTGTATCCATAACTCATCATCAAACTTTCTGGGCGCATGTTTTTGTAATCCATAATTCTATAAAATTGATTACATCAAACATAAATTATATTCTTTATTGATGGGGTATAATAGAAAATAATTCTAAATGAATGAATAAACTAGAAAAATAATGGTAGAATTGTATTATTAATAATAAAAATCAGAATAGAATTCTAAAAATGAAGTTAGATGCCATAGATTTCCAACTTATCGATGCTTTATCAAAGAATGGAAAACTGAATACAAAGGAACTTTCATCAATAGTTGGACTAACTGTTACACCTACCTTTGAGCGGGTTAAGCGATTAGAACGACTGGGCGTTATCTCAGGATATAAAGCAATCGTAAATGAAGCACTCCTTGGAAAGAAAATAGAAGTGATATGTGAAGTAGTTTTGAAAGAACACAGCGATGAATTCATATCTAATTTCGAGGAGTCGATTCGTAAACTGGACGAGATTAGTTCGTGTAAACATACTGCTGGTGAATACGATTATATGTTGGTAGTTAGAACGAAGGACATGGAAGAGTACTACACTTTCTTGCGCAGTAAATTGTCCACTATTCCGCATATTGCCAATGTAAAAAGTGCCTTTGTTTTGAATGAGGTGAAATAAAAAAGGGGAACCTTTAAGATTCCCCTCCTTAAAAAATATTATTCGATTTATTTCAAATCTGGCATTTCACGAGTGAAGGCTGGAATTCCAGTCACATCCATTCCTGTAATTAACAAGTGGATATCGTGTGTTCCTTCGTAAGTAACAACTGATTCAAGATTCGCCATGTGACGCATGATTGAGTATTCACTTGTAATTCCCATTCCACCATGAATTTGACGTGCTTCGCGAGCAATGTTCAACGCAATCTCAACATTGTTTCTCTTTGCCATAGAAATTTGAGCTGAAGTAGCTTTTCCTTCTTCACGAAGTTGACCTAAACGCAATGTAAGTAACTGTGCTTTTGTGATTTCAGTGATCATTTCAGCCAATTTCTTTTGTGTCAACTGGAAAGCACCAATTGGCACATTAAATTGTGTTCTTTCTTTAGAATATCTCAATGCTTGATCATAACAATCCATTGCAGCACCAAGAGCTCCCCAAGCAATACCAAATCGAGCTGAATCTAAACAACTTAATGGCGCACCAAGTCCTGATCTTCCAGGAAGAATATGAGATTTAGGTACGCGAACATTATCAAAAATTAACTCTCCAGTTGCAGAAGCTCTAAGAGAAAGTTTTCCATGCATTTCAGGAGTTGTAAATCCTTCCATCCCACGTTCAACAACTAATCCGTGGATACGACCTTCTTCATTTTTCGCCCAAACAACAGCGATATCTGCGAAAGGTGCGTTTGAAATCCACATTTTGGCTCCATTCAAAATAACATGATCTCCATCCTCTTTGAAGTTTGTGATCATTCCAGCTGGATTAGATCCGTGATCTGGTTCTGTAAGACCAAAACATCCAACCATTTCACCGGTTGCTAATTTTGGAAGGTACTTTTGTTTTTGTTCTTCTGATCCATACTTCCAAATTGGGTACATCACCAATGAACTTTGAACAGAAGCTGTAGAACGAAGTCCTGAATCACATCTTTCTAGCTCTTGCATGATCAAACCATAAGATATTTGATCTAGTCCTGGTCCACCGTATTCTTCTGGAATATACGGTCCGAAAGCTCCAATTTCACCTAAACCACTTAAGATGTGCTTTGGGAAAGTACAGTTTTCGTAATGTTCATCAATAATAGGTGATACTTCTTTCTTTACCCAGGCGCGGGCAGCATCACGAACTAATTTGTGCTCGTCGGTGAGCAAATCATCCATATTGTAGTAATCTGGGTGATTGTATAAGTCAGTCTTCATGTTATGTTCCTTTTGATGAGCGACAAATTTAACGATTATTTCGGGTCGTGTTAAAAAAATCAACTTTGGATCGATTGAGTTTATGTTAACTTTGGACTTCTAATGAAGAGATTGTGATATTGCTGAATGAAATACCAATTGAGTTGACCTCGAGATTTACGTCTACAGAGTGGGTCGCTGGTATTTTTTTATTTGGAGGGTTTGTGTGTATTGCTCTTGCGAATTTACTTCAGACTAATGTGTACAGCTCATTACTAGTAGCAAATATTAAGTTTCAAGGAGTATCCAATTTTGTACGAGAAGCGTTGCCATTAGATAAGATGGGTGCCATGTTGTTATTCGTTAATTATTGGATAGCAGGTTCAGCGATTACCTATTTGTTAGTAAAGAATGGAATTCTAAATACCTCAATAAATCCGAACTTATTGATATTCGGTATTCCCTTCGTGTTTTTAGTTTGGCATTTATTTTCTCTTGCAGGAGTTGGTTGGTTGACCGGCGAGTACAATTATGTAAAGGAGTTGATTGTGGTAAAGTTGATTTCAACTCAATTGCTTGGTGTAGTATTTTTCGTTGGCGCTCTAGTCTGGATATTAAATGCGAAATATGGAGTAGCGATAATCAACCTTCTAATTTGGGTAATGATCATAGAATCAGTGCTTAGATGGATTAAAAGTATTCTGTTGATTTCCCGAAGAGGAGTAGCATCGTATTATATTATTTTGTACTTTTGCACCCTCGAAATTCTACCTATGTATGTGATTTATCACATGGTTACGGTGAATTCTTGATAGCAAGTGTTGAATTAAAAACTGAACCATTGGCAATCAAAACAATTTTGGTTTCGCAACCTAAACCAGAGGGAACGAAATCACCTTATTTCGATTTAGCGGAAAAGTACAAGTTAAAAATTGACTTCCGCTCATTTATTCACGTAGAAGGAGTTGAAGCGGCAGAGTTTAGAACTCAGAAAGTCAATTTAGCGGAACATTCTGCTGTGATTTTAACGTCGAAAAATGCCGTAGATCATTACTTTAGAATCGCTGAAGAGATGAGATTCGAAGTGCCTGATACCATGAAATATTTTTGTATTTCCGAAGCGGTAGCATATTATCTTCAAAAATATGTTGCGTATCGAAAGCGTAAAATTTTCTTTGGAAAGCAAACAATCGATGATTTAATTGACACATTAAAGAAGAACAAAAAAGAAAAGTTCTTATTGCCTTGTGCTGATCGACTTAGAGATAAGATTCCAATGACTTTGGAGGAGAATAAGTTGGATTTCACGAAAGCTGTTTTATACCGAACGGTTGCCTCGGATCTTTCTGATTTGGAGAATGTCTACTATGATATGCTGGTGTTTTACAGCCCTGGTGGAGTTGAATCGTTATTGAAAAACTTCCCAGGATTTAAGCAAAATGACACTGTTATTGCGGCATTCGGTCCTACTACTGCAAATGCTTTAGTACAAAACAAATTGAGACTAGATTTACATGCTCCTCAACCAAATGCCCCTTCAATGACAGCGGCAATTGAGAATTTTGTTAAAAGTCAGATTAAAACAGACAAGAAAAAATAAAATTTCAATCAATTATTGGAGAAGGCGCTTTCGTAGATTGCGCCTTTTCTTTTGTTTATGGACTGTTCGTAACTTGTTATTATCTAACAATTGTAGTTTATCCATTTTAGGATAACAAGAATGTTTAATTTAATCGGTTTAATAAAGAGGACTATTTCCGTAACTTTAACCCAAAATGAATTGATATGAACAAAAAATTACTCGCAATCGTTGCGTTAGCTGGTGCTACTTCATTGAATGCACAAGTGAACAAAGTGCCATTAGTTGAGCACTTCACGCAAGCTTCTTGTGGACCATGTGCTTCACAGAACCCAACTTTGAAGGCTACTTTGGATGCTTTCGGAACTGCTAATTATGTACGTGTTTCTCACCAAGTTTCATGGCCTGGGACAGATCCAATGAACTTGGAATTCCCAGCTGGACCTGGAGACAGAAGAACATACTACGGAATCAACGCGGTGCCAAACACATGTTTGAATGGAATTGCTAACGGTTCTCCTGGTGCTCCAAACACAGTTGTAACTTCTTCATCATTGTCTGCTCAAGCTGCAGTAATGACTCCATATTCAATTTCGGCTAGCCAATCTTGGGCTAACGCAAATACAGTAACAGTAAACATTGATGTAACAAATACAACAGGTGCTGCTGTTTCTGATGCGGACAAAATTTTCGTTTCAATGGTTGAAGAACATGTTTCTTACCCAACACCTCCGGGAACTAATGGTGAGACGGATTTTGAATACGTTTTACGTCAAATGTACGACGCTACAACTGGTGCTGCAGGAGCAACTTCAGGGGCAAACCTTGGTACAATTGCTGCAGGAGCTACTACAAACTTTAACTTCACGATTACAAGTTTACCATCGTACATTCGTGACAAAGGGCAAGTTGCATTCGCAGTCTATATCCAAAACTCTTCAACAAAAGAGATTTTCCAAGCAGGGAAAACTACTATCGTTCCTATTCCAGGATTGATCAACGTTGCTGCTCAATCAAACTCAACTGCAGGTGCAGGATACTGTGATTATTCAATTACTCCAGCTATCGAGTTTACTAATAATGATGCAAGCACAACTGTTACTTCGGTTGAAGCTCAGTATTCAATTGATGGTGGTACTCCAGTATCTCAAACTTTCAACGGAAGTTTAACTAACGGACAGTCAACTACAATTACTTTCCCAGCTACAACTTTGAATCCTGGTACTTCTACAGTATCTTATGAGATTCTTTCTGTTAATGGTGGGCAAGATTGGACAAGTCCAGCTGCAGTTGCTATTCCAGACGAAGTATACAACAAGTTGAACGCTTCAGGTGTTGCTGCTCCAGTAATGGAGGGAATGGAAACAGCTCCTCTAGCTTCAGGAACAGGGTACTCTCGTGAAATCACTACAGGTATCTTTGATGCGCCTGGAATTGATATTGCAAACTTCTCTATCCTTGATGGACCAACTTATAATTATGGTGCTATCGGAGGATTCGCTGCTTCGAACAGAAGTATCCGTTTCCGTTTCTACAGTGTACAATCAGGTGAAATGAACTTAGTAATGCAAAAAGTGAATTTAGGTACTAACTCTGAGTTAACTTTTGATCACGCTTACCGTCAGTACTCAAGTGAAAATGATCGTTTAGAAGTATTAGTTTCTACAGATTGTGGTGCAACTTGGACGACAGTATTCGATAAAGCTGGTTCTGCTTTGGCTACATTGGGTGCATCAACTACTCAATATACACCTGCAGCAGCATCTGATTGGTTAAATAACGCAATCGATATGTCTGCTTACGATAACATGAATGATGTAATTGTTCGTTTCAAAGCTACTTCAGCTTATGGAAACAATATGTATATTGATAATATCAACCTTGGTGCTGCAACTTCTGTAAATGAAATTGCTGAGGTAAACTTCAATGTTTATCCAAACCCAACTCAAGGAGATATCACGGTATCATTCCCTAATGCTCAAGAAAATACTTCAGTAGAAGTATTGAACATGAATGGACAAGTTGTTACTTCAAGTGTAGTGAATGGTTCACAATCTGTTGAACTAGGAACTACAGGTCTTGCTTCAGGAATGTACACAGTACGTGTGCAAACTGCAACAGGAATCTCAACTAAGAAAGTGATTGTAGAGTAATCTGCAACTCAAAATAATGAAAGGGGTCAGCTTATGTTGACCCCTTTTATTTGTCTATAACCCTATAAAGTCGGCTGAAATTAATACCTTTACCAGCTTCAAAAGACACGTATGGCCAAAATAAAAAAACAAGACGCATTAGATTATCATTCAACTGGAAAACCAGGAAAGATTGAGGTGGTTCCAACTAAGCCGTATACTTCACAAAGAGATCTTTCTTTGGCTTATTCACCTGGAGTTGCTGAGCCTTGCTTAAAAATTGCCGAAAACAAGGACGATGTATATAAGTACACGAGCAGAGGGAATTTAGTTGCCGTTATTTCAAATGGAACGGCAGTTCTTGGGTTAGGTGATATTGGTCCTGAAGCTTCAAAGCCTGTTATGGAAGGTAAGGGCTTACTCTTCAAGATTTTTGCGGACATTGATGTCTTCGATATAGAGTTGGATGCAAATGATCCGGAACTTTTCATCCAAACAGTTAAGGCAATGGCGCCAACTTTTGGAGGAATTAACTTGGAAGATATTAAAGCGCCTGAAGCTTTCGAAATTGAAAGACGTCTGAAGGATGAATTGGATATTCCAATAATGCATGATGACCAACACGGAACGGCTATTATTTCTTCGGCAGCTTTATTGAATGCGTTAGAACTCGCTAAAAAGAAAATTAGTCGCGTTAAAATTGTAGTCTCTGGAGCCGGAGCTTCTGCATTATCTTGTGCTAAGCTATATCACGCACTTGGAGCGAAACTTGAAAATATTTACATGTTCGATTCGAAAGGATTGATTCATGCTGATCGAGATAACATTGACGAGAATAAACGTTTTTTCGCAGTTCACAAAAAAGATGTGAGCTTCGAAGATGCCTTTAAAAAAGCTGATGTTTTCTTAGGATTGTCGAAAGCAGGATTGGTTTCTAAGGAGATGATTAAAAAAATGTCGAAAGATCCAATTGTTTTCGCTTTAGCAAACCCGGAACCGGAAATATCGTACAAAGATGCAATGTCGACGCGCAAGGATATTATCATGGCTACAGGTCGATCAGACCATCCTAATCAAGTGAATAATGTTCTTGGATTCCCTTTCATTTTTAGAGGGGCACTAGATGTTCGTGCAACTGCCATCAACGAAGAAATGAAGTTGGCTGCCGTTCATGCAATTGCCGATCTTGCCAAAGAGAGCATTCCAGAAGAGGTGATTGAAGCATATGGAGAAAAAAATATTTCTTTCGGACGAGAGCAAATTATTCCAAAACCGCTCGATCCCCGTTTGATTTATTATGTTGCACCAGCTGTAGCTAAAGCAGCGATGGATTCTGGAGTAGCCAAATTCCCTATCAAAGACTGGGAGGCTTACGAAATGGAATTGAAAAATCGACTTGGATTAGATAATAAGTTGATTCGAAATATTACTGAAAAAGCGCAGCGTTCACCAAAACGTGTTGTATTTGCTGAAGCAGACAACATTAAAATCTTAAAAGCCGCTCAAACAGCTTGTGAAGAAGGAGTTGCTTCTGCTATTTTATTAGGTAATAAAGGAACGATCGAAGCATTAATTGAAGAATATAGTCTGGAATTTACAGATGTTGAAATCATCGATCCAAAGTCGCCTGAAGAGAAAGAAAGAAGAACAGCTTATGGTTTAAGCTTCTTTGAAAAAAGAATGCGTAAAGGAGTTACAGAGTTCGAAGCAGTTCAAATGATGCGCGAAAGAAACCACTTTGGTGCAATGATGGTTGAAACTGGTGATGCTGATGCAATGATTTCTGGAATTACAAGAAACTACAGAGATGTGGTTCGCCCAGTTATTCAGGCAATCGGATTGCAAAAAGGGATGAATAAGGTAGCTGGTATGTACATTCTGGATACCAAAAGAGGTCCGTTATTCTTGGCAGATACCACAATGAATTTGAATCCAACGGCAGAAGAAATTGCAGAGATTACTTCGAACGTTGCCAAAACTATTCGTAAGTTCAAAATGATTCCTAGAGTTGCTCTTCTAAGCTACTCTAACTTTGGTTCTTCACCAGGTCCTGATCCAGAGAAGATGGCTAAAGCTGTTCAAATCATTAATGAAAATGATCCGAATTTGATCGTAGACGGTGAAGTTCAAGCCAACTTTGCATTGAATAATGAA
Organism: Henriciella pelagia; assembly: GCA_964219255.1. Taxonomy (GTDB): domain Bacteria; phylum Bacteroidota; class Bacteroidia; order Flavobacteriales_D; family Crocinitomicaceae; genus UBA4466. The sequence goes on from CAXPPC010000010.1 coordinate 375,881, forward strand.
CTGATGGATGAAAAATTCTCGTTCTCTACTCTTTCAAATAAAAAAGTGAATACACTGATTTTCCCTAACCTAAGTGCAGGTAATATTGCGTACAAATTGCTTCAAGAAATGACGGAGGGTGACGCTATCGGACCAGTGTTGGTTGGATTGAAAAAATCAGTTCACGTGCTTCAAATGGGGTCTTCTGTTCGAGAAATCATTAACATGGTGAAAGTAGCCGTGGTTGACGCTCAAAACAAATAAGATGATAGCACAACTGAACGGACGATTAGTCGAAAAAGCACCAACTGTTGTTATCATCGATTGTGGTGGAGTTGGTTATGAAGTAAAGATTTCATTGAACACATTCAGTGCACTCGGGAACGATGAAGCAATTAAATTGTATACTCAATTGATTGTCCGCGAAGATGCTCAAATACTTTATGGATTTGCTGATAAAACAGAACGCGAAATGTTTAATCACTTAATCAGTGTTTCCGGTATTGGACCGAATACAGCTATGATCATGTTGTCTTCACTTATTCCTGAAGAAATTGCTGGCGCGATCCAAACTGAAGATGTTAAAACAATTCAGAGTATCAAAGGAATTGGCGCCAAAACAGCTCAACGTGTTATCGTCGATTTAAAGGATAAAATGTTAAAAATGGAGTTTTCGTCTGAAAATCTTTTTGTTACAAACAATACAAACAGATTTGATGCGTTAACAGCATTGACTTCATTAGGCTTCGACAAGAAATCGGCAGAGAAAGCGTTGGATAAAGTAGCAACAGGCGAAGAGTCGGTCGAATTGTTGATTAAAGAAGCTTTGAAAATATTATAAGTTGTTTAAAACCAAATTACTACATATGAAACAAGCAGTTTTTTCGCTGCTTTTTTGCTTGATTAGCGGAGCTCTATTCGGTCAGGATACAACACTCGTTTTTCCAATTGAAAATACGTACGACCCTACTCAAACTACGCCTCAAAGTTTTGATTTGGGTGATCCAAGTGGGGTGAATCAAACGATTGTTTATGATCCAAAAACTGGAACTTATGTCTTCAAAGAAACAATCGGTAATTCGGAATTAAATTATAGAAATCCATCCATGATGACGCTCGAAGAATATATCGAGTATGAGCGCCAAAAATCATTAGCTGAAAACTGGAAAGAAAAAATTGATGAACAAACAGAAGAGAACCAACCTTTTGAGTTCCCAATTAAAGTGGGAAGTAAAGTGTTTGAGAATTTCTTCGGGTCGGATCAAATTGTGATTCGTCCAGCAGGTACTGTTGAACTTTCTTTCGGGGTTAATTCTTCTCGTTATGATAATCCAATTCTCCCAGTAAAACAAAGGAGAATTACGCGATTTGATTTTCAACAGCAAATTAATTTAGACCTAGTTGGTCAGATTGGAACCAAATTAAAAATTGGTACAAGCTATAATACACAAGCAGCATTCGATTTCGATAATATCTCTAAACTGGAATACGCAGGTGATGAGGATCAAATAATGCAGAAAATAGAATTGGGTAATGTAGCAATGGAATTGCCAACTACGTTAATTCAAGGTTCGCAAACATTATTTGGTGCCAGAACACAAATGAAATTCGGTCGAACTACGGTTGATTTAATAGCGGCTTCATCGAAGGGACAAAGAAATGAAATTAATGTAACTGGAAAGGCACAAATTCAAGAGTTTGAGTTAAGTGCAGACAATTATGAGGCGAATCGTCACTACTTCACCAACCTCTATTTCTACGATCACTACGATGAAGGAATGTCGACTTTGCCAATTCCAAATACGACAATCAACTTAACCAGAATTGAAGTGTGGGTGATGAACCGCACAAATGAAACGGAAAACACAAGAAATATTATCGCCTTTTCTGATTTAGGTGAAGCGTTACCAGAAAACTGTGAAGGTTCTCCAGGAGGATTTGGTGCAGATGAATTGCCAAGTAATGATGCCAACGGTCTTTATGCTTGGGCCGCTTCTCAGCCACAAATTCGTAGCTTTAACAATGCAGTGTTAGCCTTGAATTCTCAAGTGGCTATGCCTGGTCCTTTCACGCAAGCAAAGCACTTCGAAAAAGTAGAAAATGCGAGAAAGTTGAGCGAAAGTGAATTTACGTACAATGCTCAACTCGGATTTATCTCATTGAACATGCCCTTAAATAATGACGAAGTTCTTGGTGTGGCTTATGAGTATACATACAGAAACCAAACGTATCAAGTTGGGGAATTCTCAACAGATGGTGTTTCAGGTCAAGAAGCACTTATCGTAAAGTTATTGAAGCCAACGATTGTCAACCCGAAGAATAAAACTTGGGACTTGATGATGAAAAACGTTTATTCTATTGGAGCGTATCAAGTGGATCAACAAGGATTCCGCATGGACATTCTTTACAATAATCCTGAAACATCGTTGTTAGTGCCTTTCTTCCCAATGGATGGAGTGGATGACAAGCAGATTGTGACCTTGATTGACATGGATAAGTTGAATCAAAACAATCAACCTTTCTCTGATGGAGTGTTTGACTTTGTACCGATTCAATTTAATTCGAATAGAGCAGAAAACGGAGGAACAATTAATGTTCGAAATGGTCGAATTTATTTCTCTACAATCGAACCTTTTGGTCAAACTTTAGCTGATAAACTTTCTGATGCCAACATTCCAGACGTGGTCATTGATAGAGTTGCTTATACAGAACTTTACGATTCAACTAAAACTGCGGCTCAGCAAATTCCAAGTAAGAATAGATTCTCTTTCAAAGGTGAGTACCAATCGTCGATTTCTTCAGATATCCCACTTAATGCCTTGAACGTACCAGAAGGTGCGGTTTCTGTAACTGCAGGTGGAATTAAGTTGACTGAAGGTGTTGATTATACGGTGGATTATAATTTAGGACGCGTAAAAATCTTGAATGAAGCTTATTTGAATTCTAACACGCCGATTAAAATCTCAATTGAGAGTAATTCAGTCTTCGGATTCCAGGCAAAATCTCTTATTGGATCAAGGGTAAGTCATCGATTTAGTCAAGACTTCCAACTTGGAGCAACATGGATGAGGATGATGGAGCGACCGGTGACTCAAAAAGTTGATATCGGAAGTGAGCCATACAAGAACAATGTACTTGGACTTGATATCCAGTATCGTACGGAACTTCCCTGGTTAACCAAAGCAGTTGATTTCCTTCCTGTAATTTCAACTAAAGAAAAATCGACGTTGTCATTCTCTGGAGAGGTGGCTCATTTGATTCCAGGAACACCACGTGCTATTAGTAAAGAGGGAATTTCTTATATCGATGATTTCGAAGGGGCACAAAGTTCTATTGACCTAAGATCTTTCACGGCATGGCACTTGGCTTCGGTACCTAAAGGTCAACCAGATTTATTCCCGGAAGCCTCTAACTTGGATTTATCTGCTGGGTTTAAGCGTGCAAAAACGGCTTGGTACGTGGTTGATCCACTTTTCTTCCAGAGCAACAATCTAACACCGCAACACATAAAAGATAATCCAGAGCAATTATCTGATAGTCGAATTCGATTGGTGAACCAGAATGATATCTTCCCGAATTTAGAATTGCAATATGGTTCTATTCCAAATATTCCAGTGTTAGATTTGGCGTATTATCCATCAGAGCGTGGAATGTATAACTACGACACTACAAACACGGTTAATCCAGATGGTACTTTCATCGATCCTGAAAATCGTTGGGGAGGTATCATGCGAGCGCTCTCAACGAATAATTTCGAGCAAACTAACATCGAATTCATTCAGTTCTGGATCTTAGACCCATTTAACGAAGATGCTGAAAATGCTAATCCAAATTCTGCTCATTCAGGAGGAGATTTATACTTTAACTTGGGTAACGTTTCCGAAGATGTTCTTCCTGATTCTCGTCGTAGTTTTGAAAATGGTCTACCTCCATTTGGTGCATCTCCAGGAGATGATTTGGACACAACTACTTGGGGGCGTGTATCAACTTTACAACAAACAGTAAATGCATTCGATAATGATCCAGACGCTCGTGTAAATCAAGATGTTGGTTTGGACGGTTGGAATAACGCAGGAGAACGCGATTTCTATAAAGATTATGTTTCTTGGGTTCAAGGAAATCCAACACTGAATGCTAGTGCAAAAGCACGTATGCTAGCGGATCCTTCAAGTGATGATTACAACTATTATCGCGATGATAATTATGATGCCCAAGCACTGAGCATTCTGGAACGCTATAAAAAGTACAATGGTATGGAAGGAAACTCTCCTACTATTGAAATGTCTGATACTGCAAACGCAAATGGTTACCCAACTCAAGGAACGAATTCACCTGACCTTGAAGAAATCAATAATAACAACACCTTGGATGAGACCGAGAGCTACTTCCAGTATAAAGTTAGTTTGAGGAAAAGTGATTTAGTTGAAGGACAAAATTTTATTACCAATATTCAAGAGTTCCAGAATGGTACTAAAACGGAAAGATGGATCCAGTTCAAAGTTCCAATTGCCGATTTCGAGAAACGTGTTAACGGAATTCAAGACTTTAGAACAATTCGATTTATGCGAATGTTCTTGAAAGGTTTCGATGAAGAAGTTGTTGTTCGTTTTGCACGATTAGAGTTCATTCGTGGTGAATGGAGAAGATACCTGCTCGACTTGACCCAGCCTGGAGAGGGGGTTACGGTTGATCCAAACTTAACAACTTTCAATATTGGAGCATTAAATGTTCAAGAGAACGATCAAAGAGATCCAATCAACTATGTTATTCCTCCTGGAATTACGAGAGAAATTGACCCTTCGCAAACGTATCAAAGACAATTAAACGAGCAGTCGTTAACACTTGAAGTGTGTGATTTACAAGATGGAGATGCACGTGCAGCCTATAGAAATGTTCAATTCGATGTGAGAACTTACAAGAAATTAAAAATGTTTGTTCATGCAGAGGAACTCGTTTCTTCTAAACCACTTGATGATGATGATGTAACACTTTTTGTTCGATTGGGAACAGATTTCACAGATAACTACTACGAATACGAATTACCACTTAAGGTGACGCCTTGGGGTGCTTCAATAGACACGGATATTTGGCCAGAAGACAACAACATCGAGATCATTTTTGATAATCTTTTGGATCTTAAAAAGAAAAGAAATCAGTTAATAGAAGGTGGAAATGCCGCTGTTTCATATACTGTTGAATACGTCGCAACTGATCCAGAAAATGCAACTAGATTACTTAAAGTAAAGGGTAGTCCAAACCTTCAAGGTGTTAGAACCATTATGATCGGTATCCGAAATCCTAAGAAAGGAACAGGTACTCCATGGGCAGATGATGGTTTTGAGAAATGTGCACACATTTGGGTGAACGAGTTGCGATTATCAGACTTCGTAAGTGAGGGAGGTTCTGCAGCTGTAGCACAGATGCAAGTTCAATTGGCTGACTTCGCAAATGTTAATATGTCTGGAAACTATTCTGGAATTAACTGGGGCGCTGTTGATAGTAGAGTACAGGAACGTCAGCGTAATGAGCAAATTGGATTCGATATGAATGCAAATGTTCAATTAGGACAATTCTTCGGTAAGCGAGCGCAAGTTTCTCTACCTTTCTTCTACGGATATTCACTCGGAATTGTGAATCCAGAATACGATCCGTTTAATCCAGATATTAAGTTATCTGATTATGAAGATTTAGCTGAGCGACGAGAAAAAGCTCGTTTAGGTCAAGATTTCAGTGAGAGGCGATCGTACAACTTTACCAATGTACGTAAAGAACTAAAACCAGGAGCGAAAAATCATTTCTGGAGGATCTCGAACTGGTCGGCAAACTATGCTTATTCTGAACAGTTACTGCGCGATTTCAATACCAATTACGACAGAACTAAAACATGGAATTCTTCATTGAATTACAATTACTCGTTTGCGGCAAAACCCATTACACCATTTAAGAATGTTAAGTTCATGAGAAAATCGAAATGGTGGGGACTTGTGCGAGATTTCAACTTCTTCACAATGCCTAAAAACATTTCATTCTCGAATAGTGTTTTAAGAACGTACAACGAGCGTCAGGTGAGAAACAACTTGGTTCCTGATTATGAATTCGCACCAGTTTTCATTAAGCGTTTTGATTGGAATAGAACATATGGATTGGATTACGACATCACACGTAAATTGAAGTTCGCATTCAATGCTTCAAACAGATCTATTTTTGAAGAAGGAAATCAGCGCGTTGATAGAAAACTTGATCCATTGGCATATCAGGCTTTCAAAGATACGATCCGAAGTCAACTGAGTACTTTTGGTAAGGCAATGGACTATAACCATGATTATAGTTTTAAGTATACTCTACCATTAGATAAAATCCCAGCGACAGATTGGATGACAGCAAACATTTCTTGGAAAGGTTCATACAATTGGCAACGTTCCCCACTTGGTCAAACCGAGTATGGAAATACAGTTCAAAATAGTCGCGACATTAACATGAGCGCACAATTGAACTTCACAACTTTGTACAATAAGGTTCCTTACTTCAAGAAAGTAAATACCGGAGGAACTGCGAGAAGAGGGCGTGCAGGTGGAGATAACTCGGCTAATCGTGGCGGGAGTACTTCACAGAAAAAACCAGAGAAGCCATTGGCTGAAATGACGGAGAAAGAGCGCAGGAAGAAAGAGCGCAAAGATGAACGTCAAAGAAGAAAAGATGAACGTGAGAAGAAGCGTGGTGGAAAACCGCACCCTGTTGGTGGTTTCTTAGCGAGACTATTAATGAGTGTAAGAAATGTGAACGGTTCGTACTCAATTACAGATGGAACAATATTGCCTGGATATAACCAAGAAGTTGGAGTTTTAGGATTTAATCCAAGTTTCAACACAGGAATGGCAGGCTTTATCTTCGGAAATCAACGATACGACATCTGGGGTAGGGAAACAGGTTACAACATTGCTGAATCTGCAGCCTCAAGAGGATGGTTGGTGCAAAATGAGAATTTGAATCGTCAGTTTACAAGCACGCACACCGAGAATTTAACGTTGAGAGCCAATCTTCAACCAATGAAAGATCTTTCAATTGAGCTAACGGTAAATAGAACTTACGGAAATAATTCAAGTGAGTTCTATCGATGGAATCCTGAAATTGGACCAATTGATCCGATAACATCACTTCCTGAAGGCGCTTTTGAGGGGCAAAGTAAAGTTGAGATAGGAACTTTAACATACTCGAATGTTTCTATTGGTTCGGCATTTGCACTGTTAGATAATGAATATAATTCGTCTGTTTTCGATCAACTGAGAGCGAACAGAAAAGAAGTTTCTGAGTTACTGGGAGCGCAAAATTCAAACTCAACGTTATTGGCATCTGGTTACTATGATGGATATGGAGGATCGCAACAAGAGGTTGTTACTGGAGCATTCTTATCTTCTTATACAAATAGAGGAATTAACGAGAAAAATATTAATCCGGTTCGTAACCTCCCTCTTCCAAACTGGTCAGTGAACTATAATGGTTTGACCAAATTTGATTTCATGAAGAAATACGTGAAGAACTTTGTAATCCGACATGGCTACAGCTCTACAATTACGGTTTCGGGAATGCAGACTAATTTGAATGCTGAGTTTGACGCAAATGGAAATGCAACATCGCGTGACCTAAATGATAACTTCATCGCTGGTCGCCAAATTCAAAATGTTGTAGTTACAGAGCGATTTAATCCGTTGATAGGCTTCGACGCAACGTGGACAATTAAAGGTCAAGGATTAATCACCAAATTCGAATACAAGAAGGACAGAAGTGCTACGTTGTCTTTAAACAACAATCAGGTCACTGAGGTTCTCGGAAATGAATGGGTAATCGGAACAGGTTATCGTTTTGCAAAAGTGAAACTTCCTTTCGAAAAAGTACCTGAAAGTCCAGTGAACATACGTGTCGATATTTCGTTTAGAGATAATTTAACGGTGATTAGAAAAGTTGTTGAGAATAGCAATCAAGCTACAGCTGGACAACGAGTTGTTTCGATTAAATCGTCGGCTGATTACAACTTATCGAAGAACTTGACAATTCAATTCTATTACGATCAAACATTGAATACACCAAAAATCGCGACTTCTTACCCAACTGGTAACTTAAGTACTGGATTACGTATTCGATTCAATTTAGCTGGAGTTCAATAATGGAAATTCGTAAGGCAAAACGAGGTGATGAAGTCCAAATAATGGAACTAATTCATGGACTTGCCGCTTTTGAGAATGAACCTGATGAAGTGGATAATACTGCCGAACTTCTTGGTAAAGATTTGTTCGATGATCAAGTTTGTGAGGCTTTTGTGGCTGAGGAAGGAGATCAAATTGTTGGTTTTGGTTTATTTTATACTTCGTATTCAACTTGGAAGGGACCTTGTTTATACCTAGAGGATCTTTATGTCCGTGAAAGTCACCGAAGATTAGGTGTTGGAGGTTTATTGTTCGATCGTCTTGTAGAGACAGCTAAGGAGCGTAATTTTGCGCGAATGGATTGGCAAGTACTCGATTGGAATGAACCAGCAATTGATTTCTACAAAAAGAAAGGTGCTCGATTAGATGTCGAATGGTTAAATGGTCGATTATTCTTCAGATAGATTGATTCTTTTAAAACGATTCCCGATCTTGTAACTATGAAGAAAATAGTCATTGCAGGAGGAACAGGTTTAATTGGTCAAAAGTTAGAAAAGCAACTTGCAGCTTCAGGTCATGAAGTCTTCATTTTAACTCGGTCTCCTAAAGAAAACAATCACATTTATTGGAATCCAGCCAAAGGTGAAATCAGCAAAGATAAGCTAGAGAAAATTGATGTAATTGTCAATCTCACTGGAGCTGGTATTGCCGACAAAAGATGGTCAGAAAGTAGAAAGAAAGTACTATATGACTCACGCATAAATACAACTGATTTTCTATTCGAACACTTAGACGATTTTCCCAATGCTAAGCAGTATGTGTCAGCTTCAGGAATTAACTGTTATGGTTATGATTCTATTGGAAGAGAGTTTGTCGAAAGGGATCCTTTTGGTTCGGATTATTTGTCTTCATTAGTTAAATCCTGGGAGGAGCATGCGGATCAGTTTTCTAAAAAAGGCATCAGCGTTTCAAAGATTCGGATTTCAATGGTGCTCTCAGATCGTGGAGGAGCATTAGATCGTCTGAAAAAAATAGCTAAAATAGGACTAGCATCTCCATTGGGAAGCGGAAAACAAGAAATGACGTGGATTCATGAAACAGACCTAGTTCGATTATTCGATCATGTCATTTCTAATGAACTTAGCGGTGCATGGAACGCTTTAAATGATTATTCGCCCAACGCCACCTTCATGAAGACATTAGCCAATCGATTCAATAAGTCGATGTGGATGCCTAAGGTGCCTGCTTTTGTTATGAAACTAGTCTTCGGAGAAATGTCAGAGATGCTATTGAAGGGAGTTCCTGTTTCAAATCAGGCAATAAAAGAAACAGGCTTCCAATTCAATTATTCGAATTTAGAGGAAGCCTTTGCTAGTCTGGATTTATAGTAACTCATTAGCTAAATTGGCCAGTTCAGATCGTTCACCTTTTTCGAGTTGAACATGAGCAAATAATGGTTGGCCTTTCAGTCTATCCACTAAATATGCAAGTCCATTACTGTTTTCATCTAAGTAAGGAGTATCGATTTGATTCACATCGCCAGTAAAGACAATTTTTGTGTTTTCACCAGCACGCGTTATGATCGTTTTAACTTCATGAGGAGTGAGGTTTTGAGCTTCGTCAACAATGAAAATAATGTTGGATAGACTTCTTCCTCGAATGAATGCTAATGGAGAAATGATGATTTTTCCGCTTTCTTGCATTTCAACAATCGCTTTGTGCTTGCGTTCGTTCTCTCCAAATTGTGATTTAATAAATTTGAGGTTATCCCATAACGGTTCCATGTATGGCCCAATCTTGTCATTTGCATCTCCGGGTAAAAATCCAATTTCTTTGTTGGAGAGTGGAACAATTGGTCGTGCCAAAATCACCTGTTGATATTTTTTATGTTGCTCTAAAGCTGACGCGAGTGCCAAAAGGGTTTTACCTGTACCTGCAACACCTTGTAGAGCGACTAGTTTTATATTATCATTCAGCAGTGCATTCAGCGCGAAAGCCTGCTCGGCATTTTTGGGCTTTATGCCATAAACAAATTCTTTTTCAATACGCTCTAATTGATCCAAATGCGGATTGTAAACTGCTAGTGAAGATGACTTGCCATTTTTCAAAATGTAATAACCATTCGCCACTTTCTTATCTCCTAAAATGCCATCTTCTTCGATCTTACCTTTGGTAAATATTTGACGAATTTGTTCCGATTCAAGATTTTCGATTACTTGAGCTGAAGATTTAACCTCTTCAGAATGAACTTTACCCGTTTGGTAGTCTTCAGAAATAATCCCTAAAGCTTTTGCTTTAATGCGAAGATTAATATCCTTCGTGACGAGAATTACATCTTTGCTCGGTTCATTTTCTTTGAGACAGAGCGCGGCATTAATAATCTTGTGATCATTCTTTCCTTTGGCGTAGATATCTTCTGCATTAAGGTCATTCGGAACAAAATCCAATATCACTTTAAACTTTCCTCGTCCTTTCCCTAATGAAATCCAGTCTTGAAGTCCATGTTGGCCAGATAGTTTATCAATGAAACGAATCACTTCTCGAGCTGAAAAATTCTTTGTGTCATTTCCAATTTTGAATTTATCTAGCTCTTCCAATACCGTAATTGGAATGGCAACATCGTTGTTTTCAAAAGAAGTTATTGATTGGTGGTCGTGCAGTAAAACGGAGGTATCTAAAACAAAGATTTTTTTCTTTTTAGGCATAGGAGATTTTTCCTTTTAAGTTAAGAGGATATAGCGTGTGCCCGGATTTATGTTTGAGTAGTTATTTACAACGTTTTGTTAATCATCAATAAACAATCAATGACCTTATGGGGTAGGCGAAGGAATGTTCTTTGAAATAATACGCTGAAGTGGCAACTTAATGTGGCCGTAAAGATCTCTTGTATGAGTTGAATCAATAGAAAAAAACACGGGAGTATAATCGATCATCCACATTCCTGAATTCGAATGACTAGGTTCCAATTTTGGAGTGTATCTGCTTGTGTGGAGGACCAATGATGAATCGGTTCTTTTTAATGAAAGGGGAGGTGAGTAGAGCAGTCTATATTTACTTCCATCGGCAGTTATAATACCTTTATCGAATAAGCGCGTAAGAAATTTGTCTCTATTCTCATTCATAGATAGGTAAAGTGCGAATCCCGAAACTTTAACATCTTTGTATTTAACAACTTCAGTAACATTAAAATCATCATCAAATTCGGATTCTATATATTCTTCTGTGATTGTTTGAAGTCCACCTTGTCGAAAAGCCACTTCCCCATCCCATGCTTCTAAAAAATCATCCAAGGGAAAGCTAATTTTAGCACTTTTTGATTTCGCGAACTGATATATTGGATCTTCGTGATTTTTACGCAATCTATCAATGTTAAGCTGAGCATTAATGAGATGTTTTGTGAATTCTTCAGCTGGTAATTGTGAACCGTTTTCCTTCAGTGTAATACTCAGTGTATCAAATTGGGTAAACTTTGTGAAAATAGTAAGGTCAGTAGAATCTGTTAATGCGCTTAAATGAAGTTTTTCGACCCCAAATTTTTGAAGAGAACCATGCACCACTTCCGCAATAATCTGCTGCGTATTATGAAGGTTATCATTTAGAAACTTTCGCCATCTGGGTTGAATACTATTAAACTTGGCAAGGGCTACTTTATTGATAAAGTTATTTTTCTTAGAGTCATTACAGAGTAGCATCCAGTTATCGCCATAAGCCAAAGTCAATTGCTGACGATAATTATAATAAACGCGTTGATCGTAAAATATGGAGTCCCGAAGCGGGAGAATTTTCCTAATACGTTCTATTCCTTCGCGAACTTTACTGCTATCTCGTACATGGATTAACACTCCCCAATTTGTTATGGATTCGCCATCAGTGTTCCCGAAAAAAAAAACGGGTTTTTGCACATCTAGTCCGTATCCTTTACCTTGACTTAAGATAAATTCAGGTGAAATAAAATCACGAAAAGCTATTTTGTGAAAGTACAATGTTGGCTCCAACATTTGTGAGAGCTGAAGCAAGTCAGTTCTACCGATAATATCAGCTTCTGGTAAACGATCGTAAAACCGAGGAACTTGTTCCTCTTTCTGCCAAGGTTGAAAGTATAATAAGGCTCCCAAACCGATGGCCAAAAGCGCTATTATTGCCAATTTTCGGATCATCCGAGCTATTTAGAAATAACGTAAAGACTGTTAATCAAGTCTAATATGTACTTTCCAGAGTTTTCAGCTTCCCCATCAAAAGTATAGGTGATTTGCACATCTGTTTTTGCAGCTGTTGTTGTCGAACTCGTCACTTGAACATTACCAGACTTACCTCGAATAACATCAATAATTTCATTTTCTTGATCATTAAACATTCCTCTAGGTAGCTGTTCGATTGCCTTACTCATATCGGAATATGCGTACATGACACCACTTTTCTTCGCTTTTTTGGCTTCTTTCCTGGAAATTGCTTCAGAACCATAACCCTCTGCGTGATTCAATGCTAAATCTTCATCGTTCGTGATAATGAACAATCCATTTTGAAGAATCAAGTACATTGGAGCACTATTCAAAACTGCATTATCTATTTTCCAATAAGTTCCTTCGTTATGCAATTCGTCGATGAGTACTGATGAACGTTTCAGGATTTTTTCAGGAATATCACTTCTTTCTGTTGTGAATCCCAAAGTGAAAATTGGCATATCTTCTTCCGCCTCTTCTTCACGTTCGATGTAGTCAAATGTTTCTTCATTGTAATCGAAGACAATCTTTTTCGTTTTTACTTTTTGAATTCCGTTGAAAGTACCAAACATACTTCCTTGGTAAACTCCGAAAATGGCATCCTTGTTCAATAATTCATCCATTAATTCGATCATCAAAAGATTTCCAGCTAAAGGTTTCCCAGCATCTGTAAGCATTGGAACAACTACGTCGTAAGCTTGTTCATACGCTTTTCTCATATTTACATTGTAGGTGAAGAATCCACTGTTGTCTTGGTGAATATATTTAAGTACGTCTTTATCGAATTTTGTATCGGTTAACTCCTGGTAAATAGACCCCAGTTTGGGACCATAATTCATAGTCAATTTCATATCCACTTGATCATCTTTCAGATATAGATCGCCGACAATAACATTTCCTTCGTAAAGTTCTTCCATGTCTCGAAGTAATCCTGAGTACATTGAAGTCATTGTCCAAAATGTGCTTGTTTTTTCAAAATTTCGGGAATTATCTAAGTAGAAGATCCCTTCTGAGATGTGCGTAAGTTGATTTTTGAAATATGCGTCTTCGGTTACGAGTGATTCATGATCAACAAATAGTTCATCGCTAACCATTTTAATAAACTTAGCTTGCATTTCTGCTTCTACAGAATCGCGAAGTTCATAATAAGTCTTAACTGTTGGATCTGCTTCGGCAACTGGATACTCCTCTGTTTCTTCAACTGGGTTTGAAGTGTTTTCTTCGGTTTCCAATTCCTCGAAATATTCTAATGGCTCTTCCTCCTCTTCGTACACTTCTTCGGTTGCTTCCTCCATCTCATCATAATAGTGATCTTCGTAGTACCATGGATAACTGTTCCCGCGCGCGTACCAAATTGAATCGGTAATTTCATCGACCAATTGCATCTTAGGTGTTACACGAAATAAGATGGCGCTGGTACCTTGAATTGCAATTCTATTGAAATAAGAACTGTAAAAATCTACACCAGAGTAATTACTTTCTGAAGGTTGATAATCGTCGAAAACATCAAAAAGCAGCTCTCTATTCTCAACACCAAAAGTTACTCCCGAAACGGTAAAGTCGTCACTTTTTCCCTGAAAAACATTCATTCTCTGATCAAAGTCAACTCCAGAATCTTTTAAAGTTCGACCATTTGTTGAACCATCGAACAATTCTTGTTGCAACTCTTCCATGAATTCATACTTTACTAATTCATCCAAAGAAATTTTTTGAAGTAAATTGATATTATTGATGCTGAATACAGAAACAGCGTCTTTGGGAACAAGCATTTCTGATTGTTGACAATAAATCCCTGAAGAAAAAGCAATTGCGATGATCGCTAAGGTAAGTTTCATACTATGTTTTTAAACCGATTATTCGGGTGAATGAACATACCAAAAGTACGAATTATCTACTTCTCAGCTCCGTTTGATTGAAGATATATTGTGTTGTCTAAAAGTGTAGTATTCTGACTAAGGGAATAGACATCAGTTCTCAGCATTACAGCCTTCTTACTTTTAGAAATGGTACTACTTTCGTTAGCACATTTTTCAATTTCACTTTCAAAACGCGTGATAGAGGTGTATTTACCTTCCTTCAATTCTGCAATTTCATCCGCCTTTAACTGATTAACTCTGTCTAGGTTAATTTTTGGAATTGACCTTTCAAAAGCTTCGTCATCAATGGTGATCCAAGTTTCATCTAGCTCTTTAATCGCTTTTTCACGACTTTCTTCCAAGACTACTTCCTTGATCGCTTGTTGCAGATCCTTTACCGAATTAAAATCGAATGATAGCTTCAAAATGAAGTCGTCGTAATTGGCATCGAAAGATAAATTTGAAATCCCTTCTCTTTTTTCAAGTGATTCAACAACCGCAGATATCCTCGATGAAATTTCTTCAATTGAAGGAACTCTTTTCCCATCTAAACTGTCAAGTGCGAGGTATGAATTAATTTTCACTTTACTCGAACTTAAGTTCACGGTGTATTTGAAAGTTCCAGAACCGTCTGAACGAAGTGATAAATCATCAATAATTTCAATACAACTAGTGAGTGAAACCAAAAGAGTGGCGATAACGAAAATAAAGCGCAATTTCATAGAGTAAAATTAATGAAATCTATTTCTCAAAAATGATACCAAGAGTTTTTGTCTTCAGTTATTTAACTAAACCAATTATGAACTTTGGGTGAGTGACGAAATCTGATTATCTTTGCGCGAAATAGTAATCATGGCAGAAGAATCAAGAATATCGACAAATAAGGCACCAAAACCTGTTGGACTTTATCCACATGCACGAAAAGTTGGCAATCTATTATTCCTTTCTGGAGTTGGACCTAGAGTAGCGGGTTCTGATGCAACTGACTCTGCAGTTCCTGGTCTTAAACTGGATAAAAACGGGAATTTTTTGGAGTTTGATTTTGAAGCACAATGCAGAAGTGTATTCGATAACGTTAAAATCATACTTGAGGAAGCTGGCTCTAGCTGGGAAAAATTGGTGGATGTAACAGTGTTCTTGGTCAACATGAAAAGAGATTTTCATACTTATAACAAGATTTATGCGGAGTACTTTAAGGATAATTTGCCGTGTAGAACGACTTTGGAAATCAATTCACTTCCAACACCAATTGCTATTGAATTAAAATGTATCGCAACAATTGATTAAATTATGATAGGATTTATTATTCGTATTGCCTTAGCAGCTGCTTCTTTGTTTTTTACAGTTGCTCTATTTTACAACGGATATTGGGGATGGGGTATCATGCTCATCTTGGTAACAGCAATCATCGGGTTCTCTTTCTTTAGAAATGAGAATATGATTTTAGCATTAAATCAGATGCGTCTTGGAGATACCGAAAAAGCTAAAAAGTATATCAACAAAATTACACACCCTCAGTTTTTACCGAAGAAACAACATGCTTATGTGGAGTTCTTACAAGCTGTTTTGAGTACGCAAGAATTAGGGTTTGCCAAAAGTGAACAAAAATTGAGAAAGGCAATTTCAATGGGACTGAGAACAGATCAAGATAATGCTGTTGCTCGTATGCACCTTGCTGGGATTTGTGCTCAAACTGGTCGCACGAAAGAAGCCCTAACGCTTTTGGCTGAAGCTAAAAAACTGGATTCAACTGGAGCGATGAAAGACCAAATCAACCAAATGCAACGTCAGTTGAAAATGGCTCCTTCAAAGAATCAAATGCGTATGGCTCAAATGATGGGTGGACGTAAAAAGATGCCACGTCGTTAGTAGTGGAGGAAAATCGACTCTATACAACTGGCTGGGATGATTATGAATTAATCGATGCTGGTGGTGGAAAAAAATTGGAGCGTTGGGGAAAGATTATCACGATTCGCCCAGAAGTTCAAGCTTATTTCAAATCCGGTAAATCATTCAAAGAGTGGAACGATTTGGCTCATTGGGAATTTATCTCAAAAGGTGGTCAATCGGGTGTTTGGAAATCGCTAAAAAAGAACGCACCAAAAGAATGGTCTATTCGATATGGACGACTTACGTTCAATTTAAAGTTGACTAAATTCAAGCATGTTGGACTTTTTCCGGAACAACGACTGAATTGGGACTTCATCGAAAGCAGACTTTCGAGTGATGATAATTTCTTGAATTTGTTTGCCTACACGGGAGCAGCATCTTGCGTAGCTCGAAACAAGGGAGCAAACACTATTCATGTTGATTCAGTTAAGCAATTGATATCTTGGGCACGAGAAAATATGGAGGCGAGTAAGCTTCTGAATATTAAGTGGGTGCACGAAGATGCTTTGAAATTTGCAGGACGAGAAGTAAAGCGAGAAAACGAGTATACAGGAATCATTATGGATCCACCTGCTTGGGGAATTGGAGCCAAGAAAGAAAAGTGGAAACTCGAAGAAAAACTGGATGAGCTTGTGAGTAATGCAGCGAATTTAATTGGTAATAATGGATTTCTCGTTCTCAATACGTATTCACCTCAAGTCGAATTGAGCGACCTTCAACAACAGGCGGAATTGTATTTATCTCACCGCGATTATGAGGTAAAGGAATTGTGGATGAAGACTACAACCGGAAAAGATCTTTACTACGGAAACATGCTCCGTGTTAGTTAATGACTAATTTCTTAATCATCGTCCTTTCGTTTTCGTTGAGCTGAATGAAATACGATCCCGGATTTAAATTTGACACGTTCAACCTGTTGATGGCTTTGACGTTCATGATTTCTCTTCCAAGTGCATCATAAATCAACACTGTATACGGTGTGTTTTGCTGATTAAAGAAGATTTCATCTTGTGCAGGATTTGGATAAAACCCAATTTTATCGGTTTGTTTTTCACTCAAGCTGTTCGTGCATGAAAGATTCATTAGTCGCTTCCAAATTTCATTATGCAACGGGAATTCAGTATAAGCTCCAGTTCCAGTTTCACCTTGGCGAATCATAACTAAACCGTTACTTGGTGAAATGCTAATAAATTGACCATCTGCTCCAGCAGCTGCGTACACATCACTTGGGGCATCTGGAGAAACAGCTCCAGAAATGGTAATTGTTGGGCCTGTCAAAACATAGGAAGATTGTCCGTTTAACCACCACAAATACCCGTAGGATGGGTTTAAGTTTTGTGAAGGAGTGAGCATGTCATTCATATAATTTTGATCTCCAAGAACCGCAGTTCCATTCCAATCTCCTCCGTTTTGAATTAAAAGTCCAAACCGGGCCATGTCTCGTGCAATACTATAATAGGTTTTGGTAACGATCAAATTCAGCCAAATACCACTCATTCCTGTTGTCGATTCTATTACGCTGTTTGTATAGGCATTTAATGTTTGGCCTGATGTATTTTCCAAAACATCCATGAGAAGTAAATAAGGACCATTGTGATAAGCCCATCGATCTCCGGCATCAGCAACATAATTTAGACAAGATGGTGTCGTGCAAAAGAAATTCGTTTCATCCAGTCCACTCGTCATTGTGAGTTGATGCCAAACTTTGATTGAGTCCTCTTGATTTTGAGGTAAACTCGTCCAACCTGTTCCAAGATAATCCGATGTTTTGTTTTGTATGTCAACTAAATTGTCCTCTTGTGCAATACCAACAAGTGTTCCGATTAAACTTTTGCTGGCTGAATTCCAAACGTGACTGCTATCCATTGTGTACGTTCCAAAATAGCGTTCCAAGACAATTTTTCCATCTTTTAGAACAATGAATGCATCGGTCTGTTCGCTATCTAGAAATGAATACAATGAATTGATGCTATCTTGACACCAACCAAGAGCTGATGGAGATAAAGTATCCCATTGCGTGCCAGTTGTTGGCGGAAAGTACAATTGAGCGCGTAACGCAAAAGGAAAAACAATAAGTAAAGCTAAAATCAGTTTCATTTTAGCAAGTTATGAAAATCAAGGAATTAATTGAATTCAGCTAAAATTTTATCGGCGAGGACATTACTCAGTTTAAAGTAACTTTCATGTGTCCACCCCCCAACATGTGGTGATAAAATCACTTTTTCAGATTCAAGTAAGTATTTGAAGTCGGCTGGGATTTCTTGATCAAAGAATGACTCAAAAGACGCCTTTTCGTATTCCAATACATCGAGGCAAGCACCTAAGACCTTTCCGGATTTAAGTCCACTGACTAAAGCTTTGGTCTCAATGATTTTACCTCTTGCCAGGTTGATCACATAGATCGGCTTTTTAAACTTCTTGAAGAAAGCTTCGTCGGCCATAAAAAGTGTTTCTTCTGTCTGCGGAATGTGGAAACTAAGCACATCAGCTTCATTAAAAATATCCTCTACTGTTGCTTCATGAACGAAATCTGTCCCGTAATTGGTCTTGTACTTATCGTAAGCCATCACTTTAACATCAAAACCGCGTAATTTTTTAGCGAAAGCGCTACCGTTATTTCCTAGCCCGATAATTCCAACTGTTTTTCCATCGAGTTCGACACCACGATTTCCTTCACGGTCCCAATTACCGCTTCTCACTTCTTGATCTCCAAGATGAAGTCTGTTGAAAAGACTTAAAAGCATTCCTAGAGCGTGTTCACCGACAGCATTTCTATTTCCTTCAGGAGCATTGAAGAGGGTAATTTCACGAGTTGATGTATAATCTTCATCGATATTTTCCATTCCAGCTCCAGAGCGAGCAATAAATTTCAGTTTTGGTGCATGTTGCAAGAAAGTTTCATCCATTCTGAATCGCGAACGAATTACAATACCTTCAGCTTCAGTGATTGCCTTTTCACAATCTGTTTTACTCAAAGATGTAGCGTCTATGCATTCAAAACCGGCTTCCGTCAACCGTTTCTCGAGCACAGGATGAACAATATCAAGAAATACAACTTTCATTAGAGTCCGTATAAGATAATTCCGATCGTTAAGTAGATGAACAGACCTAATACATCATTTAAAGTGGTGATAAATGGTCCAGTTGCCAAGGCAGGATCGATTTTATATCTGTCTAAAAGTAACGGAATGAGTGTTCCGAAAATCGCAGCAAACATGATTACCGTGAAAAGAGAAATACTTACAACGATTCCTAATTTTGGACTTTCAAAAACATAGGCAATTCCATAAATAATGGTCGATAAAACGAGTCCATTAACCATTCCAACAAGAGCTTCTTTTCCTAGTTTTTTGAAGATACTTCCGAACTGATCGTTTCCTTTAGCCAAAGATTGTACAACGATAGCCGAAGACTGAACACCAACATTTCCTCCCATGGCTGTGATGAGCGGAATAAAGAAGGCAAGTGCCGGGACCTGACTAATTCCACCTTCGAAGCCCGAAATAACCTGAGCTCCAAGAACTCCACCGAGTAATCCGATAAGTAACCACGGCATGCGCGCACGTGAGATTCGCCAAACACTCGAACTCGATTCTACGTTTTCCGAGATCCCGGAAGCCATTTGAAAGTCTTTGTCTGCCTCTTCTTTAATTACATCTACGATGTCATCAATGGTAATTCGACCAACGAGTTTACCTTGTAAATCAACTACAGGAACAGAGACCAAGTCATATTTCTCCATGATACGAGCGACTTGTTCTTTATCATCACCCGTTTTTACGAAAATCATGTTTTTACTTTGGTATAAGTCGGCAATTTTCGTTTTTGGACTAGCGAATAAAAGTCGTTTTAGCGACAAGAATCCAACCAATTTCTCGTTGTCATCTACTACGTAGATGGTATAAACTTTTTCAACCTCTTCAGCTTGACGACGCAGTTCTACAACACATCTGTTTACTGGCCATTCCATGTTCGCTTGGATGAACTCCTTCTGCATCAAACCACCTGCAGAATCTTCATCGTAATTCAACAAGTCGACGATATCTTCCGCAGTTTCATTATCGGAGATGTGAGAGATAATTTCCTCAACCTGTTCAGCTGGTAATTCAGAGATAATATCAGCGGCATCATCTGAATCCATTTGCTCGAGCGTATCGGCAATTTCTTGAGAGGAGAAAGATTTCAGAAGTTGATCACGAATATCATCATCCAATTCGATCAGAACGTCTCCTTGAGTTTCTTCATCAAGTAAGTGGTAGACGTATTTTGCTTCATCTAGTTCAAGCTCATCGATGACAGCAGCGATATCGGCGTCGTGCAGCTCTAAAATGTACTCACGAATCCACGCAACGTTTTGACGTCGTATAGCTTCTTGGAGTATTTGAAGATTTTCTTTGGTTAATTCAAAACGCATGACTTCACCGATTTTGGCCAAAGATAGGTAGATTATTTTAAGGCAGCAGTAAAACTAGAAAGTACTTCACCCGTCATAATTGAAACGAATATTAGTCTCAATTTTTAAATTCTGGAATCTTACTCTGAAATATCGCATAAAAGAAGGCAAAGAAAGTTATACCAATCTGAGTTTCTAGGGTGTCTTCCGTTAAGAATGAACTGGCCGCAACTGCCAAAAATAGAACACCAATGAGTTGGTTATTTTTCCAGTTGAATTGAATGAATGATATTAATAACCAAAGGAACACCACAATTCCAATAAATCCGAATGTTATCCAGCTGGTAAGAAATTGATTGTGGGCCCTGTTTCTATTCTCAGGTGTTAAAATGGACTGTGTTTTATCATAGTAGGAATTGAATTCATCTTGAACATCTCCTGTACCAACACCAATTAGAATGTTGTTTTTAATAATGGTCAGTCCACCCTTCCAATATTCTATTCTTTGTAGTAAGCTGTGACCATTTGCGTTGGCGCCATTATTCAGTTCAAATCGAATTCCATGAAGTCTGGCCATAATTCCTTTATGATTAACTGTTGAAATACCGTTTTCAATATTGGAGATGTCTTGAGGACTTAATTTAGCCATACCTTCGGCATCTTTTCTATAACGAAGAGATGAAAGATATCTCGTTAATGTATGTTTTAGTTTGTTTCCTTTAATGTCATTCCCATCATAATCGTATTTGGATCGCTTATTCCATTCTTCTCTCAATTCTTCCTCACAAAGAAATAGTAATATGGGCTCACCTGTTTCCGAAGAAATAAACCCGCCGTGATGAGTGTATGGGTTTCCTTTCGCTGTTGTTTTTGGGAGGTTTTTATAGTTGTCTGGGCTATCAGTTAATGGCTTGAATAACCAAATTAGTGATAGAACGCCAATTGTAACAGTAGAAATCGTAAATGCGATTGCTAACCATTTTTTTAATCGCCAAAGCCAATAAATAGAGGCGAAGAAAATGATAGAGAGAAGTGCAAGAACACCAGCTATTACTTGACTGTAAAATGTGTAGTATGTAAACCAAATTATGAGCAGGATAAGAAGCCATGTATACTTTTTATATTGACCAATGAAGTAAGCTGAAAATCCCGCCGCTAAAGAAATCATTATTCCATATCGGATGTGCGACCCAAATAACGATAATCCCCTTATGTCGTCATAGGTTCTAGCTCCAAACCATTGTTGATAGGAACCGTAATTCCAGATGGAAGTAATTAAAAAGGTAATGACAAAAACGCCAAGAATTATATTTAAATGATACCGCGAATTAACTGGTCTTGCGGCTAGCATCAGTGGTAAAACGATTAATGGAAGCTTCGCTTTAATGTCATGTAAACCATATCCAAAATTGCTCGTCCAAAACAGTCCAACTAGATGCAGCAAATAAAAGGCAGCAATAGCCAGAAATAGCTTGTTAACTTTAATGCTTTGTATTTTCTCTTTGAATTGCCCTTCAAGAAGGAAATTAAGTCCCAAAAACATCAAAGAGATGGAAATTACAACCTTACTCCATGCTAATCCACAGGCAATTCCAGATAACCCCAAGACATAAAGAGCTTCGTGCGTTTTATCGCCGAACAATCGGTTGAGCATAAGCTGAAGTAATAGTTTACCTTGAAACGATTAATTTCCGAGAATAGTATTGTAGCGCTCAGAATCCTTTAAAATTTCAATAGAAGTTTTAATGTTTTTATCGTCCCGTAAGCTGTGTTTAGCTCTACCATTTTGATAGTAGTAACGTGAAACAATTTCGTTTTCTAATAAATCTTTGATTTGATCCTTAAACTTTTCAAGGTCTCTTTCTTTGGATGGAACAACTTTAGCCATCAATGCTTCGTATTCTGCCAATGCATCCTCGTAAAATCCTTCTTCCTCAGCAGTTTTCTTCATCTTTTTAAGCATCTCTTCTGATGCCGTAGAGTACGTGAATTCTTTCTCCAATACGAAATCTTTGAAGGACTTATATTCATTTTCAGATAGTTTGAATTCTTTTGCACTCGCAATTTCTGGGTGTGAATAATAGAATTCTGTTGCGTAATCGAAAATGAAGTTGTTACCGTAGAGCGTAGCTGTAAGTCGACTTAAGTCATCTATCTCAACTTCGACATCAGGCTCGATTCCACGACCATCAATAACATCGCGACCGTTTGTTGTTTTAAATATTTTAATCAGTGAATCTGCAATTTCTTTTGGTCGCTCATCTTCATTTCGTTCGTAGTATTCTAATCGTTGTACACATCTACCTGAAGGAGTATAGTATTTCGCAATCGTCAGTTTTACTTTTGATCCATAATCCAAGTCGTATGTTCTTTGAACCAGACCTTTTCCAAAAGAAGTAGTTCCAACGATGACAGCTCTGTCTAAATCTTGCAAACTTCCAGCAACTATTTCACTTGCTGAAGCTGAGGTTCCGTTCACTAATACTACAAGGGGAATTTCCAAGTCCATTGGTTCTTCAGTGGTTATATAAACTCTGTTTTCCTCTTCCACGCGACCTTTTGTATTAACAACTACTTGACCCTTTGGGACGAACATGTTGACAATCTTAACAGCTTCGATAAGCAATCCCCCGCCATTTCCACGAAGATCTAGAACTAACGATTCCATTCCCTCGCTTTTCAATTGAGTAAATGCTTTTTTCACATCAGCAGATGCTGTTCTTGTAAAGCTGTTCAGTTTTATATATCCAACTTTAGAATCAATTAAACCCGAGTATGGCACGTCAGGAAGTTTTATTTCATCTCTTACAACCTTAATTTTTTTCGTTTCTGAACCATTTCTTTCTACTTCGATTTCAACTGTAGTTCCTTTTGGTCCTTTGAGGGCTGTGGAAACTTCTTCAGAATTCTTGTCTTTCATGGAATTTCCGTCGATCGAAAGAATGACGTCACCAGCTAAAAGACCAGCTGTTTCTGCCGGATTACCCTCGTAAGGCTCTGCGATTACAACAAAATCTCCAGTTTTTCTAATAAGTGCACCAATTCCACCATATTGACCTGTTGTCATTAATCGATAATCTTCAATATTCGATTCATGATAATAAACTGTGTATGGATCAAGCTCCTCCAGCATTGCATCAATAGCAGTTTTCGATAAATTCCCTGCATGAATATCGTCGACGTAGTATTTTTCAAGGTGCTCATAAATCTGATCCATTAATTCAATACTGCGTATAACTTCAAAGCCGTTCGACTGAGCACGACTCGCAAGTGGAATCAGTATGAATGCCAAAAGAAATGCTGGGATGAGTGAATATTTATTTTTCATGAAGAGATAATTGCTTTACAATTGAGTGAAATAATTTTTCTGTTTTCTTGTTGAGCACTTCCAAGGGTATTTCTTCCTTGCCTGTGAAAATCAAAAATAATGCTAATTGTTGATTGGTTTCAGCTAGAAACGATTCAATTATATTTTTATTAGTTCGAATGGCTTCTTTGCACATTCTTCTTATTCGATTGCGCTGATACGCTTTTCTGAAACTTCTTTTTGGTGCCGATATCACAATTTGAAATGTTGAGTTATCGGGAAGTTTAGTTCTTTTAACCCTGACTACAAAAGGATATGACTTGATAAGTTGACCATTGGTGTAAACTTCGTCAATTAGCTTTCTACTGCATAACTTATAACGCTTATCGAAGTTGAAATCTGTCATTTAGTTTTCCTTCGAATCTTTCTCTAGTCTTGGTAGATTGATTGTTTCTTGGACAACAAAGCTAGTTGGAAACATTGTTTCAATTTCAGCTTTAATTTTTTCAGCTTCTAATCGAGTACGAAAATCACCTGCTCGAAGAAAGAAATTTGGAGCGTTATAAGTGGTGTAAGTATCAATTTTCGGGTAAAGGGCAAAGAAACGAGCACGAGCATCATTCAATGCCGATTTATCAGCATCGAAAAACAATTGTATTCTGTAACCTTCGATTTGTGGGTTTAGGGCTGGTGGAATCACTTCGCCTTGTTGAGCAACTAGCGCGTCAATACGACTGTCTTTTTGAATGGTCACTTCACCACTTTGAGCAAATGTCATTGAAGCCCCAAGAATTATACTTACTGTAAAAAGTAGTTCTTTCATGCCGATTTCTGTTTATGTTGACAAAATTACGAAATACTTCGAATCAATCTCTGTGCCAGTTTGGCAAAATGTAGTCTTGTAAGACCCTGTGCAGAAATACACTAATTATCTGTAGAACTAATTTTTGTTAAAAAATGTTATTTAGAATGATTTTAAATTAGTGTATTAAGTGTTCGAAATTGTCACAATACTGTCATGGTATCTCACAATTCTTCTAAATTTGTTCCCGTCAAAAAGTGTGTTTTTGGCAAAAGACGAACAGTTTTTTACATGAAAATATCTAGTAGTCAGATGTTTAGAAATCTAAGTAAATGGTCTCTCAAGGCGCTGTCATTGGCGTTCGTTGTAGGGGCATTTTCAGTAAGCGCCCAAGATGCTCCAGAGGAAGCAGCAATAGATGGCGGAAAGTTATTTAGCGCGAAATGTGCTACATGTCACCAAGTTTTTAAGGATGGAACAGGTCCAAAGCTGTACCAAGTTCGTTCAAAGTGGTCGGATGAAGGAGCTATGGATGGTTCAATCTACAAGTGGGTGAACAATTGGCAGGATGCAGCTGCGGTTGATCCATACGCTCAAGCCGTGTCAAAGATCAAGCCGACAGCGATGGACAAGTTTCCTGATCTGTCTAAAGGGCAGATTGATGCGATTTTTGATTGGGTTGATTCTCAAGAAGAAGCGGGGCCAGCTGTCGCAAGCACTGGAGGTGGCGCAGGTGTAACTGAGGTTCAAGAAGAAGGAGCTATCGGTTGGATTTGGGTAATTCTAGGTGTTGTTTTCGTTGTGATCATTATGGCTGTTAGTGGTGTAAGAAGTCAACTACGCACAGCAACTGGTGATGCATCTCATGAGAAATTGACGTATGCTGAGTCGTTCAAGAAATGGGCATGGCATAATTTCAGATATGCTTTAATCGGTGGTGCAGTTATCGCAATCACAGTCATTGTGGTCGCTTTCCAAGGATTGTACAGAATTGGTGTGGTAGAGGATTATCAGCCATCGCAACCAATCGAGTTCCCTCACGCTACTCACGCTGGAATTAACGGAATTGATTGTAATTACTGTCACAGTTCAGTAACGAAATCGAAAACTGCCGGAATTCCTTCCGTAAACGTTTGTATGAACTGTCACAAACAAATCACAGGAAATGACGATGCTCAAAAAGAAAAGATTGCTAAAATCTACGAAGCATCAGGATGGGATCCAGATAAAGGAGTTTACACTGGAAAGACCAAGCCAATCGTTTGGAATAAAGTTCACGTTCTTCCTGATCACGTTTACTTTAACCACTCTCAGCACGTAGTAGTTGGAGGAGTTGATTGTAAGCAATGTCATGGGGATATGACTAAAATGGTTGAGACTGCAAAAGTGCAGCCAGTATCAGAATTGAATAAGGTAGACGGAAATATCCAATTAACTAAACCAACTCTTACAATGGGATGGTGTATTGAATGTCACGGTGAGAAAGAAATTTCTACCGGTTCAATCGATACGAAAGGTGGAGGATATTACCAAGAAATCCACAAGCGATTATTAGATAATGATAAAGACTTGTACGGTAAGTACCTTGAAGATGGTAAGGTTACAGTGAAAGAGCTTGGCGGATGGGAATGTGCTAAGTGTCACTATTAATATTGAAGTAGAAGAAGTCTATATATACTATGGAAATGAATAGAAAATATTGGAAAGGAATCGATGAGCTTGTGGAAACACAACAGTTCATGGAGTCCAGAGATCAAGAATTTCCGACTCAAACAGCAGTAGAAGAGTTTTTAGGTGATGAAAACTTAAAAGAGTCTTCAACAGGACGTCGTGATTTCCTTAAGTTTCTTGGGTTTAGCGTCGCTGCAGCAACTGTAGCTGCTTGTGAAGCTCCTGTTACTAAGGCAATTCCTTACGTGAATAAGCCGGAAGAGGTAACTCCAGGTATGCCAACTTGGTATGCTTCGACTTACTATGATGGAAATTCGTACGCAAGTATCTTAGTTAAGACAAGAGAGGGTCGTCCAATCTATATTAAAGGAAATAAAGACTTCGGTATTACTAAAGGTGCTGCTAACCCACAGATCATTGCCTCTGTGCTTGGTTTGTATGATGGAGCTCGTCTTACTGCACCAATGATGAAATCAAAAGATGGTTCATGGGAAGAGGTAAAACCATCTAAGGCGGACGATACTGTTAAGAATGCACTTAAATCAGCAAAATCAATTGCTGTAGTTTCAAATACAGTTATTAGTCCATCGTTAATGATGGCTATTTATGGACTTTCTGCTGCTAATGGTGGAGTGACTGATCCATTAACTGGTGCTGTAACCAATCCAAACTTCCAGCATATTCAATATGATGCTGTTTCTTACGCAGGAATGCGTGAGGCTAATAAAGAAAGCTTAGGATTAACATC
Organism: Henriciella pelagia; assembly: GCA_964219255.1. Taxonomy (GTDB): domain Bacteria; phylum Bacteroidota; class Bacteroidia; order Flavobacteriales_D; family Crocinitomicaceae; genus UBA4466. The sequence goes on from CAXPPC010000010.1 coordinate 402,888, forward strand.
TCCATGGAATCCGGAAGTTGGATTGATTCCTAATTACGATTTTTCAAAAGCAAAGACAATCGTTTCAGTTGGCGCTGATTTCTTGAACTCTTGGTTGTTGCCTACTCAGTTTAGTGCACAATATGCTGAGACTAGAAAGCCAGATGGTAAATGGATGTCGAAACACTTCCAGTTCGAATCAATCATGTCGATTACAGGTTCGAATGCGGATGAAAGAGCAATGATCAAGCCTTCTGAGCAAGCGAATGTATTGGCAGCTATCTTGAAAGGACTTGGTAAAGGAACTTCTGGTGTTTCTTCAACATTGTCAAAAGAAGCTCAAGCGGTTGCTGATAGTGCAATCAAAGCATTGAAGGCTTCAAAAGGAGAATCTCTAGTGGTTTGTGGATCAAACAATAAATCGCTTCAGATTCTAACAAATAAGATTAATGATGCTCTTGGAGCATATAATCATACAATTAACATCAATAACCCAATTAACTTGTTCATGTCAGATGACAAAGCAATGAGTCAATTTGTTAAAGATGTTAAAGCTGGAAAAGGTCCAGATGCTGTAATCTTCATGGGAACGAATCCAGTTTATACTTTACCTAATGGTGATGAGTTCGCTCAAGCTTTAGGAAAAGTAAAACACAAAATTTCTCTTTCAACACATGCTGACGAAACTGCTAGCTTGTGTGATGTAATCGTTCCTGATCACCATGCATTGGAAGGATGGATGGATTACAATCCAACGAAAGAACACTACGCAATTGCGCAACCAACAATTCGTCCGCTAGGAAACACAGCTTCGGCGATTGAATCATTCTTAGTTTGGGCAGGTGAAGCAACGCGTGGAGGTAAAGATTCTAAAGTAGCATACGACTACATTAAGAAAACTTGGATCACTTGGGGATTCCCAACTCAAACTGAGTACACAGATCCAGAAACATATTGGAACATGATGGTTCACAATTCTTGTGGACAAGATAATGATCCAGCGCCAACTGCACCAGTATTTACTGACGTAGCTATAAAGAACCTACCAAAAGGTGGTGGAACAGAAGTTGTTCTATACCAAAAAGCGGGAATGGGAATTGGACTTCAAGCAAACAACCCTTGGTTGCAAGAGCTTCCAGATCCAATGTCTAAAGTAACGTGGGATAACTACATTACAATGAATCCAGTTGAAATGGAAGGGTATGCAACAACATACGACCAAGAAAATGGATTGGATTTAGCTACATTAAAAGTGGAAGGAAAAGAAGTAACGCTTCCAGTTTACCCAATGCCAGGTCAAGCACTTGGAACTGTTGGTGTAGCTCTTGGATACGGTAGAGGTGGAACTCCTGAGACTATTGGTAAAGCAGCTTTCCAAACGAAAGAATACGGAGGTAATGAGACAGATGAAAGCGGAAACGCGGTAGCTGTAGGTCAGAATGCTTTCGTTTTCGTTGGAATGGAGAATGGTACAATGGCTTATGACGTTGCTAACGCTTCTATTACCAAAAAAGGAGAAAAGTACTTAATCGCTGCAACGCAAATTCACCATACAGTAATGGCACGTCAATCAATTGTACGTGAGACTACTTTGGGAATTTACAAAGCAAAAGATAAAGAAGCATATAATCCAGGATTTAAATTGTCTACATTGGATGAGCATGGAAACCATGTTGAGAAACCAATGGAAGAGTTTGATCTTTGGACAGCTCACCCAGTTGAAAATATTGGGCACCGTTGGGGGATGACAGTTGATTTATCTTCATGTATTGGATGTGGATCATGTTTGATCGCTTGTCAGTCTGAAAACAACGTTCCAGTTGTAGGTAAGGACGAAGTAAGACGTGGACGTGAAATGCACTGGTTGAGAATTGACCGTTACTTCGCATCTGATGTTGAAGCGGCAATTGGTACAAGAAAAGATAAAGATACTTTCAAGTCGAATTATTTGGCGGCAGAGATAGCTGCTGAAAATCCGAAGGTAGTTCACATGCCAATGATGTGTCACCACTGTAATCACGCACCTTGTGAAACAGTTTGTCCAGTAGCTGCTACTACTCACTCAAATGAGGGGTTGAATCAAATGACGTATAACAGATGTATCGGTACTCGTTACTGTGCTAACAACTGTCCTTACAAAGTACGTCGTTTCAACTGGTACAACTACCCAACTTACAAGAAATTTACTGAGATCAACCCAGCACAGGATGATCTTGGAAGAATGGTACTTAACCCAGATGTTACGGTTCGTACACGAGGGGTTATGGAGAAATGTTCTTTCTGTGTTCAACGTATTCAAGCTGGAAAACTTGAGGCGAAGAAGGATGGAAGACCAGTTCAAGACGGAGATTACACTACAGCTTGTGCTGACGCATGTCCAAGTAATGCAATCATCGTTGGAGACTGGAATGACGTAAACTCATCACTTAGAAAGAGCGCTGACGACTCAAGAGCTTACCAAGCACTTGAAGAAGTTGGAGTGAAACCAAATGTTTGGTTCAAAGTGAAAGTTCGTAACGAAGAGAATGAGTTATTAGATAAACTTCAATCTGTTGCTGAAGTTCACCATGAAGAAGAAGCACATACTGAAGGACACGGAGAAAACAATCATCATTAATTGAAATAAAACCCTATTGTAATGCATAAGGAAGCAGCAATTAGAGAGCCCCTCATCTTAGGTCACAAGACTTACCACGACATCACAGAGGATGTTTGTAAACCTATTGAGGATAAAGCACCAAAGACATGGTATGTCTTGTTTGGAATTGCATTAATCATCGGTCTTTACGGTGTTGGATGTATTCTTTACCTATTGGGAACAGGAATTGGAGTATGGGGATTGAACAAGACTATTGGATGGGCTTGGGATATTACTAACTTCGTTTGGTGGGTAGGTATTGGTCACGCGGGAACCTTAATCTCCGCAGTACTTTTACTTTTCCGTCAAAAATGGAGAATGGCGATTAACCGTTCTGCAGAGGCGATGACAATCTTTGCTGTATTCATGGCTGGTTTGTTCCCGTTGATTCATATGGGACGTTTATGGTTAGGTTACTGGGTACTTCCTATTCCAAACCAATTCGGTTCACTATGGGTAAACTTTAACTCACCACTGCTTTGGGACGTATTCGCGATTTCAACTTACCTTTCAGTATCATTGGTATTCTGGTACATTGGTCTTATCCCTGATTTCGCTACAATCCGTGATAGAGCTAAGAAGCCAATTCCAAAGAAAATGTACTCTATATTATCATTCGGATGGTCTGGACGTGCTAAGCACTGGAACCGTTTCGAATTGGTATCATTGGTATTAGCTGGCTTGGCAACTCCACTTGTATTCTCGGTTCACTCGATTGTATCATTTGACTTTGCTACATCGGTTATTCCTGGGTGGCACACGACAATTTTCCCTCCTTACTTCGTGGCTGGAGCCGTATTCTCTGGATTCGCCATGGTACAAACACTACTTTTAGTGATGCGTAAGGCAATGGGTCTTGAGGCATACATTCATACGAAGCATGTTGAATACATGAACATCGTAATCATGGTAACAGGTTCGATTGTTGGTACTGCATACATTACTGAGCTTTTCATCTCTTGGTACTCAGGAGTAGAATATGAAGGGTATGCATTCTTTAACCGTGCAACTGGACCTTACTGGTGGGCATACTGGTCAATGATGACATGTAACGTAATTTCTCCACAGTTGATGTGGTTCAGAAGATTGAGAAGAAGCTTGTTGTTTACTTTCATTATTTCAATTGTTGTAAACATAGGTATGTGGTTCGAGCGTTATGTAATTATCGTTACATCATTGCACCGTGATTACCTTCCATCTTCTTGGAGCATGCACTATCCAAGTCACATCGATATTGGAGTTTATCTTGGAACAATCGGATTATTCTTTGTATTCTTCTTATTGTTTGCTCGTTTCTTCCCAGTGTTGGCATTGAACGAGGTGAAAACAATCTTGAAGTCTTCAGGAGAATACTACAAAAACCTTCCAGATGATCATCACCACGATCATGCAACAGAAACAGTAGTTGAAACAAGCTCTCCTAAAGTGGAAGAGTCTTCAGCAGAAGATACATCAGCTAAAGCATCTGCATTAATTGAAAAATTAGGTGCAGGTTCAGAAGAGAATAAAGATGATCTTAAAGCTATTACTGGTGTTGGTCCAGTTCTAGAAGGAAAACTCAATGAAATTGGAATCTTCACGTATGAGCAAGTAAGCAAAATGACGAAAGCAGAATACGATTTATTGGATGAGTTAACGGGTTCTTTCCCTGGTCGTGCGGAGCGCGATGACTGGGCGAAACAAGCTAAAGAATTAATGAGTAAAAATTCATAAACATGGCAGAGAAAGTAATATATGCGATGTACGACGACGACGATGTGCTAAAAGATGGTGCAAAGAAGTTGGTGTCGAAAGGAGTTAAAGTAGCAGAGGTATTTTCTCCATTTCCAATTCACGGAATCGATCCAATTATTGGAGTGAAGAATACGCGACTTGGTATCATGGCCTTCCTTTATGGATTAACAGGACTTACGCTTGCAACAATTGGAATGCGTTATTTCATGGTTGTTGACTGGCCGATGAATATTGGGGGTAAGCCTAACTTTACTTATTTAGAAAATATCTTGGCATTTATTCCAATTAGCTTTGAGTTTACAGTTTTGTGTGCGGCACACGGAATGGCGATAACATACATGTTGTTAAATAGAACTTTACCTGGAATGCCAGCACAAAATCCAGATCCAAGAACAACGGATGATAAATTCGTAATGGAATTAAGATTGTCTCAAAACAGTGCTTTCACTGCTGAGCAACTTGAATCAATGCTTAAGGATACTGGAGTTATTGAGTTAGATCAAAAAGAGATTAATTAATCGATTCGTCGATAGAAAAAATAGACGCAAGAGATGAAAATGAAATTCAGAATAGTTGGAGGGATTATGCTAGCAGCGGTATCGACTGTTATGTTAGGATCGTGTACTTCAGATAGTGATAGTTCTGGTCTGGAATATATGCCAGATATGTATCGTTCAGCTGCAATTGAGCCGTATGTTGATTATGGTGAAATTAGAGGTCGCGAAAACAAGGACGTTAAGATGAAGCAATCAGCTCTAACACCACCAAATGGAACTATTCCATATTTTGGTACAAACAAAGAGGAGGTTGCTCTGATGTTGCCATGGTCAATAAGACCAAATATTGCTTTTAAGCAAACACATGGTTTAACAGGTTATGATTTCACAACAGAAGATACTTACAGTACGCAGGCAGCTGCTTTAACTACGAATCCACTTCCATTAAGTGGAGAGGATGGTAAAGAAACATTTGCGGAAGGTAAACGTCTTTATGCATCTAATTGTATGCACTGTCACGGTGAAAAAGGTGATGGTAAAGGTCAGATGATGCAAAATGGTACTTTTGCTGGGGTTCCGAATTATGCTGATAAGAAGTCACTCTCGGATGGTCAAATGTTCTACTCAATTTATTACGGAAAAGGAGCTATGGGTTCTCATGCTTCTCAAGTGAATAAGAAAGAGATTTGGACCTTGGTTCACTACATCCGTAAGTTCCAAGATGCTGATTATGGTAAATCAATGGCATCGGATAGTCTGAATGTTGAACCTGCAGTAGCAGATACATTATAATTGAGAAGTAATAAAGATTAACAAGGAAACATGGAATTCAAAGTAGCAAATAAAGCCAAAATGACAACAATGATTTTAATGATCGTTGGTGCATTGGCGATGGTGATCGGAATTTTGATGAATATTGGAGAGCACCACTTTAGTACACGTTTTTTAACGAACACTTTGGTGAATAGCTTCTTCTTCTTCTCAATTGGATTAGGTGCATTATTCTTCTTGGCTTTGCAATATGCAACAGAAACAGGATGGTATGCCACTGTAAAAAGAGTAATTGAAGCAGTAGCTGGTTTCTTGCCAGTTGGTATAGTTTTGATGTTAGTTGTTCTTCTAACATTGACGTTTATGCATGGTGGACATATTTATATTTGGATGGATCCAGAAGTGTATTCACCTGAAGGACATCATTATGACGCTATCATCGAAGGAAAACGTCCATACTTAAATGAGATTTTCTTTTGGATTAGAACAGTTGCTTATTTAGGAGTATACTACATTTTCTACAGAGGATTCAAAATGAGATCTCTTGAAGAAGATAAGGTAGGTGGAACTGATATCCACTTTAAAAACTACAAAAAAGGTGCATTGTTCTTAGTATTCTTCTCAGTATTTAGTTCTACTTCTTCTTGGGATTGGATCATGTCAATTGATGTTCACTGGTACTCGACGTTGTTCGGATGGTACGTATTCGCTGGAATGTGGTGTACAACTATGACAGTTTTGGTAATGTTAGTATTGTACTTAAAAAAGCAAGGATACTTAGAGAAGGTAAATGATAGCCACGTTCATGATATTGGTAAATGGACATTTGCTACATCTTTCCTTTGGTCTTACTTATTCTTCTCGCAATTTATGTTGATCTGGTATGCTGATATTCCAGAGGAAACAACTTACTTCATTACGAGAATTGAAGACTTCAAATTATTGTACTTCGGTATGTTCTTCATCAACTTCGCCTTCCCAATGTTGATTTTGATGTCAAGAGATGCTAAAAGAAATGCTGGTATTTTGACATTCGTTGGATTGATCATTGTAATTGGTCACTGGATGGATGTTTATTTAATGATCTCAGCGGGAGCTTTGGGAGTTAATGCTCACATTGGAGCACTAGAAATTGGAATGGCGTTACTTTTCTTAGGGGTATTCATAAGAGTAATCCTGAATAATTTAACAAAAGCTCCATTAACACCGGTGAATCACCCATTCTTGGATGAAAGTATTCACCACGAGATTTAATAACCTGAATTGATAGATAAGTAGAAGAGATGGTAACGAAATTAATTACATTATTGGTAATCATTTTAGGGGTAATCGCAATTGCACAATTGATGCGTTTGTATGAATTATCTTCTAAATTGCGCAAGACTGGAGAGGAGGATATCTCGAACAGAGATAATCGTCTTAATGCCAAATTGCTTTTAGGATTTATGATTGTGTTCTTCGCAGCGGTAATCTGGATGTTCTTCCACTATGGTTATACGGGTAGAGGACCTGCAGCTTCAGTTCATGGTGATGCACTAGACTGGTTGCTTAATTTGAACTTCATCATTATTATCGCAGTTTTCTTCTTGACAAATGCGTTGTTGTTCATGTTCGCTCACAAATATGTTAGAAAACCAGGAGTTCCTGCATTCTATTACCCTCACAATAATAAATTGGAGATGGTTTGGACAGTTATTCCAGCAGTTGTACTTGCGGTAATTATCATCTTTGGTTTGAGAGAATGGAATCAGGCAACTGATGATGCTGCTCCAGAATCAATTCGTGTTGAGTTATTCTCAAAACAATTTGATTGGACGGCTAGATATTCTGGTCAGGATAACACGCTAGGTCGTTTCGATTACAAATTGACAAATGACGAAAAGAATCCATTGGCTTTGATGACTACTGAAACAATTGCATTGGCAATCGAAGAAATGGAGAATGGTACGCTTGGAATGAAGTCTTTAGAGGAGAAGTTGAATGACCCAACAATCATGCTTACTCCTGACGACAGAAAGGCTATGTCAACTGATTTAAAGCGCAAGCAAAAACTGATTCGTTTGTTATACCAAATGAAAGAAAGTCACGATAGCAAAATCGACGCTGCTGCGTGGGATGATATTCTTCAAAAAGATACTTTGTACTTATGTAAAGGAAAAGAGTATGAGTTCAACTTCCGTTCAAAGGATGTAATTCACTCTGCATTATTCCCTCACTTCAGAGCGCAAATGAACTGTGTACCAGGAATGACGACACGTTTCAAGTTTACACCGGATTTGACAACGCAAGAAATGCGTGATATCAAAAACGAACAAGATTTCAATTATATCTTGATGTGTAACAAAATTTGTGGTGGAGCTCACTACAAAATGAAAATGTTTGTGGTTGTTCTTGAAGAGGATGAGTACATGAACTGGATGAAAGGAAAAGCCAATTCAACTTTCAGAGATACTTATTTCGCTGGAGCTGAGACAACTGATGAGGAAGAAGCACCTGTTGAAGTTGAGGTTGAAGAAGAAGTGGAAACTGTTGAAGCAGTTTAATTAATATTTACAATAAATTAAAAACAAGATAGAATGGCGGCAGTAGCGCACGAGGCACACGGACATCATGATGATCACGGGCATCACGAAGAAAGTTTCGTATCGAAGTATATCTTTAGCCAAGATCATAAAATGATCGGAAAGCAGTTCTTGATGACTGCAGTTTTCATGGGAGTAGTAGCAATGTTGTTATCAATATTGTTCCGTATTCAATTGGCATGGCCAGGTGAAAGTTCAGACTTCTTGTCATACTTCCTTGGTGATCGTTGGGCTCCAGATGGAGTACTTTCTGAGGATATGTATTTAGGTTTGGTTACAATCCACGGTACAATCATGGTATTCTTCCTTCTTACAGGTGGTTTATCAGGTACTTTCTCAAACTTACTTATTCCATTGCAGGTTGGAGCACGTGATATGGCTTCTGGTTTCTTGAACATGTTGTCATACTGGATGTTCTTCATCTCGTCTGTTATCATGTTTATCTCATTATTTGTTGAGACGGGACCAACCATGTCTGGATGGACGGTATACCCACCATTATCAGCATTACCACAAGCCGTTAGTGGATCAGGTTTAGGGATGACTTTATGGTTGGCTTCTATGGCTATCTTTATTGCTTCATCGCTTATTGGTTCTCTAAACTATATCGTAACGGTTTTAAACTTGAGAACTAAAGGAATGTCAATGACTCGTATGCCACTTACAATTTGGGCATTCTTCGTTACTGCTATCCTTGGGGTATTATCATTCCCTGTATTATTCTCAGCAGCGTTATTATTAATGATGGATAGATTGGCTGGAACAAGCTTCTTCTTATCTGATATTATTGTTGGTGGTGAAATGTTAACGAATCACGGTGGTTCACCAATTCTTTACCAACACTTATTCTGGTTCTTAGGTCACCCTGAAGTATACATCGTATTACTTCCTGCGCTTGGTCTTTCTTCAGAGATTATTTCTACCAACTCGCGTAAACCTATCTTTGGTTACCGCGCAATGATTGGTTCAATCTTGGCAATTGGTTTCCTTTCGTTCATCGTATGGGCTCACCACATGTTCGTAACGGGAATGAACCCATTCCTTGGTAGTGTATTCGTATTTACAACTTTATTGATTGCAATTCCTTCGGCGGTAAAAGTATTTAACTACTTAACAACACTTTGGAGAGGTTCTATCGTGTTTACGCCAGCGATGTTATTTGCAGTTGGTCTTGTATCAACATTCATTACTGGAGGGGTAACAGGAATCATCCTTGCAGATGCGGCATTGGATATTACAGTTCACGATACTTACTTTGTAGTAGCTCACTTCCACGTTGTAATGGGTCTTTCAGCAGTTTTCGGAATGTTCGCAGGAGTTTATCACTGGTTCCCTAAGATGTACGGAAAAATGATGAATACGCGTTTGGGTTATGCTCACTTCTGGATTACTTTAATAGGAGCTTATGGAGTATTCTTCCCAATGCACTTCGTTGGAATTGCTGGAGCACCACGTCGTTATTATGATTACTCAGTGTTCGGTGAATTTGATGCAGATGCATTCGCTCAAATTATGGACTTGAATGTAATCATTACCATCTTCGCAATGATTGCAGCATTAGGACAGATCTTGTTCTTGTTCAACTTATTCTACTCAATTTTCCGTGGACCTAAAGCACCACAAAACCCATGGAAATCAAATACACTTGAGTGGACAACTCCAGTAGAGCATGTTCATGGTAACTGGCCAGGAGAATTGCCAACTGTTCACAGATGGCCGTATGATTACTCTAAGCCTGGTGCAGAAACAGACTTTATTCCTCAAACAGTTCCATTAGCAGATGGAGAAGAGGAACACTAGTAAATAGATACTTCAAAAGTCCCGCTTAGTAATAAGCGGGATTTTTTATTGGTTGGAATTCGGTAGTGTTTATCAAATCAATTCTTAATTTTATCTTAAACAAATTTCATTGAGCGTGGACGAATCATTCGATTATAGAGAGGAAGCTGAAAATCACGGAGAACAGGATTACGATAAAGTTTTAAGACCTAAAAGACTAGAGGATTTTACAGGTCAGGATAAAGTTGTAGACAATCTTCGAATTTTCGTTGAAGCTGCCACACTTCGGGATGAACCTTTGGATCATGTTCTTTTGCATGGACCTCCGGGACTTGGTAAAACTACCCTCGCTAATATTATTGCAAATGAAATGGGAGTTGGGTGTAAAGTTACTAGTGGACCTGTTTTAGATAAACCTGGTGATCTTGCTGGCTTATTAACGAATCTTGAAAGAGGAGATGTATTATTTATTGATGAGATTCATCGTTTAAGCCCTGTAATTGAAGAGTATTTATATTCGGCAATGGAGGATTATGCTATCGACATTCTGATTGATAGTGGTCCGAATGCTCGAACAGTTCAAATCGGATTAAATCCTTTTACTTTAATCGGTGCAACAACAAGATCTGGACTTTTAACGTCTCCGTTAAGGGCTCGCTTTGGAATTAATGCACGTCTACAGTATTACGATTCTAAAACATTGACTTCGATTGTTGAGCGCTCTGCAGGACTACTTCAAATTCCAATACATGAAGTGGCGGCTTATCAAATTGCAAGTAGGAGTAGAGGAACTCCGAGAATTGCAAATGCTTTGTTACGAAGAGTACGAGATTTCGCTCAAATAAAAGGTGATGGAACAATTACGCTGGACATAACAAATCATGCCTTAGAAGCGCTTAATGTTGACCAGAGCGGTCTTGATGAGATGGATAATAGAATACTTTCTACTATCATTGATAAGTTTAGTGGTGGCCCAGTTGGTATAACTACAATAGCAACTGCGATAGGTGAGAACGCTGGTACATTGGAAGAAGTATACGAACCATTTCTTATTCAAGAAGGATTTTTAGTTCGAACTCCAAGAGGTAGGAAGGTTACTGAAAAGGCATATACGCATCTAGGGAAGACAGGCGGTTGGTCGCAAGGTGGATTGTTCTAAATAAAAAATGCGTCCCTAAACGGAACGCATTTGAAACCAGAGTCGTCTGCAACAACGAGCTCACCTAAAAGTCTTAATAATAGACTATGTCTTCAACTTTAATAACCGGTTTTAATTTGAACTTACCATTGCCTGTCTCAACAATTGATTGTGCCGCATCAAAGTCGATTAATACTTCTACTGAGTCACCGGCATTTACAGTTGTGTTCAAATTAAATTTCAATCCAGTTTTGTCTTGACTCGATAAATCGAGAGGAAAAGATAAACTGTCTACTACGACGTAATTGGTGCTGCCCAAGATTAATCGCATTTGAGTAATATCTCCAACCGGTAATTGATTACTGTTTGCAAGAACCGCCGTTACATCGTTTTGCAATAGTAGTAGATCATAAACACCGCTATTCGTTGGTAATGTCACCCACCCACTTGGAGAGTTGCTGTAGTGAACCTCTGTACTGAGTACTTCTACATTCACTGAGTCAAAATCTGTTGGTGCATCTTTCATTTTAACAACCATGCTTCCAGTCCCAGAAGGATCTTTTTGACACGAAGTCATTAACATTGTAGCGGCTGCAAATACCCCTAGATACTTTACTAAATTTTTCATTTTTCTATTTATTGATGTGTTAATTGATTCTATTAATTGTGCTCGATAATTATTAAAAGGTTACTTTGATTCCCATACCTGGATCAAAAGAAGTCCAAATTCCTCCTGTCGAAATAATTTCCGCGTAAGGTTTAACATCCAAGCTCAAAGCTAATGGAGCTTTAGGTATTTTATACTCGATTCCGAATACTCCATCTACACCAAGTCCAACACTTCCGTTTTCATAATAAGAGTCTCTTGCACGACCTCTGTAGTAATAATATCTTCTAGTGCTGTAAAATGTACCGTGTCCACCTAATCCGTAATACCAGTTTAATCCACTCACATTAAATGCTGATGAATGTCTTTCGTACAATACAGTTGCACTAAATCCATGATACCAAAGACCGAGAATACCTTCTAGGGCATTTTGTCCTCCCATGAAATGCTTAATTGTTAATCCCGAAGTCTCACCCGCTCTTAAACCAACTGCTGTGTTATAGCTTGACGAATTAACCGCTAGATCCTGTGCGAATAGAGTTTGAGAGGTTAATGCTAAGGTTAATACTACTACTGATTTTAAAGTTTTCATTTCGATAAAATTAAATGTGAATAATTGTGACTGTAAGTTGTGTGATTACGCTCTTTGCTCTTTGATTTCATCAAGCATCGATTGAAGAATGGCTCCAATTCGATTTTTTGAATTAATGTTCTTGTCTATGTAGGCATCAATTCCTTCTTGATGAAGGCGAAGTATTTTGGATGGGCTTTTTAGTGCACTTACTACGATGATTTTACAGTCAGGGCTATGTTTTTTAACCGCCTTAAGTACATCTATTCCGCTGAGTACATCCTCTTCTTCTTTATTGAACAAGAAATAGTCGAGAACTAGAATGTTTAAGTCATCTTCCAGTTGCTCAATACATTCATGAGCAGAAAGGAACGATTTAATTTCAAATAGTAATTCTGGATAGAAACTTCCTCCGCAAATCGTTTGAACATATTTGTTCAGCAGTCGATTGTAATAAGGATCGTCTTCAACAAGAACTACTTTAATGATTTGTTTTTTCGGTTTCATACTTTGATCGTTTGGCATTCATTATTGCCAAAAACGAACCAATAACACTAAACGCCTGTAAATCAACAGTTAACAAGGGTGGTGGAGAAATAGAATTGACTAATTTGAAAATTCAATTTTCAAATTGAAAATGATTATTGTATCAAACCTAACTCTTTACCTTCTTTTATCAATCGGTAAACAGTTGTTTGACCTATATCTAAAACGTCAGCGACTTTTTTCGTGTCATTATCGTAACGATTTAGATAAAACTGAACGATTCGAATGTTGTATTCACGAAGAGATTCTTCTTTGGTCAACATATCAGAAACTGGATCTGATCCGCCAGCTACGGTGATATCTGATGCCAAAATTTCATCACCATTAGACATTACAGCGGCCAGCTCAATTACTGATTTCAATTCTCGAACATTACCAGGCCATTTGTAGCCCATTATTTTGTGGCGCGCTTCTTCCGAAAGATACTTCGGTTCTAATCCATTTTGTTTACAGAATTCCGTAATAAAAAAGTGCGATAAAGCTAAAGCATCATCTTGTCGATCTCTTAAAGGTGGAAGTTCAATTGGAAGTCCGAAAAGTCGATAGTATAAATCCTCTCTAAAGTTTCCAGCCTTAACTTCGTCTAATAAATTTTTATTAGTTGCACAGATAATACGGCAATCTACCTGAATGGTTTTATTGCTTCCAATTCGAACCACTTCTTTTTCTTGTAGTACCCTTAAAAGTTTAACCTGAGCATTGATATCCATTTCCCCAATCTCATCCAGAAAAAGTGTTCCACCTTGTGCTTCTTCAAACTTTCCTTTGCGTGCGGTTACCGCCCCGGTGAAGGCTCCTTTTTCATAACCGAACAACTCACTTTCTATTAGTTCAGATGGAATCGCTCCTACGTTTACAGCGACAAAAGAATTTTCTTTCCTCGGCGAATTGAAGTGGATCGATTTTGCAACCATTTCTTTTCCCGTACCAGTTTCGCCATAAATTGAGACCGTAATACTAGTTTTAACTGCTTTTTCCATCATTTCGAAAACAGTCCGCATGTTTTTACTGTTGCCAATGATGCTTTTATCAAACGAAAATTTCGACTCTACTTCTTTCTGAAGTGATGATATCCGCTTTTCGAGATTGACATGCTTGTAAATGTGATTAACGGTGTGAAGAAGTCGGTCTTTTACATCTTTTGATTTGACGATATAATCGTACGCTCCTAACTTCAATAATTCTACTGCCGTTTCAATGTCTTCTTGCTCCGAAATTACAACAACTTCGATGGAAGGATCGAATGCCTTAATTTTTTGAATCAATTCATCACCGTGGATATCTGGTAATCGATAATCGACAGTAATAACGGAAGGTTGATTGTCTAATGCCTTTAATACATCTTTTCCCGTAAAAAAACGCTCAATTTGAAAGTCTGGATTTAAGGAAAGACTGTGTACGAGTAATTTACTATACCATTCATCATCTTCTACGACATAAATTAAGAAAGGCTTATTTGGCATGTGATATCGATGTTAGAAGTTAAAGGTATGTAAAAATTACGAGCTGTGTTGGTTCTTTTCCTCAGCGATTAAATCTAAAACAATCTTTGCTTCAGTCTCCATTTTTTTAACAAGATCGTCCATGGTTTCTAAGTGAACCTTCTGACGACAATTTGTTTCAATTTGTTTGATCAATTGATACAATTTATTAGCCGAAATATGTTTGCAAGGAGCACTAATTTTGTGTGCATATTCAGCGATACTTTCGAAATCTTTCTCTACCAAAGAAACATTGATTTTCTCTATGGATTCTTGTGCACTTTTCTCAAAAGTGTCAAGCATTTCAATATAAAAACGAATGTCTCCATTGCTTAATTCAAATAAATCACTAAAATCTACCGACTTAGAAGTCAACTCTTTTTCAATCGTATGTGTTTTGTTCACAACTTCAATCTCAAATGATTGGGCAATCGTCTTCAGTAATTGTTGAGATTTGAAAGGTTTTGCTATTACCCCATTCATTCCAACGTCTTTGTACAATTTTTTATCTTCGGTTGTAACAGCTGCGGATAAAGCAAAAATTGGAATTTCAGCGTTAAATTTTCGTATTTCTTCGGTTGCTTCTACACCACCCATTACTGGCATTTGAGCATCCATAAGTATCAGGTCTATTGCATTGTTTTTTACAAGGTCAATTGCTTCTTTACCATTGGATGATGTTAAGATTTCTGCATTACATTGAATTAACAGTGACTCAATTAATTTACGATTGAAGGGTTCATCGTCGACAACAAGTATTGTCTTCTTTTGAAAATCTACGTGTACTTCTACTTCTTTTACTTCGTCAAATTCACGTTCTGAAACTTTAAGTGGAATAGTTACGTTCACCGTTGTACCTACACCTTCGATACTTTCCATTTTAATTGTTCCATTCTGGAGCTCAATTAACTTTTTGGTGATGGATAATCCTAAACCTGTTCCTCCAAAGCGACGAGTTGTTGTTTTATCAGCTTGTTCGAATTCGTTGAATACTTTTTTAAGTTGTTCTTTGTTCATTCCAATTCCATCATCCGAAATTTGAATCTTAAAATCGATTGAATTGTTTTTAACTTCACCACAAGACAGGTAGATTTCAACTGTACCGTTTGAAGTAAATTTAATAGAGTTCCCCACCAAATTTAATAGTACTTGACGTAATCTAAAACTATCGCCGATCAAAAAGTTTGGCACGGATTCATCAATCTCAGTTTCAATTTGGACATTGTTTTCTTCTGCCGTTTTCTTTAGTATCGATGAAATAGTAGACACTAAAGTTTTCGGTTTAAAGGGTTGCTCATCTAAGGTCAATTTATTGTTTTCCAATTTGGAAAAGTCGAGAACAGCGTTTGTTAAATCGAGCAAATGGCTGCATGATTGACGAATAGCACCAAGTTGATCTTCTTGCTCTTCATCTAGATCAGTTTTTGAAAGTTGCTCACTAAATCCAGAAATGATATTGATAGGTGTCCGAATTTCATGACTAACTGTAGCAACGAAAAGAGCTTTCGTCTCTGCAAGAGATTCCGCTTCTTCTTTTGCTTTTTTCATCATTTTACGATAAGCGTTGTTTTTTCGAATGAATTTTAAGATGGTATATGTCATGGAGAACAGTAGCAAACAAATCACAACACAAAAAATGATTATTTGTTTATTGGTGCGTTTAATTAACATTTCCATTTCATCCGATTTCTTTTTGACCGCTTCTTTCTCGGATGCTTCAATGGAGTCAAGGATATTTGATAACTGTTCGATGTTTTTACTCTGCAATTCCAAGAGTGCCAATTCGCGCTTCACTTGCAATTCCTCTTTAGCTGTTTCAATTCGCTGAATGTTCCGAATACCCGCGTTTACTTTGCTGAAATCAACTTGGTCTGCGGAAGTCTGATTCTCTTCTTCATTTTTTTTAAATGTTCGTTTGAACCAACCTTTTTCTTCAGTGTTTTCTTTCTTTGGAGTTTCAACTTTTGCTTCTTCAATTGTTTCCGAAATATTTTCAAGTGCTTCTTCTACTCGGAATTCATTTCTTACTTCAATGAGTTGGTCTAATATTGCAAAACGTTCATCAACCAGCGACACTAAAGTATCTACTGAATACTCATTATTTAATTGGATTTTATCCGGTGAAATAGTTTTGATGATAGAATCAACATCAGCTTTTAATTGATGATAAGAACCAAGGTGAGTTGTGTCCTCTGTTAGATTAAATGACTGCACTCGGCTTTCAGCTCGGTTTATTTTCGCTAAAATGGTTTTGGTCTTTGAAATAATGGGATCCTCTTTTTTCGTCTCTTCTAACGATCGCACTACATCAGAGAATTGCAAGTAAGTGAAAACACCCACTGTTCCGACAAGTAGAACAGTTATAATAATCGATCCAACGATTCGCTGTTTTAAATTCAAATTGATGTCCTTTAGTGAAGCCAAATCTACAGAATTAATATACGTTATTTTTTTTCGTTTTAATTTGCCGCAATCTGTGGGCCAATTTTTCACTTCTTTCACGCATCCTGACTAAGTATATGATAATCAGCATAAAATAGGGTTGATGTTTTCAGAAATGGAAATTAATTTGTCAGACATTTTTTCATTTTGAAAATAAAGTGACGCTTCGTGCTTATTCCATTATCTTCGTTGAATGAATCTTCATCAAGAAAGAAATACGCGGTTGATTAAACAAAAAGCAAAAGAGTTAGGCTTTATGTTTTGTGGTGTGTCGAAGGCAGATTTTCTAAAGGATGAAGCAAGTCGACTTGAAAAATGGTTGAAGAGTAACTTTCATGGTAAAATGGATTACATGAGTAATCATTTTGACAAACGACTTGATCCAAGATTACTTGTTGATGATGCAAAATCCGTAGTTTCTCTCTTGTTGAATTACTATCCTGATTCAAAACAAACTGATTCGTCTGCACCTAAAATTTCGAAATATGCGTACGGAAAAGATTATCACTTTGTGATAAAGGATAAACTAAAGGAGCTATTTCAGTTTATTCACGATGAAATTGGTGAAGTAGGGGGAAGAATGTTTGTGGATTCAGCACCAGTTCTTGATAAGGCTTGGGCGAAGAAAAGCGGACTTGGTTGGATAGGGAAAAACGCCAATCTGATTCACCCGAAACATGGTTCTTTCTTTTTTATTGCAGAGTTGATCATCGATTTAGAATTAACTCCAGATGGTCCAATGAAAGACTATTGTGGGACTTGCACCGCCTGTATTGATGAATGTCCAACCGAGGCAATTGTTGAACCCTATGTTGTGGACGGATCCAAGTGCATTTCATACCTCACGATCGAATTGAAAGACCAAATAATTCCACAGGAGTTTAAAGGTAAAATGGATAATTGGATGTTCGGTTGTGATGTCTGTCAAGATGTTTGTCCATGGAATCGTTTTTCAAAACCTCATCAGGAAAATGCTTTTCAACCACATGAAAATCTATTAAAAATGTCGAAGGCAGATTGGTATGATTTAACGGAAGAAGTTTTTCGTGAGCTGTTCAAAAACAGCGCTGTAAAACGAACTAAATTTAACGGTCTCAAAAGAAATATTTCATTTTTAGATTAAACCTTGTAACTTTTTGTCTATCTAACAGTCTTACAAAGACAGCTTTATTTTACAAAGTACTTCGAATTTCGTACTTTGTACCAACTATATTGACTAGACTATGTTACAAGAAGATGTACAAGAGCCAATTTCGTACAGTTTGACTCCATACACGGGAGCTTGGACGAAAGCAGAAGCGGCGCACTTGTTACGAAGAACACTCTTCGGCCCTACAAATCAACAGATCTTGGATGCGGTTACGAATGGAATGAATGCAACAGTGACTTCACTCCTTCAAATCCCTGCAGTCGCAGATCCAATTACACACAGCTCAGACGAAACAGTTGCAGCATTTGGTGCACCGTGGATGACGGATGTTTATCCAACGAATCAAACTGCGGCTACAAACTGTGTGAATGCACGAAATGAATCGTTAGCCGTATGGTTGATGAAACGAATCAATGATGAACCATTGAGCATTGCTGAGAAAATGTGTCTTTTCTGGCAAAATCACTTTGCGGTACCATATGCTGGAGATCCACGAGCAACTTATGATTACCACATGTTGATTCGCTCTCATGCACTAGGGAATTTTAAACAAATGGTGAAGGACGTGACGATCAATCCGGCGATGTTATTATTCTTAAATGGAGCAACAAATACGTTGTATAGTCCAAACGAGAATTACGCACGAGAATTATTGGAGCTCTTTACGATCGGAAAAGGTGATCAAATAGGACCAGGTGATTATTCGAATTACACGGAAGATGATGTAGCTGCAGGAGCGAAAATTTTAACGGGTTATCTCGTTGACGGTGTTTTTAGTGATACACAAACTCAAGTTACGGCTAACTTTAATTCCATTCTACATGATACCTCAACGAAAACGCTTTCGTATCATTTTGGTTCAGTAACGGTTCCTGATAATGGAGCAAATGAGTATTCAGATTATATTGATATTATCTTCCAACAGAACGAAGTAGCTTATCATATCTGTAGAAAATTGTACCGATATTTTGTTAATTACGATTTGACTTCCGCAGTGGAAACTACTGTAATTCAAGATATGGCCGCAACATTGATTTCAAATAATTACAATGTGCTGCCGGTGATGCAAGAACTTTTGACAAGTGAGCATTTTTACGACATTTCTGTTCGTGGTGCCCAAATTAAAAGTCCTATGGAGATGATTTTCTCTATGCTGAATGCAACTGAGACTACAACGGGAGTTGATATCTTAACTGATGCAGAGTGGTTGATGTCTATTTATCAATTTGGAGCTGTAATGGGACAAAATTACGCTTTACCTCCAAGTGTAGCTGGATGGCCGGCGTATTATCAGGAGCCTTCATTTACGCAGCTTTGGGTGAATGCGACATCTCTACGTTTGAGATTTCAGTTGTCAGATTTTATGACAGTATACACCGGGCTTCCGGGGAATGGAAATTTCTTGAAAGTAAACGCGCTTGGTTTCGTTGATGGACTTTCTGTTCCAAACAATGCACCAGCTGTTATTGATGATATTGCAGATATTTTCACACCAAAAGGACTTTCAAGCAGTCAAAAATTAGTGCTAAAAGCCATTTTAACGAATGGTCTGCCAGATTTCGAGTGGACAATTCAATACGATGATTATGCGAATGACCCTGGTAATCCAACTTATTCAGACCCTGTTCGTCAACGAATTGAATTGGTACTACAGCGTTTATTCCAAATGCCAGAATTCCACACATTGTAAGTCCTAAACTGAGAGAAATGAAAAGAAGAGATTTTGTAAGAAATATGGCGCTTGTCTCAGCTGGGACTCCCGTTTTACTGAACGATATGAAATTCCAATCGATCGGTAAAAAATTATTCGATGTTTCGAAAAGTGCTGAAGATAGAGTGTTGGTAATAATTCGATTGAACGGTGGAAATGATGGCCTCAACTCCGTTATTCCGCGTGATCAATACGCGAATTTGACCATACAGCGAAGTAACATACTGATTCCAGAAAACCAAGTTTTACCTTTAACAACGGAAGTTGGTCTTCACCCTGTAATGACAGGTATGCAGACGATGTACAACACTGGAAAACTCGGGATTATTCAAAATGTTGGATATCCAGAACAAAATAGATCGCATTTTAGATCAATGGATATTTGGACATCCGGACTGATTGATTCTCCTGCAACTACAGGTTGGTTAGGTCGTGAATTAGACTATGAAAACCCAAATTATCCAACAGGATATCCAAATCAAAACGATCCTGATCCATTCGCGATTAGTATGGGTTACGAAACTTCGGCTACGTGCCAAGGTTTGATGGCCAATTTCAGCCATGCGGTGAATAACCCTTTTGATGTATATAATTTGGCGACAAGTGGTACAATCAATGATGGGACATATTATGGTGATCACATGGAATACCTTTCAACGTTGATTAATCAGGCAAATGCATACGGTGCGCAAATAAATGTTGCGGCAAGTGCAGGAAATACACTTTCAACCATGTATGACCCATTAAATCCATTAGCAACGCAATTGCAATATGTCGCTCAGATGATCTCTGGAGGATTGCAATCGAAAATTTATATTCTAAATATCAATGGATTTGATACACATGATGCTCAAGTAAATCCAAATGATCCTACTTTAGGTGATCATGCAGATTTAATGAAGCAACTTTCAGATGCGGTCGCTGCATTTCAAGACGATTTAATGTTATTAGGACTTGAAGAGCGCGTGGCAGGAATGACTTTTTCTGAATTCGGTAGACAGATAGCCTCAAATGCGAGTTTTGGAACAGATCATGGTGATGCAGCACCATTGTTCTTATTCGGAACATGTTTGGATACAAATATTATGGGACCGAATCCAGTAGTGCCAGACACAGTTGTGAATCAAGCGGGAATTCCAATGCAAATCGATTTTAGAGATGTTTATGCTTCTATTTTGAAAGATTGGTTCGGTGTTGCTAGTTCACAAGTTCAATCACTATTTGAACATTCAGTTACGTTCTATAATTTATTGGGTGCTTGTAATGTTGGGATCGAAGAAGAGGAGTTGGCTAAGGATAAAATGCTCATCTATCCTAATCCAGCTATTAATAATGCAAAAGTTCGATTTACAGCAGAAAGTGAATGGGTGAAAATTGACATTTACGATCTCAATCACCGTCATATTTTATCTGTTCATGATGGAAACCTTTCGCAAGGAAGTCATGATGTACCAATGGAACTGACTCATTTAGCCGCTGGTGAATATATCGTCCAGATAAAAAAATCATCTGGTACAATTCATTCGAAATTATTAAAGATCAAATAAAAAAAGGGGACTACGAAAGTCCCCTTTTTTTGTATTTAATACAATTAGATTACATCCCCATCCCCATCGAAGTAAACTCTTCATAAGTCATCTCTTCGTATCCTTCAGGAATTTCCAAAGACAATTTCTCTTCGATTGTTTCCTTGTCTAATTTGGTCTTAACTGAAGTTGCGGTAAATGACATAATCATACCGTCTTTGTCAATTGAATATTCCAAGGCGAGTCCAGGTAGCTTAGCCGCTGCAGCGTTTTTTTCAGTTGATACTGTTGGAATTTCTTCAGTATACCAGTATTCCATTTCATTTCCATCTGCATCTGTAATGATTGCCTTCTTACATTTGTAACCAGCAATCTCTTTTTTCTCTTTTGTTAAAGTAATAGTAGGTTCATCTGCATCATCTGCATCAGAATCTTCAGTCATCTCCTCAGTTGTGGTGCGAACGGCTTTATCTCCGATCATGCCCCCCAGAAGCATTAATATTTCTCCTGATTCGGAATCAATTACTGTAGACATACTCATCATAGATCCCATTTCTAAGTCTGTTCTTGCTTTCTTATCAGCAAAATAAAGGTTCATTTTACTTCCACTGAACATCATAACGGCCATTGACAATTCAGGGTCATCGCTGGACATTTCAATTTCGTATGTGATTTGACCTTCTTCAAGTTGGGCAAAAGTCATCCCAATGTTCAGAATGATGGAAGCTAAGACTAGTGTTAGTTTTTTCATTTTATGTTGTTTTGGTAGTGTAAGTTACAATATTTAAGCCAGTTTTATTATCCACCAAAGATGGCCTTGTAAATGTCATTTCCGTTGGCGTACAATAGAAGTCCGATTAGAATGAAGAATCCAATCATTTGAGCATACTCAAGCACTTTTTGTGGCGGCTCTCTTCTTGTGATGATTTCATAGAGAAGGAATACAACATGACCTCCATCCAAAGCTGGTATTGGAAGAATGTTCATAAATGCTAGAATGATTGATATCAATGCCGTTCTTTCCCAGAAAATTTGCCAGTCCCATGATGGAGCAAACATATTACCAATGGCGGCAAATCCACCAACCGATTTCGCTCCTTTTTTTGTAAATACGAACTTGAATTGAACTACGTAATCGTGTAATGTCCAGTAGGCAGTTGAGAAGCCTAATCCAATTGATGAACCGAACGAATAATCTTGATGAGAAATATTGTAGGAACTGTTATCAACTAATTTAGGCCCGATTCCAATTTTACCAACACTGTCTTTAAGAAGTGTAAAATCTTTAATTGCTCCGTTTCGGCTTAACGAAATGTTTACCGTATCAACTTCTGGATTTGAAACGATCGCTAAGAATTCATCGTAGTACTTCACTGTTGTTCCATTTACAGATAAGATACTATCATTATGTTGAATTCCCGCATTTTTCGCAGCACCATTTTCAGCTAAATATGGACCGTTGACAACAGGATAAAGTCGTGGAGTAAGCGGTTGCATATCATCATTTGCCCACATTGAATCCGCAAAACTCTCAGGTACCTTAATAGTTTCTTTTGAACCATCTGCTCGTAGTACTTCGATCGATTTTGGTGAGCGGAGCATTAAATGGCGATTGACTTCAAGTTGATCCTTTAGAGATTCACCATCAACAGAAAGTACTTTATCTCCGTTTTGAAAACCAATTTCTTGAGCCAATTCTGATACACTAAATCCATACTTTAAGTCTTCCTGACTGATATAGTCTTTTCCCCAAGCAAAAAGAACCATCCCATAAATTACAAAACCAACGATAAGATTGACAACAACACCACCAATCATGATGATCAACCGTTGCCAAGCTGGTTTAGATCTGAATTCCCAAGGTTGAGCAGGTTGAGCCAATTGCTCCTTGTCCATCGATTCGTCGACCATTCCAGCGATCTTCACATAACCCCCCAATGGTAACCAACCAATTCCCCACTCCGTTTCTCCTATTTTCTTTTTGAATAAAGAGAACCATGGATTAAAAAATAAATAAAACTTCTCAACACGTGTTTTGAAGAATCGAGCAGGGATGAAGTGCCCAAGTTCATGTAAAAAAACAAGTATTGATAGTGACAGAACTAGTTGCGCTGCTTTAATCCAAAATTCCATAGAATGTTTTTTTTATCAGGTGCAAATATACCTAATTAAGCGTTTGTGGAAGGAAGTTCAACATACTCGTTTTGTTCGAAATATGCGATTAATGCTTCTTTCATAAGATGTTGTTGGTCTCTGTGACTCAAAGTGGGTAGTTTTTTTAACAACTTGAAATGTGGCCAATTGTCTGCATCACGACCTTCAAACTCATAATATCCATATGGTTCCAGTAGGGTACAAACAGCTACGTGGATGAGGTCTGTTTTCTCTTGTTTGTTGAAGTCTCTATACCCAACACCTAATTCGTTCACACCTACCAAAAACAGTATGGCCTGAACGTCCATTCCTCCTCCAAATTCTTTTTCAAGTGTTTTGACTAACTCCTGAAATTTCAACTCCAAATCATAATCCATTACACAAAATTACTTATTCAAACCAAGAATCAATACAAATTCCTCTGATAGTCTTTTTAAGTTATGTATCTTCGAAGTAATAAAAGATTTAGTTATGAAAAGAACATTTATATATTTTGCATTCATTGGTTTTGCTGGACTTATGACGGCTTGTAAAGGTGAGTCTAAAACGGAAGAAGTAGTGGAGGAAACTCCGGAGTTGGAAATTTGTTATTACACATACGCTCACGAAACCTCAGTGATGGGTTGGACTGCCTATAAAACAACAGCAAAAGCACCCGTAGCTGGATCATTTAACGAAATTGAAGTGTCGGATATGGGTAAATCTGATGATCCTGTCAAATTGATCGAGTCGCTTAAGTTTTCTATGAACACGGCCTCTGTGGAAACTAACGATGAATCAAGAAACTTAAAAGTTGCAACTAACTTCTTTGGAAAAATGATGGAAACTGCTCAAATCACGGGTAAAGTAAAGTCATTAAATGAAGATGGAACAGCTGTGATTGAAGTTATGATGAATGGAGTGAATGTTGACGTTGAAGGTGACTATACACTTGAAGATGGTAAATTCGATTTCAAAGCAACCATTGATATAGCTTCATGGAATGCACTTGATGCTTTGGCGTCGCTTAATGAAGTTTGTAAAGACCTACATACAGGTGATGATGGAGTCTCGAAAACGTGGCAAGAAGTGGCTATTTCGTTTTCAACACAGTTGAGTTCAGATTGTAATTAATAGAATCTCATATTGATTGAATAAAGTGCGTATTTTGCGCACTTTATTTGTATGAACTCAATCGACATTTTCCTAATTGGCTGCATTGGATATGCGGTGTGGACGGGTTTCCGAAAGGGATTCATTATCGAGCTGTTTACTTTTTTAGCGTTGTTTTTTGGACTTTATGCCGGAATTCATTTTTCCGATTTTGCAGCCGAATTTCTCGAATCTAAGGTCGGTTTGACTTCCAAATATATGCCAGCAATTTCTTTCACAGTTACTTTTTTACTCATTGGAGCAATGGTTTATTTCGCTGGAAAAGCGATTGAAAAAGTGGTGAAAGTAGCACAGTTGAGCTTGCTGAATAAATTAGGAGGAATCTTGTTTTCGGTTAGTAAAATGATTTTCATTCTTGGAGGTGTCATTCTTCTGATTGAGTCCTATGATGAGAAATCAGACTTCATAGACGAAGAGACAAAATCGGGTTCCTTACTTTACAATCCGATTAAATCAATTACGCTTTTTGCCATTCCAGCTTTCGAAGAAAGTACCATTTTCCTGAAAAACACGTTACAGAATAAAGATTTAATTCAACTGAATGATTCAGAAGCTACTGATAGTGCTGATTAGTGTTTTTCCAACGTTATTTGCTGTTGGACAAATTGGAAGTGCACCCAAAAAACCATTGGTAAAAATTACGGTGGCGAAAATGGGGCCCTACATCGGTTTGCAAAAAGGGAAGTATACGGTTTTGGAATTGGGTGGAGAGTATCAATGGAAGAAAGTCAAGCTGAAAAATCCAATTACGCATGCAGGGCACATGGGATTCAACTACAATTTTAAGTATAATGTACTTGGATACGATGCAGGTTATTGGATAAAACCTCATCGAATTGGACTAACCTACGGAGCAAATGCTGTTTTCAGAACAGATTTTGATAGAAATCGATTCGGAATTGCCCCTGTAGTTGGATTTAAATTTTGGTTTGCACATCTTCAAACAGGATATCATTTCTTGCCAAGTTTACCATCAGATTTTCAGACAAATACCCTGTTTATCTCGCTTCGATTGGGCATTATCAATAATAGAGATGTTGACATAGAATGGCGAAAACGAAAGAAGAAAGATTCTTGATTCCAAGAGTTGATTGCTTTTTGATCTTATAAATTGCAGCAATCGTACGTTTTTCCTAAATTTGCAGGCTCAATTCGAGTTATGTCAGTAGGAGTTAAAATATTTTCAGGTCGTGCATCACGAGATTTAGCCGAAAAAGTAGCGAAAGCTTACGGTGTAAACCTTGGTGATGTGAAAGTAACGGATTTCAGTGATGGTGAGTTTCAACCATCATTCGAAGAGACAGTTAGAGGTCAAGATGTATTCTTGGTTCAGTCGACTATGCCTCCTACAGAAAACTTATTTGAATTGTTGTTGATGGTGGACGCTGCAAAGCGCGCCTCTGCACGAAAAATCATTGTTGTAATTCCTTATTTCGGATTTGCTCGTCAAGATCGTAAAGACAAACCAAGAGTTGCTATTGGTGCACGTTTGGTGGCGAACATGTTGATGGCGGCTGGAATTGATCGTATCATGACGATGGACTTGCACGCCGATCAAATTCAAGGTTTCTTCGAAGTTCCAGTTGATCACCTTTTTGGTTCAACAATTTTCTTCCCAGAAATCGCGAAGTTGAATACAGGAAATTTAATCATGGCGGCACCAGATGCTGGGGGAGCGAAAAGAGCAAACTCTTACGCAAAACGCTTGGATGTTGGATTGGCAATCTGTCACAAACAACGTCGTAAAGCAAATGAGGTAGCTGAAATGACGGTTATCGGAGATGTAACTGGAAAAGATGTGGTGTTGATTGACGATATGTGTGACACGGCGGGTACACTAACTAAAGCGGCAGATCTTTTCATGGAAAAAGGTGCAAATAGCGTTCGTGCTTTCTGTACACATGCAGTACTCTCTGGTCCAGCTTACGACAGAATTACTGAATCGAAAATTACAGAGTTGATCGTAACAGATACAATTCCATTAAAACAACAACACGACAAAATTCGCGTGATCAGCGTAGCTGATTTGTTCGCGGATGTTATCAGACGAATGGTGAACAATCAATCCATTAGTTCGCACTTCGTGATTTCTTAATTTGGATAAATAATCAATAAATAAACACAAATGAAAAAAGCGCAATTGAGCGGTTCGTTAAGAGCGAACGTAGGGAAAAAGGACGCGAAGGCAGTTAGAAATGCTGGGATGGTTCCTTGTGTGCTTTACGGAACAGGTGAGCAAATTCACTTTTCTGTAAGGTCGGTAGATATGGAGAAATTAATTTTCTCTCCAGACGTGTACCAAGTTGAATTGGACATCGATGGGACTAAGAAAACAGCGATCATTCAGGCAAAGCAAATGCACCCTGTTAAGGACACGCCAATGCACGTTGACTTCCTAGAGTTAGTTGACAGCAAGCCTGTTCGTGTTAAGTTACCATTGAGAACAACAGGTTCTGCAATTGGTGTAATGAACGGAGGTAAATTACGTATTCCTAATCGTTCACTTCGTGTGATCGGTTTGCCAGCTGATTTGCCAGAAGCGATTACAGTTGACGTAACTAAATTACGTATCGGTCACTCTATCCGTATTTCTTCATTGGAAATCCCAGGAGTTACTTTCCTTGAGCCAGCTGACGCAGTTGTTGTCGGAGTTAAAATGGCACGTGGAGCGGTTAACAGCGATGAGGAAGAAGAAGAAGAAGGAGCAGAAGAAGGAGCGGCAGAAGCACCAGCTGCAGAGTAATCTTACTCAAGCAAAAAACAGAAACCCTGATTTCCTTTTGGATGTCAGGGTTTTTTCTTGGCTGCCTTTTCGGTATTCCAGCATTAGTTACTTTCCTTTTTTGGCCGTTGTAGATTGTCAAAAAGCTTCTGTGGTCGCTCTTTGTCAATAACAACGGTATTCAAAAAATGGTGCAGCAAGCTATAGCTGTTCTCCCGGGCAGAATTTCTATTTCTTTACGATAATTTGTTTCAAGACAAACGCTCCTTGATGTTCGACCATCAATTGGTAGTTGCCATCCGCTAAAGAATCGAGTTGAATGGTATTTGTGTCAGAAGTTAACACAACACTTCCTCGGTTGTCGTAAATAATAAAAGAAGCTCCATTTGGTGCACCATCAACGGTAATTAATTCACTAGCTGGGTTTGGATAAACAATGATTTTGTCAGAAGTCAACTCACCCAACGAAACTGTTGGGTCAACTAATTTCTGTCCGTTTGAAGTTAACTGTAATTGAAGTCCAGCTCCATTTATTCCTCGCACTGAAACATGGTAAACCTCTCCATAAATTGGATTGCTCAAAACATGTGAAATCGCACCAGAAACACCGTTACTCGACCATGGATAAACATCATCAAGTAATGGTAACGTTCCAATCGCTACTTCGTAGTCCGCAATCGACGAGTGAATATCGATCATGTTCCAGTTAGCTTCAACTGTTCCGTTGTAGAAAGTATCAATATCTGATCCTGTTCCATCATTCAAATAGTCAAAAGTTGGAGCTGTGAAGTCCAGTAAATAGGTTTCTTGAGCTGGTAGAGACCAGTTGTGCATGCTGTCGATTACTATCGATCGCACCATTCCTGTTTCTTGTGCTCCTTCACTTTCAATTGAAAGCTCATCCGTGAATCCCGCAGTTATCAAAACCTGATTTCCTCGAGAGCGTGAAACAGTCAGGTTATCAAAATTAATTGCGCAACCTCCAGAGCGGAACGAAATGCTGTTCCCAACTGTAATCGGACTTGGATCTTGCCATGAAGTCACTAATGAATCGTTCAAGTAAGCTTCAATTACTCCTGTTGTTGGATCATAAGCTACTTTACAAGAAATGGTCGCGTCAACTGAAACATTGCCCGTTGCTTCAAGATTGAAAACATCGTTAGTTACTCGGTAAATCTGTACTTGATCATCCGATTCGCGGTAATAAACAAAGTATGAATTACCTCTATTAGGTAAAGTCGCATCATCACAGAAGAAATGAAGTCCCGCTCGTTGGTTTGTTCCAGTCGAGACAAATGATTGATCCCATTCATACAAAAAAGCATTGTTTTGATCCTGTTGAACCGTCATGTAGGCGTTTGAATTCTGCTGATTGACGTCCACAAAATTTAATTCTCCATTTACCACTTGGAAAGTTCCAGTTTGACTTGTCCAGGAACTCATGTCGTCTTCAAAATCTTCAAAAGCGAATTCAGATGAACCTGCCTTCCAACTGTTGTTAGTAACTTGTTTTTTAGCAACTAAATAGTAGCGGTCTTCAACTCCTGTTTCATTATCGAAGTCGGTGAAGTCTACCGTAAAATCATCGGTATGCCACATGTTGTCCGGTGCAACCGCTGTTGATGGCGGGTTTGAATCCAAAAGAATGGAAGAATAATCGGCTACCCAACCTGAGTTCGTTGTGCTACAGTCACTTCTAAATTCAATCAACAAAGATCCACCAGAAGAAGTAACTGTTCCTGGTGAATTTGTTCCTGTATACTTTCCAATTAATGGAGCATCAGTGCTGTCACCATCATAAATAAAGAGGAAGTCGTAGTCGTACTCTAAATCAAATGAAGTGAAGTTGAGGGTCACTGATTGAGCATTCGTTGGTTGAATCAACCACAGGTAACGTTCATCATCTTGGTAATTTCCTCCGGCTCCTCCAGAATCGTAATGAACTCCAGATTGACTAGTAATCGTTGTTATTGTTGGATTGTTGTTGATCAACTTGTAATAGCGTTCCCAGTCCCAAAATTCTCCCGGGTCGGTGTGCGATTGATTTGGATAATGTTGATGCCCTTTGATCTTAGTACATCCACCTATTGTGTTTATTCCGGCAGTTGCTGGACCGTAATAGGTGCGTAAACCGGGAATTCCATATCCACTATTAATAATATCACGACTTAAATCTGCCGATGCAAAATACATCGAATCAGTATAATTGTTTGGATTTGAAACGTAACCTTCGTGCTCATAGCCAATCGTGTAATCATTTTCAGAACCAACATGCCAGGCTTTGTCTACTTCATGGACTAATTGAGTAATCTCTCCCTCAAAACTAATAACATAATGATAAGATACGCTACTTGTGCCGCAAGCTTGAGCCCAAGAAATTGCTCCTTCGTAAGTTCCTTGAACAGTATGAATGGTGATTGCCGAAATTGGAAGTGATCGAGTACTGTAATTACAGGGAGTAGGATCCCAAATAGCAGGTCCATAATCCACCGACTTCGATAGTGCTAGGGCAGTTGGTACATACGACAAGCCTCTTTCATTTTTCACATGACCGGAGCTAATATCCAATTTTTTTGAAGTCAGAATACTTAGGTTATTGCCGAAAATTCCACGATAGTTTTCGGTATAGATTCCAAATCGATGTTTTATGGCTTTTTCCTTAGACGAAATGAATTTAAAAACTTGAAACACTTGTTTGTCCCGAAGCATTAGGTTGACTTCTCCTGAATCTGGTATTTGTGACAGTTGCAATAAAACACCGTATATACTTTCTGGATTTGTTACGCTTCCACCATTATTGATTTCAGCTTGCATTAAATGACTGTATGTTGCTGCGTAAGCTTCAATTTGCTTTTGCGGGAAAGCTTTTTGTTGCTCAATAGAAATCCCAGAAACTTGTTCAACTAGTTTACCGTTTTCTACAAAATATCCTTTTCCGTAGTCATGCAATCCCATTATTCCATAAGGAACTGGAATTCCTGAACATCCCTCAGAAATGTTTTCTAAGTGAATCATTCGGGTATTTTCCCATGCAATAGCCTCTAAAACACCAGGTGTCACGTTTGGAAATTGATTGTAAGCCGCTTGGAAATTAATAGCTCTCTCAGTTTGAGCGCCCGAAGAGAACACGGTCAAAATCACCGTAAAAAAGGTAAGTAGTTGTTTCATAAGTCGATTGTGTACTCAAAAATACGAAACAATTTACTTTATTACATCATATTCCGCCTAAATCATATACTTGAGTTCCTCCCCATTCAACAACGGTAAACCCATTTCTTTTTGGTTTCTCAGGTAGTAGTTGTTTTGGAAAATCAATTGGGTGATTAATTGCTTCAAAAACCATCATCACGCGAATCACATTATCGGGTTGAGGTTGGATGTTTAATGGTGCCAAATCCAAATAATTCTCCTGTGCAAAATGAATAACATTGTACGGACTACTCTCCAGTTTAGGAAGCCAAAACATAATAAACTCATTCGCTTCTCTCTCTGATAGCCCGAGTTGATCTAACTTTTCTTCAAGAAAGGTGATCGTTTCTTCAGCTTTCACT
Organism: Henriciella pelagia; assembly: GCA_964219255.1. Lineage (GTDB taxonomy): Bacteria > Bacteroidota > Bacteroidia > Flavobacteriales_D > Crocinitomicaceae > UBA4466. Next base: position 433,619 of record CAXPPC010000010.1, read on the forward strand.
ACAAATCCATCTTGCATTTGAAGTTGGTTGTTTGGATTTCCTTCCCAGTACAAAGCGTAATAAGAGCGACCATTTTCATCTGTTAACGTTCCATCAGGTTTGGCGTTAACTTTCCATCGATTTCCACTGATTTTTGGGTAAGTTGTTGTGAGGTCACCTTGGTAATCCAATTGGACTTCAATTTCAGTTTCCTTTTCAGGATAAAAGTAAATTATGGGTTTTAACAAAACAGGTTGAAGCTCTTCACTGAGCATAATGTCAATTGAAATTCGTTCACCTTGATTAATTGTGATTTCAGGTAGCTGACACGTTTGATATCCAAGAGATTGAACTTCGAAATGATAGGCTCCAGGCTGTAAGTCTCGGATATGAAACAAACCTTCAATATCAGAAAGCCCACCGATGTTTTTCTCTCTATCATAGATTTTAGCAGCAATAATTTCTGCACCATCTGGACCGATAATTTTACCAGAGAAGGAGCCGTTGAGTTGATCTGAACCTGTTTTCCTTAAATAGGTATCAACTTTCTCAATAATAACGCTACTGCTGCAAGAGTAAACTTTTGTTTCAACGGAGTCCGTAACGGCACAACTACCCAATAAAATGGTAAAAATTGAGACGACTGTAGAGTAAAAAATTGCTGCTTTCATATCAATAAGATGCAATATTTTTAAGATTCCACAATTATTTGCGCTTTTTCCCTTTTCTCGATTCTTTTTTACGTCGTTCTTCGAGCCATTTTGGAACTTGCTTTGAGTTTTGATTCGGTTTCTGTCCAATTAATTGATCGGCCAAATCCATTCTATTTGCTTTTTGAAGTGACTTTCGAATGAAACTGTGATTCTCTTTTTTGTACCAGAAGAAAAATCTTCGTTGATTCACTTTCGATTCTTTGTCCTTTACTGTTTTGTATGGTTTCAAAGTGTATGGGTGAACACCACTGTAGTAAATCACAGTTGCCACCGTCATTGGCGTTGGCGTGAAGTCCTGTACTTGCTCCAATTGGAACCCCATTTCTTTTGTTTCCACAGCTAAATTCGCCATGTCTTCATCTTCGCAACCTGGGTGAGAGGAAATGAAATAAGGAATCAATTGCTGATTCAGTCCGTGTTTCGCTGAAATCTTATCGTACTTTTCCTTGAATTTATGGAAGTATTTGAAAGATGGTTTTCGCATCACGCGGAGCGTTGCATCTGAAGTATGTTCGGGAGCTACTTTAAGTCGACCACTGACATGTCGCGTAACCAATTGTTCTATGTACTCATCATGATTATTGTCCTCATTATTCTTGTTGAAGTCATCAACCAATAAATCATATCGAATTCCAGAACCAACAAATGCTTTTTTCACCTTTGGATGCTCATCAACCTTGCGATAAAGCTCGGTCATTGGCTTATGAGAAGTATCTAAATTGCTACAAATCACAGGATGAATACAACTTGGACTGGAGCACTTCGCACAGATATCTTCATCTTTACCTTTCATGCGATACATGTTCGCAGAAGGTCCACCTAAATCCGAAATATATCCTTTAAATTCAGGGTGATCGGTTACCTCTTCCAGTTCATTCAAAATCGACTTTTCACTACGAGAAGCAATGAATTTTCCTTGGTGAGCAGAAATAGTACAGAAACTACAACCTCCAAAACATCCACGATGCATGTTGATCGAAAACTTGATCATGTCATATGCCGGAATAGCACCACGTTTTTTGTATTTCGGATGAGGTAGTCGCGTGTATGGCAAATCGAAAGATTGGTCGATTTCATTTTCCGTCATCGTCTTGTATGGTGGATTGATCACCAAACGTTTTTCACCAACATCCTGAGTAATGCGGTCCGCGTTCCATTTATTTGATTCAACTTCGACAATTTTGAAGTTTGCAGCGTATTTTATCTTGTCGGCAAGACATTCTTCGTGACTCGCTAGAGCAGTAGTTTTCCACTGTTTATTCTTTGGAAGCTCTTCTGATTTATCCTGTAAAAAAGCGACTTGTTTAATCGTGCGCAAATTATCGAAAGGAACTCCTTTTTTCAATAAACGGAGCATCTCTCGTAAGGGCTGATCACCCATTCCGTAAACAAGGATGTCTGCTTGAGAGTCGACTAAAATGGAAGGCATTAACTTATCCGACCAATAATCGTAGTGGGTAACTCGACGTAATGAAGCTTCAATTCCACCAATCATCACAGGAACATCTGGGTAAATTTCCTTTAGAATTTTAGAATAGACTGAAGTCGCATAATCCGGACGAAATCCAGCTTCTCCACCAGGAGTGTAAGCATCTGTAGAACGCAATCGTTTGTTGGCCGTGTAGTGATTTACCATCGAATCCATACAACCTGCAGTTACACCGAAGAAATACTTTGGCTTACCAAACTTTTTGAAATCACGTAAATCATCGCGCCAGTTTGGTTGAGCGATAATTGCAACGGTGAATCCTTCATCTTCGATGATACGACCAATTACTGCAGTTCCGAACGCCGGATGATCGACATAAGCGTCTCCGGAAACTAGAACAACATCTACTTGGTCAATTCCCCGTTTAGATAATTCATTTTTGGTGATTGGTAGCCAATCTGTTATTGGTCGCATTTCTTGCATGGTGCAAAATTACGTTAAAAAACATCCCTAATGAAATCATTTTTCAATAGCTGTAAGTCCATGAGAAAGATTGTTGTTATATTGAACGTTAATATGAAAATGAGATTTTTAATAGGTGGAATTTTAGCAGTAGCATTCTTATTTGGATGCAGTGAAGAAGTGCGAATGAAAAGAAAGAAAAGTAAAGTAGTTTTACAACCTTCTTTAATCCGTCTGTCTCATTATTTTTCAGAGTTTGAGGAAGAACTTTCTTTTCCAGTTTGGTTCGATGACTCTTTGATACGTAAGTCTAATATTCAGAAAATAATACGTAAGACATACTCTCTGAACGATGATACAACGAAATTAAGATTGCCAAGAACAATTAAAGAATATACGTTTGATGAGAGTGGTGGATTGCAATCATACAATGTCAGTCAGTATTATGAAGGGCAAGAAGTATCTTCTTTGAGATTTGAATATCCAAATGGGATTGATCAATTTGGGTATTCAGAGTTAGAAACCAATGTGCCAAACTCAGTGTTGGATCAATCTAAATACAAAATATATAAACCAGAAAAATATGCATCAGACTTTCTCGTTTACAAGAATGTATCTGATGGAACTTATTTGCTGTGTATGACCAATGAAAAATATTATGGTCCCTTGAGTGTGGATTCAATCTTAAACCCAACGTCTTTCGATTTAGTCATGCTGGGTAATCCACGCTTCCCTGAAAAGCGATATCGTGTTGAAAATCGTGTGAATGAAAGTGATGTAATCAGTGTGGAATATCATAAGAAATACCATCTACCTCTTGAGTTGAAGATTGAAAAAACACCATTTACGTATCATCGAATTGTCAAGTATAACAATGAAGGTGTGTGTAACGGTTTCACGGATTCAACGTTTAGCATTGACCAAATGCTTACAGTGAAGCGATCTGTGTGGAGTTTGAACGAATGGGGTAATCCAGTAAAAATGATACACAAAACGGATGCAATAAATAATGAATTACAGAATACCCAAATTGAAACTTTTGAATATGAATATTACCACTAGACTACTCTGTTTAATTTCTTTTGGGTTGCTCATTAATTTATATGCGTTCTCACAAAAATTAGATTCTACGATAATTGATGGGGAGCAATTTTACATATATCCATTTAAGGCGAAGGTGCGTTCACATGGAGATTACTTCTTGTTGATTGACAATATCAATAATGGGAGAATTAACTACAAAAAGTTTGTGAAATTATCTCAGGAAATTGATCCTGAAAGAAAGGTTTTAAGTAGAGAGGAGTTTCGAGAGATAAAAGATCTGTTGAAAGTATCTAATAATTTCATGAATGAGAGAAAATATATCAACCGTAAATTCGTCAAAGCGGCTCGTAAAAATCCATACCCTCTACTAGAGCAATATTTTTCGGAGAACATTGATATTATTCCATCGTTGGATCCACTTCCTGATGGTAAGTATATTCAATATTATGATCCAATCTGTGTTGTCGATAAAAAAGGAAATTGCCAAATGGAAAAAACCTTTATCGCGGCTTATTTCAACTTGAGAAACAATACGATGGATGGTGAAGCAACTTGGGTGAATTTTCAGAATGATACACTTAAACATGGGTGGTTTGAAAATGGATTAAAATCTGGAGTGTGGACTTTTGTTGAACGTTCTCCCGCAAGGCGGTTAGACGAACATGATGTCGATTCATACATTGAGTTAGGATATCCCAATCAGGATACAATTATCAATATTATTGAATTTAAAGATGGAGCGAGAAACGGGAAATACATAAAATATAGTAATTCAAAATATCCAGTTGAAGAAGGCTTTTATTCAGAAGGTAAAAAAATAGGAGAGTGGATATATAGAGAGGTACAAACTTATTATGATGAGAATTTTAATGAAATCAGAAACCGAAACAATGCGCAAATTACGGAGCATTACACATTAAATTCAAATGACTCTTTAATCGTTTGTGTTCCATGGATTCGAAATGGGAAATACAATTGTTATGGTGCAGATAGGACTCAATTCAATTTCTATTCTGAAAATGAGTTAAGTGACTTGCCGACTTTATACGACATCGCCTTCAAAAAAAATAATGATGTACCAGATAACATTTCTGAAGAACTGTATTATTCGAATTTAGAATTTTCTGATTATCGCTATTATGGGAGCGACTTTAATGCGCTTCAGGTAGTAGTTTTTGACCCGGAAGATGAGGTAAACAAGAAAAGAGGAATTCTACTTGATAGTGTTGGTGCAATTCCCCGTTACACTGGAGTTTACGAGAAATTTTATGGAAATGGCCAGTTGATGATGCGCTTTGTTTTTGATGAAGGTCGCTTGGTTGAAGAAGGTGATTTGTATTGGGATAATGGAAATATCCATGACAAAATCAGATTTATCGCAGATTCTAATCATTATTTACGAGAAATATTCGATTACGACGGTAAGCCTTACAAGGAAATAGTATACGATGAACTAGGTGATTTTAAACACATCCAAGAGTCTTATGAAGAGGTTAGTTATACATTACTTGATGGATTGAAGGCAACGGAATCGGAATATGGTCAATTTTACATGTACTATAATTATGACACTTTGGCGCATGAATTAGATGATGAGGTAGTTCTTTACCGATCATGGTATACTGGTGATTCATCAATGATTTTCACAACAAATTTTGATCCTAATTCAAGAACAGTTCGTTCGAAGTCGATTGCAGCTAGTGGCAAAATATCATATGAAAACAAAAGCGTTTTTGCGGAAGATTTTGAAAGTTGGACAGGAGGATCAAGTCACTATTTTTCTGATTTAAAATTGAATAATACGGCATCTGGAGCTATGTACGAGATGATGGAAAAGGACACCATTCCCCAGCGAAATGTGGGAGAATCTTTTATGCTTTTTGATGTTGCCAGCGATTATCAACTGTTCAAGAATGAAACACCATATTCAGGAGATGTTAACATCGAATTTTCTGGAAAAAAAATCAAGATTTCAAAGAAGGGTATGGATGTGAAACTTCCAAGAAGCTATAAGCACATTCATAAAGTAGAAGCAGATTTCGAAGAAGCAAGAAAAACCGGTAAATCGAGATATCCAGTATTGTTCAATTATACAGACGAAACCGGACTCTCGAAATCAATCGGAACAATGATTTATGATGATATTTTTGAAAACCTCTTTGACGGTTTCTTTCAAGTTGGAGGGGAATATGGGTATTATGAATATGAATTCGAAGAGTATCAAAATGGAAGGTCAGACTACCCGGAATTGACGAAGATTTCTGGGTATCTCATGGATGGTAAACCGCATGGTGTTTGGATAGGGCTCGACCAATTCAACAATAAAATGCTTGAAGTGCCATACAAAAATGGAGTCACCGACGGACGTGTAGTTAATTACAATTATCAATATCCAAGAGAAGATAGTTGGAACGAGTTTGAGATAAGCACAATTGATTCCTTCCCGAAAAAGAAACTTCATTACATTTCGTCAATTGCAGATTACAAAAATGGCTTCAAAGATGGTGTTGAAATATTCTATGATTGGCAAGGAAATATCACAAGTAGATCAAATTACAAAGAGGGGCTTTTAGACGGTGAAACGATTGAAAGAAATAAAATCGCTTTTACCAGATCAAATTTTGAAAATGGAGCACTTGATGGGTATGTTCAGACTTATCTTGTGCTACCAGATAGAGATTCAATTTTGTTATTCGACTTAAATTTTCAAGACGGACTTCTGCAAGGAGAGTCTAAATCATATCATACAAATGGTCGACTGGCAAAACGAGGCTTCTTTTTGAATGGAGAATCAATCGAAGATTATGAAGCGTATGATTCTCTCGGAACGAAATATCATTATGTAAAATTCCAATACTCTTTCCCGGTGGAAGAAAAAATTTGGGAAGAGAACGAGCTCAGTGTACGCTATCAATTTGATTGGCAGGATTCAATCTACTTTGAACCTTCAGATATTACTTCTTCGCAATCGTTAGAATCAATTCTTTACAAATATGGTTACATGGAAGGGTTTTACAATCAACCCTACTATGGTCGCCCTAGTTTAGTAGATAAGTCGGGAATTGATTATCAACTGACAAAGTATTATCCGAATGATACCGTAGCTCGAGATGGTTTAATGAGTAAAGGTAACAAGGCTGGTTGTTGGAAGTACTACAGCTATGACGGTGAACTATTGTATGAAGTTGATTATTTTGATTCAACCATTGTCCTGAACGACTCAATCAAGTTTAACTCGAGAGGTGTTTACACGGAGATAGATGCTGATGGTGATATTCTGCACGAAAGCTATATTATCGAAAAGAGCGAAAAGTACGATTGTTCACACAGTGATCACTATGAAGTTCGACAATATCTCACAAAATGGTCGCTAGACACTGAGAATCGAATGAATGGATTCGTTAAGAATTATTATGATAACGGGACACTTCAGAGTGAAGGTAAAATGGAGGATGGATTGCCAACTGGAGAATGGAAGTTTTATGACCCTTATGGAAAACTCCATGAATATGGATACTACATTCTGGGTAAAAGAAATGGAAGATGGCTCAAAGGTGATCTGTCCAAAACAAAATACTTGGGAGATATCTGTTTGAATCCGAACTTACCAGATTTAGAAGAAGAAATTAAGTATCGAGAGAATTTGTTAGATATCACTATTACTAGCTATAAATATGGTAAAATCCTTAATCGACAGTACTACGATGTTGATATGAATCAATTCAAAGAGAAGGATGAAGAGGCTCCTGTGGAAGAATAAAGGAGTTATTTCTTGATATTCGATGGAAGTCCACCTAGTTCATTATTTTTGTCATAGAATTGAACCAAGATGGAAATAAACGTAAAAGACTCTAGCAACACTGGCGAACATAAAGTCATTATTTTAGGTAGTTCAGATCATTCAAGTCAGCTCAATGATGCTGAAAAATCAATATTCGATGCATTCTCTTCTTCTGATAAAGACACGTTATTTGTTGACGAGATTTCTTCTTCGAAATTTTTAGTTAAGTCGAAAGATGATCACGAAAAAATGCGTGGCTTTGGAGCTGAATATCGCTCTAAGTTGGACAAGAATGTAGAGGCTATTCAAATTATTGGTTCGGAAGAGGACGTGTATTACTTTTTAGAAGGACTACTCCTTGCGAGCTATCAATTCTTGAAGTATTTCAAAGATCAAGACAAGAAAAAATATAAGCTTGAAATTATAGCTGTACCTGATTCTGTAACAGAGGAGAAAATTCAAGAGTTGCTTGACATTCAAAAGGCAGTTTTTTGGTCAAGAGATATGGTCAATGAACCTGTTTCTTATTTGAATGCTGAACAATTAGCACAAGAGATCGTTTGTCTAGCTGATGATGCTCCACTTGATGTAAAAGTTCTTGAAAAAGTACAAATTGAATCCCTTAAAATGGGTGGACTTTTAGCTGTGAACAAAGGTTCGGTTGATCAACCAACTTTCTCAATTGTAGAATACAAACCTGAAAGTCCAGTCAATAAGAAACCAATCGTTTTAGTTGGAAAAGGTGTTGTGTATGATACTGGTGGTTTGAGTTTGAAGCCTACAGCTAATTCAATGGACATCATGAAGAGTGATATGGGAGGAGCGGCGTGCATGGCTGGTGCCATCTACTTAGCGGCAAAACAACAATTGCCAGTTCATTTGGTTGCCCTAATTCCTGCTACGGATAATCGTCCTGGATTGAATGCTTATGCTCCAGGAGATGTAATCACAATGTATAATGGAACAACGGTTGAAGTATTAAACACGGATGCTGAAGGTAGAATGATTTTGGCTGATGCATTATCATACTCAGAAAAATTCGATCCTGAATTAGTAATCGATGCTGCGACTTTAACTGGGGCTGCTGTTCGGGCGATTGGCACACAGGCATCGATCGTTATGGGGAATGCAGAGGATAAATATTTTGATCAATTGGAGTCCGCAGGAAATTCAACGCATGAGCGTGTAGTGAAGTTTCCATTCTGGGATGATTACATGGAAGAAATGAAATCGCCAATAGCTGATTTGAAAAATTTAGGTGGACCTTACGCTGGAATGATTACAGCCGGAAAATTCTTAGAACATTTCGTAAAAGCACCATATATTCATATGGATATTGCTGGACCGGCTTGGTTGGATAGCACTAAGTCATACCGTACAAAAGGTGGAACGGGAACAGGAGTTAGATTACTGTATCAGTTCCTTAAAAACTATGCTTAATGGACAAGAAAAAAGAACAACATAAAGAAAAATCGAATTTGCCGTTAGTAAAAGTTGGAATCACTCTCGGAGACATCAATGGAATAAGTCCGGAAGTTGTAATAAAATCACTTGCTGACAATCGACTTTTACTCGACTGTACGCCTGTTATATATGGTTCTTCGAAGGTGCTATCGTATTACAAGAAGACACTTCAATTAAACGAATTCAATTATCAAAGCATTAAAAAGGCAGAAGACGCAAAACCAAGAAAGGTAAGTGTTATCAATGTTTGGCAAGATGATGTGAATATTGAGATGGGAAAACCAACTGAAACCAGTGGTAAATGTGCATTTGAAGCGTTGAAAGCTGCAACAGATGACTTGGCTGCGGGTAAGGTAGATGTATTGGTTACAGCTCCTATCTCTAAAGAAGCAATGGGAAAAACAGGATTTAAATTCCCTGGTCACACCGAGTATCTGGCGGATTTAGCTGGAGAAGAAGAAGCGCTGATGCTAATGGTGTCTTCTACCTTAAGAGTTGGATTAGTTACCTCTCACATTCCTTTAAAAGAAGTGAGTGAGACGATTACAATTGATGGTGTAGCAAAGAAAATTGCGGCTTTTGAACAAAGTTTAAAAAGAGATTTTGGAATTCAGCGTCCGAGAATAGCTGTATTTGGATTAAATCCACACGCAGGCGAAAACGGTAAAATGGGTAGCGAAGAGCATGATGTTATTATTCCAGCAATTGGTAGAGCAAAGAATGATGGGATTTTGGCATTTGGACCTTTTCCTGCCGATGGTTTTTTCGGTTCGTCTTCGAAGTCACAATACGATGGCGTTTTAGCAATGTACCATGATCAAGGTTTGGCGGCATTCAAAGCGTTGGCATTTGATGAAGGGGTGAATTTTACGGCGGGACTTCCAATCGTAAGAACTTCGCCAGACCACGGAACGGCCTATGATATAGTTGGACAAGATAAAGCTTCAGGTGATTCGATGCGAAATGCCATTTATTTAGCAATCGATGTGCACAGAAATCACCTATTTGAGAAAGAAATTTCGGCAAATCCACTAGAAATACAAACAGAAGATCGTCGTGAAAAACGCAGAAACCCTAGGGAAAACAAACCGAAAGAATCAAAAGAATAAAAATTAACGGAAAGATATTAACAGAATTAAGTGAAATTCGTTAACTTTGCCGCCCCTATCCATGAGGTAGGTGATTGAAAACGTCGAAAATGTTAGATAAAGAATACATTATCCCTTTTGTTGGATTGAAGATTGGGAAGCATGAATTCGATTTTGATATTGACGACAAGTTCTTTGAAAATATTGAGTATTCGTTGATCCAAAAAGGAAATGTAAAAGTGCATTTCGAGTTGGAGAAGAAAGAGACAATGATGATTGGTAACTTTACAATCGATGGTACAGTGCATACTGCTTGCGATCGTTGTTCAGCGCCGATGGAAATCTCTGTTGAAGGAGAGTATCAGTTGATCTATAAATTTGGTAACGAGCCAACAGAAGATGAAATGTTGGTGATCGTCTATCCAGAGGAATTTGAGATCAACATCAAGGAAAGTATTTTAGAATTCATTACGGTTTCATTACCTGCAAGAGTCGTTCATGAAGATGAAGATGATTGTGATGAAGAAATGCTTGACCTTCTAGACGAATACATGATAAATTCAGAGTATTATGAAGCTCCCGAGCCAGATATCGAAGATGAAGAAGAACTTGATCCAAGATGGGCGGCATTAAAGAAGCTAAAGAATAATGATAATTAGTGCATAAGCACACAAAGAATATAAATAGACAAAAATGGCACATCCAAAACGAAAGATCTCGAGAACGAGACGCGACAAAAGAAGAACTCACGTAAAGGGTGAAGCGAAAAACATCGCGACATGTCCAACAACAGGGCAGCCTCACTTATTCCACCATGCTTACTGGCATGAAGGGAAACTTTACTACAAAGGAAAAGTAGTAGCTGAGAAAGAAGTAGCAGTTTAATCTGTTCGTTAATTCTTCTTCGCAATGAAGATTGGAATAGACGTACTCGGAGGTGATTTTGCTCCAGACGCAAACCTTGAAGGTGCGGTCTTGGCGCGTAAAGAAATCTCTTCTGAGGCGACAATAGTATTGATAGGCGACCAAGATCAAATCTTGAGTGGCCTTTCGTCGTTAAATGAAGATCCAAATAATTTTGAGATCGTTCACGCTCCGGATGTGATTACAATGGAAGATCATCCAACTAGAGCAATTCCTCAGAAACCAAACAGTTCTATTGCTGTTGGTTTTGATCTTTTAGCTAGTAAGGAAATTCAAGCTTTCGCAAGTACAGGTAACACCGGCGCAATGTTGGTTGGGGCAATGTACAAGATACATTCAATCCCTGGAATTATTCGTCCTTGTATTACATCAATACTTCCTTGTATAGACGGTTCTCAATCTATTATTTTAGACGTAGGAACAAATGCAGATTGCAAGCCAGATGTGTTAGCTCAGTTTGCTGAATTAGGATCGCTCTACTCTCAGTATGTTTATGGAGTTAAACAACCTAAAATCGGACTTCTAAACATTGGTGAAGAAGCTTCAAAGGGAAATTTGCTTACTCAGGCTGCACACAAATTGTTAGCTGCTTCTGATAATATTAACTTTATTGGTAATGTTGAAGGAAGAGATTTGTTTGCAGGTAAGGCTGACGTAATTGTTTGTGATGGATTCACAGGTAATGTTGTGCTTAAAGAGGCTGAAGGGATTTACACTTTGATGAGAAAACGAGGAATCAGAGATGAGTATTTTGATCGCTTCAATTACGAGAATTATGGTGGAACGCCAATTCTCGGGGTTAATGGAAACGTGGTTATTGGCCACGGTATTTCAAATGGCGTTGCGGTAAAAAATATGATATTACACGCTTGGGAAGTCGCAAAATCAGGTTTGGCTACCAAGATTAACGAAGCATTTAATTAATCATGAGCAAAATTACAGCTGGAATAACTGGAGTTCAAGGGTATCTACCAGATTATGTTTTAACAAATCATGAGTTGTCAACTATGGTTGATACAAATGATGAGTGGATAACAACCAGAACCGGTATCAAAGAACGTCGTATCATGAAAGATGGAGCATCATCTGACATGGCGGCAGAAGCTGTAAAAGGCTTATTGGAAAAAACAAATACGAAAGCAGAGGATGTTGAATTGGTAATTGTTGCAACAGTAACACCAGATCACCCTTTCCCGAGTACTGCTAATATTGTTTGTGATAAAGTGGGAATGAGTAATGCATGGGGATTTGACCTCAATTCTGCATGCTCTGGATTTATATACGCGCTTTCAACTGGGGCCCAGTTCATCGAAACGGGTCGACACAAGAAGGTGATTGTTGTTGGTGTAGATAAAATGTCTTCTATCATCGATTATGAAGATCGCGCTACATGTGTGATTTTTGGTGATGGAGCAGGAGCTGTTATGCTTGAGCCAAATGAAGAAGGACTCGGAGTTCAAGATTTCATTTTGAGATCAGATGGTTCAGGGAAACAATTCTTGGTGCAACCTGCAGGAGGGTCTGCAAATCCAGCTTCGATTGAAACAGTTCAGAATAGAGATCACTTCGTGAAGCAAGAAGGAAAATCTGTTTTCAAATTTGCAGTAACGAATATGGCTGAAGTTTCAGCTGAGATCATGGAAAAAAATAACTTGTCTAGCGAAGATGTAGATTGGTTGGTACCGCACCAAGCAAACTTGAGAATCATCGATGCAACGGCAAATCGAATGGGGCTTGATAAAGACAAAGTAATGATCAATATCCAGAAGTATGGAAATACTACCGCTGGAACATTACCATTGTGTCTATGGGATTACGAAAAACAACTTAAAAAAGGAGATAATTTAGTTTTATCTGCTTTCGGAGGAGGATTCACTTGGGGAGCTGTCTACTTGAAGTGGGCTTACAATTCCTAAAATATATTAACTTTAGCACGTCAAAAAACTGAAGGAAATGAATATCAAAGAGATACAAGATTTAATTAAGTTCGTTGCCAAGTCTGGTGTAAGCGAAGTTGAGATTGAACAAAAGGACTTCAAGATCACAATCAAATCAGAAAAGGAAAAAGAAGAAAAACAAATCATTGTCCAAGCGGCACCAGCAGCACCTGTTGCTCCTGCATTGGCCCCAGCACCTGCGGCACCAGCTGCACCTGCAGCGCCAGCAGCAACTCCAGCAGCGCCAGCAGCAGATGAAGATTCAAAATATATCACTATCAAATCACCGATGATTGGAACTTTCTACCGTTCACCAGGTCCGGATAAAGATTCTTTCGTTTCAGTTGGAGATACAATCTCTTCGGGTGATACAGTATGTATTATTGAGGCGATGAAGCTTTTCAATGAGATTGAAGCAGAAGTTTCAGGTAAGATCGTTAAGGTATTGGTAGATGATTCAACTCCTGTGGAGTACGATCAACCTTTATTCCTTGTTGATCCATCATAAGAATTTAGCTTAAGAAGATTCTTTCTTCTTAGAAGTGTCCATAAAAAACTAGAGACATGTTCAAAAAGATTTTAGTCGCGAATAGAGGCGAGATCGCTATGCGCGTTATTCGCACATGTAAAGAAATGGGGATCAAAACAGTTGCTGTTTATTCTACAGCAGATAAAGATAGTCTTCCAGTTCGCTTTGCGGATGAGGCTGTTTGTATTGGTCCTGCAACAAGTGCTTTATCATACCTTTCAATTCCTAATATTATTGCAGCTGCAGAAATAACGAATGCTGATGCAATACACCCAGGATACGGATTCTTATCGGAGAATGAGAAATTCTCTCGAGTTTGTGAGGAGCACGGAATCAAGTTTATTGGTGCTACGCCAGAGCAAATTGCTGGAATGGGAGATAAGTCGAACGCAAAAGCAACTATGATTGCTGCTGGTGTTCCTTGTATTCCAGGTTCTGATGGATTATTGAAAGATCTTGATGACGCAAAGAAAGTTGCAAAAAAAATTAAATACCCTGTAATCCTTAAAGCTACTGCCGGTGGTGGTGGTAAAGGAATGCGCGTGGTATGGAAAGAGGAAGACATGGAGTCTGCTTGGGATTCTACTCGTGCTGAAGCTGGAGCAGCTTTCGGTAACGACGGAATCTACATGGAGAAATTCATTGAAGAGCCTCGCCACATCGAAATTCAAATTGCGGGTGACCAATATGGAAATGCTTGTCACCTTTCAGAAAGAGATTGTTCGATTCAAAGACGTCACCAGAAATTAGTTGAGGAAACTCCTTCACCATTCATGACTGATGAACTTCGTGAAAGAATGGGTGAAGCCGCAATTAAGGCAACAAAAGCTGTAAACTACGAAGGAGTTGGTACGGTTGAATTCTTGGTGGATAAGAATCGCGACTTCTACTTCATGGAGATGAACACGCGTATCCAAGTTGAGCACACAATTACGGAAGAGGTTATCAACTACGACCTTATCAAGGAGCAAATTAAATTGGCCGCTGGTGATAAGATGTCAGGTGAGAATCACTACCCAAAAATGCACTCGATCCAATGTCGAATTAATGCTGAAGATCCGGATAATAACTTCCGTCCTTCACCAGGGAAAATTACAAGCTACCATGCGCCAGGTGGACATGGGGTTCGCATCGATACACATGTTTATGCTGGATACCAAATCTCTCCGAACTACGATTCAATGATTTCAAAATTGATCGTTGTAGCTCAAACAAGAGAAGAAGCAATTCTGAAGATGAAACGAGCGCTTGGAGAATACATTATTGAAGGTGTGAAAACAACAATTCCTTTCCACTTGAAATTAATGGATGACGAAAACTTCAAAGCAGGAAACTTTACAACTAAGTTCCTCGAAACATTCGAATATTAATCGAAACGAAATAAAAGAAGCCTTGCTCATTTGAGTGAGGCTTTTTCTTTATCCTTACTTTAGAGAAAATTGCCAATTATGATCACAGGAAAGAATTTTATCGGAAATGAATTAATAGGAAACGGAAAGGTGACCTTTAAAACCTATGATCCTGTCTTGAACAAAGAAAATGAATGGACTTTTGTTGAAGTGTCTGATGATGAACTTCAGAGAGCTGTGCAATTGGCAAATGTTGCATTTGAAGTCTATCGGAATGTTTCAGGTGATCAAAGAGCGGTGTTTCTCGAGCAAATTGCTGATGAAATTGAAACACTTGGCGATGAGTTAGTAAATGTTTTTTCTAAAGAATCTGGTCTACCAACGGAACGGGCAAGAGTTGAACGTTCAAGAACAACAGGGCAATTAAGAAAATTCGCTGAACTACTTAAAGAAGGTTCTTGGGTAGATGCACGAATCAACACTTCAACGGACGCTTCTACTCTAGATCTTAGAAAGTTGAATATTCCAATCGGACCAATTGTGGTTTTTGGTGCTAGCAATTTTCCACTGGCTTATTCGACCGCAGGTGGTGATACATCGAGCGCACTGGCTGCCGGATGTCCGGTAATTGTGAAGTCACACCCAATGCATGCCGGCACAGGAGAAATGGTAGCCTCCGCAGTTGTTAAAGCTGCTAAGAAAACGAATATGCCAAATGGTGTGTTTTCAAATCTGAATAGCAGTGGAATAGATGTTGGGGTCAAATTAGTCTCACATCCTGATGTAAAAGGAGTTGGGTTTACGGGAAGTATTAATGGTGGTCGTGCACTCATGGATCTTGCTGCGAAACGAGACGAACCTATTCCTGTTTTTGCGGAGATGGGAAGTATCAATCCAGTGGTTCTTTTGCCAAAGTACTTGCAAGAAAATCTTTCCGAAGCAGTTGAAATGTATGCGAATTCAATCACGCAAGGAGCTGGACAGTTTTGTACGAATCCTGGTTTGCTGTTAGGACTAAAATCCGATTTAATAGATCAGTTTGCTATTCAACTTGGTCAAGAAGTCGCTTCGAAGGAGCCTGTTTGTATGCTGCATCCAACAATTCACAATAACTTCGAGAAAGGAAAGAAGAATGCACTAAACGAAAATGCCTCGGTTGTGGCAAAATATGAAGGTCAATCTAACTCAAATTGTGGAGAAGCTCTCATTGCGACGGTCTCTGGAGCAGAATTTCTTCAAAATACAAAACTGCATCACGAAGTATTCGGACCTTTTTCGATGATTGTTAAATGCGAAAGCATCAGTCAACTTGAGGAAATTATTGCGAAACTTGAAGGACAATTAACGGGAACAATTTTGGCAACTGAAGATGAATTAATCAACAATAAATCCGTTGTCGATAAATTGCGCAATCGCGTAGGTCGAATGATCTGGAATGGTGTGCCAACTGGAGTGCAAGTGAATCCCTCTATGATGCATGGTGGACCATATCCTGCGTCATCCGATGTTCGTTTTACTGCCGTTGGGGTAGATGGAATTAAACGTTGGGTTCGACCAGCAGCTTTTCAAAACTGGCCAGATCAATTATTGCCTATAGAGCTTCAAAATGAAAATGCTTTAGGTATTTTAAGGATGGTGAATGGAGAATTTTCTCGAAAAAGTATCAATTAAGCGAAGGAATTCGGAAAAAGTATAGTCTAAGTAATAAAATCACGACTATGCAACGAATTTTCCTACTAGCACTTAGTGTTCTTTTGAATGGTGTTTTATTTGCTCAAATCGATGGCGATAATCTATTTCAGAACGATCAGGTAGTAACGATTGAATTAACTTTTCACCAAACAGGATATTGGGATAGCCTCGAAACGAATTATACAACTTCCGATTACATGAAGGCTGACCTTACAATTACTGATTCTACTGGAACAACTTCATTTGCTGATGTTGGTGTGCGATTCAAAGGGAATTCAACTTACAATCATCCCAACGACAAAAAGCCATTTAAAATCGACTTCAATAAATATGTCGCTGGACAAGATTATGATGGAATCAAAAAATTGAATTTAAGTAATGGTTTTAAAGATCCGTCAATGATGCGAGAAAAAGTCTTTTTCGATTTCTGTCGTGAAGCGGGAGTTTTAGCTCCGAGAGCAAATTTCGCAAACCTGTATATCAACGGAACGCTTTGGGGATTCTATACCATGGTCGAACAAATTGATGATCAGTTTTTAGATTGGGCAATCTTGGATGATGATGGTAACTTATTTAAAGCCGGTGATAATTTTGGTGGTGGTCCTGGAGGAGGTGGAACACCAGCCGATCTCATTTATTATGGACCGTCTTCAACAGATTATACAGATCGATATGAATTGAAGACAAATGAAGTAGCTAATGATTGGACGGATTTCATTGAGCTAATGGATTACATCAATAACTCCACGGATACAGATTTCGCAAATGAATTTAGTACGCGTTTTGAAAAAGAAGAATTAATAGCTGGATTTGCAATCGATAACTTATTCAGTAATTTGGATAGTTACACGGGATCAGCCAGAAATTACTATTTCTACCACAATATGTCTTCCGATAAATGGGAATGGGTGAAATGGGATGCTAATGAAGCTTTCGGGTCTTACACCAACGGTCAAAACACACTGACTTTGGCTGTTGATTACCACAATTCAGATCGACCTTTGCTTGAACGCATTTTCGCAAACACGCGATTCTATGCAGATTATGAAAATGCTATGTGTTATTTGATTGAGAACTATTTCAATAACGCACACCTCGATCCAAAAATTGATGCACTCTATAACTTGATAAAAAATGATGTGTATGCGGACAATAATAAAATGTACTCGAATGCACAATTCGACCAAAGTATTTCAACGGATATTACTTCTGGTGGAGGTCCGGGTGGTGGAACCATTTATGGATTGAAATCATTTATTTCCTCGAGAAGTACAAGTGTAAGTTCTCAAATCAATTGTAGTGCTTATGCTGATTTAGATGAATTGACGAATTCAGATTGGAACTTATTTCCAAATCCAGCGACTTCTTCAGTTACGATTGATCTTCCTTCAAACCTTGAAGTGAATGGTTCTGTTTCAATTTTTGCATTGTCGGGTAGACTTGTTTATAATTCAGAGATTGATTCGGGAAATACACAAAAGATTGATATCTCTAATTTGAACTCTGGAATGTACATCGTACGACTTCAAACTGAAAATAGTACACTCGAAAAAAAGTTGATAGTGAAGTAGAAACTGAACTTCAACTAAATGAACAATCGTTTTTGCATAACTAGCGATTCAACTTGATTCATTCAATGGTGAAACTTGCTAAATTTGATGCATGAGCGAAAATGTAGATAAAAATAATCGCAGAGGTGTCAAAACTAGTTACATCTCAACGATCATTGGAATATCGTTGGTGTTGTTTGTCATCGGAATTGTGCTTGGTGGTGTTTTCGGATTAGATACCATTCAACGTCAAGCAAAGGAAAGTTTGGTGTGCGACATATTTTTTCTGCCTGAAATGAACGAAGCTGACATCAAACAGGTCGCTCAAGAACTAAATACATGGGAAGAATTTAAAGAGGTTGACTTTGTTTCTCCTGATCGTGCTTTGGAATCATTTGATAACGACGACTCGAACGAAACAAGCGAGAATATTTTAGCCATTTTCGAAGGTGAAAATCCACTTCCGCCAACAATTAGTTTTAAGCCAAAAGAAGCATATGCGAATATCGAAAAACTGGAGGCGATTAAATCTAAATTGTACGATGCATACGGTGATATTTTAGAAGAAGTCAGCTACGATAAAGAAAGTGTCGATTCTGTAAATTTAGGATTCAAGCAATTTGTTTTTTTAATCGGAGCGGTGGCTTTGTTGTTGATTGTGGTAGCCTTTGCAATGATCAATAATACCATTCGCCTTGCACTTTACTCAAGAAGGTTTTCAATTAAAACAATGCAGTTGGTGGGTGCAACGGGAAGTTATATTCGTCGCCCTTTCATTTGGCAATCAATTGGGATGGGACTAATCGGTGGTACAATCGCCATGGCATTACTTCAACTATTGATATACGCTGCGAATAATTTCTTCGATTGGGTGGAGATTTTTGTTCCTTTCCACTTCTATTTAATTCTCTGGGGAGCCCTCATGTTGATTGGTGTTTTAATAAGTATTATTTCAACTTGGTTCGCTCTTAACAAATATTTGAGAATGAAATTGGACGATTTGTATTAAATTTGATCCATGAGCAAGAAAAAATCAACATCGGATATGCTTGACGACCAATTGGCGACGGCAGAAACACAAACGGTAAAATCGACTGGTGAAGTTGATCTTAAAGATTATGCGAAGCATTCTCCATTTTCTTTCAGTAAACAAAATTATCGTTTGTTATTGATTGGTTTGGCGATCAACGTGCTTGGATTCATCTTGATGATTGGTGGAGCTACTGAAGATCCAGCTAAATTCAATGCTGATGAGTTGTTCAGTCCTGTTCGCATTACAATCGCACCTATGTTGATTGTAGCAGGATATGTTGTCATTCTTTATTCAATTATGCGTCGACCAAAGACGCAGGGTGAGTAAACCTTTCATTTATGAGTTTTTTAGAAGCTTTGATTCTTGGAATTATCCAAGGGTTAACAGAGTTTTTGCCTGTTAGTAGTAGTGGGCATTTAGAATTGGTCAAGGCCATTCAAGGTTCAGATCTTTCAGGCGAATCAAGTATGATGATGACTGTAGTATTGCATTTTGCTACGGCACTCAGTACAATTGTTGTTTTTAGAAAGGAAGTCGCAGAGATTATTGCTGGATTACTTCAGTTCAAATCAAATGAAGCATTTTGGTTTTCAGTTAAGATTGTGTTATCGATGATTCCAGCTGCAATTGTTGGAGTAATGTTCGATGATGTAATTGAAACATTCTTTAATGGAAAGATTTTGTTGGTTGGATCGATGTTGATTCTAACTGGATTACTTCTTTTCCTTGCTGATAGAGCTAAAAACACAGAGAAAAAAGTGGGAATTTCAGATGCGGTTGTGATTGGTGTTGCTCAAGCGATTGCAATTCTACCTGGAATCTCTCGTTCGGGTGCTACCATCGGAACTTCAGTTTTATTGGGAATCGACAGAGAACGCGCTGCACGATTTTCATTCTTGATGGTCGTTCCGTTAATCCTTGGTAAAGTAGCTAAAGATGTTTTAAGTAGCGAATTTTCTACTGAAGGATTGAGTGCTGGCCCACTAAGTGTTGGTTTTATTGCGGCATTCGTCACTGGATTGGTTGCTTGTACATGGATGATCGCCTTGGTGAAAAGAAGTAAACTTTCATATTTCGCGTATTACTGCTTCCTCGTTGGTGCAGTGGCGATCGGCTGGTCAATTTTTGCATAGATGATTGAAGAATTTGCACAGGGAAGCACAATTGTAGTGGACAAACCATTGGGTTGGACCTCTTTTGATGTGGTGAATAAAATCCGATGGAATCTAAAGCAGCGTTTAAAAGTCAAAAAGATTAAAGTTGGTCACGCCGGAACTTTGGATCCACTAGCAACTGGAGTCCTCATTCTTTGTATTGGGAAACACACCAAGAAGATTGAGGAAATCATGGGTGGTGAAAAAACGTACACTGGTACAATCCTTTTGGGTAAAACAACACCATCATACGATCTTGAAACAGAATACGATCAAGAATTTCCAACTGAACATATTACGACTGAACAAATCGAAGAGGTTCGAAGAAGTTTCTTGGGAGAACAACAGCAAGTCCCACCTATTTTTTCAGCCAAACAGATTGATGGTAAACGAGCTTATGATTTAGCAAGAGCAGGAAAGGAAGTCGTTTTAAAAGCCAATACTGTTCATATTCACGATTTTTCTGTGGACGCTTCGCGTTTTCCAGAGGTTGATTTTAAGATTACCTGCAGTAAAGGAACTTACATTCGTTCAATAGCGCACGATTTCGGACAAAAACTAAATAGTGGTGGTACACTAATCGCACTCAGAAGAACAGGTTCGGGTGACTTTAACATCGAGGACGCAAAGTCTGTTGACGAGTGGATAGAATTTATTCGTAAAGACGAGGAATAGCCTAAGCTAATCTTTTATATCTTTGCGCTTCTTATTCAATAGGGTAAGAATTAGGAACAGAGAAAATCTAGGTGAAAGATGAATAAAATGAAGTTATCGCAGTTCAATTTCGATCTTCCAGACGAATTGATTGCAGAATATCCAAGTGAAAATCGTGATGAAGCCCGCTTGATGGTTGTACACCGTGATACTGGTGAAATCGAGCACAAGTTGTTCAAAGATGTTATTGACTACATCGATGAAGGTGATGTTATGATCATGAACAACACGAAAGTTTTCCCTGCAAGAATGTATGGAAACAAAGAAAAAACGGGTGCGAAAATCGAAGTTTTCTTATTGAGAGAGTTAAACAGAGAGAGCTTGTTGTGGGATGTACTAGTTGATCCAGCAAGAAAAATCCGTATCGGTAATAAACTTTATTTTGGTGATGATGAGTCGCTAGTAGCCGAAGTAATTGATAATACAACTTCTCGCGGACGTACACTTCGTTTCCTTTTTGATGGACCATACGAAGAGTTCAAGAAGAAAATTACTGAATTAGGAGAAACTCCACTTCCTAAATATATCAAACGTGAAGTTGAGCCTTCAGATGAAGAGCGTTACCAAACAATTTACGCTAAGGAAGAAGGTGCCGTAGCTGCTCCAACAGCAGGTCTTCACTTTTCACGTCAATTATTGAAGCGTCTTGAATTAAAAGGAGTTGATTTCGCAGAGGTAACTTTACACATTGGATTGGGAACTTTCCGTCCAGTTGAAGTTGAAGACCTTACTAAGCACAAAATGGATTCTGAACAAATGTTCATTACCGAAAAGTGTGCTGATAAAGTAAACGATGCTAAGAAAAATAAGAAGAAAGTTGTAGCGGTTGGTACAACAGCGATGAGAGCTATCGAAACTTCTGTTTCTACTGATGGGTTATTGAAGCCATACGAAGGTTGGACAAACAAATTTATCTTCCCTCCGTACGATTTCAGCATCGCGGATGCATTGATTACTAACTTCCACACACCTTTATCTACTTTATTAATGATGATTTCTGCTTTTGGAGGTCATGATTTAGTGATGAAGGCGTACGAAGAAGCAGTAAAAGAGAAATATAAATTCTATTCTTACGGAGACGCAATGCTGATCTTGTAAGTAGATTTTACAAAGAATAAAAAAAGGATGTTGAGTTTGTCAACATCCTTTTTTGTTTTTGGAGTAGGTTGCTTGAACGTCTAAATCACTTCAAGCAAGTTGATTAAGTGATAAATCTGGCGCAAAATAGGAAAAAATTGTTTTGAAAATACATGAACAGTGAAAGAAACAATTCAAATACATGATGAATATCAATTTTAACGGTCAAATATTGATTATTTTTGCACAGCAAATTGCTTGAATGGAAGAGGTCTCTCAAAAATCAGATTTTAGATCCAAATTAAAAACCTACATGGTTTTCACCAAGTTTCGACTTGCCTCACTTGTTATTGTTTCAGCTTTATCTGGATATTTATTTGTGGGAGGGAATGACGGACTGGAAATATTCTACTTGCTTGTTGGGGGCTTATTGGTAACGGCAGCATCAAACGGTTCTAATCAAATTTGGGAAAGAGAGTTGGATAAACTCATGAATCGTACTTCAAAACGACCATTGCCTCTAGGTCACATGTCTGTTCGAGAAGCCTATGCGATTGTTATTTTCTCACTAGTCGTCGGAACGGCGATGCTTTACATGTTGAATCTGTATTCAGCTTTACTTGGACTTTTTGCTTTTGTATCATACGTATTCATTTACACACCAATGAAACGAAAGTCATCTTGGGCTGTGTTTGTTGGGGCGTTTCCAGGAGCAATTCCACCAATGTTAGGAGCAATTGCGCATACGAATGAGTTTGGTTTGATACCAGGAGTTTTATTTTTCGTGCAATTTACTTGGCAGTTCCCTCACTTCTGGGCGATTGCATGGGTTGCATTTGACGATTACAAAGCTGGTGGTTTCTCATTGTTGCCATCTAAAAAAGGAAAATCAAAAGAGTCAGCATTTCAAATTGTAGTTTACTCCTTAGCGTTGATTCCATTTAGCCTTCTTCCATGGATTTTAGGCTGGACGGGAACAGTTTCTATGATTGTTGCTACAGTTCTTGGAGCTGCATTTTTCTTTTATGCGTACAGGTTGTTTTTAACTTGCGACGATAAGGATGCGAAAAAACTCATGTTCGCGTCATTTTTCTATTTGCCAATCATACAGTTTTTATACGTTTTTGATAAGATTGATGGGGCTATTCCCGGATTTTAAAATTAGTAGATTATGAAACAGCCTGTTTTTGAGGATAACAACAAGGAGCAGATCGAGAAGGCGAAGAAAAATCTTACGTACCTTTTAATTTTTAGTGTATTTATGATGTTCGCCGGACTTTCGTCTGCTTACATTGTTTCAATGGGAGATTCGTTTTGGTTAAAGGTGCCTTTGCCGCCAGCATTTTGGACGAGTACCGGATTAATTTTAGCAAGCAGCGGAACAATGATCGCTGCACAGGCCATGGCGAAAAATGGACAGGGGAATTTACATAAGGGCTTGCTTTTAATAACTTTTGTCTTAGGTCTTGGATTCGTTTACTTTCAATTTAAAGGGTACAACCAACTTTTTGATAATGGTGTTCACTTTGTGAATCATCATATTATAGTTACAGATGGTCGTTATGGCGATTATTTCGAAATCAAAAAAGGAGATGATTACATTGAAGTAAACGGGAATGACTACTTGATTAACGGTGAAATTATGAGTGACCAAGAGATGAAGTCACTTCAAGCTTTCATGAATCAGTTTGCTGATTATGACTATAAAAAACCGTTTAAGATTGATTCCTACGGAGACCCTTACACGCTTCTTTTCGAGAATCAACCATTAGAATTGAAAAATGGAAAGTTGACAACTAAAGATGGTGAGGAATTGAAATTACTTGACAAAGAACGACTATTCTACTTGGCATATAATGTCAAAAACGGAACTGGAGATTTTTATGTTAAAGGTGAAATGGGTAAAGATTTTCATGTCTACTATAAGGGCAAGGAATTAGAATATAAGAATAGAGAACTTCAAATTGACGGAGCTAAGTTGTCGCCTTATCTTCAATTAAAGGCTATGGAATCAGCTGATACAGCGTCTTCATATTTATTCTTGATTTCGTTTTTGCATTTACTCCATGTGATAATTACTTTACTCTTTTTGCTGCTAGTTGTAATTCGTTCATTTACAGGAGTTATCAATAAAGAAAATCTAATACAATTGAAAACCACAGGAATTTTCTGGCACTTTTTAGGTGCATTGTGGGTTTATTTATTGCTATTTTTACTTTTTATTCATTAAACTTGCATAAAATTTTTTCGGTATGGCAGGACATGCTTCAAAGCAAATTGACTCGAAAACATTATGGGGAGGAAAGATTTCTCCATTTAGTACGAGCTACGGAAAGTTAATGATGTGGTTCTTCCTTGTGTCAGATGCACTGACGTTTGGAGGATTACTTGTTGCTTATGGGTTCTCACGTCACAACACAGTTGACGCTTGGCCAATTGGTGAAGAGACGTTTAATTCACTTCCGTTCTTAGGTCATGGATATCCACTAGTTTATGTGGCTTTAATGACTTTCATTCTTATTGTATCGTCGGTGACAATGGTATTGGCTGTTGAAGCGGGACACAGAATGGACAAAAAAGGAGTAACTAAATGGATGATCGCTACTATTATTGGTGGATTCTTCTTCTTAGGTTCTCAAGCTTGGGAGTGGTCTCACTTTATCCATGGATCTGAATTCGGGAAGGTTGAATTATCGGATGGATCTATGGCAATCGTAAAAGGTCATTTTGGAGAAATTGAAAACTTTACAGTAGTGAAGGCTGGTCACCACCACAAAAAAGGTGATGTCATTAAGGCAGGTGAGCACGGTTATACTCAAGCTGACTTAATGCACGATTATCAACATGCAGCTGCTGAGGGGCATATCAACGGAGATGTTATTACATTACACGACGGATCTGAAGCTAAGATTGCTAAAAAGCCGAATGAGCACATGGAGTTAATTGTGAAAAAGGCAGGAGCTGATCACAAATTAGGTGATGTGATTGGTGAGTCTGAAGCAATGAAAATGTACAATGAGGCTATTAGCTCAGGTGAAGCTGGTCGAGTTATATACGGAGCGAACTTACAAGAAAACGAGTACGGTCCTCAACAATACGGACAGTTCTTCTTCTTTATTACTGGATTCCACGGATTCCACGTATTTTCTGGAGTAATCATTAATATTATTATCCTATTAGGAGTAATTGGTGGGGTTTACCACAAAAGAGGACATTACGAAATGGTAGAAAAAACTGGATTGTACTGGCACTTTGTCGATTTAGTTTGGGTATTTGTATTTACATTCTTCTACCTTGTATAATTGATTTAAAACGACGACTATGTTAAGAGATGACGTTATAGAATATTCTTTGGATGCTCACCACAGTGAAGAGCAAGGAAAAAAGATTAGAGCGAAGATTTGGAAGGTAACAGCGTTACTTACAATCATTACAATTATCGAGGTGGCTCTTGGAGCGATGATCAAGCAAGGAAGTGGTGCATGGCCTTTCGTTAAGTGGTCTTTCATTATTATGACTTTACTTAAAGCGGGATACATCGTAATGGTATTTATGCACCTTGGAGATGAGCGTAAAGGATTAAGATCTGTGATTTTACTTCCTTACTTTATCTTTATGGCATATTTGATCTTCATTGTATTGTACGAAGGATCATCTGTAGGAGAGACTTGGGCGACCTACGGAGGTTAAAATAAGTTAGCAGATGGCTAAAGAAAATAAAGCCGGACGAATGAAAGTCGTTTTAGCAACGTTACTTTTATTTGGTCCGGCTCTTTTATTGATACTAATTAGTACACGTGGTTGTGATCATAAGTTTAAAGTACTTGATGATTATGGTTCTGGTATTGATTATGAGTTTACTGATGCTAGAGGTAAACGTTTTACATCGATGGATTTTCAAGATCATATCGTGTTGGTTACAACAATGCAAAATTCTTGTCCAGATACATGTGCATTGTCATTTTGGCATCTTAAGGAACATATTTACGAAACAGTTTATACGAACCAGAAGAAGCTTGGAGATGTCGTTATTGTTTCGTTTGTAACGGATGCAGAAGGGAATCCTGTAGAGGATTTATCTCAGGTGAATGAAATGATTCAAGATCAAGTAGACGAATACAATCCAAATATTTGGATGGTCGCAAGTGGGTCAATCGACGATTTCTACGAGATTAAAAGTAATGGAAAAACATTGAGAGAGGTCGCAGAAAATGACTTTGGAGATCAAACCGATGTAAATAAGCTTATGCTATTATTAGACAAGGAAAATCACTTGAGAATGGTTCTTCCTGGAAACACTGAGGGTCTTGTGAGAAGGATGAAAGAGCACATTGCTCTTTTGATGAAGCAGTATGATAAAGAAAAGGCGAATGGTAAGAAGTAGTTTAGTTTTTTTATTGATCGTAACCTTAATGAGTTGCTCGGAAGAATATGTTCCGCTTCCAAAGTTAGGACTGTATGATATCAATTACGCTACTGGAGATACCATCTTTCCTGTAATTCCTGAATTCGAATACTTGAATCAAGATTCAGTACTTATTTCTTCAAAGGATTTGAAAGGAAAAGTCTGGATTGCTGATTTCTTTTTTACTTCCTGCCCAACTATTTGTCCAGTAATGACAGATCAAATGAATCGACTTAATGAAATGACATCTGATTTATCTGATCATATTCAATATATGTCATTTTCAATTAATCCTAATAATGATAGACCTTCAGTGCTAAGAAGGTATATGAAGAAACACGACATAAATGCTTCAAATTGGCATTTCTTTACTGGTGATGAAGACGAAACGCATCAGTTAGGTGTGGAGCATTTTTTAGTACATGCGAATGCTGATGAAGAAGCTCCAGGAGGTTATGCACACGGTCCTGCATTCACGCTAGTAGACCATGAAGGTATAGTTAGGGGAGTTTATGATGGGACAAACCCGGAACAAGTTGATCTTCTCGAAAAAGATCTAAGAAAATTATTGAAATATGAATATGGAATTGAATGATCCAATCAAAGTGAAAAAGGTGAAGCAATTGATTTATGCTTTATCTATCGTTATTCCAATTGCAGTAGCGGCATTGTTTAGTATCAAGATAGAGGGTGTTGATTTTACCTTTTTACCGCCAATTTATGCATTTATTAATGGTATAACGGCTGTTTCATTAATTGGTGCACTAGTAGCAATCAAATCAAAAGACATGAAACTACACAGAAGGTTGATTCGTCTTTCGCTATTGCTTTCTGTCCTTTTCTTATTGTGTTATGTGGCCTATCACATTACTTCTGATCCAACGCCGTATCTTGGTAGTGTACCATACATCTATTATCCACTATTAATTGCACACATTGTACTTAGTGTAGTTGTAATTCCTTTAGTACTATTAACTTATTTACAAGCTTGGACAGGTCAGTACGATAAACATAAAAAGTGGGCGAAAATTTCTTGGCCGATTTGGGTTTTTGTAGCCATAAGTGGTGTGGTAGTGTATTTAATGATCGCTCCGTATTACTAGGAAATATCACCCAATTTTTTTGAAATCTTTAAGTCAAAAAACATCTGTAAAACTGTTTAGAATGGGATTTTATTCATTCTGAAGGCAACCTTGATAGATTTTTCAAGTCTTTTGTGTAGAAACAAACAAATAGTCAACTGAATTCTCTATATTTAGTGGACATATTTATTGCTACTTACTACACAATTTGCACTAATGAAACAACTAACGTTCATCTGTGCGCTTTTATTGACCTACGCTACATTTGGACAAGAAAGCGTCGCAACAAACCTAGTTGATGTACAACTGAACCATCCCACCAATTGGAAAACCTACATCAACAACAATCATGTTAAAATCGAATATAAATTCGTTGAGTGTGCTCAGAACATTGGGTATGATCAAGAGTTTATGATGATTCGTATGAAAAATAAGACGAATCAGACTATTCAGCTTGAATGGCGTTCAGATCAATTTTACAACGATGTGTGTCGCACATGCAGTTATCCAGATGAATATACTTATCAATTGTCACTTTCTCCTAATGAAGTGATTGAGCCTGATTGTAGCTTGGAAACAGAAAGAAGGTTGCGACTATTTTCTCGTTTTACCGATTCAAACTATAACGGTGTTGAAGAGAATTTATCCGATTTTCAGTTAAGTAACCTGACAATTAATCAACTAAACCAACAGAGATGAAGAAATATTATGCCCTGCTTTCATTTTTATTCGCTGTTGTAGCTAACGCATTCTCTCAAAGTGTACCATGTAGTGTTAATATTAGTACTGTCAGCGGTCCCACGGGTGATTGTAATGGTGTAACGGCAACTATAACGGCTGATGGAGCTGGAGCATTCCAGTATCTGATTAATAACAATTTCGATGCAGGTAACGCTGGTCCAGGTTGGAGCTCAAATATTACAGCTGATTTTAGTAATCCATGTGATCCTTCAGTAGATGGAGGTACATATATGTGGATGGGAAGTTCTTCTCCTCACCCGAGAATTATTGAAACGGTTCCATTGGACTTAAGTTGTGGAGGTGAGCTATGTTTTTGGTTAGATTTTGCAACTCAGGGGAATAGTTCACCTTGTGAAGGGATTGACCTTCCGGATGAAGGGGTTTATTTAGAATATAGTATTGATGGTGGGGCGACTTGGGTTACCATAGAATATTATGGTCCAGGTGGGGTTGGTAATACAACATCAAGTGGAGGTACAAATCCACAAATGACAACCTGGAATCAGTATTGTATGCCTATACCTCCAGGTGCTGAAACAGCAAATACTTTAATTCATTGGGCTCAGACTGGTAGTTCTGGTAACGCAAATGATCACTGGGGGTTAGATAATGTTACAATAACTGCCAATGCTGGCTGTAACCCTTATTGGTACGATTGGTCTCAAGTGCCTGGTAGCCCAGATGCACAGACACAAACCGTAAACCCTACCACAACTACAACATATACGGTTACCTATACAAATGGTACAGACATGTGTACTGATCAAATTACAATTGTGGTACCACCTGGTCCCGTTGCAGATGCTGGCCCTGATATTATCAATTGTGCAGGTTCTGGAGCGGTAACGATTGGGGCTAACCCAGTTTGTCCGGATAATGGGGCAACTTATTCTTGGAGTAATGGTGCAGGAAGTGGTACTATATCATTACCAGGCACAAATGGACAAGCAACTGTAAATCCTGCTAGCACAACAACGTACGATTTAACCGTAACTTATAATGGTTGTACTTCAACGGATCAAGTAACAGTTACTGTGGATGAGCCACCAACAGCCTCGAATCCGGCAACAATTAATGTTGAGTGTATAGGTGATGTACCTGCGCCTGACGTGAATGTTGTAACAGATGAAGCGGATGATATTACCATCCCTCCAACGGTGACATACATAGGTCAATCTACTGATGGAAATACCTGTCCGGAAACTATCACGAGAACATATCGTGTAACTGATGCATGCGGCAATTATGTGGATGTTTATCAATCAATTATTGTTAATGACGTCACTCCGCCAACAGCGAGTAATCCTGCGTCAATTAATGCAGCAAGCTTACCGGCGCCTAATCCAGCAGTTGTGATAGATGAATTGGATAATTGTGATCCGAATCCTACAGTTGTTTTCTTAAATGATATTTCTGATGGAAATACTTGTCCTGAAACAATAACACGAACGTACCGAATCACTGATGCATGTGGAAACTATACTGATGTCACACAAATCATCACGGTAGGAGACGGGCAATTACCAACTGCATCTAATCCTCTTCCAATAAATGAGCAGTGCGCGGCTGATGTTCCAGCGCCAAATGTGAATGTTGTTACCGATGAAGCAGATAATTCTGGTGTGCCAATTGTTACATATATTGGAGAAGTATCAGATGGGAACACTTGTCCTGAAACTCTAACAAGAACATATAGGGTTACGGATGCATGTGGATCATACATTGATGTTTATCAAACGATAACAATTCATGATGTTACTCCACCAGTTATTCAAAATGCACCAGCAGACTTAACCGTTCAATGTCCAGGTGATGTACCTCCAATGGTTGCTTTAAACTGGACAGATAATTGTGATGGTAGTGGTGTTTTACCGGGATCTGAAGTTCCATTGACCGGAGGTAATTGCGGTGGTACTATTGTAAGGACTTGGACATACACGGACGCATGTGGTAACACAGCAACGGAAACTCAAACAATAACAGTGAATGATGATACTCCACCTACTGCGAGTAATCCACCTACAATATATTTGAATTTAACGGATCCTGTTCCACCAGCAGATATTTCTGTTGTTACAGATGAAATGGATAATTGTACCGTGAATCCTGTGGTTGCTCTTGTTAGTGAAACATCGGATAATGGAACTTGTCCGGAAATTATTACCCGTATTTACAGTGTAACAGATGAGTGTGGTAACACAATTAATGTAACTCATTTAATTCAAATTGGAGATAATGTTCTACCAACTGCTGACCCATTACCTAATTTATCTTTCAACTGTATTGGTGATGTCCCAGCTCCAAATGTACTTGATGTTCAAAATGAAGCGGATAATTCAGGGAATGTACCTACAGTAACTTTTGTAAGCGATGTTTCCGATGGAAATTCATGCCCTGAAGTTATCACCCGTACATATCGAGTGACTGATGATTGTGGGAACTATATAGACGTGGTGCAAACGATTACTATTAATGTAACTGCTGGACCAGTTCTTCCTCCAAATGATGGAAGCACCGTAGAGTGTATCGCAGCAGCAGTGCAACCTCCTGCTCCGGTTGTAACAGATCAGTGTGGTAATAACTTGACACCTGTAGTAGTTGCATCCGCTGACCCGGTTTGCGAAGGAGTCAAAACATTTGATTTTACGTATACCGATTGTGCGGGAAATAGTGCTACATACACTTACACTTATACAATTGATTTAACTACTTCTCCAGTGGTTCCTGCAAATGATGCGTCAACAGTCGAGTGTATTGCCGATGCAGTTCAACCAGCTGCACCAGTTGTTGTTGATCAATGTGGAAATACAATCAATCCAGTGATTACTTCTTCAGTTGATCCGGTGTGCGAAGGAATCAAAACGTACAATTTCACTTATACCGATTGTGCAGGTAACTCGTCAGTTTACACGTATACGTATACTGTCGATTTAACAACATCACCTCTTGTGCCTGCTAATGGCAGTGAAATAGTGCAGTGTATTACCGATGTGTATGTTCCAACTGCCCCAGCAGTTACAGATCAATGTGGAAATAATATTGTTCCTGTTATGACAGAGAATGCTGATCCCGTTTGTGTTGGTGATAAAATTTACACATTCACTTACACAGATTGTGCTGGGAATGTTTCTATATACACATATACATTCTCCATTAATGATAATACTCCTCCAACGGCTTCGAATCCAGCTCCGATTTCGGTACCTGGTTCAATGGACGTTCCAGCTCCCGATGTTAATGTTGTGATTGATGAAGCAGATAACTGTACTGTAAATCCAACAGTGACATGGGTAAGTGATGTTTCAGATGGTAACGTTTGTAATGGAGAAATTATCACAAGGACATACAGTGTTACAGATGATTGTGGTAATTCAATTCTCGTAACACAGGAAATTACAATTTTGGCAACTTACCCGCCAATTGATGCTGGTCCTGATGATCTAATCTGTATTGGAGAACAAGTGACACTTACAGCTTCAAATCCTTGGTCAGTTCCAATTTCATGGGATAATGGCGTTATCGACGGTGTACCATTTGCACCGACAAATACAATGGCATACACAGTAACAGCAGATAACCTTGGTTGTATTTCAACCGATCAGGTGCTTATCCAAGTGGAAGCATTACCGCTTGTTAGTTTCTTTGGTGATGTTCTATCTGGATGCGCACCAACAACGGTAAACTTTACGAATACATCATCAACTTCTAGTTCTCTCGTGAGTTGTGTCTGGGAGTTTGAAGGTGGTCCGACGATAGATGACTGTTCAGGTTCAAGTTATACATTCGAGTATGGTGGATCTTACGATGTTACATTGACAACAACGTCAATAAATGGATGTACAAATTCTGTAACGTACGATGACTATATTTACATCGAGGATCTTCCTGATGCATCATTTAATCCATCATCAACAATGTTAACAAACTTGATGACTGAAGTTGATTTTGAAAATACTTCAACAGGAGCGATAAACTATTCGTGGGATTTTGGAGATGGAAGTCCAGGTACATCAACTGTTCACCCTACTCATGTATTTCCAGATGAAGGAGATGGAAGTTATGTTGTACAATTAATTGCCTATACATCTCTAGGTTGTTCAGATACAGCTTATGCGACGATTAATATTTCGGAAGAAGTAATCTTCTATGTACCAAATTCATTCACACCAGATGATGATGACTACAATGAAGTATTTAGACCTGTTTTCAGCTCGGGCTATGATCCGTTTGATTATACTCTATTAATCTTCAATCGTTGGGGAGAAATAGTTTTTGAATCACACGACGTAAGCGTTGGTTGGGATGGCTCATATGGGGGAGTTACTGAACTTGTTCAAGATGGTACTTATACCTGGACAATTGAATTTAAAACCACTCAAACAGATGAGAGAATCCACGTCAACGGACATGTAAACGTGATTAAATAGCCTTTTAGGTTAATTTCCAGAAGTGCACGGGTTTATCTCGTGCACTTATTTTTTGAATACGGATTCGATTACTTCCCACGTGTCAGCAGCGGCTTTATCCCAACTGAATAG
Organism: Henriciella pelagia; assembly: GCA_964219255.1. Taxonomy (GTDB): domain Bacteria; phylum Bacteroidota; class Bacteroidia; order Flavobacteriales_D; family Crocinitomicaceae; genus UBA4466. Next base: position 466,304 of record CAXPPC010000010.1, read on the forward strand.
GGATGCACGTTCAATTCCTTTTTTCGAAAGTTCGGACCTTAATTTATCATCCTGGATGAGTTTTGTCAATTGTTGATGGATATCATTAATGTCGAAAGGGTCACAATACAAAACAGCGTCTCCTCCAACTTCAGGTAAAGCTGTTTTATTTCCAGACAGAACTGGTGTTCCAGATCGCATCGCTTCTACTAATGGAATTCCAAAACCTTCAAAATATGGTACAAAAGTAAAAATGAATGCCGAAGCCATAACTTGAACTAGCTTCTCTTGACTAAGATGTCCAGTAAAGTGAATACGATTCTTTAATTCCGCTGAAATTGATGCATGATTATCTAAATATCCCCAAATTGCCTCACCAACTACAACTAATTGTAAATCGCTTTTAGGATTTTCAGAAAGGTATAAATCAAAAGCACCAATAAGTCGCTTTAAATTTTTACGCGGATGTAAGGCCCCAACAAATAATAAATAAGGCTTACCATCACTATATTCTTGTTTGATTTTTTCGTTAAGCTCTCTTGTTGTCGGTTTATATGCAGATGAAACACCATTCCATATTGCAGTCACTTTTTCAGAAGGGATTTTGTATGTTTCTACAATATCGACTTTTGAGTATTCTGATACCGTAATAACATGAGCTGCCTTTTTTGCGAATAACGGGAAATTAGTACTCAAATATTTGTGAACTCCTTTTGGTAAGTCTTCGGGGTGATGCTCAAAATTAATATCATGAATAACACCGATTTGTGGCACGTTTGTATTCAATGATAAGTATCCATCGGGTGAAAAAAACAAATCTGCTTTGTACTTTTTGAGAGCTCTGGTCACAGAAAAATCAAACCAAATTTTAAATAAAATTGGATGTCGAGCCTGAGGATATAGAACAACCGGAGTTACATTAGGTCCAAAAATGAATTTCTTATCATATTTCCGATCAAAGAAGAAAATAAATTCATGTTCCGGATGATTTTCAACTATGCGCTTAACGACCTCATAGGTGTACCAACCAAAACCCTCCATTTTATTTGGAAGAAGAAATCGTGTGTTTACAGCAATACGCATGGCTCGAATTTATAAAAACTTACGCTCTATTAATCGGATTAGAGGTTTTCTCTCTTCCAATTGTTGTTTCACCTCCATGTCCACATAAAACGATTGTTTCTTCTGGAAGGTTGAACATAACCTGTGTGATGCTCTTTTTAAGAACTGTGAGACTTCCTCCGGGTAAATCATATCTTCCGTAGCTTCCTTGAAATAATACATCACCATTTACAACGTAACCATCTTTTTCATTGTAAAAAACTACATGGCCAGGCGCGTGACCAGGTGTGAAAAGTACTTTGAATTTCATCTTTCCAAACTCGATAGTTTCCCCATCTGTCAAATATCGAATTGGTTCCTTAGCAGTTGCTTCGAATTCACGAATTCCATATAATTGAGCTGCAGTTGGGGAATACTTCATCGTCACAACATCCTCTTCGTGGATATAATAATCTAAATCATATTCCCTGATGAGAAAAGGTAAACCCATAATGTGATCTAAATGACCATGAGTCAAAAGTATTGCTAATGGTTTCAGCCCATTCTCACTGATATAGTTGACAAGATGGTCTTGTTCTTCTTTCATAGCACATCCTGGATCAAAAATGACACAATTCTCACCATCATGTACTAAAAATGTGTTTTCTTGAAATGCATTGAACGTAAACTTTACGATAGAACTCTCCATTTTCTACTCTTTTTTGACAAAAATAGCTGAATCTTTAGCTTTAGTAACTTCAGGCATTGTTTTTGATTATTCCCTTTTATTATATTTGATTAAAATTCGAAAAATGAAGTATTTACTTTTTGTTGTAACTGGCTTAATCTTATTAAGTTGTGGAGTTAAAGTTCCGTATACCAATGAAGTACGCGATGAGTTTGCTTTGGATAACCCAAAAGCTCTTGCTAAAGTTCAATTCTATAATTCTGCCGTAATTAAACTGGAAAGAAGCAAGGAGTCTGGAAATCAGGGAACAACTGATGATGGAGCGTTAGTTTCTAATTCGAGTAAAGAAGAAAATCGAGTAATAATTCCTATTGGTACAAAAGGCGTATTCGAAGAGATTGATGACGAAGGAAATATAACAATACGTTTTGAAGCAGGAGTTGGAAATGTATTGAAGTTTGGTCAACGTGCAGGATCTTCTTCTGGTAAATATTATTTATTAGCCGATTGGACCTCTAACAAAGGTGGTGAGGTAACCTATGGGAATCAAACATACTATGCTACAACTTCTAGTGGTTCTGTTTACCTTCAAGTTGTCAAGAAAAAACTTGAGAAGAGAAAACGTAAAGACCGTATCGTGAAAGGAATGAAGGTGTAAGAACTAAATATTAACACAGGAAATCGCAATCAGTTTTGGTTGCGATTTTTGTTTTTTAAAAGATTTAATGATTGGATAAAGGTGTGAATTGATTTTTTATTCATTTTTGAACTATGAGATTAGCAAATCGCGAATTAAGTTGGCTTTCATTTAATGAAAGAGTGTTGCAAGAAGCACTGGATGAGAAAGTGCCGATCATCGAACGCATGCGCTTTTTAGGAATTTATTCGAATAATATGGATGAGTTCTATCGCGTTAGAGTTGCATTTGTGCGTCGAATGGTAGCATTAAAGCGAAAGAAAGTTCAAGGATTTGAAGGTACTGCTGAAGAGTTATTTGAGGAGATTCGCAATGTGGTATTGCACCAGCAAAAGAAGTTTCAAATTGCTTACAAAAAGATTCTAAAAGAATTAGAAAACGAGCATATCTACCACATAACAGAGGAGGAATTATCGGAAGAGCAAACGATTGAGCTACGAACATATTTTAATTTGCAACTCAAGCACGCGATCGTTCCGATCATGCTCAATGAAACTACACCTTTTCCAGAGTTAAGAGATTCTGGAATTTATCTCGCAGTGAAAATGGTAAATTCTAGCACCGGAAAGGTCCGTTTTGCTTTGATTAAAATACCCGCTGTTTTTCCGCGATTCTATAACATTTCAGAAGAGGATAGAGAAAATATTATTCTTCTCGATGATATAATTAGACTGAATCTTGATGCAATATTCTCAATCTTTAAATACGATGAAATTAATGCATATACTTTCAAATTTTCAAGGGACGCCGAATTAGATTTGGATGATGACATTTCTGATTCCTTCATGGAAAAAATCCGCAAATCGATTAAGAAAAGAAAGTTTGGTGAGCCAGTTCGTTTCGTGTATGATGATAACATGCCACAAGATTTATTGGAGCATTTACTTGAAAATCTGAATTTGGAATATGGGATTAATACCATTCCTGGAGGAAAGTACCACAACTTCAAAGATTTTATGTCTTTCCCGGATTTTGGTAAAAAGGAATTTGTTTTTCCGAAAAGACCTCCATGTAATCATCCAGATCTTGAAGGACAACGAAGTGTAATTAAAAAGGTGATCAAAAAGGACGTCTTGCTTCATTATCCTTATCAACGATTCGATTACATAGTGGACTTACTGCGTGAGGCAGCCATCGACCCTAAAGTTGATTCCATAAAAATCAATATCTATCGTGTCGCAAAACAGTCGCAAGTGATGAATGCATTGATTAATGCGGTTAGAAATGGTAAAGCGGTGTTTGTTGTTTTGGAATTACAAGCGCGATTTGATGAGGAAAACAACCTCAATTGGGCACATAGATTACGCGATGCTGGAGCAAAAGTATCTTTTGGAATTCAGAATTTGAAAGTGCATTCTAAATTGATCCAAATTCATCGTATTGGAAGTAAGGAAGAGCGATTTATTACCTATGTTGGGACGGGTAACTTCCATGAAAAAACAGCTTTGATTTATGAGGATATGGGACTTCTTACTGCTGATGATACAATCGGTAGAGAAGTAAATAAGGTCTTTAACATTTTGGACGGTTTCAACAATGATCAGCGTTTCGATATGCTTTATGTTTCACCTTTCACCACAAGAAGTGTTGTTAGTGAATTAATTGCACATGAAATTGAACTCGCAAAAGCAGGGAAAAAAGCATGGATCGAAATAAAGTTGAATAATTTGGTCGATGCGGATATGATCAAATTACTTTATGATGCAAGTAATGCCGGCGTCAAAATTCGATTGTTGATTCGCGGAATCTGTTGTTTAGTTCCTGGAATTGAGGGATTAAGTGAAAATATTACGGTTCGAAGCATCGTCGGTAGATATTTGGAGCATTCACGTTTCTTAATCTTCGGAAATGGAGGTGAACCAAAAGTGTACATTGCAAGTGCTGATTGGATGGAAAGAAATCTTGATTACCGAATTGAGGTAGGCTGTCCTATTTTAAATCCAGAGCATCAAAAGCAAATTATGGAAGTATTTAAGATGCTTTGGAAAGGTAATGTGAAATCAAGAATTATTGATGAATTCCAACGAAATCGTTACCATCGTAATAATCAGCCCAAATATCAATCTCAAGAGGAATTATATTCATATTACAAAGAGTTGGCAAAACCTGTTGATGAGCGATTTAAACAGAATCGGGAAGCTCAATCGTAATATTGTCAATTTGCTCGATTGATGTTGGCTTCTGCTGTGGTGATTTTTTTCCTGAATTTTTGAGTGAAAAGGCCATCCAAATGATTCCAACAATGAAAAGAATGTAAAGCAATATCCTAAAAAGATATTTCTTCGAAGCCTTTTTGGGCGAGTATTGCTTTAAATCGATCTTCTTCTCATCTTTCATGGAATAAAAGTAACGCATTTCTCTTACCTTTGGAATTGTGAAGAAAAAAGAGATTTTAGTAACTGGTGGCGCAGGATATATTGGCTCTCATACAGTAGTCGAGTTAATGCACAGTGGTTACACTCCTGTTTTAGTGGATGATTATCGTAACTCACACGAAAAAGTACTGGCTGGCATTCATGAAATAACTGGAATTGAAGTTCAATGCCATCAGGTTGATGTGGCTGATAAGTTAGCCATGAAGTCTATATTCGATAAGCATAACTTTGATGGAATTATCCATTTTGCAGCCGATAAAGCTGTCGGGGAATCCGTAGAAAACCCACTTAAATATTACAGAAATAATATTGGTGGATTGGTTACAGTCCTTGAATTAGCGTTAGAGCATAACGTTCAAAATTTCGTCTTCTCATCTTCTTGCACTGTTTATGGGGAACCTGAAGGAACATCGGTGGTAACTGAATTGGCTCCTCAACAAGAGGCTAATTCTCCATATGGTGCCACAAAACAAATGGGCGAAAGAATTTTAATGGATGTCCTGAAAAGTGGAGCAAAAATCAATGTACTTTTCTTGCGCTACTTCAATCCGGTCGGAGCTCACCCTAGCGGCGCGATTGGTGAATTGCCACTTGGTCGACCGAATAATTTGTTGCCTTACGTTACTCAAACTGGAATTGGAAAGTTAGAACAACTTACCGTTTTTGGAAATGACTATAATACAGAGGACGGCACATGCATTAGAGACTATATTCATGTAGTAGATTTAGCTAAAGCTCACGTGATGGGAGTGGATTGGCTTTCTAAACAAGATCCTGGTTCTTCTGACGTAATAAACTTGGGTACCGGAAAAGGAACGAGTGTGTTGCAAATAATTAATACCTTCGAAGAGATTACTCAATCCAAATTAAATTGGAAATTCGGACCTCGAAGAGCTGGTGATGTTGAGCAAATATATGCTGATGCCAGTCGAGCAGAAAAAATATTAGGCTGGAAGGCGAATTTAACAATTGCGGATGCGATAAAAGACGCATGGAATTGGGAACAAAAACAAAAATGAAACAATTAATTACAATATTCATATTCTCGATTGCTTCGACTGTTCTCTTTGGGCAGTACGATGGTAAGGGAGATCAGGAAATTTCACGATTCCGTCCAGGATTTATGTGGTACGCACACGGATGGAGAAAAGGCGATATCGAGAAAATGCGAAAGTATGATCGATTGATCTTCGATGTCACCTATAACGATTGGGTAGGAGATGAAGGTCCTTTCGAAAATCATTGGGCGTCAATTGGATTGAATACGAATTTCATGTTTGATATTCCGCTGACAAAAGGTAATACCGTTGCACTTGGAGTTGGACTTTCGCATCAGCTAGTTTTTATTCGACACAATGGTAACTTAGTTATTGATGATTCTGCTGGAACTACCGTATGGCAACCAATGCTTACGAATCAGTTCTTCAAGAAAAGTTCATTTGGAGCAAATAGTTTCTCAATTCCACTTGAAATTCGTTTCAGAAAAGAAAGTTGGAAACATGCTAAACTCCATGTAGGTGGAAAAGTAGGATATCAAGTGAATGCCTTTTCAAAAACCGTTAGTGAGGTTTCCGGAAATAGAACAGTCGTGAAGCAATTTGGTTTTCCGGATGAGGGAAAGTTGTTGTATTCAGCTCATGTTCGCTTCGGAATAAGAAATTGGGCCCTATTTGGTAGTTACAATTTTAATCCAATGTTCGAAAACGTGAATAGTACCAAATTAAATCACCTGCAGCTCGGATTGAGCGTTTCCTTATTTTAAACTATGTTAATTGATACGCATACGCATCTTTTTGTTGATGCTTTTGATTCTGATCGGAACGAAGTTGTAAAAAAAGCTATTGAATCTGGTGTAGAGAAACTTCTCTTGCCAAATATTGATGTAGATACGATCTCTGCAATGAACCAACTTGCTGCTGAGTTTCCGAAGAGCTGTTTTCCTATGATGGGACTTCATCCTAGCTCTGTAAAAGAAGATTGGGAAGATCAATTGGCCGTTATCGAGAGAGAAATTTTTACGAAAAAATATATAGCTGTCGGTGAAATTGGAATGGATCTTTATTGGGATAAAACTTTCGTTCAACAACAGGCTGAAGCGTTTAGAAGACAGGTAAATTGGGCGAAAGAATTAAAGATTCCAATTGCAATCCATGCAAGAGATGCTTTTGATGAGATTTTTACAATTTTAGATGAACTAAATGACGATAACCTTACAGGTGTTTTCCATTGTTTTACAGGAAATGTAGATCAAGCAAATCACGCCCTTAGTTATGGTGGATTTAAATTAGGAATCGGGGGAGTGTTAACGTATAAAAAGGCTGGTTTAGATGAAACTTTGAAGTCGGTTCCTTTAGATGCTTTGATTTTGGAGACGGATTCACCATACTTGCCACCAGTACCATATAGAGGTAAAAGAAATGAAAGTTCTTACATCGTTCATATTGCAGAAAAACTAACGGATGTTTATAATGTTCCGTTAAAAGAGATTGAACGTGTAACAACGGAGAATGCAATCGAATTATTTCAACTTTAACAAATGGCCAGTTCAAAAGTATTAATCATTTATACGGGTGGAACGATCGGAATGATCAAAGATGCGGTGACGGGTCAGTTGACAAGTTTCAACTTTGATCATCTATACGATCATGTGCCAGAATTAAAACGACTTAATGTAGATCTTGATTCAGTCAGTTTTGAAAATCCAATCGATTCATCTGAAATTAAACCGGAGGACTGGCAGAATATTGCAAGTATCATTGAAAACAAATATGATGATTATGATGGCTTTGTTGTTCTTCATGGTTCAGATACAATGGCCTATACTGCATCGGCGCTGAGTTTTATGTTTTGCGGATTGAAGAAGCCCGTGATTATGACTGGGTCGCAATTACCAATTGGGATAATCAGAACTGATGGTAAAGAAAATCTTATAACCGCGATTGAAATTGCTGCTGCAAAAAAAGATAGTGAAGCGATCGTTCAAGAAGTGGCAATTTATTTTGAATATCACCTTTATCGGGGAAATCGAAGTACGAAATTTTCTGCAACCAACTTCGAGGCTATTCAATCACCTAATTATCCAGTTCTGGCTTCAGCTGGGGTAGAGATTAATTACGACTGGCAAGAACTTTATCGATCGAAAGAGGATCAACTATCAGTAGATACTGACTTCAATACAAGAATTGCTCTAATTAAATTATATCCTGGACTAAATTTTGAAATCTATAAATCTATTTTTGATCGAGCCACAACGGATGGGATCATTTTAGAAACATTTGGTTCGGGAAATGCGCCATCAGATCCAACTTTTAAGAAGTATTGTAAAGATTTTATCGATCAAGGAGGTATTATTCTGAATATCACACAATGTGGATCTGGTTCGGTATTACAAGGTCACTACGAAACGAGTGCTGTTTTTAATGAGATTGGGGTTTTTAGTGGTTACGACTTAACAACGGAAGCGGCAACTACTAAGATGATGATGGCGTTGAACGAAAAAAATAAATCGAAAGCAGGCGAATTACTTCAGAACAATTGCAGAGGCGAGTTGACTGTTAAATAATTATTGGAGAGGTGTCCGAGTGGCCGAAGGAGCACGCCTGGAAAGTGTGTATACGCCAAAAGCGTATCGAGGGTTCGAATCCCTCTCTCTCCGCAAAAAGGTTCATCCGTTAGGGTGGACCTTTTTTCGTTTGAGAGAGGTGGATGAGAGCCCTCGGGTTCGAAACGGAGCACAGCGTAGTTCACCGACCTGAAGCGCAGCGGAACGGGTCGGTAATCCTCATATTCACAAAAAAAACGACTTTTCGGTCTATTTTTGTTCTTCGGAAGCGATGCTCCCTCTTGCAAAAAGGTTCATCCGTTAGAGTGGACCTTTTTTCGTTTGAGAGAAGTGGATGAGAACCACATAATATATATAAATGCAGGAAGTATTTATGATATACTTCACTCAACATATTGATACTTTCACTCAATCATTATCATTTCGAAGAGTCTGAAAACAATAATTTCTAGTACATTGCATTTGTTAATTAGATTTACGGAAGAAAATTATGTCTTTTTTTGAGTAGATAAGCAAAATCTAAACTACTGGTTTATCGTCCGTATTTTTTATTATTTTTGGCATAATTTTAAACTTAGAATACGATTTAAATTAATCTTTGAGAACATGAAAAAAGTAATTAGTTCTTTAGCGATTGCTGCGGCAATGACTTTTGGGTTTGCGAACCTAACGCTAGCACAGGAAGGTGATTCTACTGCTGCTGCAACAGAAGAAATGGTAGATGAAGCTGCAGATGCAGTAACAGATGCGGCAACAACTGGTGGAGATGAGACTGTAGCTGCTGAAGAAGAAGCTGGTCAACAAGAGTTGGACTTCGTTCAAACCTTAAAGCAAAAGTATATTGAAGGAGATCCATTATGGATGACTCCAGTATTGATTTGTTTGATCTTAGGATTGGCACTTTCAATTGAGCGTATCGTTTACTTGAACTTGTCTACAATCAATTCAACTAAATTCATGGATGAGGTAGAAACTGCGTTGAAAAACGGTGGTGTTGAGGCTGCAAAAGATGTTTGTCGTAATACACGTGGACCAATCGCATCTATCTATTATCAAGGATTAGATCGTTCTGAAGAAGGGATCGAAATGGTTGAGAAATCAGTTGTATCATACGGAGGAGTTCAAATGGGACTTTTAGAAAAAGGACTTTCTTGGTTATCTCTTTTCATCGCCTTGGCACCAATGCTTGGGTTCTTGGGAACAGTAATCGGGATGATCTTCGCATTCGACCAAATCGTTGCTGAAGGTCAGGTTGCTCCAACAACAGTTGCGGGTGGTATTAAAGTATCACTTTTGACAACGGTATTTGGTTTGATCGCTGCGATTATCCTTCAAATCTTCTACAACTACATCGTATCTAAAGTAGATAGCCTTGTAAATGAAATGGAAGATGCATCAATCTCTTTGGTAGATATGATGTTGAAGCACAAAGTGACTAAAGCCTAATTATCCTCGCCAAAGTGGTGTGGAATCATAAACTGTAGATAGTTATGAATTCAAATAAATTAAACTTAGGATTAAATATCTTCCGTTATGTGTTGGGAGCTCTTGGAATACTTGCATGTATCCTTGTAATTGGAGGTCCAAATGCGAGTGGAGATGTTGAAACATCCGTAGTAGAAAGCTTCCGCGATGGTGGAAGAATGTCGTTCGCAATCAGCTACACTGGATTTATTATCATTGCTTGTTTAGCATTGGTGTTGATCTTCTTTGTTGTACAGTTGATCTCGAACCCTAAGAAAACAATCATGTCGATCATTGGAATCGTTGCGGTGTTTGTTTTGTACTTGATCTTATCTATGATGGGATCGTCTGATGCGCCAGAGGATTTAGCATTGCAAGTTTCTGAGCCTGTTTCTCAAGGTACAGTGAACTCAACAACTGCTGGTCTTTGGACGGCAATCATTACAATTACAGTAACATTCTTAGCAGCGATCTTAGGTCCTGTTATTGCAAGATTTAGAAAATAATTTAAAAGTATGGCAAAGCGAGAAATACCTGAAATTAATGCTGGGTCGATGGCCGACATCGCTTTCCTGCTATTGATTTTCTTCCTCGTTACAACAACGATGGACCGCGATAAGGCGTACAAAAGAAGTATTCCTAAAAAGATCGAGATTAACGATCCAAAAAAGCCTGAGGTTGAAGAACGTGATATCATGGCCATTCGTGCGAACAGCAAGGATGAATTGATGGTGCGTAGCGAAATCATGACAAATCCGGATGAAATTTCTGATCGTATTTTGGAGTGGTATCGTGCTAATGAACAGTCGAATGATTTGAGCAGTAACTTCCCATTGTATTCACAAATTACAATGGACGAGATTCGCTCTCAAGTAGCTAATGCTGAGAAAGAATTTGAGGAAGCTGAAGAAACACCAGATATCGCAGAGGACTTCTTAACCTTCAAACAAGCTCAAGTTGATGAGTGGAAAAAGAAGGAAAGAGCACTGAAGTTATACGGAAAGCCTGTTTTGAGAGAGATTTCTCAAAAAGCGCACATCCGTGTAGAGGTACAAGTTGAAACAGGATACGAATTGTTTGCTAAAATTCAATCGGAGATCGAAGAGGCTATTTTCGAATTACGTGACGAGAAAGCAAAAAGTATCTTTAACGAGGGATATGGAACAATCATTACGCGTTTAGCGGCTGATGGTGAGAAAGAGGATAAAGAGAAATTCGAATTATTGAAGATCTTGTATCCAGACCGTATCATTGAAGTGAAACCGAAAAACTAGTAGGAGAAGATGTCAAAGTTTAAAAAGCAAAATAAAAAGGGAGCTCCAGGGGTAAATACCTCTTCTCTTCCTGATATCGTATTCATGTTGTTGTTCTTCTTTATGGTGGCAACAACTACGAAAGAATCTGATCCAACGGTTAAGGTAACACAACCTGAAGGGGTGAAAGCAATGGATATGACTCCTTACAAACAACGTTCAGAAATTGACTTTGTTTATCTTGGAGAACCTAGAAACCCTGCAAGAAGAAGTCAATTTAAATTTGGTTACGCCTTGTTCTTGGACAACGTTGCTCAACCAAACCCAGGTGAATTGTACAACACAAATACAATCTCAAGCTGGAAAATGGATAAGTTTACTGACAAACAAGGTCGTCTTACAGTTGGAATCGAGGATGTAATTACATGTATTAAAGCGGATAAAGGTGCTCCTTCAGGGATTATCTTCGATATTCGCGATGAATTACAAGAAATCGACGCATTGACTGTTGCTTATGCAGTAAAAGACAACGGTAACCTATAAAGGAAAACAAATTAATTTCAATCCCGACTAACTTTGGATAGTCGGGATTTTTTATTTTAGAGATATGCTGAATTTTGAATATTACAATCCGACAAGAATAATCTTTGGTAAAGATCAATTGAATCGTTTACCAGAGTTGCTTAATGAGCACAATGCAAAGCGCGTATTACTTACCTATGGTGGAGGAAGTATTAAGTCGACAGGTTTGCATCAAAGAATTCTAGATAGTTTAAGTGACTTCGAAGTAGTTGAATTTGGAGGTATCGAAGCGAATCCTGAGTTTACAACCTTAATGAAAGCAGTGGAGTTGGCTCGAAAGGAAAATGTTGACTTCATTCTAGCAGCTGGTGGTGGTTCTGTCATCGACGGAACCAAGTTTATCAGTGGTGCGATTCACTATGATGGAGATCCATGGGATGTGCTAGATAGAAAAGAAGGTTGTGTCTTTGGAAAAGCGGTGCCATTTGGCTCGTATTTGACGCTTCCAGCTACTGGTTCCGAGGCGAACTCCGGCGCTGTGGTCAGTCGCTCTGAAATCGATCAAAAACGCACAATGGGTGGACCGCAATTCTTCCCTCAGTTCTCGTTTTGTGATCCGTCGCAAGTGGAAACATTACCTAAACGACAAATTGCTAATGGAATTGTGGACGCGTTCATGCATACTCTAGAACAATATTTAACTTATCCAACGGGAAATCTTCTTCAAGAAAGACAAGCAGAAGCAGTGCTCTCTACATTGATTGAAATCGGACCGAGAGTAATTGAAAATCCAGGTGATTACAATCTTGCTTCTAACCTAATGTGGAGCGCGACGCATGCTTTGAATGGTGTTCTACGTTGTGGAGTTCCAACCGATTGGACAACACACATGATTGGACACGAATTAACGGCATTTTTCGGAATCGATCACGCCAGAACGTTGGCAATTATCGCTCCTCGATTGTATGAAAATTGTTTTGATGAGAAGAAGGACAAATTAGTTCAGTACGGTAAACGTGTTTGGAACTTATCTGGTTCGGATGATGAAATAGCTAAAGAGGTCATTAAGACGACGGAGACATTCTTTAACCAGCTCGGTTTGCCGACGCGTATTTCAGATTATACATCGGAATATGATGGTGTTTCAAAAAAGGTAAGAAGCGTTTTTGAAGAAAGAAATTGGACAGCGATGGGAGAGAGACAAGCAATTACTCCTGACAGAATAGAAGCGATAGTAGAAGCAGCCATTTAATGAATCTTCATCCAATTTTTAAGTTGCGAGAGCAGGCTACTGAAGAAATAATTCAGTTGTTGGAGTCCGTGACACTCGGAACAGATGGTGCGCACTACCGACACTTGGATACGCGCGAACGAATTCAAGAGGCAGATAACCCGCTTTTCCTTTCGATGGAAAGACAAAAAAAGGTACTGGGCAACGTTACTTTTTGTCGCCGAGATGACATCTGGTATATTCGCTATTTTGCTTTCAATGAAAGTATGCAGTCGAAAGGAAGGAAAAAGTCGAAAGCAAAAGGTGGATTATTGCGGAACGAATTGAATCGATTCTTTGATAATGCCTTGGATGGTCAATTGGATGAGCCAGTGACTGCCTTTTATGCATATATAGACCCGAGAAATGCCAAAAGTTTGTGGATGAGTGAAAGTTTTGGATTTGAAACAATCGGTAAAATTGCAACCCAAACATTTAGTAGAACCAGGCCTAAAAAGTCTAGTCGAGTTCAGAAAATGAATGACTGGAATGAAATAGCCGATTTAGTAAATTCAAATTTTAGTGATCAACTTTTTTACTTTGACGCTCAGTCGAAAAAACCTCCATTTTATGTTCTAAGAGACGAGAATGGAACAATTTTAGCCAGTGCGAAGATCAATATCTCCGATTGGGCGATCGATAGACTTCCAGGCAAATTTGGCGGTACATTAATTAAAATACTTCCCTACATTCCAGTTATTCGTAGGTTGATTCAACCAAAATACCATTCATTTGTTGTTCCTGAAGCCGTTTATGTCAAGGATCAAAATCCTATTTATTTAACAGAACTATTCGAAGGTATTTTAGCTTCTGAAAATCGGAAAGTTGCAATGTGGTGGGTAGATGAAAAAGAGCCTAGTTACATCGAAATGAAGTCAACTGTAAAATGGGGTCCATTAAATCGTATACTTGGTGTCAATCAGGTGAATGTTGTAGTGAAATCTAACCAATCTTTTGATGAAAGCAAGGTGATCTACACTAGTGGATTTGATTTCATTTAAGTAAGCTCAAAATCATCCAATATATCTTCATGTTGACGGACTACATGCACTTCTTTATACATCGTTTGAATGATGATGTGAAAAAAGATGGAGTCTAGAAGAAAGTATCCTGCCATTAATAGTAGCAAAGCGCCTTGCTCTGAACCTACTGTCCCAAGAGTTATTAGTACAAAAAATACTAACAAACTTCCGATGAAGTGCATTCCAAAAGTGAGCATGTGTACTTGTGCTTTTGAAAAGTCATTTTTTAGGATTCGATGCATCAACAGAGCGAAAACTGAAATGAAGGGGAGTGAGCAAATTGCTGCAACAGCTGTAGTTAACAATGAAATGCTTGGGTTAAAGAAGACTGCACCTATCACGAGTCCGATAAAAAGTGTTCCTAACCACGACAATACAAAATGGAAAGCTTTTAATTTTTTCGTATTCATAGCAGCAAGATACTTGTTTGATATAGACAGTGATTGCAATAAATGTTAAATCAATTGTTAGCGCATAAAAGGTCATTTGTGCTTTTTGGTAGTATTCTTGTAACTTCGCAGGCAAATCAAAGCAGAATAAGCAATGAAATATTTAGTTGTAGGACTGGGAAACCCGGGCATGAAATACGAAAATACTCGACATAATATCGGATTTAAAGTAGTTGATGAGTTCGTGAAAGAAATGGGTGGAAGTTTCGAAACAGATAAACTTGCTGATGTTGCTCGTGTCAAGTATAAAGGACGAATTATCGTTGTTATCAAGCCGAACACATTTATGAATCTATCGGGTAAGGCTGTTAATTACTGGATGCAAACAGAGAAAATTCCAAAAGAGAATTTGTTAGTCATTACCGATGATATTTCACTTCCGTTTGGAAAACTTCGTCTGAAAGGAAAAGGTTCAGATGGAGGACATAATGGTTTGAAAGATATTCAAGCTTTGATCGGTACAAATTATGCACGAGTTCGTTTTGGTGTTGGTAACGATTTCTATCCCGGACAGCAAGCCGACTATGTTTTGGGCGAATGGAAAAAAGAAGAAGCACTAGATCTGCCGGAGCGAATTTCTACAGCAACAGAATTTATCAAAGGGTATACAACAATTGGACTGCAACTTACGATGACTAATTGGAATGGGAAATAACTAATCTTCCTCTTTTAATGGTAAAGTAAAGGTGAAGAGTCGTCGTTTGTACTCAACTTTACCTTGAAGTTGCCTTGTTAAGCGATTAATTAGTTTAAGTCCCATTGTATCTACAGTCTCAAAAGACTCAAAATGAGGGATTCCATTTCCAGAATCCCCATAGTTAATGATCATGTCTCCATCTTCCAACTGGATGTTGATAATGATGTGGACTTCATTATTAATCTTTCCGTATTTAATAGAATTTGTTATCAATTCGTTCAATATCAATCCAAGTGGAATGGCAAATTCGATATCGATCTTTATTCTTGGATCAATTGTAGCATTCAAATCTGACCTTGTATTCGGATAAATATTTGAAATGTCAAGATGAAGTGAGTTGATATAGTCCGTTAAACTGTACTGAAAATCATTATTACGATAAAGTTTCTGGTGAGCCAAAGCCATAGAGGAAATGCGTGATTGACTATCTTTTACAAGAGATCTAACATCTTCATCCTTAATGTTTCTCAGTTGGATGGATAAAAGTCCCACAATTACTTGAAAGTTATTTTTAACACGATGGTGTAATTCTTTCATTAGGAGAGCCTTTTCCATTTCTTTTTCTCGAATTGTCTCGTAACTGTCTGCAAGGGTTTTGTTTTGACGTATTTTTCGGATAAGAAGTACAATAAGAAACACAACCAGAGCACCAATTGTTAGAAGAAAGTACAAATAGATATTTGAAATTGACTTCTGAAATTTCAGTTCTGCATTCTTTTCAGCTTCAATAATTCGTTTTTCATTGTTGGCAAGTTCTTGTGATAATTCTTGAGAATAATTCTTACGAGTTATAGAAGTAGCTATCTCCATAGCTTCAACACCCATTTCGTATTCTTGAAAGTGGATTAATGCATATGCAAATTCTCGATGAAAATGATAGTAGTCATTTGGGTATAGAACATCCTTGCAAATTCTATCAGAATTGATGTAAAAGTCCACTATGTTATCTGCATTTGCTTTTTTGAAAATACTATCCGCAATCGGATCGTTCGTATCGATGGTTGCAAGAAATTTAGCATAAAATGCATAAGAATCGGGTCGAGTAGATGGATTCTTAAAGAGTAAATCAAGTAAATATAAACTTCTACTTCTATGTTCTCCCTCGTAAATATATGCATCTATTAAATGCATAATATTTGAAGAATAGAAGTCACTTTTTTCGTTTCGAACAGAGTCCAAAAAATAACATTCTTCACTTTTTCGAATGTATAGGTCTAGATCTCCTTGAAGAATAATAAACTCAGTTTGATAGTACAATGAAATTATGATGAGATTTGTATCCTTCAATTCACGAGCTTTACTTTCTGCGGCTTCAGCGAGTGGCAAGCCAACTTCTGCATTGAATTCGATAATTTTTATAACTATATCATGTGAATTCAGGTAGATCAACGCACGTTCATAATCGTCGTTTTTCACTTCAATTGAGTAGATATAATCGGACAACTCTTTCTGAAGTTTATTAGCAATTTTTAATCTATTTGCATTTCGATAGTCACCGATTTCAAGCCACTTTATTTTTACATATTCGAGATCAACATAATTGCTATTGGTCGGTTTTTGAATATGTAGATTTAGAAATTCACTTTTTGATTCCCTATCAATGAATTTATTATTCAATATGATACGATAAACGGGTAACAAGTCTTTGTTAGAAATGGTTGATCCTGAAAGAATTTCCTGTGCTGTTTTGGAAAGTAATTTCGACTCAGATTTTAACGAAAGTCGCAGCAATTCAGTCCTTATTTGATTATTCGTATCAGCTTCCGCAGCGAATGCGTTGAAACAAAGAAGCATATTGCAAAGAATTATGCTTAATGTGAGAATAAGATGTTTCGTTATTTGGCTAGCTATCATTTGAATGAATCAGTAAGTTCTTTTTTGTATTTATCTCCAATTGGTATATCGAATTGGCCAAGTTTTAGTTGATTAGATTCTCTTACATCGATCTTGCTGATGTTAACGATATAACTTCTATGTACTTGAATAAAATTCTCGTCCAATAATTCATGAATCTTTTTCAAGCTTGAACGGGTAACAATTCTTTCATTTCCAGCTATGTGAATTTCGACATATACGTTTTCACTTTTTAGGAAAAGAATCTCGCTAAGCATGATTTTAATATGCTTTTTACCATCATTGATGAAGACAGATTTTTCTGCATTCTCCTCAATACGTTGCTCAATTTTAATTCGAGCAATTTCAATAGCTGCGATTAAATGATCCTGAACAATTGGTTTTGTTAAAAAGGCTTGAGGATACGTTTCGATAGCCGATTGCATGGTCATTTCATCCGAATTGGACGTTAAATAAATGAATGGAATGCCACGTGAGTTTAACTCCCTTCCTAAATCAATACCGCTTCGTTTACCTTTCAGTTGAATATCGAGTAGAACTAAAGATGGATTTGAATTTTCAATGGACTGTATGGCCTCGGAATAACTCACACTAGGTTCTAATGTTTGATATCCCTTTTCAATCAATATATCATTGATCGTATCGGCAATAATGATTTCATCTTCAACAATTAGAACTCGCATGGGCACAAAGATAGTTAGTAAAAGTTCTAAAGGAATAGTGGTTTAAGTGTCTCTTGCCTTATTCACAACAAAATACCACCTGTTCACAACAAATATTTGTAATTAAATGATAATCAACAGATAAAAGCGCGATATTAAGTATCCAAAATTCTTTATATATATTAGCGGACTCCCTAGAATTAAAAAATGAGATACGACGTTACTAGTGTTTTTCAGGAATATTTGTGCGAAAAAGAGTTGAGTTCTGAACGATTAGAGGAACTTATTAGAAGAGCAAATAATTTTATGAACTGGGTAAAGCCACACTACATTCTTATTGGTGGACCATCAGTACCTGGATTAATTACTTATGAAAAGAATTATCAATTAGATTTTGGAGGTCAGGTTGAAAATTCGCTTGTATTTATGAATGCCATTTATGAGGAACAAATTGAAGCATTGCAACAAATTGATTCCCTTACCCTGAAATACGCAATGACTAATCCAATGGAGCCTCATGAATACTTGTTTAAACTTCAGTTTAATGTTGAGTTAGTTCCTGGTAATGTTCGAACCATTGAGAGAAAAATTGTTGTTTTAGAAGTTGATGAAAAAGGAGCTCCTGATATAGCAATTGTTGGGTTGTCTGATATTACCCATATTAATTCCGAACGAAAAATTGTCTTTGATGTTCGAACTACTTCAGACACGAATGGTAAGGCTAGTTGGGTTAAAGAGTTGCGGGAAAAGATTAATAAAGTACTCTACCCAACAGATGTGAGTCTCACAAAAAGAGAATTAGAAATATTAAAGGAAATTGAGCGCGGCAACTCAAGCCAAGAAATCGCAGAAAATCTTTTTATTTCCAAAGCAACAGTCGATACGCATCGACAAAACATGATCAAGAAATTTAATGTTCCAAACACCGTTTCTTTAGTACACCTTGCTCGACAAATGAGCATCATCTAAAATACTGATAAATCAGTAGTTTCTCGTCTTTGTTAGTACTGTACTTTTGCAAAAGCTACTGTAAATCAATTCAATTATTTGTTTCACAACATTTTCGAGCTGTTTTACAACAAATGTAATTTACTGACTCCCATAACGAATTAATTTTCGGGTCAAATTGCTTTTGCAAGCTACTAGAAAACTTAGGATATGACACACAATTTACTCCCTACATGGGCAATACGTTCTGTATTGTTACTTTTTGCAATTGTTACAGTAAATTTGGCCTATGCCGATGGTACTCGACAAGTTTCACCAACAAACTCAGCTGATGGTGCAGCATTGTTGATCGCCCCTGATATCGGTTATGGGTCTTATTTCGGCGCGGTGAATGAACAAAGAATTCAATTTACCGTTCTTGATAATGCAACTGAAAATTTGTATTTCGGTTTTCACACGAGAAACTATAATAATACAGCTAGCACAATTGTCAACGATGCTTATTATAGAATTTACGATCCAACAGGGACACTCGTAGCGGGACCAACTTTGATCCCAACGGCTGGTGCTGGTTATATTAATAACTATACCGAAGCTTTTGACGGACCTAATATTGGAGGAGCAACACCAACCGGATATAATCCATTTGTCTTTAACCCAACGATGAATGGTGATTACTATATTGAAATTTATAGAAGTAGTGATGGTGGTGCTACAATGAACGCAGCTGCCGGTAATGGAAGGATAACAATGCCTTTCTTCGATTTTACTATTTCTACAGCGGCAAATGTTCAATCGCCGGGTAGGGTTTGGAGTAGAAAATGGTCATTTGTTACAACCAACTTAGTTTCTGGAAACTTCGAACAATCACTAGCTTCATCTTTTACAGGGCAGTTTTTTGGTTATACACCTGATCAATTCATTATTCAGGCACAATTTCAGCCTGGTTTCCGTCCTTTAGCCTATGAGTTAGCCATGAATTTCGAAGGGGTTGCTAACACTGGTAACTTTGTTAATGATAGACAATCTATAAATGGTGCTTCGCCACTTAATAACGGTTATCAAGTATTCTTGACAAACCCAGATGTGGTTGCTTACCCAACTGGAACTGTTGGAAACCCGGCATTTACGAATAGTATTTATGGTTGTCCTGGTGCTTATTTTATCCCGTATTTTATTGACGAGCCAGGTGATGTATCCATAGTTCTTGATTTAGATGGTAACCCTGGGTACCAAGCAGGAACTCAAGATGTAGCGCTTGAGGCATATACCCTTGGAGCGGGAAATCATGTGATGCCGTGGAATGGTCTCGATGGACTAGGGGCACCTGTTCCTGCCGCGTTTTCAGCCCAAGTTCAAATCACACTTTACCAAGGTCGTACGAATATCCCAATGAATGATGCGGAGATGAACCAAAATGGTTTATCAATCATCGCAATCTTTCCATCTTCGGGACCAAAAGAACTTTATTGGGATGATTCAGGTTTGACACCTTTTGGTGCTTGTGGTGGCGCAGGAGACAATAATAACAATGTAACCACAGGTGGAGTTCAAGGTATTGTACTGGCAAATGGAATTCTCGGACCAACACACGCTTGGGATGGTTCAAATCCAACAACTGCAGTTCCAGCACCAACGAGTGGACAAGGTTCTACAACTGGATTATTATGTGATGATTATGGAAACTCAAGATGTATTAACACTTGGTTTTATGCGGTTGATTTAGCTTCACCAGTAACAACCATGATTCTGCCATCTTGTGATAATGATAATGATGGAATCGCTGATATTATCGATATTGATGATGATAATGATGGTATTCCTGATGTTGATGAACACAATGGTTTACCTGATCCGTTAGCTGATGCTGATTCTGACGGAATTCCAAATTATATCGATCCAGATGCAGCGGGATTTGTTGATAATGATTTTAATGGTGTAGACGATCGATACGACTTCGATGGTGATGGAGTGATTAATTCATTTGATCTTGATTCTGATAATGACGGGATTGTAGACATTATTGAAGCTGGAGGTACTGATGCAGACGGAAATGGAGTGGCAGATAGTACTGTTGATATGGACGGTGATGGATTAATGGATATTTACGATCCAACTGTTTCTGGAGCGGTTTCTTATACTTCACCAGACGACTGTCAAACAGCGAATGGTCCTTCTCATGCTATAACCTTTAACTCTGGTACTGCCGATGCAACAGGAAATGTAACATTGACATTCGACCTAGAAGGTGATTACGGTAATGATGGTACTGAATCTTTCACACTTACAGGTGAGGGAGCTACACCAATCGGAGGAACTTTTACAAGATTAAATTCAAGTAATCCAGGTTATGGAGATTGTAACCCAGCGATGACTTTCACTATTACAATTCCACAAGCGAATTGGAATCTTTGGAATAATGATGGGGTGGTAAATATTACATTCCAAGCTTCTGCAGGAGTTAACTTCTGTACGAACCGATCTTGTATTTCCAATACGACAGCTGCCTACAATATTTCAGGAACTGCAGGGACATCAATTCCAAATACGAATACAGATGGAACAGGAAATCCAAACTATTTAGACATTGATTCTGATGATGATGGTATTGTTGATAATATCGAAGCGCAAACAAGTGCTGGGTACGTTGCCCCAACTGGACTCGATGCTGACAACGATGGTATTGATGATGCATATGATGCTATTTCTGGGTTTGGTGGAGCAGGACTTACTCCAACTAATACGGATGGAACTGATAATCCTGATTACACAGATTTAGATTCAGATAATGATACTTTCTCTGATCTAATCGAGGGATGGGATACAAATGCAGATGGAACAGCAGAAACTACACCTTCTGGAAATGATATTGATAACGATGGTCTAGATGATGCTTTTGATAATGATACAGCATCTCCGGAACCAACAAATGGTACAACACCAGCTTCATATCCTAACGCTGATGTACCAGGTACACCTGAACTAGATTGGAGAGAGATCGCGGTGAATACTCCTCCGGTTGCAGTTGATGATAATGCGACAACTTCAGAGGATGTTCCAGTAACAATTCCGGGTATTCATGTAAATGATTCAGATACTGATGGAAATATTCAAGTATCTACGATTGATTTGGATGTAGTAACTGCAGGACAACAAACTTCTGTTACTACGCCAGAAGGTACTTGGTCGGTGAATACAACGACAGGTGATGTCCTATTCACACCGGCTCCAAACTTCAACGGAACTGCGTCATTAGATTATAGTATTTGTGATGATGGTACTCCTTTACCAATTGAGTGTGCTACAGCTACAATAACAGTAACAGTAACACCGGTCAACGACGCTCCTTCTCAAGGAAATGAAACAATGACAGTTGCGGAAGATGATCCAGCAACTACATCTCCAGTATTGACATCAAACAATATCGATCCTGATGGAACAACAACGACTGTAACCACAGTAGTAAGTATAACAGGAGGTGGAACAACAACAATCACAGGAGGTGGAACGACAATCGATTACACACCAGCACCTGGATTTAACGGAATAGATACTGTAATCTACACAGTATGTGATAACGGAACACCGCTTCCAGTGGAGTGTGTGAACGATACATTATTTGTAACTGTTACTCCAGTGAACGATGCTCCATCACAAGGGAACGAGACAATGACAGTGATGGAAGATGATCCAGCAACGACATCTCCAGTATTGACATCAAACAACATCGATCCTGACGGAACAACAACTACGGTAACAACAGTGGTAAGTACAACAGGAGGTGGAACAACAACGATCACTGGTGGAGGAACGACTATCGATTACACACCAGCACCAAACTTCAATGGGGTAGACACAGTGATTTACACAGTATGTGATAATGGTATTCCATTGCCACCAGCATGTGTGAACGATACACTATTTGTTACTGTACTTCCAGTTAACGATGCTCCATCACAAGGAAATGAAACAATGACAGTTGCGGAAGATGATCCAGCAACGACATCTCCAGTGTTGACATCAAATAACATCGATCCTGATGGAACAACAACGACTGTAACCACAGTAGTAAGTACAACAGGAGGTGGAACAGCAACAATCTCAGGAGGTGGATCGACTATCGATTACACACCAGCACCTGGATTTAATGGAGTAGATACAGTAATCTACACAGTATGTGATAACGGAACACCACTTCCAGTGGAATGTGTGAACGATACTTTATTCGTAACAGTTACTCCAGTAAACGATGCTCCATCACAAGGAAACGAGACAATGACAGTAACGGAAG
>CAXPPC010000011.1:0-126463 GCA_964219255.1 Henriciella pelagia
CAGCTCCGATATCGAATGCGTTCGTATCTCTTACTTGACCGTCCATATCATACATGATAGCCATATCAACCATACCAGCACCATCTAACAATGTATCGTTACATGTGTGTAAGTCTGTTGATGAGAAATATCCTGGATCTCCAGATACCGAATTCATATCAAAGAATGAAGCAGTTTGCCAGTCGGCCAATGTAGTTTGGTTTCCTGAGTAATAACCAACGTTTCCATTTGGAGCATAATAGTTATTGTAATCAGAAGCAATCAATCCACTATTGTGGTAAATTGCAAAACCTGGCCCGTCATTTCTTAAGTTATTGCTGAAGAATTCAATTCCACCACCTCCAGTAAAGTATGCGGCTCTTGATGAAGTTCCTTGAGAAATAATATTAATTGAGTTGTTAGAGATAATCCAGTTATCAGATCCCGTAAAGTACAATCCGTATGAAGTACTAGTTGAAGTAGAATCTTCTACTACGAATGTATTATTGTAAGCTCTAGATTTTACTGTTGGCGGTGCGTCACATGAAGAAGCATACCAAGCGTATCCGTATCCAGGAACATAAATGTCATTATTAGCAAATGTACATGGCCCGTTCATATATACTGTATAAACTACATAATCTGCTGAAGAGTAATCTCCATTAGTAGCAAAGTAATTGTCAATGATATTTACACTGTCATTGTAGTACAAATACGCTGCTCTATAGTATGAATCAGTGAAATTGTTACCTTCTAAGTGCAGACCTTTAGCAAGTGATGATGTGTTCACTCCGTACCAGTAAATTCCATAAGATCCTCCAAGCACTTCGTTATCCATGAATGTAGTGAATTCATCTAATGAACCACTGTTCGCGAAAATAACAGCTCTAAAGTTTGAAGTTGTATTCGCCGCAGTATCACCTTGGATTACGTTTCCAGAGAATGAGTTGTACATTGTGTTGTTATCAAATGACAGTACTCTTGAGTATGTTGTACCTCCATTTGTGATAGTCATATCATTGAAGTGGAAGTAGCTTGCTCCATCAAAGAAAATTGTATAATTCTCTGTTGACAATGTAGCTGTATCAGTTAAAGTAACCAATGCAGGGTCGGCATTCAATGATTGGAATGTGATAGTATTTGTTTGACTTGCTCCAGCAACTGGTACAAGTGCAAGTGACTCATTGTAGATACCATCTTGTACGTTGAAAGTAACAGCAGAACAAACACCTCGGAAGTTCAAATCAGCTACTGCATCGTTGAATGTTAAGTAGTCTCCAGTTGCTCCAACTGTGTAGGTACCACTCATTCCTTCAAGGATATTAATGTTCGTAGAATCATTAAAAGGTCCTGATCCAGTTTCAGTAATTCCATTTGGTAAGCTTGTCCATACTTCTAATAGGTCACCATCAGTGAAGGAGTATGTTCCAAGTGCGATTGTTGAGTCAGCATTTGGTGCTAAAGTACCTGTCCATGCAACTGGTGTTTGTGCTGTACCATTAACGGCCCAGTTCACAGTTACAGAAGTTAGATCTAGATATCCAAAGTTGCGGAATGTTGCAGTAACGTTTGCGTTTGTTAAGTTACAACTTGGTAATCCTGGTGAAGGAACTGCGGCAACACCTGCATCATTTGGTAAAGGCTCATAAAAAGTAAAATCATCCACAGCCATGTCGGAAGTAAAGCTGGTTGTTGAAGTACCTACAACTCGAACTATTAAGTTACTTGTAGTTCCTGCAAATGCACTTAAAGATACAGTGTCCTGATACCAAACATCACCTTGGTCTCCAGTCTGACTCCATAAATTTGTTATCCAAGTTCCTCCTCCATCAGTACTTACATCAATCTGCATTGTACCTTGAGTAGCACCATACATATGGTATGCAAAAATCATATTCATCGCGCTAACTCCAGTTAGATCTAAAGATGGTGAATATAAAATCGCACTAACATTTGTGTAACAAGGTGATGATGTTTCAAAGTATAAATATTTACCAGCAGATGTACCTGGATTGAAATCTACACTTGGTCCTGTTGAACCAGAAGAAGTTCCACCGTTGTCAGTAGTCCATTCACCACCGTCACCACCAGCTTGTTCATTTGACCAACCGTTTCCTAGCGTACAAGGTGAGTTACATGAACCGGTACAATTAGTAAAGGATTCAAAGTCTTCCGAGTATGGGAAGACAGTAATTTGTGCATTCAGTGAAGCTCCAACCAATAGAGTTGAGGCCGCAATGAATACATTACGTAAAGTTTTTTTCATAACAAATAGTCTTTTTGTGAAAATCAAGCCCTAAAGTTATGACATTTCAATTTTGGAACAAAAAAATGAGCCTTATACAGATCGGATTTAAATAAAATGAACCCTTAAACAGATAAATGTTAAGAATATAACATCTATTTTTTAACGTATTGCGTGAGGATGACAATGCGTTGTCCTTCTACTTTTCCCTCTATTTGATCTGGGTTATCGTGGACTAAAGTGATGTTTCTTACGGCGGTTCCTCGTTTAGCTACAAGACTTGATCCCTTTACGTTAAGGTCCTTTATTATAACAACTGAATCTCCGTGCTCAAGAATTGCTCCGTTTGAGTCACGGTGAACGATTTTCTCTTCGGTGCCATCATTAAAGCCGTCTTTAGCCCATTCCAACGTGTCTTCTTCCATGTACATCATATCTAAAAGATCAAGCGGCCAGCCTTCCGACTTCATTTTATTGAGCATTCTCCATGCAACGACTTTCACTGCTGGAACTTCACTCCACATTGAGTCGTTCAAACATCTCCAGTGCGTGCTGTCGATTTTTTCGTCATCATTTAGTTGCTCGAAACAAGTCCCACAAGTTTGAATAACCTCGTCAATATTGATTCCGTTTTTCGGGGATACAGTAAATGATTGTAAGTTCTCTTTTGATCCGCAGAGCTCACATTGACCTCCACTTCTGTTGGTTAGTTCTTTTTCAAGACTCATTTCGTGTAGTTTTGGACTACAAAGTTAATGTTATATTCAATTTAGTAATGTTGAAAGTTTAAATAAGAACATTCAGATTGCTTAACATGAAATTAGTAGCTTTGTAGCCTATTCATAATTATGGCAGATACTCGATATAATTTACGCGGTGTTTCCGCAGGAAAGGAAGATGTTCACAACGCAATTAAGAATGTGGACAAAGGATTGTTTCCAAAAGCATTTTGTAAAATCGTTCCGGATCAACTTTCTGGAGATGAGGATTATTGTATAGTAATGCATGCTGACGGTGCAGGGACGAAATCTTCCCTGGCTTATATGTATTGGAAAGAAACGGGAGATATTTCTGTGTGGAAAGGAATCGCTCAGGATGCCTTGATTATGAATATTGATGATCTACTTTGTGTAGGGGCGACTGATAATATATTATTGTCTTCAACAATCGGACGAAATAAAAATCTCGTTCCAGGTGAAGTGATTTCCGCCATTATTAATGGTACGGAAGATTTATTAAATGACTTGCGTGAGCAAGGAATTGGAATTTATTCAACAGGTGGGGAAACTGCAGATGTTGGAGATTTAGTTCGTACAATTATTGTCGATAGTACAGTTGTTTGCCGAATGAAACGCGAAGACGTCATTTCAAATCATACAATTCAAGACGGAGATGTTATCGTTGGATTGTCAAGTTTTGGTCAGGCAACTTACGAATCGGAATATAACGGAGGAATGGGGAGTAATGGTCTGACTTCAGCACGCCATGATGTCTTTAATAAAACATTAGCAGAGAAGTATCCAGAAAGTTTCGATGCGGCAGTACCTTCTGAATTGGTATATTCTGGTTCTAAAGGATTAACGGAAGATGTAGGAGCACCTCTTGATGCTGGTAAATTGGTGTTGTCTCCAACTCGAACATATGCACCGATCATTAAAAAGATTTTGGATCAACATCGTTCATCAATTCATGGAATGGTTCACTGTTCTGGTGGTGCACAAACAAAGGTTCTTCATTTTGTCGATGATGTTCATGTTATTAAAGATAACCTGTTCCCAATCCCGCCACTTTTTGAGTTGATTCAAAAGGAGTCCGGCACAGAGTGGAAAGAAATGTATAAGGTCTTCAATATGGGACACAGAATGGAAATTTATGTTCCGCAAAATGTTGCTCAGGATATCATTGAAATTTCTAAGTCATTCAATGTTGATGCGCAAATTGTAGGTCGAGTAGAGAAGAATGAAGGAAAGAAATTAACAATAAATTCTCCTTATGGAGAGTTCATTTACGAATAAATCATGAACGATTTACTTCAAAAACTAGAGGCGATTCATTTTCGCTTTATCGAGGTTGGTAAAATGATTGTCGACCCGGATATTATTGCTGACATGAAGCGATATGTCAAATTGAACAAAGAGTATAAAGATTTAGAAGAGATCGAAAAAGTGTATGTCGAGTACAAAAACTTGATTGAAAACTTGAAGAGCTCGAAAGAACTTTTGGAGGAGGAGTCGGATCCAGAAATGCGCGAAATGGCAAAGATGGAAATCGATGAACTGGAAAAGAAACGTCCAGAAATGGAAGACGATATTAAAATGTTGTTGATTCCAAAGGATCCAGAAGACGAGAAAAGCGCCATTATGGAACTTCGTGCGGGTACAGGTGGTGATGAAGCCTGTATTTTTGTGGAGGATTGTTTTAGAATGTACACCATGTTCTTCAAAGAGAGAGGTTGGTCGTATGAGGTGGTGAACACAAACGAAGGTGGAACGAAAGGGTTTAAAGAAATCACGATTAATATCGATGCACCAGCAGCATATGGTGTCTTGAAGTTTGAGTCAGGAGTTCATCGTGTTCAACGTGTGCCAGAAACAGAATCGCAAGGTCGTGTTCATACTTCGGCAATTACTGTTGCGGTGCTTCCTGAAGCAGAAGAAGTAGATTTTGAATTGAATATGTCTGACGTCCGAAGAGATACTTATCGTGCTTCTGGAGCAGGTGGTCAGCACGTAAACAAAACGGAATCAGCTATTCGTTTGACGCATATTCCAACGGGAGTGGTTGCAGAATGTCAAGATGGTCGTTCGCAGCACAAAAACTTGGAAAAAGCGATATCAATGCTTCGATCTAAGCTGTACCAAATCGAATTAGAGAAAATTCAATCAGAAAGAGCAGAGCATAGAAAGTCACTTGTGTCTACGGGTGACCGATCAGCAAAAATTAGAACTTATAACTATCCTCAAGGTAGGGTGACAGATCACCGTATTAATAAAACAATTTACAACTTGACTTCATTTATGAATGGAGATATCCAAGAAATGATCGATGCGTTGAAAATGGCAGAAAATGCCGAAAAGCTCAAAAACGAACAGGCATGACGAGGAAAGAATTAATCGAACAGATTAAAAAGAAACGCTCATTCCTTTGTATTGGGTTGGACACGGATTTGAAAAAAGTTCCAGCTCATTTTTTGGAAATGGAAGATCCCATTTTTGAGTTTAATAAGGCGATAATTGATGCGACCAAAGACTTTTGTGTTGCCTACAAGCCAAATATTGCTTTCTATGAATGTCATGGACCGAAAGGTTGGGAGTCGTTAAAAAAGACGTTAGATTATATTCCAAAAGATATTTTTACAATTGCGGATGCAAAAAGAGGGGATATCGGCAATACATCAAAGTATTATGCAGATACTTTCTTCAATTATCTCGACGCAGATTCGGTAACAATTGCTCCCTATATGGGAGAGGATTCAGTAACTCCTTTCTTTGAATATGAAAATAAATGGGTGATTTTGCTTGCGTTGACTTCTAATCGTGGCGCACTGGATTTTCAATTTATTGCCGACCAACACAATGAAGAGTTGTATAAAAAAGTGCTTACCAAATCGCAACAATGGGGTACAGAAGAAAACTTAATGTTTGTTGTTGGTGCAACGAGAGCTGAAGGAATAGGTGAAGTGCGAAAATTAGCTCCGAAGAACTTCTTTCTAGTTCCTGGTGTTGGTGCACAAGGTGGATCTTTGTCTGATGTAGCCAATTATGGTTGGAACGATGATTGCGGACTCTTAGTCAATTCTTCTAGAGGAATTATCTATGCCTCAAATGGTGTAGATTTTGCTGAAAAATCAAGAGAAGCTGCAAGGGATTTACAGGTTCAAATGGCCGCAATTCTAGACGAAAAGCAGTTCTAACTTGTTGTTTTTGTGGATTCTTTATGTTAATTTAGGTTATCTAAATGATTTCATTTGAAAGATTCTAAATGGTTTAATGGAACCTTATTAGCCATCTTGTTGGCAGTAAATGGTTTCTTTTTTGTTTCCTGGAAATCCAAACTTCCTCTTAAAGAAAACATGATTTTGTTGGTGGGGCTGGCAAGTATTACCTTGTTTGTTCTTTTTGTTCTGTATCGAAAGAGA
Organism: Henriciella pelagia; assembly: GCA_964219255.1. Classification (GTDB taxonomy): domain Bacteria; phylum Bacteroidota; class Bacteroidia; order Flavobacteriales_D; family Crocinitomicaceae; genus UBA4466. The sequence goes on from CAXPPC010000011.1 coordinate 6,363, forward strand.
TTGCGTTCTAAAAAGCAACGTTCTTAACTTTTATCTCGATTTAAAGTCTAAATTATTCCTAAAATCAAACAGGAATAAAGCTTGATTTCTTTGTCTGCCGATTTATTATAGTACCTTTGTTGGCTTATTAGTTAATAACCAGACAGGGATACATGTGGCAATTCATTGCTAATCTTATACTTCGAAATCGATTCATAATTCTAGGTGTTATTGCCTTAGTGACCGTTTTTTTCGGTTATCAGGCAGTTACTGGATTGAAGCTTGATAATCGATACGGGATCTTGCTTCCGAAAAACGCGGATGCAAGTATCGATTATGAACGATTTAAGGAGATTTTTGGAGAGGACGGCGGAGTTCTCGTTGTTGGAATTCAAACCGACTCTTTATATACGGAGGAGAACTTTAGAAAGTGGAAGGAGTTAGGAGATTCTATTCTTCAAATTGATGGGGTTGAGTCGGTTATTTCTGAAGCAACTTTGTTTACAGTTTTTAACGACAGAGAAAACCAGAAGTTTGATGCAAGCCGAATTTTTTCAGATAAGAGTTATGCTGAGAAATCGATAGATTCAATTAAACGAGAAATCAAGCAGAATCCACTTTACGAAGGACTTTTGTATAACGACGAGAATGCGTCTCTTATGATGATTGGAATCGACGAGGAATTCCTTTTAGATCAGAAGAAGGCTAACGTGGTTTTAAATATTGAAAAACTCGCTGATAATTATACAGAAAATTTTGGTGCGCCAAAGTTTGCTGGTCTTCCCCATCTACGAGTTGTAATCGGTAAGCGTGTGGTCAAGGAGATGTACATCTTCGTGGCTTTGCTAATCTTGGTGACATCCATTTTATTGTACATTTTCTTCCGTTCGATGCGCGTAGTTATGATCTGTCTGACTGTCGTAACGGTTGCGGTGATTTGGTCGATGGGTACGATTGCTACGCTTGGCTTCCATTTAACGATAATTATGGCTTTGATTCCGCCTTTGATGATCGTTATCGGTATTCCAAACTGTATTTTCTTGATGACAAAGTTCCATCAGGAGGTTAAAGAGCACGGAAACAAGGTGAAAGCGCTAAGTCGTGTTATTCGAAAAATAGGAACGGCTACCTTCTTGACGAACTTTACTACGTCTCTCGGTTTCTTGACTTTTGTAACGACTAACTCTCCTAAATTGATGCAATTTGGGGTGAGCGCTTCGATCAATATCATTTTAGTATTCTTCCTTTCGATTAGTATCCTCCCAATTATTGTCTCTTTGTCGAAGTCTCCAAAACCACGACATCTGAAACATTTGGAACGTAAACTTGCTGTGGGATTATTGGACAAGTTGGTAGATATTACAGTGAACCACAGAAAATGGGTATATATTTCAACTATTGCTGTTGTTGCATTTAGTATTGTTGGATTGTCTCGAATTGAAGCGACGGGTAATTTATCTGGAGATCTTCCTGAGGGACACCAAATATTAAGAGATCTTCATTTTATAGAGGATAATTTTGGAGGATCTGTTCCTTTCGAAATTATGATCGACTACAAAGAACCTAGTCGTTTAGCTAAGAAATCAACATTAGTTGGAATCGATAGTATTCAACGTATGTATTCGAAAGATACCTTGTTTACAAAACAAATTTCATACATCGATATGTTGAAGGCGGCCAATATGGCTTATCACGACAATGATCCAAATCAATACCGTCTGATCACAAGTAAACGCCAGCTGAGTAAACTGAAAAAATACATTGACGGATCAATCATAACTAATTCAACCACAGTTGGTGTTGCCATTAACGAGTTGTTGGATACTACGGAAAATGTACTTCGTGTGCGTGCTCAGATGATGGATATCGGATCATACGAAGTGAGCGATAAAGTCGACTCGATGAAAGTCAAAATTGATGGAATACTAAATCCAGATCGCCCTGAAATTGAACGACTCTATTCAAAGTACGATAAATCTGGCAAAACAGAATTCGTTGATTCGTTGATTGAAAGTTACAGTGCTATTGCCAATAGCCTTTCCGCTCACTACACAACTTCGGATGAAGAGGAAATGGCTTACAACACGGATCCATACGGTTATCTGAAGTCGAAATATAATAGACCTGATTTTAAAAAGACGCTGCGTTCTTCAATTGATAACGAGTATTTCGGAGTAACATTAACAGGAGCTTCGGTGGTGGCCTCAGAAGGAACAAAATACTTGGTGTTAAACCTATTTACAAGTCTCCTTTTCGCAATTATCGCAATCGCTATTTTGATGGCAATTCTATTCCGATCTTGGAGAATGGTTCTTGTCTCTCTAGTGCCGAACTTTATTCCGCTTTTATTTACTGCTGGAATTATGGGGTGGTTCGGAATCCCTTTGAAACCATCTACGTTGCTGGTGTTTAGTATTGCATTCGGTATTTCTGTCGATGATACAATTCACTATTTAGCTAAGTATCGACTTGAGTTGAAAGCGCAGCAATGGGACTTAAAACAATGTGTGATTTTAGCCATCCGTGAAGCAGGTTTGGGAATGTTCTACACATCAATCGTTTTATTCTGCGGATTCTCGATGTTTAGCTTTTCTCAATTTGGAGGAACTCAAGCATTGGGATTACTCGTTTCTTTAACTTTGCTAGTCGCGATGATTACAAATTTGGTTATTTTACCAAGTTTATTGATGACCTTGGAGAGCAGGTTAACGACAAAATCATTTACCGAACCATATTTTGATGCATACTCAGAGGAAAGTGACATCGACTGGGAGGACTTAGACTTACAAACTGATGTTATCGATGATGAGGATTTAGAGGGAGATGGGGAGATAACCAACGAACACTAAACATGAAAGGAATAATCTTAGCCGGAGGATCCGGAACACGACTACACCCACTAACACTTGCCGTAAGTAAGCAATTAATGCCTATCTACGATAAGCCGATGATTTACTACCCACTGTCTATCTTGATGAGCGCTGGGATTCGTGAAATATTAATTATTTCAACTCCACACGATTTACCTCACTTCGAAAAATTATTAGGCGATGGTAAAAGTTTGGGATGTGATTTTCAGTATGCAGTTCAAGAAGTTCCAAACGGACTTGCTCAAGCATTTGTTATTGGTGAAGAGTTCATTGGGGATGATAAAGTAGCCTTAATTCTTGGGGATAATATTTTCTATGGAGTTGGGATGGATGACCTACTCAAAGAAAATGCAAATCCTGATGGAGGTGTTGTTTATGCTTATCACGTTAGCGATCCAAGGCGATATGGAGTAGTTGAGTTTGATGAGGAAATGAATGCTATTTCAATTGAAGAAAAGCCAGCTCAACCAAAATCAAATTATGCTGTTCCTGGATTGTATTTCTATGATAATAGCGTTGTTGAAATTGCAAAGAATCTTAGACCGTCTGCACGTGGAGAATATGAAATCACAGATGTAAATGCAGAGTATTTAAGAAGAGGAGAACTCAAAGTAGCCGTGCTAAGTAGAGGTACTGCTTGGTTAGATACGGGAACGTTTCCTTCGTTGATGCAAGCTGGACAGTTTGTTCAAGTGATTGAAGAGCGACAAGGATTGAAAATTGGTTGTATCGAAGAGACAGCATACAGAAGTGGGTTTATTAATGCTAGTCAGCTTAAAGAATTAGCACAGCCCTTATTGAAAAGCGGATACGGCGATTATTTAATGAACCTGATTAAGGAATGAAAGAACTTGAAAGTTACACGCGGCTGATTGAGGATGCGATCCAACAATTGCCTTTCGATGCAGAACCAAGTGGACTTTATGATCCTTTAAAATATTTTATGCAATTGGGCGGAAAACGAATTCGTCCAGTGCTTACGCTAATGGGAGCTCAATTGTTTGGTGCTGATGCGAAGGATGCCCTTCCTCAAGCAATCGCCATTGAAACCTTTCATAATTTTACGCTCATTCATGATGATATTATGGATGAAGCACCATTAAGAAGAAGTCAACCAACTGTCCATGAAAAATGGAATGTCAATACGGGAATTCTATCGGGAGATGTCCTGTTGATTAAGGCTTATCAATTATTAGGAGATATTGCTCCAGAATTATTGGGTGATGCTTTTAAACTATTCAATGAGACTGCGATAGAGGTGTGCGAAGGCCAACAAATGGATATGGACTTTGAGCAACGTAGTGATGTAAGTGTAGCAGAGTATCTTGAAATGATTCGTTTGAAGACTTCAGTGTTACTTGGTTGTGCTTTAGAAATCGGAGCGATAGTTGCTAGAGCACCAAAAGAAGATCGAGCTTATATATATAATTTCGGTCAGCACATTGGCGTAGCCTTCCAAATTCAAGACGATATTTTAGATCTATATGCAGATCCGGATAAATTTGGGAAACAAGTGGGAGGTGATGTAATCGCAAATAAAAAGACACTTCTTTATCTTACGGCTCTAACTCAATCGACATCAGAGCAACGTGAAATTCTTAAACAGCTTGAAAATGCATCGGATCTTGAAATGAAGGTTCGGAGAACAAAAGAGTTGTTTGATCATCTGAATGTTCGTGAGCTTTGTGAAGAAAGAATGCAAGAGCATTACAATTTAGCAATGGATTCTTTGGATAGAATTTCAGTGAACAATCAAGTGAAAGAAGGTTTAGTTCAGTTGGCGAACTACTTAATGAATAGAGACGTTTAGGCTTCTTGAAAGAATAATAGATAATAAAAAACCCGATCAGTATTGATCGGGTTTTTTTATGAATAACTGTGACGTTATTATTCTAGTGTAAAGTTAATTGGCAAACTACAACGTGTTCTTACCTTTTTACCTCCGGCTTCACCAGGACTCCATGCAGGCATTCTTCTAATTACACGTTTTGCTTCTTTATCAAGCTCGTCACTTACACCACGTTTTACTTCGATGTTTGTAATACTTCCATCTGTTTCAACAACAAACGATAAGTAAACACGACCTTGATCTCCCATTTCACGAGCAACTTGTGGGTATTCTACATTCTCAGCAATCCACTTCTGCATAGCTGCTGCTCCTCCAGGGAAACCAGCCTCAACATCAGGGAAGTCAACGATCTCTGTTTTGATCTTCTTCACTTCTTTTGGTCCTGTTGGTGCAGGTGGTGGTGGTGGTGGAATAGTAGCCACTGGCTCCTTATCTTCGTTTTTCTTTTCTTCAATATCGTCATCAATCGGAGGCTCCACGTCCACTTGTGGTGGTGGCGGTGGTGGTGGCGGTGTATCTTCAGGAGCTTGTACTTCCTCCTGGAAATTGATTTCAGTTGCAGCTTGCTGGCGATCGTTCTTCGTTCCATTGTCTACCGCAGTAGTGTATGAGAAAGATGCCAATACAAGGCTACCAACGAAAAGAAATCCCATCACACGTAATGGTAATCTTAATTTCTCAATGTTTGCCTCTTTGCTTTTCTTTAATTCCATAGCTGATGCATTTATGGTTGTAAATATATGAATTTATATTACAAGTTTCGTACCAAATAATCAATAACAACTACGGTACAAAAGTTTAAATGTTACGAGCCCTAAACCGATCCCTAATCCGGAGAATAATAGGTTCCACCAAGAGATACTGTTTTCTTGACCTAATCCCAGAACCAACACTTCGCCTAAAACAGCTAATAAAACAGCTCCTCCCGTTACAATCCCAAAGGCATTTCGTCGAATACCAACGTTGGCAATTTGTTTTTTACAAGCTCCTAACCAAAAATGCATGAATCCCCAAAAAAGGAATACGTATATAAATGATCTGGCTGGAATTGTGTTAAAAAACAGTGAACCAAAATCACGCCTCGGTGTTAAAAACACAAGAAACATGGTGGCCGTCCAAATTAGCCCTGGTAAGAGGTGTCGGACTCGCACAGAATTTATCCAATTAATTCAGCGTATGCAGAAGCATCTAATAGTCCTTCAACTTCGCTAGTGTCGCTCATTTTTACTTTGATCATCCATCCGTCTCCAAAAGGATCTGAGTTTACTGTTTCAGGAGCAGCCTCTAATGCTTCATTGAACTCGATGATTTCTCCAGAAACTGGCATGAAAAGATCTGATACAGTTTTTACTGCTTCAACTGAACCAAATACTTCTTCTTGATCCATTGTTTCTCCTTCAGTTTCAATTTCAACATATACAATGTCACCCAACTCACTTTGTGCAAAGTCAGTAATACCAATTGTTGCAACATCACCATCGATGCTGATCCACTCATGATCTTTTGTGTATTTAAGATTTTCTGGAATGTTCATAGTTTGCTTTTTTGGCAAAAGTAAAATTTTTTCATGCTGATGATGATTTCTGTGTACACAAATTGTAAACATTTCTGCGATCTTTTTAACTAATTTTGTCAACATGATAAACCAAGATCAACTTAAAGAACTTCGTGAACGAATCGATAAGATTGGAGAATACCTGAAAATAGATCATAAACGCGTTGAATTACAAGAGCAAGAGCTCAAAACTCAAGATCCTGATTTTTGGAATGATTCTAAGAAAGCGGAAGCTCAAATGAAAGCAATTCGAGGAATCAAGTTTTGGATTGATGCCTATGATGAATTGGATTCACAATATGGTGATGTTGAAGTACTCCTCGAATTTGCAAAGGCTGGGGAAGGAGATGAGGAAGAGGTTGATCAATTGGCTTCTCAGCTAACAACTAAGGTGGAGGAATTGGAGCTGAAGAACATGCTTTCTGGTGAAGAAGATGGTTTGTCTGCTGTTCTTCAAATTACTGCTGGAGCAGGTGGTACAGAGAGTTGTGATTGGGCCTCAATGTTGATGCGCATGTACACCATGTGGGGACAGAAAAATGGTTATAAAATCAAAGAACTCAATTACCAAGAAGGTGATGTTGCAGGAATTAAAACAGTAACTATCGAGTTTGACGGCGATTTTGCTTTTGGATATCTAAAAGGAGAGAACGGAGTGCATCGCTTGGTTCGAATTTCACCGTTCGACTCGAATGCGAAGCGTCATACTTCCTTTGCTTCAGTATATGTGTACCCATTAGTGGATGATTCAATTGAGATAAATATCAATCCAGCTGATATTACTTGGGAAACTTTCCGAGCAGGTGGTAAAGGTGGACAGAACGTAAATAAGGTTGAAACGGCAGTTCGACTTCGACATGAGCCTTCTGGAATTATTATTGAAAACTCTGAGTCTCGATCTCAATTAGGAAACAAAGAAAAAGCAATGCAGTTACTTCGCTCTCAATTGTACGAATTAGAGTATCGCGCACGAATGGAAAAACGTGCTGAGATTGAAGCGGATAAGAAAAAAATTGAGTGGGGTTCTCAAATTCGAAATTACGTAATGCATCCATACAAGTTAATTAAGGATGTTCGTACTGGGCATGAAACGGGTAATGTGGATGCTGTTATGGATGGGGGACTGGATGAATTCTTGAAGGCTTATTTGATGACTTACGGTAACTAATTCTGTCAATAAAGTTATAGTCGTGTTATTTGGCAACATTTTTGATTCTGTTGTTAAAAAGTCTAATTTTTTCAACAATTGTTGTATTCTACGGGGTAATTGTAACGATTTGGTTATATTTGCGCTCGCTTTTGAGACAAACTGAAAAAGCAAAAAGAGATTATAGTTAGCATGAAGCTGGAAACCATATATTTAAGGTTAGATTCGCCTTTCTCAAATTACATGAAAGAGTGGGCAACGAAAATGAACGTCGAAGTGGAAGGGTATGAATTCAAACCACAAGAGGATCAAAAGCCAGATGGATTGCTCCTAATCAATGAAAATCAGGACATTCGTCGTGATATTGATGAAATCCATACTTTCTTCGATAAGAAACATATTCCTACTCAGAAAATCGATCTTAATGGAACTCTACAGGTAGCTGTAAACAGTTTTAAAATGTGGATCGATGCCAATAAATGCAAGAAAATTCTTGTGCTTGGCTCTGATGAAGTGGTGAAAAATGATAATTTGAATCGCTTTATCAACGGAATTTCTGGTGAGCCTATCTCATCGGCATTTTAGATTCTGGACTGAATTCTGAATCAACAGGTTCCCACAACTCAATACGATTTCCTTCTGGGTCTTCTATGTGAAGAAACTTACCGTAACTGTACGACTCAATTTCGTCGACAATAGTTACATTCTGTATGCGTAGATCTTTCTCAAACTCTTCTAAATTGTCCACGCGAAAGTTGATCATGGCTTGTTGATTCTCACTCCCAAAATAGTTCGTGCTTGCCTCGAAGGTTCCTAGTTGTAATGTTCCTTTCTTAGGTGATGTATCGCCATTAAACTCAAAGAGAACACCGTAATCATTGGTTGTCATTTTTAAAACGTCCTGATACCATGCTCTCATTTTTGAAGGATCGTTAAACTTCAAGAAAACACCACCAATTCCAATTACTCCTGCCATGTTTTTTTTATGACAAGATAATGCATTAAGCCGTTACTTCTTCGATTAATTCAGAATTATTCGAGACGTTTTTTAGTGATTCGATTTCAACCTCGTTGCGATAGATATCCTCTAATGTTTCGCGTTTTCGAATTAAATGTGCCTTTCCGTCTAGAATAAGAACTTCAGCTGGACGAAGACGTGCATTGTATTGGTTGCTCATCGAGAAGGCATATGCCCCTGCATTCGCTATGGATAAAATATCGCCTTCGCGAACTTCATTTAACAGTCGATCAAAACCAAGTGTGTCACTCTCACAAATGTAACCAACAACCGAGTATAACTTTTCTTCTCCAGTTGGATTGGAAATATTGCGAATATGGTGGTAGGCATTGTAGAACATAGGTCGAATCAAGTGATTTTGTCCACTATCAACTCCAACAAATACAGTTGATGTTGTTTGTTTAACCACATTCGTTGAGACCAGGAATTCACCACATTCACTAACAATGTATTTTCCTGGTTCAAACCAAAGCTCTAGTTCGCGACCGTAGCGTTGACAGAATGCTTGGAAAGAAGCGGTGATTTTTTGTCCAATCGTTGTAATGTCAGTAACGATGTCGCCTTCTTTGTATGCAACTTTAAATCCACTTCCGAAGTCAAGGAATTTTAATTCAGGAAAGTGATCTGCTGCTTCGTATAATAATTCCGCACCACGTAAAAATACATCTGCATCAATGATATCACTACCCGTATGCATGTGAAGACCAATAATATGCATTCCATAGTTTTCGGCAATTCTCCAAACGTGACGAAGTTGGTGAATTGAGATTCCGAATTTAGAATCAATGTGTCCTACCGAAATATTCGCATTTCCCCCAGCCATGATGTGTGGGTTGATGCGCACGCAACATGGAACCGAGTCACCATAATGGCGACCCATTTTTTCCAACATTATCAGATTATCAATATTGATGTGTACTCCCAATTCAACAGCTTCTTGAATTTCTTCAAAAGAAACGCAATTTGGTGTATACATAATATCAGTTGGAGCAAATCCAGCACGGAGACCTAAATAGATTTCTTGAATAGAAACAGCATCTAGTCCAGCACCTTCCTGTTTGAGTAATCGCAGAATATTGATATTGTTCAACGCCTTTAACGCATAGTGCAACTTGACATCCAATGGTTTGAATGCATTGTGCAATTTTCGGTATTGATCTACCGCTTTTTGTGCGTCGTAAACATACGTTGGCGTTCCATAATTTTGCGCTACGTCTAACAGTTGTTCTCTTGTCATCTTAATTAAATTGGGGAGCAAAGATACGGAGTATAAATAAATAACAGAAAGATATAAATATAATAAAACGTTAAATATTAAACATTTCAATTGATCGATCTGTTTTCACGTAGAAATATCGCCGTGTGGCTGCAATTTTCTCGCTATCTTTGCGTTTCTTAGCTGAATTATGCGAATTACGACTTTCTTTATTCTGTTTTTGTTGACTTCTGTTGCTTTTGGGCAACAACAGAACAATAAATCGCGCTCTGAATTAGGTTTTTTAGTTGGTGGATCGTATTACCTTGGAGATCTCAACCCTTTCATGCCTTTTAGAAATACGCATTTGGCTGGCGGATTGATTTATCGTTACAATGTTCATTCACGCTTGGCGGTTCGAACAACATTTAATTATGGTGAGGTCAGTGCCGATGATGCCGATTCGAAAATTGAGCAAAATAGAGTTCGAAACCTGAATTTTGAGTCGAATTTATGGGAGTTAGCTTCTGGAGTTGAGTTCAATTACTATCCATTTCAAATTGGTCACCGCAGATACCGAGGAACGGCCTATTTGTTTGCTCAGCTCGGAGCCTTTCACATGGATCCAAAAACGGATTTTAATGGTGATTTAGTTGAGTTGCGCGACTTAGGAACTGAAGGACAAGGTACTTCATTATCTTCTCGAAATCGTTATTCTAAGTTTCAATTGGTGGTGCCTTTTGGATTTGGAGCACGAGTAAGTCTTGGTAAAAGAGCGAGCTTAGGATTCGAATTTGGAATTCGTAAAACGTTTACCGATTACCTCGATGATGTTGGCTCAGATACGTATGTTGATGTTGTTCGACTCACGGAAGAAAGTGGTCCAATTGCCGCACAATTATCGAATCGCTCCGGAAATCCGTTTGGGAAAAGAGGTGATGCTTCAACAAAGGATTGGTACGTGATCACAGGCGTAGGACTTACCTTTCGCTTAGGTCAACCGAATAACTGTCCAGGTCATTATTAAGCGTTTTTGGGCGCACCGTTCCGGAACTGTCTCCATTTAATAGTTACCGCTGTACTTTCACTTCCAATTTGTCTTGCTTCAAGCTTGTTACTCGCCGCTTTTGCGCGTCATTGTCATGGTAAGTACATTTGGTAAGCTAACCAATTTCGCCAGTGCGCGATAGAAATTCTGCCAGCTCGAAAGTGAATAGCTGCGCGCCACAAAAGGGGTAGAACTGTTTGGTTGAAGCGGCTAACATCTTTAGACCCTGCAAAGCAATTACAGTTCTTCACTTTTGTAAGCGGACTAACAACTGGAGAGCGCAGGCAGCCAAATCAAACCACAAAAAAAACCGATCCCTTTCGAGACCGGTTTTCATACTTTAAAATTTCTTAGTGACCGTGACCATCGTGGTTGTGACCGTCGTGATCATGATCATGTCCCTCGTGTGAGCCTTGTTGCAAGTCAACGATTTCAATGTCAAAAATCAAATCCGAATACGGAGGAATTGCTCCCGGGCGACCTTGAGGTCCGTAAGCTGCGTAATAAGGAATGATTAATTTCGCTTTACCGCCTTTCCCAAGCATGGCCAATCCTTCTTCAAATCCAGGAATCATACGTTGTTCCTTGAAAATAAACTGCATTGGTTGTCCACGATCGTATGAAGAGTCGAATTGCTTACCATCCAAACGCAAAGTTCCTTTGTAATGTACTTTCAGTTGGTCTCCTGATTGTGCTGGCTCGCCTGTTCCTTTATCTTCGATAATGTAAACTAAACCAGAGGTTGTTTGTTCTGCGTCTGGGAAGTCTTTTTTCACTTCTTCGAACATTTCAGTTCGGTATGCATCAATGGTTGTATTACCTAATCTGTCGTAGCGCGCTTGCAATTCTGCTTCATCCGCTTTGATTTTCTCGAAAACCATTGCAAACTGTTCGGTTGCATTCCATTTGCGTGCTTGGCGACCTTTACGAATGATTTTAACTTTAATGATAGTATCATTTTGTTGGATGGCATTCACCACATCTTGTCCAGCAATTACATGACCAAAAACAGTGTGTTTACCATTCAACCAAGGTGTTTCTTTATGTGTAATAAAAAACTGACTTCCGTTTGTTGCTGGTCCAGAGTTGGCCATTGCTAAAATTCCAGGTCCATCCAAACGCAAATCCGGATGAATTTCATCGTAAAAACGGTGTTCAGGTCCACCCATTCCATTTCCAAGTGGATCACCACCTTGAATCATAAAGTCGTTGATCACGCGGTGAAACTTCAATCCATCGTAGAATGGTTCTGTATATTCAATAGTATCTACTTTAAAGTCACCTTCAGCCAATCCAACAAAGTTGGCTACTGTCATTGGTGTTTTTTCGTGTTCCAATTTAAGGTAGATATCACCTTTTGTAGTTGTCAACTTGGCGTAGATTCCTTTCTCTAATTTTGGTTTCTTTGGTTTTTTCTTCTTGTCTTTCCCATCAACTGCGGCGAATGAGCTTGCCACAATGAAGAGAGATAAAAGTGTAAAAAGTACTCGTGTCATTTATTCTATTTTAGTCTGTTAAAATTAATTGTTTTGCTGTTCGAATCAAATTCTAGTTGTTTCGCTGGTCCATTCCCCACAGCATTTTATTTCGGATCGTATCAAGGAAGTTATTGTCCTCGAATTTAATTACGTTAATCATGAAATCGGCTTTGTGAACCGTTACTTCTTCCTCTTTACTTACGCTTAAACTTTTTCCATCTAAACTCAGTAAATAGCTTCTGCTTCGTCCTTCCAGCTTCAAGTCGATTGGCATGTGATCAGGAACAACTACCGGTCGTACATTCAAATTATGCGGTGCAATTGGCGTTAGAATGTGAACTTGACAACCTGGTGTAACAATCGGTCCACCACAACTTAAACTATATGCTGTAGAACCTGAAGGTGTTGCGACAATTAATCCGTCGGCCCAATACGAATTCAGATATTTTCCTTCCAGAGAAGCATGAACGGTAATCATAGAAGATGAGTCTTTTTTCTGAAGAGTTAACTCATTCATTGCGATATTGTCATCTCCCAAAATGTCCGAAGAAGTTTCCACGCGAATCAACGATCTTTTTTGGTGAACGTATTCTTTTCGGTGCACCATATCCATTGCTTCTTGAATATGATCTCTACTAACGTTTGCCAGGAACCCCAAACGCCCCATGTTGATTCCTAAAACCGGAACACCTGAGTCACGAATAAACTTCGTGTTCTGAATAAAAGTACCATCTCCACCCAAACTAAAGCTAAGATCAATACCCGATTTTAAGTCGTGGTACGTAGAAAACTCGTCGGTATTTTCATCCAAACCAATTTTCTTGACGAGTAATTCTTTCAAGTCTTTATGAATAACTGGATTCCAGCCAAAATCTTTGAGCACTCCCAAAAATTCTGAGTAATAATCAGCATTCTGCTTATTTACTTTACGTCCGTATATTGCTATGTTCATGTTACAGATTCAGATAGTTCATGAGAGCGTCGTAGCGGAATTGCAAGTCTTCTTCATAATTGCTCTTCTGGAACGAAGCCTTAATAATGTAATCATATCGTTCGAAAGTGCGAATAATACGATCGAGTTCTATAGAGTTGATCTTCAATGTTACTTCTAAATTCATCGAATCTGGTGACGACATCAAGTAAGAACTCAAAATTTTAGCATCGTTGCTTTCTACGATTTGGGCAATTTCAGCCATAGAATAGTCTGTTCTAGCAACTTCAAGAACAATGATTCCACCATTTTCCTTGATACTTCCAGTATTGGCAATTAAAGTAAGCAAATGATGAACGCTCGTGCATCCTAAGTATTTTTCATCCTTATCTAGAATTGGAATCAAGCTCAATTTAAATTCAGCTACTCGTGCCAATACCTGGTAGATGTGATCTTTATCGAAGGCATAAGGACGTGGGAGATGTTGGAATAACACATCAAGTGGTTTATCCAAATCCATTTGATCTAGGAGATCATTTTCTGAGATAACTCCTACAAAATTTCCGTTTTTAAGAACAGGCAGGTGCGTTACTTTGAATTCTTCCATCCAACTTAACGCCTTTTCTCCCGTGTCGGAATGTAAAAGTGGCGGTATCTCTTCTGTTATCAAGTCTACTGCTCTCATATTGTTCGCTAAGGTAGCATAATCCATCTATAGTTCTTACGTTTGTACTAACAAATATCGTTCCGATGAAGACAAAGCTGAGTGTAAATGTGAATAAGATTGCAACCCTAAGAAATGCGAGGGGAGGGGATGTGCCAAATGTTATGAAAGTGGCATTGGATTGTGAACGCTTCGGTGCTGATGGAATTACAGTACATCCGCGACCAGATGAGCGACATATTACGCATCAAGATGTGTTGGATTTATCAGGGGCTGTAACAACGGAATTTAATATCGAGGGATATCCGAATGACCGTTACATGCAATTGGTGTTGGATACAAAGCCAGCTCAAGCAACATTGGTTCCGGATCCACCAGGCGTTCTTACTTCAAATGCAGGTTGGAATACCAAGACTAATTTGGATTTACTGACTGATTTAGCAAAAACGTTTAAATCGGCTGGAATTCGCTCTTCGATATTTGTAGATACCAATTTGGTGAACATCGAATATGCTGCAAAAACGGGAGTAGATCGAATCGAATTGTATACCGGTCCTTTTGCAGAAATGTATCCGGAAAGCCCAGCTGAAGCCATTAAAGATTATGTTGCTGCGGCAAAGTTGGCGACTGAGTTGGGATTAGAAATCAATGCAGGCCACGATTTAAGTCTCGACAATCTTCGTTTTTTCAAGGATAATATTCCAAATCTGGCAGAAGTGTCAATTGGGCATGCTTTGATTTCTGACGCACTGTACTTGGGATTGGAAAATACCATTCAGATGTATCAACGTTTACTTACTGAGGAGTAAATATCCTACAACAAAAATTGCAGCGATTCCACCAAAAATCCAAGGAATAAATTTTCGGGTTTGTTTTTCTTCTTGAGAAGAGCTCTCCGGAGAAATTTCATCTTCTTTACTCGTCGTTTGATCTTCCAATGTGGTGTCAGATTCATTATTTTCTTCCTGCCGAATAGTTTCGTTTTGCAGATCTTTTTTAGTCCCCGAACTGAATTTGTATATCAGAAAGATGATCAAAGTGGCAACGGCTGCAATGAGTAGAGCAAAACCTACAATAATTAACCCCAGAGCGAGTAATGCTCCACCTTGTTGAGTTGTACTGAGGACTTGAAATAAAACAATCGCCAAAAGTAAAAGGGCTAGCAGGGATATTGCAACAATAATAAAAACCTTATTTGTAGCATTATTTTCTTTCTTAATAGTGCGGTCTTTTTTTACTTTATCGAAGTATGTTGAGTCTTCGGGAACTAACCTCTCAATTGTAATTAAAATTCCAACAGATTGCTGATTAAGTGATAACTCATTCAGTGAAACACGTTCTTCTACCTGATCGCTTGAATCTGATTGCTTTTCAAACCTTGAACTAATCTCAGTTGTGTTTTTTAACTGATTTTTTTCGTTTTTAACGACTCTAAATTGATCGTTAACCTCGGCCATTTGTTTGGCTGCAGTGTTTTTTTTGAAGTGAGTTTTTTTCCATTCAACATGCCAGCCTTTTCGGTGCACCCTTCTTTCAATCGTACATTGAGCAAAAAGTATTAACACGACAAGTAGTGGCAAGATTCTCATTTAATAATTCATTGAATTAAATCAATAACGAGAATAGAGAAGAAATGGTTAGCCAAAATTTCAAATTGAAACATTGGCTAACCACTATTACATTATTTCACCTCTTGAACAACGACTTCAACACGACGGTTAAATCGTTTGTTCTGCATGTTGTCATTCGATTTCATTGGTCGCCATTCTCCATAATAGAATACTTCGATCAAGTCATAGTCAACTCCAGCATTCTCAAACTTACGGCGAACTGTTTCAGCACGTTTTTTAGAAAGGATTAAGTTGTAGTTGTCAGATCCATCATTGTCTGTGTGACCGATGATCAACAATTTGTATTTTCCTCCTTCTACAAACTCGTAATCTTTTGCTAGTTCACGAATTTCTTTGTCGTATTGTTCTTCAACCGTAGCATCGTCTACATCGAAATAGATGTTGATTGTTTTAACGCGATTCTCTATGCGTGTTTTTTCAATCTGTGTACCATCTTGAACTACTTCTTTTGGATTGGATTCCTGAATCTCCTCGATTTTAGTCGCGGTGTGATTTGGATCTTTCTCTTCTTTTTGTTCTTGAAGGTTGATGTTGAAAATATTTGAACTATCAATTGGGCATCCGTTGTTGTAAACAGAACCAGAAACATCCGGACATTGATCTACATTATTTGAGACACCGTCGCCATCGTTATCCATACAACAACCAGGGTTTTCAAATGGACATCCATTGTTTAATTCAATACCTGGTACATCCGGACATCTATCTGCGATATCAATAATTCCATCTCTGTCAGTATCAGGACATCCATAGTGGATTGCCAATCCTTTTTCTTCTGGACATTGATCATCTAGATCGATAACTCCATCTCCGTCTGTGTCAGGACAACCATTTGTGCTCGCTGGACCTGGAGAGTATATACAGTAATCTTTTTTATCCTCGATTCCATCTCCATCTGTATCCGGACAACCATTGAATCTTAACGGTCCTGGATCGTATTTACAAGCATCTTTTTCGTCTGAAATCTTATCTCCGTCAATATCTGAAGGAACGATATAAGGAACAGAATAGCTAACACCCATGAAGAAGTTTGAGTTAAATTTAGCTCGCTTTCCAAACAATCCCATAATGTTATTTCCTCCCATAAAGGCTCCAAGTCCCACCTTTGGAATAGTGTATCGTCCTGCAGCACCAATTGTGATTTGACCTGTTCTTTGGAAACTAATTGGAAGTACAGCAGTTACTTTTCTTGTTTCATAGCGAGGAGAGAACGTATGGATAGCCTTCCAGTGTGATTTATGTGGATCTGATTTTAATTTCAACGGAATTTGAGATGTATATCCGATGTAAAAGTCTTTCCAGAATCTATAATCAGCTTGAAGATTTAAGCTTGTAGGAAGGTTCATTTTAAATGTTTCTTCCTGATCGGCACTCTTTGTGTTTTGGATTGCTAGATTGTCAAAACTCTTGAATAAGCTTGGATTACCACTGCTCGTCAAGCCTGTTCCCAAAGTACTTAGTTGGTCCATGTTGATAATGGTACCATTCGTTGTAAAGTTGTATGAGTTTGTATCTTTTGAGAATTTAACGCGGCCAATATCAGTAATTGATGCTCCAAACTTAAAAAGGTACTTTTTCTGATCGTATCGCTCGATGTTTGTCTCACCATCCATGTCATATTTGAACTTGTCGTAATCAGGACGGTATTCGTAAACAACTCCTATGTCCAAACCAACACCTAATTTTCTCGAAGAGAATTGATTGTCTTTTTCAGCTCGACCATATTTGAAGTCAGTTGTAGTAAATTCTGCGGCAGGACTTATCGAATCAATGAACTCAAAAGTTCCATTTTCTGAATAAAGATAAACGGCATCAATTCCGTTTAATAGTTTCACTGCACCTCCAACTTTGATAAAATTTTCTCTATCATTTTGAATCACTCTTGCGTAATTGAATCGGTGTTCATTAACGATAAACTGATTGAAGTTGTAGTGTTCGTAACTGATTGGCGTGTTCAATACTTTGGTAGAGTCAAACCTGTTGAAAGCAGCAAAGTTCCAATCGTCTGGAAGACCATCTAAATTACCGAATTGACGAACTCGAAAGCTGTAACCAATAGAGTTTTCGTGATTAATTTCGAAGTAGGCACTAAGTACATCAATTGACAAATTTTGCATGCGGTACCCATTAAAAAGTGGGTCGCGATACTTTCTTCTTTGATTTCCGAAGACTTGACTTAAAGTACTTGAATTGTCACCTGTAAAATTGCTTGCGTTTAAGAAGGCCATTGAGAATGTCGCTGAAAACTTCTCTGTAGTGTTTGCAATTGAAGCAGGCTGCATATACGAGCTAACATATCCTCCAAAATTATCTTGGGCATATCCTGTGTAATGATTTTGTGAAAAGGTGTTGAAAGCCAATAATAGACTTCCAAGAAATAAGATGTTTTTCATCGTGTGATGTGCTTAAGTTTTGGGCAAAAATAAAGGAAAAGATTAGAACCTAATAATCTTAACGGATGACAATTCTCCCTAATTTCTCGGAAATCGCTTTTTTAACATTTTCAAGTGCTACTTGCTCAGAGAGTAGATCCATTAGTTTTTCATCCGCAAATTCGCTACCACCATCTCTCAGTTCTTGTTGGATTTCCAAAATTCGCTTTTCTACTTTAGAAACTTTAAATGCGTAGATCGAACCAATCACTGCTTGCTGAATGTTGTCTTGCTCGGTGTGCGTGTAAATGTTGTATTTCGACACCCAGTTGTGACTGATTTCAAGTTGACTCATCTCAATTTCTGTTACAAAACGAACGATATCTTGGTCTTCAGATCGTTTAAAATAGCTCGATTTAAGAAGTGTGTTTTCAGCAAGAGCGTCTGTGATAATCTTGTGCATTTTTGCGAGTAACGGATCATCAAAAAAGAGTTCGTCAACTTCTAGTTCATGGCAAATAAACTCGGCAATACTAATTTCTATTTCCTCTTCAACTCCTTGGTCGTTGAGTTGTTTGTGTTGCATCGCCATTGGACCATAAAGCACCATGATGCGCATTAAATCGCGTTCGTTATGCTCACCAACTCTTTGTACTTTCTCAACACTTGTTTGCTGCTGTTCTACTGGAGCTTGTTGCTGTTGGAGTGGTGCTTGACGAATTTCAGGAGCGTTCATTTCTTTAGCGACAATTTCTTGTCGCAATTTGAGTAATTCTCCTGTCAAGACATTTTCCTCCATATCGAAGCGCTGAGCAATCGACTTTAGATAAACATTACGCGTAATCTGATCTGGAATCAATGATACCGAGTGAACAATATCCTTGATGAGTTCTGCTCGCTTAATTGGATCTTCTTCGCCATCCGAAAGTAAGAGATCGGCTTTAAAAGAAATGAAATCTTGATTATGCTCTTTGAGATAGTCTTCCAATTCAGAAGAACTCACGGACTTCGCATAGGAATCTGGATCCTCTCCTTCTGGAAAAAGAACCACTTTAACATTCATCCCTTCTTGCAGAATTAAATCAATTCCGCGGAAAGATGCTTTGATTCCAGCTGCGTCGCCATCATAAAGTATGGTAATGTTTTTCGTGTACCTTTTAACGAGTCGGATTTGCTCTTTTGTCAATGAAGTTCCGGATGATGAAACGACATTTTGAATGCCCGACTGATACATGCTGATGACATCCGTATATCCCTCACAGAGATAACAGAGGTCGTATTTGATGATATCGCCTTTTGAAAAGTGTAGTCCGTAAAGAATTTCACTCTTGTTGTAAATCATACTCTCCGGTGAGTTGAAATACTTGGCGATTTTTTTGTCTGTAAATAAAGTTCTTCCTCCAAAGCCTAAAACACGACCAGAAACAGAGTGAATGGGGAACATAACACGACCTCGAAAGAAATCGAAACTACGATCATCTTTAACTTTGGTCAGTCCAACTTTTTCTAAATATTCTTGTTTGTATCCTTTATCTAAAGCTGCTTTTGTGAAGTCTTCGCTTTGATTGATAGAATAACCTAATTGAAATTTTTCAATGATTTCAGGTCGAAATCCGCGCTCAATAAAGTAGGAAAGTCCAATTTTCTTTCCTTCGTCCGTTTCATGAAGGTTATGCATGAAATGGTCCCTAGCAAAGTCGTTTATTATGTGAAGGCTTTCGCGTTCGGAGATTGCTGCAAGCTCTTCAGGAGTAGCCGGCTTTTCATCAGGAAGTTGAATACCGTATTTGTCAGCTAACCATTTTAATGCTTCCGGATAAGAAAAATGTTCCTTTTCCATCAAGAAAGTCACTACCGTACCTCCTTTTCCAGTTGAAAAACACTTAAAGATTTGTTTGGCCGGAGAGACAACGAAAGAAGGCGTTTTTTCATCGGTAAATGGACTTAATCCCTTAAGGTTTGATCCCGCTCTTTTCAAACTGACGAATTCACCAATCACCTCCTCAATCCGAGCAGTTTGCATGATGTCATCGACGATATGTGGGGGGATCATTGCCATTTATTAGATTCCGTAGTCTTTTTCGTCAACTAATTTACCCGATTCATTGTAAGTTTTCCAAACTCCTACTTTTTTATCATTTTGATATTCTCCAGTGTAATGGAGTACGCCATTATCATATTTAACGACAGAAATCCCGTTTTTCAGACCATGTCGGTACTCCGTCATTGAAAGTTGCAATCCATTTTGAGAATAGTAGTACCAAATTCCATGTCGACGACCTTCTTTATCCTGAGGTCCTTGAAATTTAATCTGTTTTTTTCCTGGGTAATACTCTGTGAAAGTTCCATTTTCAATACTAACGAGTTCTGCTTTTTGTTCGGCAGCCGATTTTTGAGATGTGACTGTCTCATCAGAATCATCTGTACAAGCAATTAGTCCGAATAATAGTCCGAAGAAAAGTAAGTATTTCATAAGTCTATTTTTTACGATTTGTCGTGTAATCAACTAGTCCAAGAATGGAAGTTTTAGCATCAGAATCTGGAATATTTTTTGTTAACTCCAATGCTTTATCTCTAAACTCAAGCATTTTTTCATGAGCATAATCAATCCCGCCATGTTCGATGACTAGGCTCACCGCGCGTTTTACTTTGCGTGGATTTTCATTGTGATTTTTAACAATATTCACGAGTTCTTTGCGAACATCAGCTGGAGCCGTATTTAAAACATGAATTAGAGGCAAAGTCATTTTTCGCTCTCTGATATCAAGGCCAGTTGGTTTACCAATATTCCCAGGCTCACCATAATCGAAAATGTCGTCCTTTAACTGAAACGCAAGTCCGACATATTCACCAAATAAGCGCATGTTTTCTTCTTGATCTTTCCTTCCCACACTGATCGCGCCTGCTTCACAGCATGTAGATATCAACGAAGCTGTTTTTTGTCGAATTACTTCGTAATACACCTCTTCTGTGATATCTAACTTTCTTGCTTTTTCAATTTGCAGCAACTCACCTTCTGACATTTCTCGTACCGCACGAGCTACAACTTCGAGCATTCGTGGATGATTATTTTCGATAGAGAGTAACAAGACTTTCGAGAGCATGTAGTCACCAACGAGCACAGCAATTTTATTTTTCCAGAGTGCGTTTACTGAGAAGAAACCTCGTCTTTCGTTGGCATCGTCTACTACGTCATCATGAACGAGAGTAGCAGTGTGCAATAATTCGACTAGGGTAGCTGCGTCGTACGTTTTGTCATTAACATTTCCCAACATTTTGGCCGTAAGGAAAATAAACATCGGTCGCATTTGTTTTCCTTTTCTCTTGATAATGTAATGCGTTACTTTATCAAGAAGTGGAACTTTCGACTTCATGCTTTTGCGGAATCGATCTTCGAATTCGCTCATTTCCTCCGCCACGGGAGCCATTATTTCCTTCACGGACATCATGCAATACAAATATAACGTTATATCCGATGTGAAATTGACAGATTGATAAACATATCAACCTTTTTAAAAGAAATTGGGATTGATGGAACGGCTATTTAAAAATGTCTGCATCTTCTTTAATAGCGGCATTCTTATTTGCTAGTTGACCGCAAGCTGCGTCGATGTCTTTACCTCTGCTTCGTCTAACGTTGACGATGAGGTTTTTAGATTCAAGGTAGGCGGCGAATGCATCTACTTTTTTCTTGTCGGCTTGTTGGAATTCACCATCATCAATTGCATTGTATTCTATGATGTTGATTTTACAAGGAACACACTTTGCGAAATTGGCCAACTCAGCTGCATCTTCAATTTCGTCGTTGAAATCTTTGAAAATGATGTATTCAAAAGTGACTCTCGATCCAGTTTTTTCGTGGAAGTAAACTAACGCTTCTGACAATGACTCAAGATTATTGCTGTCATTGATTTCCATGATCTTACTTCGTTTCTGATCGTTTGCTGCGTGGAGAGAAAGTGCAAGATTGAATTTCACTTCATCATCTCCCAATTTCTTGATCATCTTAGCAATTCCAGCTGTAGAAACGGTGATTCGTTTTGGAGACATGCCCAAACCTTCTGGAGAAGTAATCAATTCGGTCGATTTAAGCATATTCTTGTAATTCAACAAAGGCTCTCCCATCCCCATGTAAACAATGTTGGTTAGGGGAGTGTTGTATCTTTCTTCCGCCTGATTTTTAAGGTAAACAACTTGGTCAACGATTTCTCCTGGAGTTAGATTTCGCATTAATTTGAGCTTGCCAGTAGCACAGAATTTACATGCTAAGCTGCATCCAACTTGTGATGAAATACATGCAGTTGTTCTTTTCGAAGTTGGAATTAAAACACCTTCAACTACTTTGTTGTCATCAACACTGAATGCACATTTGATTGTCTTGTCAGTACTGATTTGTTGATCTTGAAGTTGAATATGATCAATGAAAAAAGCTTCGTTCAGTTTGTCACGAAGTCCTTTTGACAGACTCGTCATTTCCTCAAAAGATGTTGCATTTTTCTGCCATAGCCACTCATAAACTTGCTTAGCACGAAATGCTTTTTCTCCAAGACCTACGAATAGATCCTTGAGTTCTTCAACTGAGAGTAATCGAATATTTTGCTTTTTTGCCTCCATTATTGGTGCAAAGGTACGGAATTGAGACTAACAACCTATTTTAGATAAGCTCAATATCGCTTTTTTGGATTACGTGTTGTTCTCCTAATATAGTAGTCACTTCCACGAAGTCCTCGTTGATAGTATTAGTAATGGTCACTCTCTCTCCTTCTGATAAAGTAGTTGGTGTTTCCACCATGCTTTTAGTGTACGTATGAATGAATTCTGAAGTAACTATACCTTCATTATTACTATTATGGTAAGCAGATGAAGTATAGGAGATAACAGTAGCGAAAATCAACCCAGCTCCGAAGACAGCAATAATTAGTTGTGACATTTTCTTAACGGAATTATTGTTCGATCGAATAATCACAACGATAAATATAGCGATCAATAGACTAAACGTAATTGATAGTCCTGCCCAGAAATTGGTTGAGACCGAATAGATTGATGCATTAACTTTGCTGATCCTTGGTTCCCAAATTTTTGGAGTTTCTAAACCAGCATAACACGTTTCTAATTGAATTTGTGCATCACTATCATTGGGATTGAATTTCAATACTTTTTCAAACGCCCAAATAGCTTTCCCAAGCGAGTCGATTTCCATTAGCGATAAACCAAGATTGTAATATCCGGAAACATTATTGGGATTTTCCTGTGTTTCTATTCTGAAATGATGAGCTGCTAAATGATAGTCTTCTTCATTGAAGGCTTTAATTCCATCAAAAAAGTCGTTTTGACCAAATGAGGCAAACTGCAAGAAAACAACTATGAAAGCAACGAACTGTTTCATTTTTTAAGTTGTTTAATTATTGATGAAAGTTGATCGTAGACTTGCTGTCTGGACTCATTAGATGCAGACATTCCGAATCTCGAAAGTTCACATTTCGAGAATAAGTCGTTTACTTCTGAATAAAGTTCAGAATGATTTGAATTTCTAATATAATCAAGAATTTCTCTCTTATTCAAAATGCGATCTTGCTGTACATTCATTTCAACTTCAAAAGCCTTTTTTAATGCTGTTTCGACGCTTGAAAAGAACTCGTCATTCGCTTCTGGACCTTGATTTAGAAGTTCTTTACTTCTAGATACATAATTGATAGTTTCTCTCGCTTTTTCCTTTATTTTCAGTTTGGCTACTTGCTCTTCTTGATTATCTTCTTTTCTCTTGGTAATTAAGAAAAACAATAGAGCACCTAAAATTGGAGTTCCAAGTCCTGCCCAATAAATTGGAGTGCCGAACCAGTTAGATTCCGATTTAATAAGAGGTTTCGTTCTTATTTCAGAATTGACCACTATATTTTCTTCTTTTGTAGACGGCGTATCATCATTTTCGGCTACTACATACGATTGATCTTTTTCAATAACTACTGTTACTGTATCCGATGATTTTTGTTGGTATGACTCAGAATTAAGATCAAAATAACTCAAGGTCGCAGGAGGTAATTTTATTGTTCCTGATGTGGTAACTTGAATATTGTATTCATAAAGAATTGTACCGTCAGCTCCGCTTGAGTTGAATGAGATGTTTTCCGTAACAACTGGGTCGCCATAAACAATCATTCCTTTCGGCAAATTCAGATGAGGTTCAGTTGTATTTTGAATATTACCTATTCCCGTTACTTCCACAGACATTTTAAAAACATCACCTTGTTTTATCTTGAAGGTGTCAATTTTACGAGAGATATCGAATCGACCTACACCGCTAATAAAGTCACTAGGTGGATTAGCAGGAAGCGGACGAATATTTACAACACCTGCGGATGAGGTGATTGGGAAGCTTTGGTATCCTTGAAATAAACTCATTTGAAATGGTTCAATCTGATAAGTTCCAGTTCCATTCGGGAATATCAACTTTCTGTCGTATTCGAATGCATAAAGATCCAATCCTTTGAATCGCTCTTGTGAAACTTTAATATTGGATTGACTTCCTAATTGATGAGTCTCGATAGCTCCTTTGATCGAAAATGGAATGTAGCCAGCTAATCGAGTTGGATTGTATTTAGAGTAAACTTTGGCTGAAGCAATAATTGGTTCACCTTCGTAAATTGTTTTTTTATTGGTTTGAATAGTACCAAAAGCTGGGTCTTTCAATTGTTGTGCTGAAACCGTTCCGACACTCATTGGTGCTTTTTTACCAATATTTATTGTGACTGTTTCTGATTGATATACCTTATTTCCGTTTTTCACGAAAGCTGGTCCAATAGTATATTTCCCAGGTTTTCCAATCGCTCCAGTTTGAGATGAATAGTAATAGGTGATAACTTGTCCGGTGTTGTAATCCATATCCTGTTCCATCCCATTCATGATGTCGTAACCATAAACAAAGGAACTTGGTAAATTATCTATTTCAATTTGACCTTGAACGTTAGATTTTACGGTGATTGAGATGGTTTCACCAACTTCAGCATCCGTCGGGTTGATTGTCAGAGTTACTTCCGGTTTTTGTCCGAAAGCAAAAGAAGAAATCATCAATATTAGAATCCACAACGAATTACGCATGACTACCAATCCTTTCCTGATTTTGAAGGTTTACCTGCTTTTCCCGCTCCATTTAGGCGACGTTTAGTCTCTGCCTCTTTTTTTGCCAATTTGTCCAATTCTCTTTCAACAGTTTGATTCGGAAGTTGACCTTTACCTTGCTCTTGTGGTTCGCCATTTCCGCTTTGAGGATCGCCTTGTTGATTTTGAGGTTGACCATTTTGACCTTGTTGCTGCTGACCTTGATTCTGTTGCTGTTGTTGACCGTTTTGACCTTGTTGTTGATTCTGACCTTGATTCTGCTGGTTCTGATTCTGATTTTGTTGCTGTTGCTTTTGTTGATTCTTCAAATTGCGAATCGCTTCAGACAAATTGTATCGTGTTGCATCATCATTAGGGTTAGCTCGCAACGCTTCTTTGTACGCATCCACAGCTCCTTGATAATTTTTTTGCTTCATTCGAGCATTTCCAAGGTTGTGATATTTGTCAGCTGTTGTTGAACCAGTTTCAGCGGATGAATTTTGTTGGTAGATTTTTTCAGCTTTTTCGAACTCACGTGCTTTGTAAGCCGATTGTCCCATTTCATCAGAAAGATTTACATCTTCCGGTGCTTTACGTTGAGCTGACTCATAATACTTTAGGGCTTTGCCGTAATCTTGATTTTTGTAGGCTTCTCGGGCTACTTTCAACGAATCACGCCAGTCGTCCTGACCGTACACGATCGAACAACTCATCGTCAAGAGTATGATGATGAAATTTTTCATTTTACCGTTCTTCCTTTTAAAAAGCCATTATAGTTTTTCGACCACAAAATAAACGTCAGCCAGAAAACCAATGATATCAGCAATGGCACTTGATAACGCTCTTGCTTAATATCGAACTCTAAATTATTAATTTTCGTTCGCTTCATTTGGTTTATTTGTGTTAATAAAGCTGAAAGATTTGGAAATTCTTCTGCACTTATCGTTGCTTTACCACCACTTTTTGCTGCAATACTACGGATGAATTTTTCATCTAATCGTGAAACAACACTTCTTCCAACCGCATTTGTTTTGTATCCGAGTTCAGGTCTTTTCGGGTTTTTTGGTACCAGTCCGCCTTTCGTTGTTCCAATTCCAAGTACGCTCAATTGAACTTCTGACTCCTTGATTTTGGCTAAAACAACATCTGGATTTTCTTCGTGATTTTCACCATCGGTTATCATGATGATTCCCTTTGTTGTTTCTTCCTCGGAGAACATTTCTAACGACACTTCCAAGGCTTCCTTAATGTTGGTTCCTTGGCTACTAATCATATCTGTTTCTATATCTTCGATGAACAGTTTTGCTGCTCCGTAGTCACTGGTGATCGGTAATTGCACAAAAGCATTGTTCGCAAAAAGACATATTCCGATTTTCTCACCATGTAGATTGTTGATCAACTGAATCATCGCTCTTTTGGAGATGTCAAGACGAGAAATTTCATCGGAAATATCGCGCGTATTCATCGAGTTTGAAATATCAAGTGCTACGACTAATTCAAGTGATTCGGTTGTTCCTGCTACTTTCTTCGTTCCAAAAACGGGTTGTGCCATTGCTAGAATTAAAAAAGCAAATGCATTTCTGAATAGAAAATATTTCACGAAGCTGTTTGTCGAAGATACTTCTTTGAGATACGACTTCGCAACTCGTGTTTTTGCTCGTTCAGCAATTTTATTATTGCGCAATAAATTGAAGAAATAAACACCAGCAATTGGAATCAAGATGAACAAATAGTAGAGCGAATCAGGAGCTTTGTATAATAAACGTTCACTACTTCCTGCACTCGTTATTGAACTGAAGAATTGCGTAAATAAATAATACAGCACCCAGAAAATAATTTCCCAGATCAACATGGCTGAAACAATCCACTTTAGCTTGTATGTCGTTGCTGATTTACTCATTCAATTTAAACAACATGTAATTGGTCCCCCAAGTGATTAATAGCAATACAAATGCCCAATTTAAAAAGGCAATTGGGTAGGCAGGAGGTTCAGATTTGAAGTGCTGATCTTCCATCTTTCGTTTCTCCAATTGTTCAATTTCTTTATAGATTTTCTGCATGCTTTCCTTGTCCGTGGCTCGGAAATACTGACCTCCAGTAGTGGTTGCAATATCCATTAATGTTTTCTCGTCAATCTCTACAGGCTGATTTTCGAAGTGGACACCGAAAGGAGTAACCACTGGCGACGGTGCGCTTCCTGTTGAACCAACTCCAATTGTATAAACTCGAATATTTTTCGCTTTTGCAAGATCTGCCGCCATCTGGGGAGTAATCTCACTTCCTCCATCCATTCCATCGGTTAAAAGAATGATCACTTTTGATGCAATACTGTCGTTTCGAAGTCGGGTGACTGCTGTTCCCAAGCCAATTCCAATTGCGGTTCCACCTTCGATTCGGTCTCCATTGATGGCATCAATTTGTTTTTTCAAGATTTTGTAATCCAATGTTGGTGGACATGCAGTGTATGCTTCTCCAGCATAAGCGACCAGTCCAATTCGATCTCCTTTTCGTCCATCAACAAATTCTTTGGCAACTTCTTTTGCGGCTTCCAAACGATTCGGTTGAAAATCCTGCGCTAACATCGATCCGGAAACGTCCATTGCAATCACAATGTCAATTCCATCTTTAAAATCGCGATCTGAGTCATCATAGTTTGCCCAGTGAAATGGTTTTGCCATAGCGAAGATCAGTAATGCTGCGATGATTCCATAAATCAACAAATTGACTTCTCTGATTCTTGAAATCCAACTTGTTCCAATATTTTTTTGATCTGAAGATGATCGAGAATATTTAACCTCTCCAGTCCTATTTTTTTCCAATCGATACAGAATGAACAGCACAGGCGGAATCAGGCAGAGTAGCCATAGCCATCCTGAGGAGAAGAATTCATATTCCCAAAATCGTATGTTCCAATCAGTCAACATTGTCGAAATCTAATGGGCTTGTTTCGGCGACAATCTGTTTAGCTAAGGTCGATTGTCGTAAAATGGCAATAATATCTGGTTGCGATTTGGCGAATTTCACCATGTCGGATTGTGAAAGGATACGTGCGATGGTATTCACCGTTTCTTCATTCAACCCTTTTTGCGTCAAAATCATTTTTGTCTCAAACGTTGTTTTCTCGAGCAAATTAATGTTGTATCGACTCGTTAAATACGACCGAAGAATGTACGATAGTTCTACGAAATGTTCTTTCAATTTATCTTTCTCCCACATTTTCGCATTGTCCAAGGCCTCAATTGCATAAATAGTTCGTTGTTTCAGTGACATCTGCTGTTCCTCTTCAGGTTCGTCAGGTTCAGGTCGATTTCTTCTGTAAATTAGGAACGCAATCACCAAAATGACTACCAGTGGAACTAACCACCACCAATTGTTAGCCAAAAACTCAAGAATGGAAAATGGTTTATCAGGAATATCAGCAAAATTCTCACGAATATCGTAAAGATCCACTCCATCTTTCGGGGCGACTAAATGCACTGCGACAACAATTTCATCGAAAGTAAAAGTGGAGTCGTTGATTAAAACTGTCGGGCCAGGAATTAAATACATTCCGCTATCCCAAGCAGTGACCACATATTCGCCAAGCCATGTTTTTTGATCGCCTTTGAACTTCGTTGTGTCGTCAAATGGTTGAGTAATTTCAAAATTGATTCCATCTGAAGATAAACTACTTCCTTCGGCTGTCGAACGAGCAGGAATTTCATTTTGAAAGTTATTGAATCGAATCGAATCGCCTGAAGCTGTTTTGATTTCGTAGGAAAGAATTACAGGTTCTCCAATTAAAAATTGCGATTGAGAAACTGTTGACCTCAGTTCTTGTCCAAATGAAATCGGAACAATTAAGAGCAAACAATATGTGATCAACCGCCAAATCATCTATTCTGAAATAAGTGAATTAAAGGTTTGATATAATCTTCTTCTGTAGCGATGGATGCGTAATCGATACCGGATTTTTTGAACTCGTCAAATAGTTTTTGCTCGAAGGCATCAAATTGTTCGCGGTGTTTTTTTCTCGTTTCCTCACTGTTCGAATTCACCCAAGTTGTTTCTCCAGTCTCCGCATTAAAAACTTGAATAATTCCCATTTTAGGGAGTTCACGCTCGGCTTCATCAAAAAGTCGAATAGCGACCATGTCGTGTTTTTTACGAGAAACTTTCAATGCTTCGATGTAGTTATTCTGATCGATAAAGTCACTAATTACGAATCCGATGCTTCTTTTCTTCTGTGTATCTCGGAAGAACTTCAGTCCCTCACTAATATTAGTCCCTTTGCTTTTTGGTTGAATTTCAATTAATTCCCTCAAAATCACCAAGGCATGTTTTTTTCCTTTTTTTGGAGCGATGTATCTTTCCACACGATCTGAAACAAAAATGGCACCTACTTTATCGTTGTTACTCATTGCTGAGAAGGATAAGATCGCGGCGATTTCTAAAGCCAGATCCTTTTTAGTTTTCTCTTCGGTTCCAAAATCCTCCGAGCCAGAAACATCGATAATGAGCATAACCGTTAACTCGCGTTCTTCATCAAAAACTTTGACATATGGCTCATTGAATCTTGCCGTTACATTCCAATCGATTGTACGAACTTCGTCTCCAATGTGATAATCTCGAACTTCACTAAAGGTCATTCCACGTCCTTTAAACGCAGAGTGATACTCACCAGAGAAAATGTGCTTGGTGAGGCCCTTGGTTTTTATTTCCAAGTGACGAATTTTTTTAAGAAGTTCTTTAGTGTCCATTAAGGCACTTCTACTTTATTGATGATTTTAAGAACGATATCCGAGGACGTCATGTTTTCAGCTTCCGCTTCATACGTCAAACCTAAACGATGACGCATTACATCCGGTGCAATGGCACGAACATCTTCTGGAATAACGAATCCTCTTCCTTCTAAAAAGGCATATGCTTTCGATGCCAATGCCAGATTAATACTAGCACGAGGAGAACAACCAACGCTAATCATTGGTTCTAAGAATCCAAGTCCGTATTGCTCTGGCGTTCTCGTTGCATAAACTAAGTCAACGATATATTGTTCGATTTTCTCGTCCAAATAAACTTGTTTCACCAAGTCTTTACATCTTTCAATATCGGCTGGAGAAACAACATTTTTAGCCTTTGGCATTCCTTCGTGACGAACATTTGATCGAATAATCTTTCGTTCATCTTCTTTTGTTGGATAATCCAAAAATACCTTCAGCATAAAACGATCGACTTGAGCTTCTGGGAGCGGGTATGTTCCTTCTTGCTCGATTGGGTTTTGCGTTGCAAGTACAAGGAATGGTTTTGGTAAGATGAATGTTTCGTCACCAATGGTGATTTGTCTTTCTTGCATTGCTTCCAGTAAAGCACTTTGAACTTTCGCAGGAGCACGGTTGATCTCATCCGCTAACACAAAATTCGAGAAAATCGGTCCTTTTTTTACGGTAAAAGCCTCACTTTTTTGATTGTAGATCAATGTTCCTGTAACATCCGCAGGAAGTAGATCTGGTGTAAACTGAATACGACTAAAATCAACGTCTATGGCATCAGCAAGTGTTTTGATTGCAAGTGTTTTTGCTAGTCCAGGCACACCTTCAAGTAGGACGTGCCCATCAGCTAAAAGTCCGATTAGTAGTCGATCTACCATGTATTGTTGACCAACGATTACCTTTCCAACTTCTTGGCGAAGAAGGTTTATTGTAACAGATTCTTGCTTGATCTTTTCACTGACAATCCGCAATGCTTCTGCGGGATTCATAGGGTTGTTCGAGTTTTCAGTCATATGCATAATTGTGTAACTAACAAAGTTCTAAAGATATGATAGGCGTGACTTGATTTTGCTGTTAATTAATGTTAACATTGTTCAACGCAATCACCTTAATTTAAACACTATGGAAGTCAGAACTTGTCAAGAATGTGGAGACAAACTTCGTGGTAGAATAGATCAAAAATTCTGCTCGGACTACTGTAGAAATACCTACAACAATCGACTCAATCAGGATACTACCAAATACGTTCGTAGGATAAACAATATTTTGCGCAAAAACAGACGGATTTTAGCGGAATTAAATCCAACAGGAAAAGTAACAGTAGATGGAATTCGTTTAGCTGAAGAAGGATTTAACTTTCACTACTATACCAATATCTACACGACGAAAAAAGGTGCAAAATATATCTTTTGTTACGATCACGGATATCTCAAATTAGAGGGCGATCAATATATGTTGGTTGTAAAACAAGATTATGTGAAGTAATTGGTGAGTTTCCAATATTCTCGTTAGAATTTATTGCTTTGAGTAAGGTTTAGTAGCTCTGTACGTCGCATTTATGTATCTTAATGGCTTAAATCTCTACTTATGAACATTGTTATGCGCGGAATTATCTCCACATTTTTTCTCTTTGGAGTTCTTTTTTCTGGATTATCACAGCAAGAAATTATCAAGCTAAAATCAGGTGATTTACTTTTAAATGATTTGGCTTCTTCAACAATAGCTAGTGAAAATGAAATGGTTAAAGGGCACTATTTTCGAATGGTACATTTTGATGCAATTCCTTCACAAAGTGCGAAAAGAGAGCTGAAAAACAATGGGATAGAACTTCTAAATTACATCCCAAACAACACTTTCTTTGCTTCAATAAATCAAAATGCTGATTTGAGTGCACTGCCAGTTGGCTCTAAAGTGATTGAAATTCAACCAAATTATAAGTTGACTCCAAGCTTGATTGCTGAGAAATATCCAGTTTGGACGATGGCTAGTGAAAATGAGATTAGCTTGACAGTTTTTTATTTTTCAACTATCAGTGAAGAAGCTGTGAATGCTGAGTTATCGAAATTGAATGTTACAATTGAAGAATTTGCTTTTGATAGAAAAACAGCAGTTGTAAAGTTGTCGTTAGATGATTTAGACAAGCTGTATGCATCACCTTTGTTCTATTACATTGAGGAATTACCTGCTCCAGGGGAACCTGAAAATGAACCAGGAAGAACTTTGCATAGAAGTAATACGCTTTGGACTGAATATCTTGGAGGGCTAGAGTATAACGGTGAAGGTGTTACTGTTATGATGCAAGATGACGGAGTTATTGGTCCACACATTGATTTTACAGGACGAATTGATCAATCAAATTGTTCGGGGTGTAGCACAAGCACAGCAAATGATCATGGTGATCACGTAGCAGGAACGCTAATGGGAGCTGGAAATCTTGATCCTGAAACAAGAGGAATGGCGCATGGAGCTGATTTGTTAGTCTACAACTCATTTAATAGTAATTATTACTCAGTTCCTGGGTTGAATACAAGTGCAGGCTTGGTGATTACTTCAAAAAGTTACGGGAATGGATGCAATGCTGGCTATACAACTTTGACGCATGATTTGGATGCACAGGTGAACCAACTACCGGTTCTTACACACGTATTTTCAGCAGGGAATTCAGGGACTTCAAACTGTGGTTATGGAGCTGGATCTGGATGGGGGAATATCACCGGAGGACATAAAAGTGGTAAAAATGTAATTGCCGTTGGAAACTTGAATAGTAGTGATCAAATTGCAAATAGTAGTAGTAGAGGTCCTGCTTCAGACGGTCGTATTAAACCGGATATTTGTGCTGTTGGAACCAGTGTTTATTCAACCGAACCAAATAATACATACGGAACAAAAACGGGAACATCAATGGCATGTCCTGGTGTTGCAGGAACTATAACTCAGCTGTATGATGGATATCGTCATTTAAATGGTGGAGCAGATCCAAACGCTGGATTGATTAAAGCTTCGGTTTTGAATACAGCGGAAGATTTAGGAAACGACGGTCCTGATTTTACCTACGGATGGGGAAGGATAAATGCTAGAAGAGCTTTTGATCTTCTGTCGAATAACCAATACTATTCAGGTTCAATTAGTCAAGGTGATAGTTTGACTTCGCAAATTACAGTTCCTTCTGGAGTGAAAGAGGTGAGGATTATGGTTTATTGGACGGATGTTGAAGGTACAGTTAGTACTTCACAGGCATTGGTGAACGATATCGATATGACCGTTGTTGATCCAACTAATCAAGAGTTTCAACCATGGGTTTTGGATCATACACCAAATGCAAGCTTACTTAGTCAACCTGCAGTGCGTACTGTAGATCACTTAAATAATATGGAGCAAGTAACTATTGACGATCCAGCTGCTGGTAATTACACAGTGGCGTTGGAAGGATTTTCAATTCCTCAAGGGCCACAAGAGTATTTCGTCGTGTATTACCTTATTTATGATGAAATAACGGTGACCTACCCAATTGGAGGAGAGGGAATAGAGCCAGGGACAAGTCACGTAATTCGCTGGGATGCATCGGATGACACAACACCGTTTACAGTAGAATATACTGACGATGATGGAGCTACATGGAACTTTATAAATACAGCATCTGCATCAAGTCGACAAATTGGTTGGGTGCCACCATCAACTACTGTTAGTGGTTTAGCAAGAGTTAGAATTACTCGCGGATCTGTTTCTGATGAGAGCGATGCAAACTTTTCAATTATTAGAATTCCAACCAACTTGGTGATTAACTGGGCTTGTCAAGATTCATTAAATATTGGTTGGAATGCCGTAAGTGGAGCAACCGGTTATGAAGTAAGTATGTTAGGAGCGAAATATATGGATTCGATCGGGACTACTTCAGCAACGGATTTAACAATTCCATTCTCATCAACAGCAACAGGTTGGTTTAGTGTAAGAGCATTAGGTCCCAACAATGCGCGTGGTGAAAGAGCAGATGCAATTCAAAAAACTCCGGGACAATTTAGTTGTCCTTATGCACCTCCGGCTGCTGCTTTCGATTACGGTTGTGAAAATCCGGGTACTGGTTACTGTTTGAATTTTACTGACTTATCTACGAATACGGCTACTGGTGCAACTTACACGTGGTATTTCCCAGGTGGAACTCCAGCAACATCAACACAGGAGAATCCTCAAGTTTGTTATCCTTCCGCTGGAGATTACGATGTTGCTCTTGTCGTTACAACCTCGGTTGGTTCTGATTCTATTTATCAATCGAATGCAGTGACAATTTTGGAGCCTCAAGCTTTACCATATTTTGAAGGTTTCGAAAATTATTCAACGTTCACGAATATTGATGAATGGACAGTAAACAATCCAGATGGAAACGGAACATTTATTATCTCAAATGCTGCTTTATCTGGAGCGAAGAGTGCAATGTTGGCTAATTATTCTCAAAATGGAGTATATACAGATGAGTTGATTTCGGGACCAATTGATTTATCAAGCGTTGCTTCTACAGGACAAGTTACGTTGACGTATCGTTATTCTTATCGCAAAAGAACGGCAAGTGATGTTGAACGCCTCCAGGTTTGGGTGACAGAAAACTGTACTGATAACTGGGCGGTTAGAAGTACTCTGCAAGGAAATACATTATCTACGTTCGAAAGTGCTAGTGCGTGGGTGCCGTTTCAAGATTCAGATTGGGTAACTGTTCACTTGACGAATATTACAAGTCAGTATTTTACATCTGATTTTAGATTCAAGTTTAATTTCTTAAGCGATGGAGGAAATAACTTGTATATAGATAACATCAACTTGTATGAAGGAGCGCCTTCAGATACCATCGTAGGTCTTGATGCTATAGTATCGGATAATTTGGCGATGAATGTTTATCCAAATCCAGCGGACAATTATTTGTTTGTTGAATTTGGGTTGAATAATGCAACTGATGTTCAAATTCGTTTAGTAGACTTGTCAGGTAAAATGATTCAATTGAATCAAATTCAAGGTGCGTATGGAAATAATCTTGTACAACTTAGCACAGAATTATTATCCAGTGGTATGTACGTTGTTGAGCTCGTAAACGGATCTCAAATTTCAAGAAAAAGAATCGTAATTGAATAAATTAGAAAGTAGGAGCAAAGATCACTTCTTTGTTCCTTTTTCTCATCTTCACTAGAGAGTAAGGTTGGTTGATTACTTCTGCACCCATTTCGCTATTGTTTGTGATAGAGTGATTAACGTGTAATCCATTGAGTCTCTCTGTAATCGATTCGATATTGACTGTATTTCCCGTGCTTCCTTGCACTTCATCGAAGTAACCAATAACCATTTCTGTTTCAAAATCAATTTTCAGATCATCGAATCCACTTGTTTCATGGTTAATTTGATTCATCTGATTTTTTAGAGTTCTCCATTCTTCTAAAGTTCGAATTACAATACCACCTGGAGTAACGAGTGCCTCTTCACTCGGGTATATTACATCGCTAGAAATCAATTCTATATCATGAATTATGGTTTGATTCTCATGTTGAGTTTGAGAAACAACCTCTTTTGGTGTGTCACATGATGTGCTAATTGCTAGTGCAAAAATTGATGCGATAATTAGAGTTGATTTCATGGTTTCTTTTGAATTTGATATTTCTAATCCTTGAATGTAGATCAAGTTACAAAAAACTTCTCTAGTCCACGACCTTCGAAATAGTCTTTGGACCAACCTTTTACTTGATCGTATGTGTATGGCAGTACACCTTCTTTATGTAGTTTAATAAGAGTTCTTTTTTCTACTAATGATAATTTACCGTCAATTATTATTCCAAACACAATCAGTTTAACAATACTTTTCTGTATGGACTTGGGAAGCTCATCAATTTTATAGACAAAGTCTTCTTCGAAATCGGCTGAAGGGTCAATGGTAAGATCAAAACGACTCAGAATAGTGGAAGCCAATAAGTAATGGTTATAGTGGAAAGCTCGTTTTGAAGTAGCGACAACTTGAAGACCATTAATTATTGCTCTTCTTAATTCAGGTGAATTTACGTTTTCTTGAGATAAAAGTTCTGCGAAGTTTTTAATTAGTGGAGGGGCCATAACTCTCACCCGTGCTTCGTTCATTACTTTTCTAGCTCCAAGTATATTCCAAAAAGCATAAAGAGGTCCACCTAATAAATCAACCAGCATCCGGAACGCGTATCTACCAAGAATGCGACCAACTAAAATTTTCCAAATAAAACCGCTTAATGTCGCTTTTAATCGAATCAATGTTTGAAAGGCAAATACACCCCATTTTGAAAGGCCATCGTAGGGATTTATTCCTAATTTTTCTAGTTCTTTCTGCTTTTTATCGAGTCCAATATTGATGAGGTCTTCAATGTGATTTTCGTAAAATGGGTCATTAGGATTTGGACTTCCACACGTTTTTGAAATTTGATCGACTGCGGAAATATTAATGTAAGTTAGATACCAAATTTCAAGGAACACTAAAACAAGACTATAAATTAAAAATTCGATTTCTAGTTCTACTGGATTTGCGATGAAAGGCAAGTTAAATGTACGTTTCGGGAACAATGCTTCTCCCCATAAATGATAAGGGATGTATAAAAGAGCAATTCCAAGAAAACCCGCAATTCCAGCTTTGAGATAGGTGTTGAGTCGAATCTTTTTTAATTGAGAAATCTCATCCTTAGATAATGTATACAGCTCTTCATTGTCCTGAAAATTATTTCCGGATGAAAGTCGTTTGTGAGCCAGTTTTTCCCAGAAAGATTTCTTTTTACTCATCTTCTCCGGAGTATGAAACTTTGTTTTTTTCTGTTTCTTGAACCACAACTTCAATCTTCAAATGATCGGCCAAGTTTGTTCTAAGTATGTTGTAAATGACTTTTGCAATATTCTCTGTAGTGGGTATGATTCCTTTGAATTCAGGGCAGTCTAAATTTAGATTTTTGTGATCAAATCGGTCTAAAATGTTCGTGTGGATGACTTGTTTTAATATCTTCAAATCCATTACAAATCCAGTTGTCGGGTCTACTGGACCTTGCACCCAAACTTCTAAAGCGTAGTTATGACCATGAAAATTAGGGTGACTGCACTTACCAAATATTTCTGCATTTTTCTCATCGCTCCATTCGGGTCTAAACAATCGATGGGCGGCATTAAAAGTTTCTCTTCTGCAGATTCTCATTGGTTATTTTTTGGGTAAAGTTAACCAGAATCATTCAGAATTAGTTCCTGTTGCGTTTACTTTTAAATCCTATTATAGTGACGTCGTCCGTTTGATCCATTTCGCCTTTCCACTGATCAAATTCCTCTTCGTACATGATTTTTTGCTCTTTCATTGGAAGATTAGAGTTCAAGTCAAAAAGTTCAAGAAGTCTTCTGAAAGAATATTTTTTGTCTTTGATTCCTCCAAATTGATCCTGATATCCATCGGTAAACAAGTAAACCGTGTCATCTTCGGAAAGCGTGGTGTATTGTGTATAATATCCGTTAAATACATCAGGTTTATGACCACCTAAATGCTCATTATTTCCCTTATGCATAGTAAAGTTTCCATTAGAATTAACGAGGAATCTTGAGCCAGCACAAGCATAAGATACGTCGTTAGTTTTGGTGTCAATAACTAGAATTGTCACCTCCATCCCATCATTAACTTTTTGCTCTGAATCTTGAGAATTGAGGTATTCATTTAGTCGGCTATCCATTTCATTCAGCACAATTGAAGGTTCTGTGATTTTGGCCTCTCCAACTATTGTGTTCAGTAAGTTAATGCCTAGCAATGTCATAAAAGCTCCTGGAACACCGTGACCAGTACAGTCTGCTAGCACAACGATATGTAAATCACCAATTGTATTAGTCCAATAAAAATCTCCGGAAACAATATCTTTTGGTTTAATTAGAATAAAGTAATCTGAGAAATTATTATCGAAATGAGAGCGTTTTGAGAGCAAGTTCATTTGGATTTTCTTAGCATAATTGATGCTCGATCGAATATCGTCTCGTTGCTCTTTAATGATTTGCTGTTTTCTTCTGTCTTCTGTAATATCTCTAGCCAGTGAAATAAATGATTCGATATAAATTTGAGAACCCGGAGCAAAAACCGTATTTACATATTGTCCAATCCAAATGACCTCTCCATTCTTTTTAACAATGGGTAATTCAAGGTACGATGATTTCTTTTTCTTTCTGAAGTGCTCAGAGTAAAATTTATTTGCTTTCTCTCGGAATTCCTCTGCCACAACATCAATAGAATAAGTACCCATTAACTCCTCCTTTTTGTAACCCAATTTTGATAGAAAAGAATCATTACAGAAAGTGAAATACCCTTCGAAATCAATTGTGAAAATTAAGTCCTCTACATTTTGAACAAGCAAGTCATGTGTGTTCTTAACTTCTATTTTTTCAGATACATCTTGACCGATGATAATATTTAGTTCCTTGTTGTATTTTCGATATTTCCATTCGATCCAACGTACTTTTTTATCAGTCCCCATCATTGGGACTAAATATGTGTCATTGTCATCGAATTCCTGAGTGATATCATGCTCTTTGTATCCCTCATCGAAAGTGATATAATGGTTCAATGCTGAAATATTATTGTCCACTAAAGCATTCGATGTAATATTGATAAAGTGTTTAATATTTTCGCTGGCAAAGGTTACTTTCCCATTATTATTGAATGCGATAACTGGCATGTTACCATTATTGACAATCCCTGAAACAAAAAGAAGTTTTTCGATCGAGTTATTTCGCAAATAACTATTGAATATGATAAGGCTAGAGCTTGCAAAAGTGGCAATAAGAAAATATGTTTTAGGATAGATTGGATTAGTCACAAGTAAGGCAACACAAATTGCAGTGAAAAAAACGATCAATGAATAGCCAATTGATTGGCGTAATTTACTTAGAACAAAAGGTGCAATGGAACCGGTAATAATTAGACCAATAATATGGAATGGGTGAAGGTTGGATAAGTATGCTTCAATAAAAAAATGAAGCGTAATTACACTTAAGCCAGCAATTAAATAATACTTATACAAATGTTTTTGTCCTGCATTTTTAGCATTTATTGACAAGAAAAAGAGGGCGATAAGAATAAAAGAAATAGAAAGTAAAAGTCCTAAACTAAGATTCAGTTCGTTATAATAAAATGTTCCAAACAATAACGATCCTCCATGAAAAAGAATAGCAAACAGGATTGTTTCAGGAGCCATTTGAATATCAAGCTCCGCCTCTTTGATGTTTAGTAATTTAGCTGCGTCAAATCTTTTTCGGTTAACGATTAGAAGAATGTTGATTAGTACAATTAAAGCAATGATAAAAATGATAAACCAACTTGATTGCCAAAATGGTCGTTTAGCTTTAAAATGGTACAGTGTTGGCTCGCTATAGTTGAGTCCATCATATGATGCAACCACTTCCAATGTATAGTTTCCTGTGGGTAAATTTCTAATCGTTAACACCCCTTTGTCAGATGGAGAGAGTCGTGTCCAGTTATTCGTAACTCCCTTTATTCTATAGTTGAATTTTAGTTCATTGTCCTTTGCATTATATACTGCTAATTTGAATTTGTATTCGTTTGTTGGATCACTTGTCGAATCCGTATTTGTATCCTCAAGTATGGGGGTGACAACAGGCGAGTATGGAGCTTTTAAATTAGTCAGCAAAGAAGTGTTAATCAAAAAGAGACCTTCAATCGTTCCAACATAAAGTTGATTCCCAATTTTGAATTGAGACCTCATGTTTGTTTCATAACCTGTAAAACCTCTATTCGCACTGTAGGTGTCACTCGACAAAACAGAACCGTTTCTGGATACCTCGAGTAGTGTTATTCCTTTATTACTCCCTACTAAAACATTTCCATAATTGTCTGCTTGAAGTGTGTATAATAAGTTTGACGGAAAGTACTTGTTCGATATCAGCTTATTTGTCCCATCCTGCAGAAATACTTGAATCCCTTTTTCTCGCGTAAACCAGATGTTCCCATAACTATCCTTACATGAGTTCCCCACATAAGATCCAGCTTTCATATCTGTTTCGACGAATTCAAGTTTCCCCTTCTCATATTTGAAAATCCCACTATTCGTACCAAAATACAAAACGTCCTTTAGTTTTTGAACAGTGTAAAAGTGTTGAGGATAGTTTCCTTCCTTTGTTATATCAGTTATGGCTTTTGTAACTAGGTTGTATTTTATTAACCCTTTATTTTTTATTCCAATCCAAAGATTATCTCCCTCTTCAAAGACTAAGTGGATTTGTTCATTAGGAAATAAAAATGGTCTAATATCTAATCTATTGCCTGGGATATACGTTTTTACACCTTCTGTAGTTCCGAGATAATAGGTTTCTTTGTTTTTGGAGTGAATTGATCGAGTTGAGTAAGGTAATTCTACGAAACCGTCATTAGAGATAATTGAACCAATGTATGTTTTATTATTGCTTCTTGAAATAATAATTCGTTGATCAAAAGTACGGTGCATGAGCATAATGTCACGACTTTCATATAGTGGGTTGAGACGAATTTTCGTGAATGGTTCATTCGATATTTTATATAATCCCTCTCGAAATGAAGCCACCCAAAAATCGCCGTTCAAGTCAATAACAATTTGGTGACATTCTTGAATTTGATTTGGATAATTGAGGACTATTTTATCGAGTTCTCGATTGTTTATTTTGAATATGTTTCCTGAACTTGTTAGAAGACCCTCCACATAGCTGTAATTGTTGGAAGCTACAGAAACGACAATCTCCCCTTCATCTAGAACAAATCGATCATTATACTCCTTTATTTTTGAAGGCTTATGACTTTTATTCAGAAGAATCGTTAACCATCGATCTGCTCGATTATTTAATAATGTAATTTCATCATCCTTGAGGTAACCATGTGTAAATTCCTCAGCGTTGTATGTATCAGTTTGAGTCCAATCATTAAATGAAATAATCTTACCACCATTAAGATAAAGTGGACCTTTATTTGTCAGAAGTAGATAGCCTTTATTAAGACTAATTGTTTCATTAATAGCTAATGGAGTTTCAGAATCTTTAAAGCGCTTTAGTGTTTTAACCTTGCCTTTAGTTCCAAAAGAAATGAGATATTGAGAAATAAAATAATATCCACGCTGATCACCAACAACTGCAAGTGAATTACCACAGGTAGCATCCCCTTTAAATAGGTGTTCTAACTTTTTTGTCTTCTTCTCAAACAGAAAGAAACCTTTGTAACTAGATGCAAATAATAAAGTATCGTTTCTATGTAGTAATGAACTAAAATGATGATCTTGAAACTCTGGTTCAAACTTAATTTCCTCAAATTCAAGTCCATCGAATGTAACTAAATCGGCGCCATCCGTACCAATCCAAATTAATCCATTTTCACACTGACTAATGGATTGAATACTAGCCATGTTCAATCCATCCTTATGACTGAAATTCTTAAACGTGTGTAATTGACCAAAAGAAAATTTGGCTAATAGGGTCAGTACAATGAGTATAGTTGAGTATAGTTTCAAAGTAGTGCGTGTTAAAGCACTCGTAAGATAAGAAATATTTGAAATTCAGGACTTAGGCAATCACTTTAAATGAAGATTTCACTTGATCGGCTATAATTTTTACTTGTTCTAAATTATCAGAAGCAATGGTGATATGCCCCATTTTTCGGTTTGGCTTAGTAGTTTCTTTTCCGTAAAGATGGATATGAGTCCCTTCCATTGCCATTACTTTTTCTAATCCTTCATAAATCGCCGGACCAGTATACCCAGGCTCACCTGTAACATTGACCATAGCTCCAGCTTGCGTCATTTTTGTAGAACCGAGAGGAAGGTTTAAGATCGATCGCATGTGTTGTTCAAACTGACTAGTTATGTTGCATTCGATCGTGTGGTGACCACTATTGTGCGGGCGTGGAGCAATTTCATTTACAAGTAATTGTCCGTCTTTAGTTAAAAACAATTCAACCGCTAAAATTCCAACCATTCCCAATTTATTGATTACATCAATCGCTAACTTTTCAGCAGCTTCTTCGATTGATTTATCAACTTCTGCAGGAGAAAATAAAAAGGCAACAAGATTAGCGTCATTAAATTCACATTCAACAGTCGGGAAAACCGCCGTTTCTCCACGTTCATTTCTTGCGACAATTACAGAAAGCTCTTTTTCGAATGGAATCAACTCTTCTATAAGTGATGGTGCTGCAAATGCATTTTCAAGATCAGCTTCAGAACGTATGATTTCTACGCCCTTTCCATCGTAACCTCCTGTTCTAAGCTTATGAACAAATGGAATTTTCGATTTTAATTCGTCTTTGCTCGGGTTGGCTTCGATTAATTCAAAATCAGATGTTGGAATGTTGTTGTCACGATAAAATGACTTCTGAACTCCCTTATCTTTAATGATTTCCAAAATTTCTGGCTGAGGGTAAACATTCTTCCCTTCTGCAGCCAATTGCTTCAAGGCTTCGATGTTAACATTCTCGATTTCAACAGTAATGGTATCCATAGAACGTCCGAAATTCAAGACATCGTCGTAATTCGTGATATCCCCTTGCGTGTAGGTGTTTGCAGCCGCTGAACTTGGTGCTTCAGGTGTCGATTCCATGATGTGAACATGAATGTCATAGCTAATTGCAGACTGAATAAACATTCTCCCAAGTTGACCTCCTCCTAGAATTCCAAGGCGGTGGTTCTTTCCAATGACTGACTTTTTCATGGTGCAAAGATAGTTGCATTTTAAGAAAAAGTAGAATCGGTCACATAGGAATCGTCCTCTGTTTGCTATAAAATCGTAATTTTGCACCTTAAAACAAATAAGGTTGATTCAAGTATTAGACAAATCATTTGAGGTGTTTATCACCGCTGGAGAAATAAAAAGTGAGGTAAAATCGCTTGCAGAAAAAATTAATGCAGACTATCAAGGTAAGGATGTTGTTTTTCTTTCTGTCCTGAATGGTGCCTTCATGTTTGCCTCAGATTTAATGAAAGAAATCTCTATTGAGTGCGAAATTACTTTCGTTAAGATGAGCTCATACAGTGGTACAGAATCTCGAGGAGAGGTGGATGAATTAATTGGTTTGAGCAACGATTTGACAAATAAGCACGTGGTTATCGTGGAGGATATCGTTGATACTGGAATTACCATCGATAAAATTATTTCCCTTCTTGAATCTGAAAGTCCTGCTTCGGTAAAAGTTTGCACGCTTTTATACAAACCAGATGCTTTCAGAGGTGTGAAGCGACCTGATTATATTGGTTTTTCAATTCCAAATGCCTTCGTTGTAGGTTATGGATTGGATTACATGGAAAAAGGAAGAAATTTGGACGCGATTTACCAAATCCGTTCATCAAAACAAACAGACGAAATGTTGAATATAGTATTGTTCGGACCTCCAGGAGCCGGAAAAGGAACGCAATCGGAGCGTTTGAAAGAAAAGTATGGTTTGGTGCATATCTCTACAGGAGATGTGTTCCGTGCACTTGACCCAGATTCTGAATTAGGAAAATTAGCTAAAAGCTACTCTGATAAAGGAGACTTGGTGCCAGATGAGGTTACAATTAAAATTTTGGAGTCAGAAGTGTCTAAGCACCCTGAAGCTAAAGGTGTGATTTATGATGGTTTCCCAAGAACAACTGCTCAAGCTGAAGCTTTAGATCGCTTCCTTCAGTCAAAAGGGACTTCTGTTTCTATGATGTTGTCTTTAGTTGTACCTGAAGAAGAGTTGAAATCGAGATTAATCGCTCGCGCTGAAACTTCTGGTCGTAAAGATGATGCTGATCCGGAAATTATCCAAAATCGTATCAATACTTACAATAATTCAACTGCACCAGTAGCCGATTTCTACAAAGCGCAAGGTAAATTGAAAGAAATTGATGGTGTTGGTTCAATTGATGAAATTACAAATCGCCTGTACGAAGCGATCGGTAAATAGTATTAAATACCTTTTTATATGGCCTCAGATAACTTCGTTGATTACGTCAAAATTCATTGTACTTCAGGAAACGGAGGAGGCGGTTCTACGCACTATCGTCGCGAAAAGTACATCCCAAAAGGTGGACCAGATGGAGGTGATGGCGGTAGAGGTGGACACGTTATTTTAAGAGGTAACGCACAACTTTGGACCTTACTACCACTTAAGTTCAAAAAGCATATCAAAGCCGGACATGGAGCACATGGTTCTGGTAACTTGAAAACGGGGGCACAAGGAAAGGATGTCTACATTGATGTTCCTCTTGGGACCGTAGTTCGTGATGGTGAAACGCAAGAGTATCTTTTCGAAGTTACTGAAGATGGCGAAGAGCGTATTATTCAACCGGGAGGTAGAGGTGGACTTGGAAACAATCATTTTAAGTCACCAACTAATCAAACACCTCGTTATGCACAACCGGGTGAATCTGGTCAGGAAGGGTGGAAGATACTCGAACTGAAATTACTAGCCGATGTTGGTTTGGTTGGATTCCCGAATGCAGGAAAAAGCACCTTGC
This sequence comes from Henriciella pelagia, assembly GCA_964219255.1. GTDB lineage: Bacteria > Bacteroidota > Bacteroidia > Flavobacteriales_D > Crocinitomicaceae > UBA4466. Next base: position 50,408 of record CAXPPC010000011.1, read on the forward strand.
TTTCAGCGGTATCTGCTGCTAAACCAGAGATAGCCAATTATCCTTTCACGACGTTGCGACCGAATTTAGGGATCGTGAAGTACCGTGATCACCGCTCGTTTGTAATGGCTGATATTCCCGGGATTATCGAAAATGCACACAAAGGGAAAGGACTTGGACTGAGATTCCTAAGACACATCGAAAGAAACTCTCTATTGTTATTCTTAGTTCCAGCGGATGCGGATGATATCAAAAAGGAATACGAGGTTTTATTGAACGAATTACGTCAGTACAACCCAGAAATGATGCACAAAGATCGTCTTTTGGCAATTTCTAAGTCGGATATGCTGGATGATGAACTTAAAGAGGAAATCTCGAAAGAACTACCTGAAAATATTGAAACGATTTTCATATCTTCTGTCTCTCAGGAAGGAATTACTGAGTTGAAAGATTTGATTTGGAGAACGCTAAACGATGATTGAATATTTAGAGGGAATCGACAGGGCTATCGTTGAGGCTGTGAATGGGTGGAATACGCCTTTTCTGGACAAAGTCATGTGGATTATCTCCGGAAAGCTTACTTGGATTCCATTTTATCTTTTTCTTTTATTTCTCAGCTGGAGAGCTTTTGGCTGGAAAGTAGCTTCTGTCTTTTTTCTTACCGTAGTGTGCACTGTTGCGATTACCGATCAAACAACAACTCACCTGTTTAAGGATGTTTTCCAACGTTATCGACCTTCGCATCATGCTTTGTTAACCGATCGACTTCATTTTTACGAGATAGAACCAGGAAACTTTTACAAAGGAGGCACTTATGGTTTTATTTCCGCTCATGCCGCTAATTTTTTTGGAATCTGTATGCTGTCCATTTTCCATTTGAAGTCAAAATACAAATGGATGGTTCCCGTGCTGATTTCAATTGCAATAGTTGTTTCCTTTAGTCGACTTTATTTAGGTGTTCATTACTTAAGTGACTTATTTGTTGGTGCTCTTTTGGGAACTTTGGTTGCTTATCTGATGTATCGATTTGTTTTTAGTAACATTGTAAAGCGTTGGCAGTAAGTTATGATGTACTTGTATATTTTTATCGGTGGCGGATTGGGAAGCTTGGCTCGTTTCGGAGTTGGGAAAGTTAGTAAGTCATTTTTTTCTACTGATTTCCCTATGGGAACGCTGATTTCAAACCTTTTGGCGACGGCATTACTTGCGTTATTGATTTTGATGACCGTTAATGGAGATTCAAAAAATAACTGGATTCAACCTTTGTTAATGATTGGATTCTGTGGTGGATTTAGCACCTTTAGTACTTTTGGTCATGAAACATTCGACCTGATGAACAATGGAAATTGGTTTTACGCTGTGTTAAATGTGTTGATTTCAGTTCTTGCTGCCGTTTTCCTGATCTGGTTGATCAGAATTCGATCTTAGTGAAATTCTTCTGGAATAACAGCTCGAATTTCCTTCATTAAATCTTCTCGCTTCTTAAAGAATTTAGACAAGTCCGTATTGTTGATGAAACCTTTCATTTTGAAATCTTTCAAGTTCAACATCCAAACGTATGCCGCAAGACCAAAAAGTCCGGTAGCGAAATAATACCCTATTGCCAACCACCAACTTGGATAAACAAGATGATAGAAAATGAATATAAATGGGATATTGAGTAAACCGAATCCAATCATTCCCATAATGAGCTTCACAGAGCCCCAGAATACTTTTCTTCGGAACGACTTCTCGACAAAGCGCTTGATAAAGATGTAAGGAATCCCGAAGTGAATGAATCCTAAGAGAGCGAATGGAAAAAGTACGATCATCATTAGAACTTCTTTCAATCGGCTGCCAGATGGATTTTGTTTCTTCCAAAAAACCAATCGTTCTTCTAATCTAAATCGCTTCAAAAGTTTGAAGTAACCATCCAAATCAGACTTTAGTTTTGAAAGTTTTTCATCCTCATCGACATTTTGAGTATTCATCCAATTGGCAAGCTTTTGAGAGTATCTCCAGCGTTTTTTAAGTGGAATCGATCGATCAAAATTTTCTGGATTCATTCCCTTTCGAGTCAATCGCATGATGTTCTCATGAAACGGAGCATTTTCTTTTTTCTCAACGTGAGTAATCTGCTCTTGCATCATTTTCTCAAGCTTTTTAGTCAGCTCGTTGATGGTCTTATTCGGATTTTCTTCGTACGCCTTGCGATAGTCGTTAAAACAAATTTTGTCTGAATGTGAAATCAAAATATCACTTCTCATTTTATTGGGGTGAGAATAGTTGACTCCAACTGCTGCGAGATAAATTTTCTTTTTCCAGTCCATTGATTCAAGAGCCAAAAATCCCATTCGAACGGCACCTTTTTTTACAGGCTTAAGTCGACGAATAAACGTATCATCAGTAAATCCTTCTCCAAAAATTAACAAGTTACGTCCGAAAGAAAGTATGCGCGTTGTCTGCTTAAAAACAGCTTCGTTTTTTGCCTTTGTATCTTCTCCATCATGCTGTCTGTAAATAGGAAGCATTTGACACATCCATAAAAACGGTTTTGAAAAAGTCGTAAAAACATCAGATCGTGTCATGAAAAACACAATCGGCATGCGGAGTCCTGCAACTACAAGTGGATCCATAAAAGAGGCTGCGTGATTACTCACATAAATCGTTCTACCAAAAAATTGTTTCGGTGAATTGTTGAAAGCCATTCGTGGATAGAACACACGAAGCGTATAATTCAAAGTGACTTTCAGGATGAAATAAAGTAATCTCATTGCAGCTAATTTGCGACAAAATTAATGTTTGTTCACAAATATGGTTTAATTCCCTTCGTCTTTCAGTTCTTTCTTGATGTTTCGATTTTTTCCAAGATACATTCCCAATTGAATTTCATGGGTGGCGTTGGATGTCGTTCTAATTGGTCCAAATCCGTGCTCATAGGCATAAGAAACATACAAGTTCTTGATTAAGTTCGATCCAATTTGGAAAACCATTGAATTTCCTGTTCGATATTGAAGCGTCAACCAACTCGCTTTATTATATCTGAATCGAAGTCCAAAATCTCCTGAGAAAGGACTGTTTTGCGTAAGTTTTATCATTGCAATTGGACTTACATCAAAAGTTGAACTTGCCTCGAAATCGTATGCTCCATGAAAGTAGAAATGCCTCGTTAAATTACTTTCCGTTTCTGTTCCATCAAAAACAAGATTGTTATTGAGTACTTGGGAAGTTGAAAATCCACCTACAAACGACTTATTGTAGAAAACAAGTCCTGCGTTGGCATCCAAAATATTCTGACTCGAAGAATTTCCAATAAATTGCTCATAAGCATTATCATCGGATTCGTATAGAATTACACGATCTTGAAGAATTCCAAAATTGCTCCACCCAATTCCAATTCCTAGACCAACATTAACGGTTTTACTAAACGGAACATGAATGCTATAACTTCCATTCACAGCTGTTCGAATAAAAGGTCCAATTCCTTCGTGACTCATCTTACCACCAACAATGTGTTTTACAGAGCCAGTTGTTTTTTCTGGGTTCTTGAAAAAAGTTTCATCGCCTTCATTGAAACTCGAAACGGCTTGTTTTGAACTTCCAATTTTAATCGGAGAATTTCCAGTTGCCACAAATGTTCTTGGTCCACCATTGTAACCCGTCCATTGCGATCTTGAGGTGAATTCAAATTGCATTACACTGGTCATACCGCCAGCAGCTGGATTGAATAAATAGGGATTATTGAACGCATTAGAAAATTGAGATTCCTGTTGAGCAAAAGTCAAACTTCCCAAAAACAAAAATGTAATTAATATGATTCCTTTCATGACTTTCAAATTATCTTAAAATACTAATGTCGCCTGTGTAAACAGTTCCATCTTCATCGTTCAACATTATTTTGTAGAAATAGGTTCCAATCGGAAGAGGTTCACCATTTCTTGTCCCATCCCAAGGATCTTCATACCCAGTCGATTCGAAAACGACAGCACCCCATCTATTGAAGATGATAACCTCACATTCTGGGTAAATTTGATTTAAGAAGTCAATCGTGAATACATCATTTTTACCATCGTAGTTTGGAGTGATCAAAGTTGGGAATACGGGATTGAATCCGTTACATAAATTCACAGCGATTTGAATTGTGTCGTAATAAGTTGGACAGAATTCATGACTCCTTTCATGAACAATAATATTCAGTCCTTTATTCAAAGCCTTCACTCCTGTATTTGCATTATTTGGAGTTTGAATATAACCATCACCAGCTATGAAATACCAATTAACGGATTCGTTTACATCGATAGGAGAAGAAGTCAATTGGACAGTTGCTGCATCCTCAATACAAATGTTAGAGTCACTCGCGGAAACGGCATAGTTCGAAGGACTGAAATAAACAGAAACGCTATCACTAACCGATGGACAGCCTTCATTAGTTACTGTAAAATAAAATTGTGACCAACCAGCGTCATTTAAACCAATTGCGGTTGAGTTGGCTGCGGGATTTGAAATACTTGCATTTGAGCTAGTCGTCCAAATTGAAGTTCCCGATAAAGGTGGATTTGCCTGAAGTAAAAGCGATGAATTTGAACATGCATAGATTGTATCTTCAGAGATGGTTGCCGGTCCAGGATTTTCCGCGACTATAACAACTACTGTGTCTGAAGTGAATCCACAAGAAGCAGATGAAATCGTCCATGCAAATACGTTTGTTCCAGTACCTAAATTGTTAACACCTGTTGTGCTCGCAAATTCATTGTTAAAGTTACCAGAACCAGAAACAATTGACCATTCACCTGTTCCAGAAGTCGCTGGGTCGGCAGTTAGAACTCCTGTGTTTGATCCACAAAGTGCAATTGTATCTTCTGTAATATTTGCTTGCGAAGGGAAGTCTAAAATATCAACTCTAAAAATACATGAGCTTGAGTTGCCAGATGAATCGATTGCTGTATATTCGATTAAAGTCATTCCGATAGGGAAGGTACTTCCATAGGTGTATCCAGTTTGGTCTGTTTGAACCATTGTAGCCAAGCAGTTATCAGAGAAAGTCGGCATTGTGTAGAACATTACCGGGTCGCAAGAGGTTGTGTCAGGTGGACAGTTAATGATTGGTGCCACATTTTCAATCACTTGAAGATCAAACGTACAAGATGCAGAATTAGACCCACCGTCAGTTGCAGTCAATGTGATTGTGGTTGTTCCTGTCGGTACTGTTGTTCCTACAGCTGGACTTTGGGTGATAGTGAAGTTTGAACAGTTATCCAGAACTAAAGCTTGTGTTCCGTAATTTGTTAAAGTAAAGTCACATGCAGATCCAACGTTTTCTGGTGCTGGATTTGGACATGTAATAGTTGGTGCAACTGTATCAATTGGAGTCACATTAGCTGTACATGTTGTCGAGTTCCCGTTTTCATCCGTTAGGGTGATTAGTACAGCAGTAGTATTCGAACCTGTTGATCCCGCAGTAGGATTCTGTGTAACTGTCATGTTTCCGAAAACCGAACAATTATCAGATCCTGAAACATCTCCGGTTAAATCTGGAATCGTGTAACTACAGCCTGAGGTGATGTTCACCGCTGAGTCGCTTGCACAAACGATGGAAGGAGAAATAGTATCGTTCAAAACAGCATTGAATTGACAAGTTGATGCATTTCCATTGGCATCTGTCGCTGTAAGAGTAATCAGTGTTGTATTAGAAATGGTAGTTCCAACAGCAGGTGATTGAGAAACGGTTATTTGTCCAGTTGATGAACAGTTATCTGTTATTGTTGGAATTGAAGTGTAATCAGCAAGAACTCCTGTACAATTAATATCGGCAAAAACAGTTTGTGTTGAGGGACAGTTTGTAAATATCGGAGCTGTTTGGTCGTTCAGTGTCAGTGTGAACGAACAAGAGTCGATGTTCCCTGCTTCATCTTCAGCGATAATTGTAATTGTATGTGTCCCTGCCGAGAGAACTGAGCCAGCAACTGGATTTTGAGTCAGTGTAATTGCGGCACTCGAAGAACAGTTATCCGAAGCAACTGCAGAAGAGGTGTAATCACCGAGAACATGACTACAGTTATTGTCTAATGCTAGCGTTAAGTTTGATGGACAGCTTACAGAAGGCGCTATGGTATCAACTAGGTCGACATTAAAAGCACACGATTGTGTATTTCCCGATTCATCTTCAACTTGAATTGTAATCACTTGTGTTGATGAAATCGTTGTTCCAGAAGCTGGACTTTGAGTGATTAATAAATTCCCAACAGTTGAACAATTGTCAGAAGGTGTTGCCAAGCTTGTATAATCTGAAAGAATTCCTTGACAACTCGCGTTACTGTATTCAATTTGATTTGAAGGACAGGTAATTACCGGAGAAATTGTGTCAAATACAGGAATTGACATGTTACAACTGCTCGAATTTCCTGCCGTATCTGTTATTGTCAAAGTAATTAACTGATTACCTGTTGTGTTTACAGTTGATCCCGCCGCTGGACTTTGAGTAATTGTCGTTCCGAAAGTACAATTGTCAATAACCAAGGCGCCACTAGTGAAGTCAGGTAAAATAGCATTACATGAATTGTCGGAGTAAAGTGGGGATCCAGCTGGACAAACTATTCCTGGTGTTATTGTATCGATTAAATGTAGATTAAAAGTACACGATTGAGGTGAAGCTGGTTCTCCGCCTGTAACCGTGAGTGTCAGTGACTGATCTGAGTAAATGGTTGTCCCAGATGCAGTTGATTGAGTCACAGTTAATGTACCTGTTGGCTGACAGTTATCTTGTAGTATAGCATCATCAGTGAAGTCCGTAATGACGTAACCACAACTATTGTTAACGTACACATTGGAGTCAGCCGGACAAGTGATTTGCGTTGGAATTGTATCCAAAACACGCATAGTAAATGAACAATTTTTCAAATTCCCAGCTTCGTCAGTTACAGAGATGGTGATCAAAACATCAGTTGTATCTGAGTTCGGAGTGAAAGGTACAGGAGTTTGAGTAATAATTAAATCGTTTGTCGCAGTACAATTATCGGTAGCAACTGCGTTATCTGTGAAATCAGGAGTGATTGAATTACAGAAGTTGTCGACGTATAAATTTGTATCTGCTGGACAAGCTACGATTGGGGCAATAGCATCAACTCCAGTTACTACTACATTGTCAATTGCAGCAGGATTTCCATTGATGATAGCATCGTCATAAGTGAATCGGAATCCTAAAAGGAAGCTTGTCCCTGCTAGAGTTCCTGGGAGAGTAATGGACGTGTTAACCCACCCTGTTGAGCTCACTAATTGACCTCCAGTAGCTATCCATGTTGATCCACCATCGGTTGAATAAATAAGTTCTAGGAAATCTTCGTTAAGTGCTCCGTCTATTTGATAATCGAATGAAACACTAACAGATGAAACACATGTAGCATCGATTGTTGTGTAAGCGATAGCTTCAAATGTATTTCCCAAAGTTGCATTCGTGTATCCATAAGCTTCGGTTCCAGAAGCGCCGCACCCAGCTACAGTTCCACCACCATTAATGTAAAGACTTGATCCCGCTTGGGCTGTACAGTTGTTTAAAATCCAACTATTTGGAGCGAGATCACCTGCTCTTGTCCAGTTGTCAACTCCTTCAAAGTCATCTTGAAACAACGTAATTTGAGCAAAAGAAAGTGATAAAATCCCTGTGAAAAGGACAGTAGAGAGTAGTTTTAGCATTTTCGTTAACTATTTGATCTGGTATTCAATTGCCAAATATACGCAGAACAATTTTATCAGAGATTTCCAAAACTGTTAACACATGAAATGCGCATAACTTTATCAAAGGATCACTTTTTTAGTTCGACTTCCTCGTACTTTTATATCAGAATTGACTTGAATATGAAAAACATTGGAATCATCTGTGGTGGATTTTCTTCGGAATTCGAAATCTCTGTAAAGAGCGCAACTACCATTTACAATAATTTCCCAGATGAACACCGTCCTTTTTTAGTAGAATTATCAAAAACAGGATGGGTTGTTCGTGATGGAGATGATCGATTAGAACTTGACTCGTCCAACTTTACTTTTGAGAAAGATGGGGAAGTAGTAAAAATCGATGCTGCAATTGTTTATGTGCATGGTGACCCAGGTGAAAATGGAAAAGTTCAAGCTTTTTTGGAAATGGTGAATATACCTTATATCAATTCTGGACCTTTGGCATCGCAACTTTCGTTTGATAAATGGTATTGCAATCAATTTTTGCGAGGGTTTGGAATCAATGTTGCGAAGTCGATTCATTTGACCAATAGCAAGACTTCTCTTGATCCATCAGCGATAGTAAAAGAGTTAGGACTTCCAATTTTTGTGAAACCATGTGATTCTGGTTCGAGCTACGGTATTGCAAAAGTGAGTGAAGAAGGTGAGTTGCTAAATGCGATTTCAAATGCTTTTAATGAAGGTCGCTCTGTTGTTCTTGAATCTTTTTTGGATGGAACGGAAGTGACTTGTGGAGTGTATCGTACGGAAGAAGGAGTGATTCCTTTGCCACTGACAGAAATCGTGACTGAAAATGAGTTTTTCGATTACGAAGCAAAGTATCAAGGTAAATCGGATGAAATTACTCCAGCTCGAATCTCTGATGAATTAACTAAGTTGATTCAAAAAACGGCATGTGAAATCTACGATTTGTTACAGATGAGATCGTTGGCTCGGGTTGACTTTATGGTGGTGAATGGTACTCCACACGTAATTGAGGTCAATACAACACCGGGATTCTCAAGCGAAAGTTTGGTCCCGAAAATGCTCAAGGAAGCTCAAATTCCAATCAAGAAATTCTGGTCTGATATAATCAAGTACGAGTTACAATAAGGCAATTTTGTTAAAGACAATTTCCATTTGATCGACTAAATATCGAGTGGAGCAAGTGTGATTGTTTACGGTCAATGCGAAAGCATATTTCTTTCCAGATCTGCCTTCGATGTACCCTGCATAGCTTTTAATACGTGTCATCGTCCCGCTCTTTGCATGCATTTTACCGTGCGCTGCTCCTCCTTTACAAATATTTCTGAGTGTTCCTGATTCTCCAGCGATTGGCAAAGAAGTCATAAAAGAATCGCGATTTTTACTCTCGTACATTTTTGTGAGTAAGTCGACGTAATTCTGAGCTGAAATGGCATTTGATCGAGATAAGCCACTTCCATCATTGACCTGCAATCCAGTTGTATTAAAACGATTGCTCCAATAACTCTCAAGAATACGAAGTCCAGAATCCGTGCTGCCATCCCCCGTTTTTTCATAACCAATCAAACAAATCAAATGTTCAGCAAATAAGTTGATACTTTTCTCATTTGTTTTATTTGCGATATTCTGAATAGTTTCTCCATAATGTGTGAAAAGGAGTTGTTTCGACTTATAGAAATCATTCGAACCACGTTGATCTGTTGATCGAAAGTTGACACGATTTCCAGCGATTTCTATTCCAACACCATCCAATGTCATGGCAAACTCGTAGGCAAATTGATTTTCTGGATCGGGTAGACTTCCTTTTACAATGAAAGATTTCTGATTGGTTGGTAATGTTCCCGTTGCGAAACGATCCAGACTATAGGGTGCACCATATATGTATGAGTTGTCACCAGATCTTTTTGATGACTCAACATAATTGTGGAAAGTAAGGTTTTCAATAAACGGCTGTGTTTCTACCAAGGTGGTTTTTCTTCCAGGAACGCTTGAGGTTGAGAAGTTAAACTCCACAAGATTATCGAAAATAGTTAACCCAGAAGGTCCAGCTCCGTAGTAATTTCCCATATCGACCCAGCTCCAGCCGTTAGGAGCTCCGTTATAGCCAAATTCAGAAGCGTCAGCAATTATGTTCCCATTGATTTTTACAATCCCAAGATTCATAATTGAGTCGGCCCATGATCTAAGAAAATCTCTCTTGGTTAATTCATCGGTGAAATATTTACTTCCTAAAGTCGGATCTCCACCACCACGAATCCAAATATTGCCATTCAAAACTCCGTTAGAATCGATTGTTCCGTCAGTATAAATGCGCGTTTTTGGGCGATAATTTGGACCTAAAATCTCAAAGGCTGTTGCTGTCGAAAAAAGTTTGGCTGTTGAAGCGGAAGGCATTGTTCTGAGTTTATCGTAGCTAGCGATCTCTTTTTTTGAATCTAAATCCACCACACAAAAACTAATTGAGGCACTTTTTAGTGATTCATTAGAAACAAATTGTTCAATAGCTGCCTGGATATCAACTTGTGTGTAACCACTATTTAGGCTGATTATTAAGAATAAAAGAAAGGAACTTACTATCTTCATCGCGCATTTTTGAGTAAATTTCACCAAGAAATCTCAATGAATGTGCCAAACTAACGGAAACTTATACACAAGACGTGTTCAATTGAGCGGGGGAAAAGGACTTACTACGTGGAGAAAATAAGAGTATTACGAATTATCAATCGCTTTAATATAGGCGGACCTACTTACAATGCTACCTTTTTAAGTGCTTATCTCGGAGATGAGTTTGAGACACTTTTAGTCGGAGGGTTACCAGAAGAAGGAGAGTCGGATTCACTGTATATTCCAGAAAAATATGGAGTGAAGCCTCGTTTGTTAAAAGAATTAGTAAGAACACCGAATTATAAAAGTGATCGTGAGGCATACAAGAAATTGAAGGAGATTATCCGAGAATTCAAGCCAGATATTGTTCATACACATGCGTCTAAAGCTGGAGCTTTAGGAAGAAAAGCCGCTTTTTCTTGTAAAGTACCTGTTGTAGTGCACACTTTTCACGGACATGTTTTTCATTCGTATTTCGGAAAGGCGAAAACACTTTTGTTTAAGACCATAGAACGAAGTCTAGCCAAACGCTCTTCGGGAATTATTGCTATTTCCAATCGACAAAAAATAGAGCTGAGTGAGATTCATAAAATTTGTTCAAAGGACAAGATTAAAGTAATCAACCTTGGATTTGATTTGGCTCCTTTTAATGAGAAGAGGCTGAAATACAGAGAAGCGGTTCGGTCTGAATATGGAATTGAACCAAACGATATTGCGGTGGCTATCGTTGGTAGATTAGCACCAATAAAAAATCATGACCTGTTTTTGGACGTATTAAACCAAGTTCTATCTAAAACAACGAAATCCATTAAAGTATTTATCGTTGGCGATGGATCAGAGAAAGATCATATTGAAGGAAGGGTTATTGATCTTAATAACAAGTATGAGAATCGGATTACAATGACATCTTGGATTAAAGATATAGGTCGTTTCAATGCAGGAATGGATCTCGTTTGTCTAACTTCAGATAATGAAGGTACACCTGTAAGTTTAATTGAAGCTCAAGCGGCTAACATTCCAGTTATAACTACAAATGTAGGAGGAGTAGTTGATATAGTTAATGAAGGTGAAACAGGCTATATTGTTCCTCCGAAAGATGTAAATGCGTTTGCAAATCGTCTTCTAGAATTGTGTGAGGATGAAAAAAAACGGGAAAAAATGTCACAAAATGGATGGAGCTTCGTAGAAGAAAAGTTCCATTATAATACGTTGGTGAAAAATATGGAGTCATATTACCACGGACTACTGAAAGGAAGCAAAAAATGAAGATAATTTTAAAAACCATATTAGCTTTAATTGCACTGGTGTCAATTATGACCAGTTGTGGGGTGAACAGTAACGTAATGTTCAAAGAAGCTAAAGGTGCGGAAGTGAGAGACTCCATTCCTTTAAAACCAGTAGAAGATTACCGTATTTCAGTGGATGATAAAATTGCTTTCACGCTTAACACGAACGACGGTAAACGAATTGTTGAAGACCTTACGGGTATGGCTGAGCAAAATGGTATAACAAGAATGCAAACAGAATACCTTGTTCGAGCAGATGGCACAGCAAAACTCCCAATTATTGGATTAGTAAATGTTGAAGGGTTAACAATTGAACAATGTGAAGATACACTTGCAAAGAGATACAGTGCTCAATATAAAGATCCTTACATACAAGTTCGAGTTACAAATCAACGTGTAATTGTTTTTCCTGGGAACGGATCGGATGCTAAAGTAATCCCATTAGTGAATACCAATACTACCTTGATGGAAGCGCTAGCTCAAGCCGGAGGGATTACCGAAAGAGGTAAGGCTAACACAGTTAAGCTGATGAGAAAGGTAAATGGTGAAAGAGTGATTTACGTGATCGATTTATCCAAAATTGAAGGGCTTAAATATGTTGATATGGTGGTTCAAGCAAATGATTATATCTATGTGGAACCAACTCCAGATTTGTCGAAAGAAATTGCCGAAGATGTTGTACCAATTGTTTCAATATTATCAGGTGCATTAATCTTGTTCTCAGTGGTTAACTTGCTTAAATAGAATGGTTTGAATTCAAATAAAAGTTTTATCATCAATAAAAAGTACGATCCGCTCATCACTAGAACGGTATTGAGAAGGTATTGGTGGTGGCCAATTACTTTTGTTCTACTTCTTTGTTTTATTGCATTCATTTATTTGCGATATACAAAACCACAGTACGAATCATCACTAGTTCTTCAGTTGGGGAATAAGGATAATGCAAAGGACGTTCTGGATATTGAAAATATAAACAGTCGAGATGATGAACTTTCCAGTGTTGTAGAGCTCTTAAAATCGGAACTTTTATTCGAAAAGGCATTAAATCGACTTAATTTAAATGTCAGCGTGTTCTCTCGAGGACAAATTCTAACAGAGGAAAAATATTTATCGGGAACTTTCAACGTACAACCATACAGCTTATCTGATTCAACAATTATCAATAAAGAAATTTCTGTTCAAAGCGCTGGTAAAGGGAAGATCAAACTGGTTTACAACAAAGAAGGCAAGAAAAAAGAACTTGTAGCTCCGATAAATGAACATTTGAAAAATGAAGATTTTGATGTTGTTGTTAAAGTAAATGACCCAGAACAATTTGCAGCTACAGCTGAAGAAAATGAACTTTATTTCGTTTTTAATGACCGCGAAATTCTTTCACAAAGAATGATAAACGGACTTCAAGTTAGTGCACTTGATGGAAGAGCTAAGACCATTAATATTTCTTTTCGATCTCATAACCCACAATTATGTCATGATGTGACAAATGCTGTTGCGTATGCGTTCATTCAATTTGATGAAGATCAAAAAAGAAAGAGTTCGGAAAATGTCTTGAACTTTATTGATACACAGTTGGATTCTTTGGAGGCTGAAGTACGGATGTCAAAAGATAGTTTGATGGTGTTTCAACGCAAGTCAAATTTATCGGATCCAGAAAGCTACGGTACAACAATTACTGAGCAAATGTCTAAACTGGAAGATGAATTGTTTATCATCGAAGGTGAGCTTAATTCACTAATGACTGTTTCAAGAAAGTTGAGTTCGAATCCGAATAGATTAGATGTCTATAGAATTTTACCAGAAATGCTTGGGAAAAGCTATGAGGAGGCTTTGATGAGACATATCGAGGAGCTACACGATTTGATGGAGCGTAAAGATGATCTGCTTTTTGCGGTTACTGAAGATAATCCCGAAGTCGGTTTGGTAAATCAGAAGATTCAATCGAAAACATCGATGATTCAACGAAGTGTTGCTGCAGTCGAAAATCGTTTAACACGAAATGCAAAATCGCTTCGCCAAAAAATTGGGGCGCTCGAAAGTCAAGTGTTTGAATTCCCAGAGAAACGATTGGAGTTTAATCGATTAAAAAATATTCAAGATCTGAATGAGAAATACTTCACGCTTCTAACTGAAAAGAAAGTCCTTTATGAGATTTCTGATGCTGGTTATTCTTCTTCTAATCGAATTTTGAAGCATGCCAAAATTGATCTTGTACCTGTTGCGCCGAATAAACGATTGATATATAGTTCATTTGTCTTATTCGGACTCATTTTAGGTTTTGGTGTTCTTCTCTTAAAATATGTCCGATTTAATGAAATCAATATGATGGAGGATCTTCAAAGTGTCCTTCCGGAAAAAGCATCGATTTTAGGTGGAGTTCCCTTGTTTAAATATTCAATGGAATACTCGCAATTGATCGTTAACGAAGCTCCTAAATCCATAATGGCAGAAGCGATGAGGAAAATTAGGACTAACCTAAGTTATATTAAACCAGATTACAAAACGATCGCAATTTCGTCATCAATTTCTGGTGAGGGGAAAACGTTTGTTGCGTTGAATTTAGGTGGAATTATCGCTATGTCTGGTAAAACAACTGTCCTACTAGATTTGGACCTTCGTAAACCAAAAGTTCACCTTGGATTTGATTCTGAAAATGGATTAGGAATGAGCTCACTTATAGTTGGACAAGCCGAGTTGGATCAGTGCATTAAACATTCAAAAATCGAAGGATTTGATTTTATTACTGCAGGTCCAATCCCTCCAAATCCATCTGAGTTATTACTAAGTCAACGATTTAGGGAAATTGTTGAAGATTTGAAAACACGATATGATGTGGTAATAATCGATAACCCGCCAGTTGGATTGGTGTCTGATGGAATACGAAACTTGACAGATGCCGATATTCCAATTTATGTCTTTAAATCACATTACTCGAAGCGTAACTTTGCACACAGAGTAAGAGAGTTGTTCGAGATGCAGCAGTTGTCTGGACTGAATGTTATTCTAAATGGTATTAACGCCACTCGAAGCTCAAATTATGGTTATGGCTACGGTTACGGGTATGGCTACGGATATGGTGGCTACGGAGAAGGGTATGTGGATGACGACTTGAAGAAATTTAAAGAAGAAGCCAAGAAGAAAAGATGGTTCAACCGCTTTTTTAAGAAGAAATGAAAGTAGAGAAATTAGAGATTGAAGGGTTATTTGTAATTGAACCTAGAGTTTTTGGAGATGAAAGAGGTGCTTTTTTCGAAAGTTTTAACAAAGAAAAATTTGATGAAGTAACCGGAACTAATTTCGACTTTGTACAGGATAATCAATCGTTATCGCAAAAAGGAGTACTTCGTGGACTTCATTTTCAAAAACCTCCTTTCGAGCAAGGCAAATTAGTTCGAGTTATTCGTGGATCGGTTTTAGATGTTGCAGTTGATATTCGAAAAGATTCTCCTACCTTTGGGAAACATCACACAGTGCTACTTAGTGGAAAAAATAATAAGCAATTTTGGATTCCACCTGGTTTTGCACACGGATTTTTAGCTCTAGAAGACGATACTATTTTTGCATACAAATGCACTAATTATTATGCCCCGAAAAGTGAAGGCTGTATAATGTGGAATGATTCAATCCTCAATATTGATTGGAATGTTGAGAATCCAATTGTATCCGAGAAAGATCAGGAGGGGGAAGATTTTAGTACATTTGTGTCCGATTTTTAAACGAATTCCGTGACGGAAAAATTGATACAATTACTTGGATTTGGCCTTGGTGGTGTAACTGTCGCCTACATAACGAATATCCTTTTGCTTCGTTTTGCTAAATCTCTTGGTATTCGAAATAAAAACGATGTTGTTGTTCGATGGAGCAGCGAATCGAAACCGTCGCTTGGTGGTGTAAGTTTTTATGCAGTCTTTGTTTTTGCATCCATTGCTTACTCTATCGTTTTTGATGAAGTAAATATATTCCAAAACAAACAGTTTGTTGGTCTGTTCGCAGCTGGTTCTATTGCATTCGCTATGGGACTTGCAGATGATGCATACAATACACGACCGTTATTTAAATTGTTTATTCAAATCCTATGTGGAGTTCTATTCGTCTGGACAAACTCTTCCATTGAACTATTTAGCAACGATATTTTAAATGGAACACTGACTATCTTGTGGGTTGTAGTTGTCATGAATTCGCTCAATATGTTGGATAATATGGATGGAATAACAGGAACGACTGTTTTTTTCATTCTTATTACTTGCCTGCTTTCTAGTTGGATAATTTTCGATATCAACACGAATATTTGGACTTTACTTTTAGTTTCCGTTATTGGAGCAGTACTTGGTTTCCTTTCTATGAATATCAACCCATCTAAACTGTTTATGGGGGATGCTGGATCGCAATTTATTGGTGCCTTCGTCGCATATTTCGGAATTGAATATTTGTGGAATTCAGGAACTGATCTTGGTCAGCCTTCTTGGTTGGGAATCTTCGTTGCAATTGTGGCTTTTACCCCGGCTGCCGTAGATACTTTAACTGTTGTGATTAATCGATTGAAAAGAGGTCAGTCACCAATGGTTGGAGGGAAAGATCACACAACACACCACCTAGTTTATGCGGGCTTAACTGACCGCAAAGTGTGGTATGTTTTCCTAGGGATCGGTTTTATGTCGTCTGTTTTGGCAGTATTTATGATCGATTTAATGAAGCTCGACGCAATTGTGCCTGTCGCTTTCTTTAGTATTTACACGGTATTTGTATTCTTCTTGCTTTACAGAAATACGATCAAGTATCCAGCACCGAAAAAGTAAGTTTCTCACTATTCTTTAGTACTTTCGTTGTATGCGAAAGATCATCTTTTTTACAGCAATTTTATCCGTTTTTCTGTCGAATAGTTCTTGTGAGCAAAACAGGACTTCCGAGTCGAAGAAAGGTGGTGATAGCACGACTACTCTTTCTGCAAAAGAACATGTGATTCCAGAAATCCCAAGTCAGATTTCATACTGTGATGAAGTGATCATGCTAGATAATTTTGACATCCGTGAACGACTCGATCGCGAATTGATCATCAATACACATTATCATAGTTCTACAATTCAAATTCTCAAGCGAGCAAATCGATATTTTCCGGAAATTGAATCTGCGTTGAAAGATGCTGGACTTCCTGATGATCTGAAATATGTTGCTGTTATCGAAAGTGCTTTGGCTCAAGCTACAAGTCCTTCGGGAGCAAAAGGATTTTGGCAATTTATGCCGGAAACTGGACTTGAATTCGGACTTACAATTAATGATGAGGTGGATGAACGCCTCGATGTCTATAAAAGTACATTGGCAGCTACTCAGTATTTGAAAAGAGCTCATATCAAGTTTGGGGACTGGATTCTAGCTTCGGCTTCGTACAATTGTGGAATGGCTGGACTTGAACGTCAATTGGAGAATCAACAACAAACCGACTTTTTTAGTTTGTATTTGAATAAAGAAACTTCACGTTATGTCTTCCGAATATTGGCACTGAAGTTAATCATGGAAAATCCACAAGATTACGGGTATAGTTTAGAAGAAGATGATCTCTATCAACCGGTAGCAACAAAATCTATTGAAGTGAGCGAAAATATTAGCGACCTCAATCAATGGGCAATTGAACACAAAACGAACCTTAGATTGGTCAAAGTGTTGAATCCTTGGTTGATCTCTAACGAACTAAAGGCAGATAAAATTTATCAAATTAAAATTCCAGCGTAGTGGCGAAAGAATTGAATCAAATTGAAGTGTATGGTGCGCGCGAGCACAATTTGAAGAATATCGACCTTACGATTCCTCGAAATCAATTGGTGGTATTCACTGGATTGAGTGGATCAGGAAAATCATCGCTGGCTTTTGATACCATTTTTGCAGAGGGACAACGTCGCTATATTGAAACATTTAATGCGTATGCTCGTCAGTTTTTGGGTGGACTTGAGCGTCCGGATGTCGATAAAATTGAAGGATTAAGTCCTGTAATATCCATCGAGCAAAAAACAGTTTCTCGCTCGCCTCGATCTACGGTAGGAACAATTACTGAAATTTACGATTTCATGCGCTTGCTCTTCGCACGTGCAAGTACGGCGTACTCCTATGAGACAGGAGAAGAAATGGTGAAGTATTCGGATGATCAAATTGTTGACTTGATTATCGAGAAATACGATGGCAAAAAAGTAATCGTACTAGCACCGAAAATTAAAGGTCGTAAAGGTCATTACCGCGAATTGTTCGAGCAAATTCTGAAAATGGGATTCACCAAAGTCCGCGTAGATGGAGAGTTAGTCGAAATCACCAAAGGGATGAAGCTCGATCGCTATAAAATTCACGATATCGATATTGTGATTGATCGATTGTTGGTGAATGGAAAAGATCGTCAGCGTATCTATGATTCGGTGGTGACAGCAATGAAACACGGATCGAAAGCTATGATGTTGATGGATTTCGAAACGGAAGAGGTTCGACATTTTTCTCGTCTCTTGATGTGTCCAACTACTGGAATTAGTTACCCGGAACCGGAACCTAATTTGTTCTCTTTTAATTCACCTTATGGTGCTTGTAAAACGTGCAGCGGTTTGGGTGAAGTTTCGGAAGTGGATATCGATAAAATTATTCCAGATAGCAGTGTTTCAATAAAAAAAGGTGGACTAGCGCCGCTAGGAAAATATAAACGAACGTGGATTTTTGAGAAATTGGAGTCTTTCCTGACGCAAGAAGGACATAAGCTCGATACGCCAATTCAAGATATTGATGATGAAGTAATGAACGTTGTCCTTTATGGGAACGAGGGAATGGAGCGCTCGAGAAAAAATAACGATGTCATTTTCGAAGGAGTGATCAACTTTTTATCTCGTCACTCGGAAGGTAGTTCAGCGGCAATTCAACGTTGGGCACAAAGCTTCATGAATAAGAAAGTGTGTTCTACCTGTTATGGAACGCGTATTAAGAAAGAAGCGCATTTCTTCAAGATTGGAGGAAAACACATTGGTGATCTGGCTCAGATGGATATTTCTGATCTGGACGAATGGTTTAGAGATGTGGAAAAACATCTTTCGGAAATGAATCAGACAATTGCTGCAGAGATTTTGAAGGAGATTCGTGCGCGATTGGGATTCATTGTTGAAGTTGGTCTGACGTACTTAACCTTGCACCGTTCGGCTAAAACACTTTCGGGTGGAGAAGCGCAACGTATTCGTTTGGCGACACAGATTGGTTCTGAATTGATGAATGTTCTATACGTTTTGGATGAACCGTCGATTGGTTTGCATCAACGGGATAATACACGATTGATTCGTTCGCTTCAACGTTTGCGTGATACTGGAAATTCGGTGATCGTTGTAGAACACGATAAAGAAATGATCGAAGCTGCGGATTTTGTGGTGGATATCGGTCCTGGTGCTGGTGTGCATGGTGGACAAATCGTGAATGCTGGTCCGATTGATAAATTGGTATTGAAAGACTCACTGACGAATCAATATTTGACAGGAAAAAGAAAGATTGAAGTTCCTTCTGAACGCCGAAAAGGAAACGGAAAAGAACTCATCCTAAAAGGTGCTTCGGGAAGAAATTTGCAAAATGTCGACCTGAAAATTCCGCTGGGAACGATGGTTTGTGTGACAGGTGTTTCTGGAAGTGGAAAGTCAACCTTGATTAATCAGACCTTGTATCCAATTCTACTCGCGGAAATCTATAATGGCGTGAAAAAACCATTGCCGTACAAGTCGATCAAAGGAATGGAACACTTGGATAAAGTCATCGAAATCGACCAAAGTCCAATTGGTAGAACACCACGCTCTAATCCGGCGACTTATACGAAGTTATTCGATGAAATTCGTTCACTTTTTGCTGGACTTCCAGAAGCTCAAATTCGCGGATACAAACCTGGTCGCTTCTCATTCAATGTCTCTGGTGGACGTTGCGAAACATGCAAAGGTGGCGGAATGAAAGTGATTGAAATGAATTTCTTGCCAGACGTTTTGGTGGAGTGCGAGACGTGTAACGGTAAACGATACAATCGCGAAACGCTTGAGGTGCGTTACAAGGGAAAATCAATCGCTGATGTACTCGAAATGACCATCAATGATGCGGCGAAATTCTTCGAAGGAATTCCTAAAATCTACCGCATTTTGTCGACGTTGGTTTCTGTTGGTTTGGGCTACGTGACCTTAGGTCAATCATCAACTACTTTGTCGGGTGGGGAAGCGCAACGCATTAAATTGTCCTCCGAACTAGCGAAAAGAAGCACGGGAAATACACTTTACATTCTCGATGAACCGTCGACTGGTTTGCATTTTGAGGACATAAAAATGTTGTTGGAAGTACTGCAGCGATTAGTCGATGAAGGAAATACGGTCTTGGTAATCGAGCACAACTTGGACATCGTTAAAGTGGCCGATCATATCGTGGATATCGGTCCGGAAGGTGGTAAAGGCGGCGGACAGATAGTTTGTCAGGGAACTCCAGAGGAAATCGTCAAGAAATCCAAAAAAGTATCGCACACCGCACGTTATTTAGCCGATGAATTGAAGTAGGCGCCCATTTCGCGCTTTCCGTTGCAAGTCCTCGTTTACTTCGTAAACTGTGGGCTTTTCACTGCAATCCCGGGTCGAAAATTCAGGTTATTCCTCAAACTTTTTAAAAACAACACTCGCAATGTGTCCTCCAAATCCAAAGGTGTTACTCATCGCGTATTTCATGTCTTTTTCAACTGCTTTTCCTAGAGGGAAATCGAAAAGTCCTGCAAACTCAGGTTCTATTTCTGTCGTGTTGATTGTTGGTGGAACAACTCCATCTTTCAATGCCATAATCGAGGCGATCGCTTCAATCGCTCCGGCTGCACCTAGTAGGTGACCAGTCATCGATTTTGTAGCAGAAATTGTTAACGAAGGTCGTTCACCAAAAACGCGTTTCGCTGCAATCAACTCACTCTTATCTCCAAGTGGGGTAGAGGTTGCATGCATGTTGATGTAGTCGATATCATCCGCTGTAATTTCTGCTTCGCGCATAGCTTCTTCCATTCCAAGTACGGCTCCGTCACCATCTGGGTGAGTTCCTGTTAAGTGATAGGCATCACCTGCCATTCCACCACCAACGATTTCACCGTAGATCGTCGCTCCTCGTTTTTTAGCGTGTTCGTATTCTTCTAAAATCAAAGCTCCGGCTCCTTCTCCCATGACAAATCCATCTCTGGTAACATCAAATGGACGAGAAGCTGTTGCTGGATCATCATTTCTAGTAGACAAAGCTTTCGCCGAAGCAAAACCACCCATGGCAGCTTCGTTAACTGCAGCTTCAGATCCACCACTGATGATCATTTCTGCTTTTCCCCAACGAATATAGTTGAACGCTTCAATCAATGCTGTATTAGATGTGGCACAAGCAGAAACTGGACAGAAATTCACACCACGAAGTCCATATTTAATCGAAATAATTCCGGCTGCAATATCCACCAAAATTCGAGGAATAAAGAACGGTGTAAATCGAGGAGTGCCGTCACCATCACAATATTCTTGCATCTGATTTTGGAAAGTTTGAATTCCTCCGTTTCCAGATCCCCAAATTACTCCAATGCGATCCTTGTTCAGTCCTTCGAAATCAATGTTTCCATTTTTCAAAGCTTGATCTACGGCATAAAGTGCGTATTGTGAAAAAGGATCGTACTTTCTAAGTTCTTTTACATCGAAATGATCTTTGGGATCGAAATCTTTTAACTCACAAGCGAACTTCGCTTTGAATTTTTCAGTGTCGAAAGCTTTAATTGGTGCAGCTCCGCTAACACCATTTTTCAAGTTTGTCCAAAAATCTTCTAAATTATTTCCGATAGGAGTGAGCGCACCCATTCCTGTGACAACTACGCGTCTCATAAGTTCAGTTTTGTTAGTTTTTAATCTACGAAAAATCAGCGACTAAAGGAAACCAAGCTCCAATTTCGCCTCTTCACTCATCATGTCTTTGTCCCATGGTGGATCAAAAACAATGTTCACTTTTGCAGATTTAATATCAGGGTGACCGGCTACTTTATCTTCCACTTCTTTTGGAAGTGATTCAGCAACAGGACAGTTTGGAGAAGTCAATGTCATCTCAATGTCCACGTGCATGTCCGGGTTAATTTTTACTTCGTAAATAAGTCCCAATTCGTAAATATCAACTGGGATTTCTGGATCGTAAATTGTCTTCAAAATATCGACAATCTTATTTTCTAATTCCATCATAATTTATCCTTGTATAGCAGTTAGGGCACTCATTTTCATTTTCTTTACCATACTTGCCAATCCGTTTGAACGTGTTGGTGACAAGTGTTCGTGCAATCCAATCTCATTAATGAATGAAAGTTCGGATGTAGCCACATCTTTTGGAGACTCGTCATTTAAAACGCGAATCAACAAACCAATAATTCCTTTCGTAATAATCGCATCAGAATCTGCTGTGAAATGCATTTTTCCGTCGATAATCTCTGTATCCAGCCACACTCTCGATTGACAACCTTCAATTAAACGATCATCCGTCTTCTTTGATTCATCAATCAATGGTAATTCCTTTCCTAATTCAATGATGTATTCGTATTTGTCCATCCAATCGTCGTAGATAGCAAATTCATCAATAATATCTTGTTGTTTCTCTTGTAAAGTCATACTACTTCAACATGTTAATACTTCGTTCCACCGCACTAATAAATATATCCACTTCCTCTTTCGTATTGTAAAAAGCAAAAGAAGCACGCACCGTTCCAGGGATTCCGAAGAAGTCCATAATTGGTTGCGTACAATGATGTCCTGTTCGGACCGCAATACCTTGTTTGTCAAGCAACGTTCCTAAATCAAATGGGTGAATACCGTCAACGATAAATGAAACGACACTTGTTTTTTGATCAGCTGTTCCGATAATGCGCATGCCCTCAAAAGTTGAAAGTAACCCTTGCGCATACTCCGCCAACTCCTTCTCGTGTTTTTGAATCCCTTCAAGATCCAATCCACTTAAATAATCGATCGCTGCTCCCAACCCGATTCCACCGGCAATGTGAGGAGTTCCCGCTTCAAACTTAAATGGCAATTCGTTGTAAGTTGTCTTTTCGAAAGTCACCTTGGCGATCATGTCTCCACCTCCTTGATATGGCGGCATTTTATTTAAAATCGCTTTTTTACCGTATAAAACGCCAATTCCAGTTGGACCGAAAACTTTGTGACCCGAAAATGCATAGAAATCACAATTCATTTCCTGTACATTGATTGGAACGTGCTGAATACTTTGGGCACCATCGATTAAAACGTACGCTCCTTTATTGTGTGCTTTTCGAATAATTTCTTCAACTGGGTTGATTGTACCTAGCGTATTTGAAATGTGTGTAACCGAAACCAATTTTGTTTTCGAACTCAACAACTCATCGAACGCCTGCATGTCTAATTCCCCTTTTTTGTTCATCGGAATTACACGAAGCGTACATTTTTTTCTTTCGCACAACATTTGCCACGGAACGATATTCGAGTGATGTTCCATTGCTGAAATCATAATCTCGTCTCCTTCGGAAATCAATTCTCCAAAAGATGAAGCCACTAAATTGATACTATCAGTTGTTCCTTTTGTGAAGATGATTTCTTCGTCATGTTCGGCACCAATGTATCTCTGAATTGATTTTCGAGCTTCTTCGTATTGAGTGGTTGCCTGCTGACTTAAGTAATGGACACCACGATGGATATTTGAATTATCCTTATCGTAAAACTTCGCAACTGCATCTATTACCACTTGCGGTTTTTGTGAAGTTGCACCATTGTCGAAGTAAATTAAATTCTTCCCATAAATAGGCTGTTTCAGCGCAGGAAAGTCTTCTCTGATTTGACTTACTTCGAAAGGCGATAATGTTCCATCTTTAATCATAGTACAAAGATACTAAAAGCCTTTATTTGGAACGATTCTAAGTGGTTAAACTTTAGTTTCTACTCTTTGAGTTGAATTTTCCGTTCTGCAGTTCCGTCAGTGTAAATAACGAAGTAGACTTGATTTGCCGATGGATTTTCGATTTCTCGACCAGACATATCAGTAATTTTCACTATTTCTTTTTCCAAGGTGATTTCCTCTATTCCAAGATTTAAACACGTAGAGTTAGCGTCGATTTCAATTGGAATTGAACCGATACTTCCGATTCCTTGCTTCACCCAACATTGGTACCATCCCGGAGTGCTTGTTGTGATAGTTGGTGTAGTTTCACCAGTCGACCATTGGAAATCAGAATGCGTTCCTGTTAGACTTAAAGTTACTGAAGATCCACTTGTCGCGCAGTTGATTAATGGACGCTCGGGAAAACTTGGTAATTCTTGAAAGAAAGAGCGATAGGTTACAAACGTATCCACCATGAAGAATTCAGCTGCAACAGCTCCATTTGCTTCGAAAAGCGTGTATGAAGGTTCAGGTCTACGTGAATTTCCCCATCCGATTAACTCGTAACCATTATCCAAAATCGCGTAGCTTCCCATCGCATTAGAAGAAACTCCACTTGGATGAAGTAATTCGCTAGTTCTGGTAGCTGTCATATTTGTAGTGTCAAGACTGTACGTTACCCCTCTTGATGCCATCGTAAAAACACTATTGTCGTACAAAGCTATATCTCCATTTGGAAGTCGGTGAGCAAAATGCTGACCTTCAAATCCACCATCGTTTGTAAACGTGAAATCCGAAAAAGGACCTCCTAATTTCCAAACTAAATCACCTGTGTTGCTATTTATTTTCACAACTAAATCCCCATGACGCATAGAGACCAAATAATGTCCATCTGAATCAATAGCGATCGAATTAGGGTGCATGTAATCGAATCCATTTACGTTGTAAGGATAACCAGTAACAAAATGATCTGGAGTGATGTGGTCAATTCCATTCCAATGAAAAAGCAAATTTCCTGCTGGATCGATTTTTTGGAGAAGTGGACTAATAATTGTCGTGTTTGAATTTCCTGGTCCTCCATTGATTGTATACCCACTCAAGTCCATTGTTGTATCCATTAACCCAAGAATGTAGCGGTTGCCAAGGTCGTCTAAAATTAAATCGTGAACATCACCGTCATAAGGGCCAACGATCTTCAAACTGTCGATTAAATTGAAGTTCAAATCCATAAAAAAGTGCCATACATTACCATTACGTTGTTCGGTAAAAGAATACTGATTGTGGTTCGGATGAAATTTTAGATCAAGTGCTACCTTTCCTTCTTTCGCAATCCAAGCAATGTATCCCTCTTTATCAATAATCTGAATTGAGCTTTCATATGGAGTGGACGGTCCAGCAAAAAACGGACTCACCATAAAGTAGCCGTTTGGAAGTGGATTTCCATTGGTTTGAAATTCGTACGGAGCTTGATTTCCAGGGACAGGTCGATTGAAGTTTTGTCCAAAAGAAATTAAGCTAAAAATCAGAAGTTGTACTAGTAGAAGTTGTTTCATTTTTTCAATAGCATTAAGAATTCTTTATTTCCATCTCCACCTAAAATTGGCGAATCGATGTGCTCAATATAATTAAGGTTATTCAATTTGGCGGTTGATGTAATCTGTTTGATTACTTGAGGATATAACTTTTTGTCTTTCACAATACCTCCTTTACCAAGATTCTTTTTTCCGACTTCGAATTGAGGCTTCACAAGAGCAATCACAAATCCACCTTCCTTAATAAAAGAGTGAATGAAAGGAAGAATTTTCTCCAATGAAATGAAGGAAACATCAATAACGCATCCGTCAACTGATTCAGTAATTAGCTTCGGAGTCAACTCTCGAACATGCGTTTTTTCCAAGTTTACCGTTCGTTCATCTTCGTCGATTCGTTGGTGTAGTTGATCACGACCGACATCCACACAAAAGACTTTTTTAGCTCCATTTGAAAGAAGTACTTCCGTAAATCCACCAGTTGAAGCTCCAATATCCATGAAAACACCATCTTTTATTTGTGGGTTCCAGTGATTAATAGCCTCAATCAACTTGAGTGCTCCGCGAGAAACCCAAGGAATTTCTTCCTCAATCATTTCGATTTGACAGTCTATTGGAAATCGCTTACCAGTTTTAGTGACTAGCTTACCATTTACTTTAACTCCAACTTCACGAATGATTTTCTCTGCGCGAACTCTAGTTGAAACTAAATTCCGTTGAATTAATATTTTATCGAGGCGTTCTTCTTCCATTGGTCAAAGATACAGACTTATACTGATATGGATCAGTTTTTGCATTCTATGGATTGCGTATATTTGCAGTCCAAATTAAAGCAATTGAAAACAGTTTATATAACACGAAGAGAGACTTTCAACGCTGCACACAAGCTGTGGCGTGAAGATTGGTCGGAGGAAAAGAATTGGGAAGTGTTCGGAAAGTGTAGTAATCACAACTGGCACGGACACAACTTTACCATTTTTGTAACTGTAAAAGGTGAACCGCATCCAGATACTGGATTTGTGATTAATTTGAAGGACTTAAGTCAGATTGTTAAGCGCGAAGTGGTGGAGCCTTTGGATCACAAAAACCTGAACTTGGATGTTCCGTTCTTGAAAGGAATGTTAGCGTCCACGGAGAATATAATTATTCAGATTTGGGATCGAATTAAAGGACCAATTGCTGAAGCAGGAGGTGAGTTAGTGAAGCTAAAATTGGTTGAAACGGAGAACAACTACGTTGAGTATTTCGGAGATAATCAACCATTTTAGGTATTTTAGAAGAGAATTAGATTGCCGAGAGGTTATTGAATTGAAATCAGGGAATGAAAGAAGAATACGACGAGAAAGTCACAGAGATATTATCTAATAATTACAAAGAGGTAATCGAACAAATTGGTGAAGATCCAACGAGAGAAGGGTTGATAAAAACACCTGAACGTGTTGCCAAGGCAATGCAGTTTCTTACGAATGGTTACGACCAAAACCCAGACGACATTGTAAACCAGGCAATTTTCCACGAGGAGTATTCTGAAATGGTCATCGTAAAGGATATTGAATTGTATTCACTCTGTGAGCACCATATGTTGCCATTTTTTGGGAAAGCACACGTAGCTTACATCCCAAATGGAAAAATTGTTGGATTAAGTAAAATTCCACGTGTAGTTGATGCTTATTCTCGTCGACTTCAAGTGCAAGAACGATTGACCATTGAAATTCGTGATTGTATTCAGAGGACCTTAGAGCCAAAAGGAGTTGCGGTGGTAATTGAAGCTTCACACATGTGTATGCAAATGCGTGGTGTTCAAAAGCAAAATTCTTCCACTACTTCCAGTGCTTTTACGGGGTTGTTTATGACGAATGATTCCACTCGAAAGGAATTTATTAATCTGGTTCAAGCCAAACTTCACTAATATTAAGGATATGAAAACAGCCATTATTCTCTTTACATTGTTTCTCTCATTCGCAGGATTTTCACAAAAAATAAAAATCAAAAAAGGTCAGGTTTCTGTTGATGGTGTAGACATGCTTTATGTTAAGTCAGACGGTGCAATGACAACAGAGGTTTCTTATTACTTCATTGAAAATGACGAGGAATTTTTATTTACAACATATCTAGACTACACAGATCCGTCTAAAGTTTCAAGTGGAAACCCTGAAGGGAAAGTGCGCTACATTGAAATGAATTTTATTGGTTTAAATAAGAAATTTGAGATCAGTACGCGTAGTCGTAAAAAAGTAGTTGAATTTCTCCTTGAAAATGGAGTGATTGAAAATGGTCAGCTAAACGAAGAAGCAGTTGATAAATTGGTTCAGAAATATGGTATGCGTTTTTCGGAGCAAAACAAAAACGGAAACGTCAATATTATCATCAACAACTAGTAAGAATTTCTTCAAATCTTAAGAAGTGTTAAAGGTAAATTTTTGTAATTCACTGAATCCTTCTTTTTTGTAATTTCAATAAAAAAAGTATCAAAATGAACGAAATATTAGATCAATCGTACGAAGGTCAGTCAAGAGAATTAACGCGTGACTTCTTTAAATCGGTTTATAGTTATATGTTCCTAGCTCTGGGTTTATCGGGTCTTGTATCATACTGGGCTGCTTCATCTGGATTTGCAGTTGAACTGTTTTTTACAGAAACAGGTATCAGCCCGATGTTCTACATTGTGGCATTTGCACCTGTTGGACTGGCATTATTGATCCAGATGGCATATAAGCGACTTTCGTTTGGAGTACTATTGGCAAGTTTTATGGGATACGCAATTCTCATTGGTTTGTCACTAAGTACCATTTTTATGGTCTTTACTTCAAATGCAATTTTCTTAGCTTTCTTCACGGCAGCAGGTGGATTTGCGGCTATGGCGATCTTGGGTTACACGACAAAAACTGATCTTACGAAGATGGGAAGTCTACTTTACATGGCTTTCATTGGAATCTTTATCGCTGGAATTGTGAATATATTCCTTGGAAGCGGAATGTTAGATTTCTGGATTGCCGTAATTGGTGTTTTTGTATTCACGGGATTAACGGCGTATTACATGCAACAATTGAAAGGTGTAGCACAGGATCAAACGTTAAACGGAGTGGACAGAAGTAAACTAGCTTTGGTTGGTGGACTTCAGTTGTACATTCTTTTTGTGAACTTATTTATGTCGCTTCTTCGAATTATTGGAAGAGAGTAAATCAAATAAATCATATTAGAGATGGGGATTTATTGGCCATTAATGATTGCTGGGTTCGTATTCATGGGAATAGGAGCCTTGGTGAGTTACATGTTAAAGTCGAGATTTGATAAATACAGTCGAATTCCATCACAAAGAGGAATGTCTGGAAAGGAAATCGCCGAACAAATGTTGCGTGATAATGGAATTTATGATGTTAAAGTAATTTCAGTTCAAGGACAGCTTACGGATCATTATAATCCAATGAATAAAACGGTAAACTTGTCAGAAGCTGTATTTAATCAAAGAAATGCTGCAGCAGCGGCAGTGGCAGCTCATGAGTGTGGTCACGCAGTTCAACATGCGACAGCGTATCAATGGTTAACTTTTCGATCTAAGTTGGTTCCGTTGCAAAACATTTCAGGGCGAGTTTTACAGATCTTGATGATGGTATTGATGTTCGGTGGAGCATTTTTATTTAAAACTTTTCCAGTCGACTTAGTTCTATGGATCATGGTCGCAGCATACGGTGTAATGGCGTTATTCAGCGTAGTAACTCTACCTGTAGAATTTGATGCGTCTAAAAGAGCTTTAGCTTGGATTCAGGACAGCGGAACCGCAACGCATGAAGAATTAGCAAGATCAAAAGATGCCTTAAAATGGGCGGCTATGACTTACGTTGTTGCTGCACTAAGTGCGATTACTTCACTGGTTATTGTTCTGATGCAATTGCTCGGGCGTAGAGATTAATTCTCTAAAAAAATTCCATCCATTCTTCTGCCATCTCTGGCTTTAGAACTCGAGGGAATTTATTCTGACCGCCAAGTTTGCCACGTTTCTCCATGAAATCGTAAAATCGATTGATATCGACTACTTCAACTTGTGGTTTTTCAAGTGTATATTTTCGAACAGATGCATAGTCGTCGTTCATTTCCTTTAATTCTTTGTCAATAATCTCAGCAATTACTTTTGGGTTGAGTTTATCTGGTTGTTGTACTCCAACATACCAATTGTGCTGATTCCCATCTGCATTTGGATGTGCGCAGAATTCTTCTATAACGATGTTTAGTCGCTCGCTCACTTTCTTAATCGCTTGAATCATATTTCCATCAGAAACGTGCTCGCCTACTATGCTCATAGTGAATGAAACACGACCGACAATATTAATTCTTTTGTTCTCTAAATCGATGAATTCAACTACATCGCCAAGAACATATCGCCAGAGTCCAGAACAAGTTGATATGACTAAGGCATATGAAGTATTTGGTTGAACTTCATCAATGTTGAGTGTTGGAATGTCTTTGAATTCTGCATTTTGAATTTTATCAAAGTATTTCTCCTCGATAAATTCGAAATAAACGCCATTTGTGAGGAGTAAATCCATTCCGCTTTCAAAGAAGTTTTTCTGAAATGCGAAATATCCTTCACTCGCTAAATAAGTGTTCTGATAATAAACAGGCTTCGCGAATAATCGGTCTAATCGCTCTTTGTATGGGTCAAGGAAAATTCCTCCGTGAGAATAAATGGAGAAGTTTGGCCAAATGTCGTGGATGGATTCCAGATTATAGTGCTTCACAATTTCCTCCAGTAATAAAGTAATCCAACTAGGTACTCCCGCGATTACACCAATATCCCATTGATCCGCCTTTTCAACGATGGCTTTCATTTTGGTGTTCCAATCCTTCAATTTTGAAATTTTTCGTCTAGGCTTGGTGAATGGAGTTAAAACAAAGGATTTATTTTTTGCCAAAATTCCGCTTAAATCACCTTCAAAGTGATGTTTTACTTTTACTAACTCAGTTGAACCTCCAATAATTAAAGCTTGCGACTCGAAAAATGAGGATGGCAAATGCAATTCATGAATTCCAACTACTTGCTTGAGTGAAGTACGCTGAAACTGACGAAGCATGCTTTCTGTTACAGGAATGCGTTTGCTAGGTGAGTTTGTTGTTCCTGATGAAAGCGCGTAGAATGGAATTCGACCGGGCCAAGTAATATTTCTTTTGTCATCGATCGCTTGAGAAAGCCAATCTTTGTAAAACTGCTCATAGTTCGTAAGTGGAACCGTTTTTCTAAAAGTGGATGAAGGTAAATCTGAATCAAGAATTTCCGAGAAATTGTGAGCTAGACCGAAATCAGTCAACCTTGCTTTGAATAAAAGTCGTTGTAAAGTGTGGTTCTGGTCTTTTAGCTTTTGAGACTTTTTGACTTGTCGCTTATACCCGACTTTGGCAGTGTTCTTTAGGATGTTCCCAATCAACTCCATACAGTATTTTTTTGCAAAGAACGGAAATTTACTATTCTACTGATTCAAAGACTGTTAAAAAAACAGAATGAAAAAGATTATTTAACCTTTCGATAATAGTGAATCAGATAGTTGAAGAAGTTGGAATATGTTCAACATTATTTTTTTACCTTTGAAAAAAACAAAAGTCATGGCGGATAATTTTTTTGAAAGTTCTACAGCAGCGATCGGTACAATTGTAACAATCATTTTGCTTGGAATTATCTTCTCGATTGTGATCTGGGGATAGTAATCTTCAATCATTTTAAAACAATTATCCTGCCTGTTCGATCTTTGTCGAAGGCGGGATTTTTTATGACTTAAAAACACGTAAATGCCATTTAATTCCATTTTTGCGTGGGTGATTAAAAAACGGATACATCAGATTGATTTATTCCGCAAGTACCCTATTGATGTACAGCAAGAATGGTTCGGTCGTCTGATAGAAAGTGGTCGACAGACTGAATTTGGTCGACGTCACGGTTTTCAATCAATTGAATCTTACAACGATTTCAGAGAAAAAGTTCCCCTACAGACTTATGAAGATTTTCAAGAGGATATCAATCGCCTAATGGAAGGTGAACAGGGAATTCTCTGGCCAACAGAAACAAAGTGGTTTGCAAAATCTTCTGGTACTACTTCTTCACGAAGTAAATTGTTGCCTGTAACGAAGGAATCACTTGAAGAATGTCACTACAAAGGTGGAAAGGACCTTTTGGGAATGTACTATCATGCACATTCAAACCGAAAATTATATAACGGTAAACACCTCATTATTGGTGGAAGTGCTCAAATCAATCACCTTTCAAACGATTCTTACTTTGGTGATTTATCCGCAATTATTGTGAAGAACTTGCCTTGGTGGGCAGAAATAAGGCGCACTCCTGCGAGAGAAATTGCGTTAATGAGTGAATGGGAGGAGAAGATTGAAAAAATGGCTCAATCAACCATTGAACAGGATGTTTATATCATCGCTGGTGTGCCAAGTTGGACTTTAGTTTTAGCGAATCGCGTGCTGGAGATCACGGGTAAGAAAAATCTGAAAGAAGTTTGGCCAAATCTAGAACTCTTCATGCATGGTGGGGTGAGTTTTGAGCCGTATCGAAAACAGTTTGAAGCGTTAATTCCAGATCCAGAAATGCACTACGTGGAAACCTATAATGCTTCAGAAGGATTTTTTGGAATCCAAGATCAAGTGGACTCAGATGAGATGTTATTAATGCTCGATTATGGGATTTTCTACGAATTTATTCCGATGAATGAGTATAATGGTGTCCATTCTAAAAAGGTAATATCCTTAGAGGAAGTCGAGTTGGATGTGAATTACGCAATTGTAATTACGACCAATGCTGGACTCTGGAGATATATTCTCGGGGATACCATTCGCTTTACGAACTTGCTTCCGTATCGATTTAAAATTACGGGGAGAACCAAGAGTTTTATCAATGCGTTTGGAGAAGAATTAATCGTTGAAAATGCTGAAAACGCCATCGCTGAAGCTTGTCGAAAAACAAATGCAAAAATTCGTGAGTTTACAGCATGTCCAAT
Source organism: Henriciella pelagia (assembly GCA_964219255.1). Lineage (GTDB taxonomy): Bacteria > Bacteroidota > Bacteroidia > Flavobacteriales_D > Crocinitomicaceae > UBA4466. The sequence continues at coordinate 82,340 of CAXPPC010000011.1, forward strand.
TTATATGGAAGATAAAAATTCTGGGGCGCACGAATGGTGTATCGAGTTTACACAACATCCTGATGATACAAAACGTTTTAATCGTATCTTGGATGAAACGTTGCGAGAGCTAAATTCCGATTACGACGCGAAACGATACAATGATTTAATCCTTAATGAACCTAAAATCAATGTGGTGCAAAAAGGAACTTTCGATCGTTGGTTGAGGTCAATTGGAAAGCTGGGTGGACAGCATAAAGTTCCACGCTTGGCTAATTCGAGAGATATCTTGGAACAAATATTGCAAGTTTCGAAGCAAACAGATGAAGTGGATCATTAACATATTATTTCTTTGGACGAGTTTTCTGGGGTTTTCACAGGATTCAACTAATATTCAATGGAAAGAGAAGTTTTTGTTGAAAATCAATAAGAGCGTGACCTGGTCAATGGATAATCTCGAAAATCACTATGTGAGCGGACAGTTTGGAATGATCAAATACGATTCCGTAGGGCAATTGAAATTTCAACAGAGCTACAAATCACTTGGAAATACGACTGCGTTGGTTCCAATTAACTCAATGAAATTAGTCCACTTTTCAGAAGAACAACAAACACTTTGTTATTTCGATAATACCTTGACGTCTTCAGATGATTGTATCGACCTAGTTGATGAAGAAATTATCAGCGCGACTTTAGTATGTCGATCAAATCAACCAAATAAATTGTGGGTGCTGGATAACGTGAACTCAACACTTGTTTTACTATCATTGGATGATTCACATCAACGTCAGGAAATAAAAAATCTACGCGGAATTTTAGATTTAGATCATGTAACAAAAATGATCGAACGAAATAATCAGTTATTACTGCTGGATCAGGAGAAAGGAGTCTTTATTTTTGATTTATACGGTACTTTAATTGAGCACATTGAAAAAGAAAATGTGTTTGATGTAGACGCATCGGCTAATGCCTTTATCCTATTGTTTGAAGAGCATGTTGAACTCATTAACCGCAGGACATTAGAAGAGCAATCTATGAAGTTGCCTATTTCTGATATCACACAAATGCGATATGTGAACAATCATTTCTTTCTAAGAAATTCCAAGGGTGTTCATAAATTTGCTGTTCAAATCTCAAAATAGTCCTTGTTCGTTCTCTCAAAGTTTGTAATTTAGTCAGTCCAAAATTACAGGTCTATGCACGTTGCTATTGCAGGGAATATTGGGGCAGGAAAAACTACCCTTACAAAGATGTTAGCCAAGCACTTTGGCTGGAAAACCCATTTCGAAGATGTGGAGCAAAATCCATATTTGAACGATTTTTATGAGGACATGCAGCGCTGGTCCTTCAACTTGCAGATTTACTATTTAAATAGTCGATTCACGCAAGTACAGGAAATCCAAAAATCGGAAGAAACAGTTGTTCAGGATAGAACGATTTATGAAGATGCATTCATTTTCGCTCCTAACCTTCACTCGATGGGGTTGATGACAACGCGCGATTTCGAAAACTACTTTTCGTTATTCAACTTGATGGATTCATTCGTTTCTGCACCAGACCTGTTAATTTATTTGCGTGCAAGCGTTCCTACTTTGGTGAATCAAATCCAAAGTCGTGGTAGAGATTACGAAGAAAGTATTCGTTTGGATTATTTGAAAAGATTGAACGAACGTTACGAAGCGTGGATTTCAACGTACGACAAAGGGAAATTGCTAGTTGTTGATGTAGACAATAATAACTTCTTGGAAAATCAAGAGGATTTAGGAAAGATCATCAATGCAATCGACGCAGAAATCAACGGATTATTTTAAAAGAAAGTAGATGAAAACGATCGTAGTTACCGGAGCAGCTGGATTTATTGGGAGTTGTTTGGTGAGTAAACTGAATGCTGAAGGGTACAACGACATCATAGTTGTGGATGACTTTTCTAAAGAAGAGAAGGCTGATAATCTCAAGGGAAAAACGATCAAAGCGAAGATTGGAAGAGCTGATTTTATTCAATGGCTCGCTGATTTTGGTGAAGAGGTTGATTTCATCTACCATATTGGAGCGAGAACGGATACGACTGAATTCGACAAAGCTATTTTCGATGAGTTAAACGTGAATTACTCCAAAGATGTGTGGAATGCCTGCGTCAAATTCAATATTCCACTTGTTTATGCAAGTTCGGCAGCAACCTACGGATTAGGAGAATACGGTTACAAAGACGATCACGATATTATTTCAAAACTAAAGCCGTTAAATCCGTACGGTGATTCAAAAAATGATTTTGATAAGTGGGTGTTGGAACAGACTGAATTTCCACCGTTTTGGGCTGGACTGAAATTCTTTAACGTATACGGACCGAATGAATACCACAAGGGAAGAATGGCATCGGTGATTTTCCATGCTTTCAACCAAATTGGAGCTACGGGAGCCATGAAATTATTCCGTTCTCACAATCCTGAGTACAAAAACGGAGAGCAATTGCGCGACTTCGTTTATGTGAAAGATGTGACGAATGTTTGTCTCTTTTTAATGGAGAAAAATCCAAAATCCGGAATCTACAACTTGGGATCTGGAAAAGCCCGTACTTTCCTCGATTTAACGAAGAATACTTTCAAAGCGATGGGAGCCGAAGAGTCAATTTCTTTTGTTGACACACCAGCTGATATTCGCGATAAATATCAATACTTCACGGAGGCCGACATGTCGAAGCTGATCGGTCAAGGGTATTCAACTCCCTTCCATACCTTGGAGGAAGGAGTCAAAGATTACGTTGAAAATTACTTGGTAGATCACAAATATCTATAAACCCTAGAGGTTAAACTTGTCATTCACGAAAGAAGCTCTTAAATCTTCAATTGTATCGATGTCGTTTAATTGCTGAAGCTTCTCAACTGAGAAATTATTCGATTGTAGTTCAGAAATGGTTAGATCGAGCAGTCCATCTTGACTCCATGGTTTATCCAAAAAGATCATTGGAATTAGAGAATTCATTCCGATTAAGTAGTAACCGCCATCTTCAGCTGGACCAAAAACTGTGTCTGATTTCTTAAGTGCTTCGAATCCCTTTTCTATGATTTCAGCATTCAGATCAGGAATATCAGATCCAACTCCAAGAATCGATTCATATCCCGCATCAAATCCATTTTTGAAGGCATTCATCATGCGGATTCCTAAATCATCGCCTTTTTGGACAAACTTTGTCTTGCCTGGCCATTTCTCTTTAATAATTACGTCAGAAAAATAGATGTGGACATCACAATTCTCAATTTTTGAAGTTTCTTTCTCGGTGATTTCTACCAAATGTTTGTATACTTCAAATGCCTTTTGATTACCTACAGTTTTGGCAAGTCGCGTCTTCACTTTACCAAGTAAAATGTTTTTAACGAAGACAATTAAAAGTTGATTTGAAGATTTCAAGTCGAAAGTTTAGTACACCACAGTTCCCTTGTAAATCCACTTGCTCCATTCTTTCGAATAACCGTGAATGCGATCTGTTTTTTGGTGTTTTTTATTGTATTTGGTGTAACCTAAATTCGACCAGTGAAAGAATCCACCGTAGAGATTTTTAATGTTAGTGTAACCCGCAGCTTTCAATTTTTCACCCACGTTTTGACTTCGAGCACCGATGCTGCAATACACAATTATTTGCGCATCCTTCGGGATATGTTTTATACGATTTAGATTGAAATCTTTGTACCCAACACATCGCGCGTGTTGAATATGACTTACATCAAACTCGGTTTGTTCTCGGGTATCTAGAAAGTAGACATTTTCTTGACCAATTAATTTGCTGGCATCTTCGCATGATATCGTTGGGAAGTCGGAGTAGTATTCCTTCAACATTTCTTTATACTCATTTGATTGAGCGAGAGTCATCCCAGAAACCATCATGAAAAAAATTAAAATACGCATATTCATTAGTCGTTCAAAAATACAAATCCTTACGGAACACAAATTAATGTATCAAACGTTGGAGAATAACCAGCCCAAACTCCCAACGCACCTCCTTCAATATTACTTGGAATATTCGTCGGCGTCGCAAATGGATTTCCAGCTGTTGCTAATTGCGTGTATTTTTTCTCCATGTATTCGTATACATTTTTATCCATTTTAGAGAATTTGATTACTACTGTATCTCCATACATGAAATAAAAAAGTTCATCATCAGGGACTTCAGGTCCTTGAGCAAATGGATTTTCATAATAGAAATCAAAAGTCAGGCCATCAAAGAATTCATCGTCAATAACTGGGCTAAAAGTTGGAGTGAAATTATTATCGACTGGATTTCCAGCAGTATCTGTTGCAATTCGTTTTACCTCCCATTTGTATGCATCGAACTGCCCTGCTTGATCGGTTAGATTTGCCCAAGAATATCCTCTATCAGTATAACCTTCGTCTGGTTTCCAGAATACGCTGTTCAAATAAGTAGGCTGAACAATCGTAGTTGAAGCTGTGTATGTCTGACCGTCATACTCAACAGTTAGATCATATGTTTTACCAACTTGTCCCCAAATAGACGTGTTAAAAGTGGTGTATCCACAAATGTGATAGTTTGCCAATTCACTTTCTGGAACTCCTAACAACGCAGCAACTGTTGGTTCTGATCCTGGAGGTAAATTATCAGAGCAAATTTCATCCAATACAACTGTAGTTGTTCCGTCAGAAACCGTGACCGTTGCTCCAGAAATAAATCCATTTAAAAACGAATTTAAGTCGGTTGGAGCATACACTTCTTTCGATGTTGAAAGCAAGACAAATGGGGGTTGATTTGTTTCAATTCTCCCATCTATAACAAGCATTTCTTCGTATCCAGGAATATCGATTGTAACTTCTTTTGTACAAGAAGAAATACCAATTAAAATTCCAACGAAGAGGACTAAATATGTGATTGTATTTTTCATCTTCTATAATTCAAAATTCCATGTAACACTTGGGATAATAGGGAAAAGCGTTACTTGTTTAACTTTAATCTCAAAATCTCCTTGAAGGAAATCTCCATCGTTGTCAACATACAAGAAATAGGGGTTTGCACGATTGTAAACATTGTAAATCGAGAATGCCCAATTACTCTTGAAACGTTTTTTGACTTGGATTGTTTCTCCCGTTACAGGGTCCACTTTTTCCTTATACGCTTTTGAATACCATGTTGCTGATAAATCCAATCGGTGATAAGGAGCCATTCTTGTTGAGTTTCGTTGCCCGTAATGGAAAAGTAAATCCTGATTTTGAACATACCATGATGAAGGTAGAGTCAACGTATTTCCAGTAGCATAAATAAATGATGTACTAAAAACCCATCGTTTTGTTGGTTTATAGCTTACAACAATCGATAAGTCATGTCGACGATCATATTTTGCAGGAAAGACTTCACCATTGTTAAGGTCTTCAAATTTTCGTTCTGTTTTACTCCACGTATATCCAACCCAACCTGTGACCTTTCCAAATACTCTTTTAACGAAGAATTCAGCTCCGTAACTCCAACCGCGACCGAAAGTCAACAAATTATCTGTATTGTCATTCACATTATCTGATGGAAGTGCACCTTCTTTATATTCGATTAGGTTATTCATTCCCTTGTAATACAATTCAACCGAAGTTTCATATTTATTCTTAGCAAAGTTCCTGAAGTAACCTATCGAACCTTGCCATCCCTTTTGAGGTTGTGCGATATCTGTTGTTGGGAACCAGATATCTGTCGGCAATGAAACAGCAGACAAAGATGTTAAGTGAATGTATTGATAGTTGTACGAATAACCAGCTTTGATCGAACTTTTGTCTGGTAATAGCCATCTAAGAGAAACACGAGGTTCTAATCCTTGGTAAAATTTGAGAATGTCACCCTTACTATATTGAATGGTTGAATCCGGTGTGCTGATATCACCTTTAATGTATCGTGTGAATGGTCCAACGTGAGCAAAAGTGCTGTATCGAAGTCCTGCATTGATACGAATATTCTCATTGACATCAAATTCGTCTAGAACGTAAGCAGCTGTTTCGTGACTGAATAATTGTTGAGCTAAACCTGTATCGAAAACGACATCTTCTTGCGAAGCAGAAACACTTGTTGGAGTGAAAGTATGATTGATGTAATCGAGTCCCCATTTGATTTTGTGACGATTGTTCGGGAAGTAAGTGAAATCTACTTTGCCTCCGAAATCGCGAATTCCTGACTTCAATTCGAATTGAAATTCATCCTGTTGAGACCCAAAACTGAATAGATAATCAGTGAATGTTCCGGTAACATTCATGAAGAGTTTATTGGAGAAGAGGTGATTCCATCTCAAAGCAGCAATTCCATTTCCCCAAGGCATGGTCACTTGAAAATCATCTTCTTGGTTACCGAAGGTAAATTCATCTTTTCCGTAATAGCCACTCAAGAAGATTTTGTCTTTGTCCCCAAGTTTATAGTTCATTTTTAAGTTGAGATCGTAAAAGAAATAACTCGAACCAGCGAATGGTGAATCGTCTGGGATTGCAGCTTTCATGATTACATCGAGGTATGTTCTTCTTGCGGAAACAACAAATGAGCCTTTATCTTTTTTGATTGGGCCTTCCACAGTAATTCTCGAAGAAATAGCACCAATTCCACCTTTTACATGGAAACTTTTGTTGTTCCCTTCATTCATGTTTACCTCTAACACAGACGACATTCTTCCTCCGAAATTTGCCGGCATTCCACCTTTGATGAGGTTTACACTTTTAACAGCATCCGCATTGAATACTGAGAAAAATCCGAATAAGTGAGCTGCATTGTACACAACAGCCTCGTCGAGAAGTACCAAATTTTGATCTGGTCCACCACCTCGAACATAAAACCCTTGTCCACCTTCAGCTGCAGAACTAACTCCCGGAAGTAACTGTATCGTCTTAACGACATCAACTTCTCCCATAAAAGCAGGGAGTGTTTTTATTTCATCAATATCTAATTCGATTTGCCCAATCTTGGTGCTTTTTGTGTTGTCTTCAGCGGTCCCTTTAACAACAACTTCCTCAATATTTTGAAGATTCGACCCCATTTCTATATCGAGTCGAACATCCTTGGTTAAGTCAATTTCTTTAACCTCGGTAGGAAGTCCTGTTGCTCTAAATTCAATAGTATACTTTCCTGCAGGAACGCTAAGTGAATAGAATCCATAAGTATTGGTTACAGCTCCCTTTTTTATTGACGGGATATAAATCTTTGCTCCAATAAGTGATTCACCACTAGTTCCGTCTGTAAGATAACCGCTTAAGGTGGTATTTTCTTGAGAATATAAAGCGGTTGACAGTAAGGTAATAAATACAAGAAAAAGGCTTCTCATTTGTGTGTAGATTATGAAGCTGTAAAATTGATAAAAATGTGGGATTGATTCAAGTAATTTGTTTAGGATTAACCAATTAATAATAATCAACCGTTCTTTGAATTTTATAATTTGGTATCTTTGTTGATAACCTATGAGAATTCTAATCATCTCAATACTACTTATTTACTGCTCCCTAGGTGTCGCCTTTGGTCAGAATTCGACTATTGATAGTTTAAAAGCTGAACTTAATAAAGCGTCTACGAGTCAAGAGAAAATTGATGTTTTGTTAGATTTAGCATTGGAATTAGGGCAGCCAGACATTAATAGTCAGTACCTTTCAAAAGCACTTTCTTTAGCGAAAACAAATGAATTGAAAGCTCAAGTGTATTATCGCCAAGGGCTGATTTATTTTAGATCGAAAGATAAAAATGGTGCCAAGCAAGCCGTTGATAAATCAATCTATTATTGGGAGAAAGTTTCAAATGAAAAACCTCTAGCTCGATCTTATTTTAGAAAGGCAAAGTTGTTAGAGTCTTTAAATCAAATGGATAGCGCTATAATAACCATGACTGTAGCCGTAGAAAAATATCGTGAGTTAGGCATAACGGATAAATTGATTAACTCTCTCAATGAGCTTGGGGTAATGCACAAGGAAGTCGAAAATTACACTCAAGCACTTCCTTGTTATTTTGAAGCCTACCGATTAGCAAAGCAGCTTGGTGATAAAAAGGGAATGGCACAGACAAATGTCAATATTGGTGTGGCATTGAAAAACCAGGAGAAATTTGAGGAAGCTCTAGAGTACTATTATGGCGCAGAGGAGATTTATCTCCAGTTGATGGATAATCGTGGTTTGGCTGATACATACAATAATATTGGTAATATTCTTCGGCGTCAAAAAAGGTTTGATTTAGCACTTAGGTATTATTCTCTTTCTGTTGAATATCGAAAGAAGACGAATAACGAAAAACGCTTGGCATACGCATACAATAATATCGGACTAACTTATCTGGAGAAAGGAGATTATCGAGAGTCAATTCCACATTTGAAAACAGCTCTTAAATTAAAGAAGAGACACCAAGATTTCAAGTCGTTAACGAATACATATTTAACCATTTCTGAAGCCTACTTGGAGCTAAAAGATGATGAAAACTATACGAAATATTCGGACATAGGTAGGGGATTAGCAGTTCGCTACAATCAGAATGATTTATACCGTCAGTTTGTAATTAATGATGGAAGATTCCAGGCTGAACATGAAAATTATAAGGTAGCTTACGAAAATATGCGAGAAGCATACAACGGACTAGATACTCTTGATTCTGAGTCACAAAGAATTGTTGCCTCAGTTTTGGAAGCGCATTTCGACGATGAACAAAAACGAAGTCAAATCAAAGAACTTAATGAAGCGAATGCAAAATTGGCTGAACAAAAAACGCGACTAGAAGAGAATCAGCGATTGGCAAATTGGTTAATTATAGCATTAATCGTGGCTTTTATGATTTTAGTATTTGCTTCTATATCGTGGTTTAGAAAACAGAAAGCTTTTGCCAGAAAGTCGAATGAGTTAGCTCAAACGAACCTCCAACTGAAGGAAACAATGATAGGTAAAGAAGAGAAAGAGGTTTTATTGAAGGAGGTTCATCATCGCGTTAAAAACAATTTGCAGATTGTAAAAAGTTTAGCGCGACTTCAGGGTGCTGGTAGCGAAGATGAGAAAGTGAGATTAGTTCTTACAGATTTTGAGCAACGTGTCTCAACTATGGCATTAGTACACGAATCGCTCTATAAAAGTGAAGATTTCTCTGTGGTGAATGTTTCTGATTACTACAAAGAACTCATTGAGGATCTAATTTCGGCATACAGCACGCAAGGAAAGGTCAACCTGAAAATGGATATCGATGTGGATAATTTTGGTATTGATACGCTGATTCCACTCGGACTTCTGACAAATGAAATTATTTCAAACTCCTTAAAACATGGACTTGTTGATGCCAAAGATCCCGAAATTTCTGTTAGCCTTAAAAAAATCTCTGAAGAAGAATATGAATTGTTCATTGGAGACAACGGAAAAGGTTTTAATTTTGTTGAAGCAAGATCGGATGTGCTCACTTTAGGTATCGAATTGATTCATACACTGGTTGAACAACTAGAAGGATCGTTCGAATTTGTACCAGAGAATGGTGCGTACTACCGAATTAGATTCAAATCGCAAGAAAAGAACAAAGAATGAAAATTTCGCTTAATTGGCTGAAACAATACGTAGATACTGACCTGAAACCGGAAGAAATTGGTCGAATTTTAACGGATACAGGACTCGAAGTAGAAGGAATAAATAAAATTGAAGCTGTTAAAGGTGGATTGGAAGGAGTGGTTGTCGGTCAAGTTATTTCTTGCGAACAACACACAGGAGCTGATCGCTTGAAAGTGACGAAAGTGACTGTTGGCGGAGAGGAAGAGTTACAAATTGTTTGTGGAGCTCCGAATGTTGCTGCCGGACAAAAAGTAATCGTGGCAACGGTTGGATGCACACTATGGCCAAATCCAGATGAAGCTTTCAAAATCAAAAAGTCAAAAATTCGTGGTGAAGAATCCTTCGGAATGCTTTGTGCTGAAGACGAACTTGGACTTGGTGAAGGTCACGACGGAATTTTAGTGCTCGACGATTCAGCTAAAGTTGGACAACCAGCTGCAGAATATTTCGAGTTGGAAGATGACTACGAAATTGAAATTGGTTTAACACCAAATCGAGCTGATGCTATGGGACACATTGGTGTTGCCAGAGATTTAGTGGCGTTCTTAAATACGCACAAACAAGCGAATGCTCAACTAAAAATGCCGGATGTTTCTTCGTTTAGTGTTGAGAATAATGATCTTAAAATAGATGTTTCTGTAGAGGATAATGAAAATTGTCCTCGCTACATGGGAACAACGATCAAAGGAGTAAAAGTAGAAGCTTCACCGGCTTGGTTGCAAAAAAGATTACGTGCAATTGGTTTATCACCAATCAATAATGTGGTGGATGTTACCAACTTCGTGATGCATGAATTGGGAACTCCTCTCCACGCTTTTGATGCTGCAAAATTGAATGGAAAAATAGTCGTTAAGTCGGCTTCAGATGGTGATAAATTTGTCACTTTGGACGAGGTAGAGCGCACGCTTTCTTCGAAAAACTTGATGATTACAAATGGATCAGACCACTTATGCATTGCAGGTGTTTTAGGTGGGAATGATTCTGGAATCAAATCGGAAACGACGGATGTTTTCTTAGAATCTGCTTATTTCGATGCAGTTTCTGTTCGAAAAACAGCCAAGGAACACGGTTTAAACACGGATGCTTCTTTCCGTTACGAAAGAGGTGTTGATCCAAATATGACGGATTATGCCTTGAAACGTGCGGCATTATTGATTAAAGAAGTTGCTGGTGGTTCAATTGCAATGGATGTTGTGGACACAAATTCAAAACCAGTCGATAACTGGACAGTTGAGTTTAGCTATGAGAGATGTAACAAGTTGATCGGTCACGCCATCGAAAAAGAGGTGGTGAATACAATTTTATCCAACTTGGATATTAAGGTGCTTTCTGAAGAGAATGGTATCGCTCAGTTGGAAATTCCTGCTTACCGAGTTGATGTTAAGCGCGAAGCAGATGTGGTGGAAGAGGTGTTGAGAATTTACGGTTTCAACAATATTCCAATTCCGTCAAAATTGAATACATCAATCTCTTACCAGAAGAAACCAGATCTTGAGAAAGTTCAAACTGTAATTTCTGAGATGTTGGTGGGAATGGGATATATCGAAACATTGAATAATTCACTTACGAAGTCAATCTATGCTGATCAACTTGGTGGTGAAGTGGTGAAGGCTGAAAGAAATGTGGAGATGTTGAATCCACTCAGTCAGGACTTAAACGTAATGCGTCAGTCACTTATTTTCAACATGCTTGAGATGGTGGCGCACAATCAAAACAGACAAAATGCCGACTTGAAACTATACGAGTTTGGTAAAACATATCACAAATACGAAAGCGGTTATTCTGAAAACAAGCGATTGATAATCGGGTTAACAGGTCGTAAACAAAATGAAAATTGGAATTCTTCGAACGATACCGTTACGTATTACTCGATTAAAGGAATTGCAATGGCTTTGTTCCAACGCTTGGGATTAGCTGACATGATCAAAGAAAGTGCATTTAAAAATTCTCTTCTGGAAGACGGATTGCAACTTTCAATTCTAAAGAAAAAGGTCGGTGAAATCGGTTGGGCTTCTCGCAAGATGAAAAAGCATTTCGGGATTAAACAAGATGTTTTTATTGCCGATTTAGACTGGGATGCAATCGTTGATTCTTTGAAAATGGCGAAAATCAAGTTTACGGAATTACCAAAGACATTCGTTGTTCGAAGAGACTTCTCGCTTTTACTTGATACTAAAGTTCAATTCTCAGAAATCGAAGAAATCGCGATACAATGTGATAAGAAAATCTTGAAGGAAGTAGGTCTTTTCGATGTGTACGAAGGGAAAAACTTAGATCAAGGAAAGAAATCGTATGCTGTTTCATTCAAATTCCAAGATCCTGAACAAACCTTAAAGGACAAACAAGTAGATGCGGTGATGGAAAAAATTAGAACATCACTCGAATCGAAATTGGGAGCTGAACTTAGATCGTAGAAAAGGATTCGATAAATCGAACTAGCTCAAAGACTTTTTGAATGCTTAGTTTTGTAGCATGAGCATGGAGAAAAATACAGTTGTCCTTTCTGGAATTGGAACAGATGTTGGAAAAACTGTCGTGAGCGCAATTGTCTGCGAAGCTTTACAGTCGTATTACTGGAAACCAGTTCAGGCGGGTGATTTAGAGAATTCTGATTCGATTAAAGTTGATCGTTTGACGTCGAATACAACAATTCTAGAAGAAAAATTTCGTTTGAAAACACCAATGTCTCCTCATGCAGCAGCGGATATTGATGGGATTTCGATTTCAATAGATGATTTTGTAGTTCCAAAAGTTGACGGAAACTTAATTATCGAAGGTGCTGGTGGACTTATGGTCCCAGTGAATAATGAAGGAGTAACGTATCTTGATGTTTTCGAAAAGTGGAAATTACCCGTAATCCTTGTTTCTCGCCATTACTTGGGAAGTATAAATCATACCTTGCTTTCGATTGATGCACTCAATAATCGTCAAATTCCAATTGAAGGAATCATTTTTGTCGGCGATGAACATCCTACGACTGAAGAAATAATTTTAAAATCAACTGGTGTTCGAATGATTGCTCGAATTCCATTAGTTGATGAAATAACACCTGCGTTTGTGTGTGAACAAGCGGCAAAAATCAAAGGAAATTTATGAGTTGGCTTAAACGTGACGAAAAAGTAGTTTGGCATCCATTTACACAACATCAAACTGCGGCGAAACCGCTACCTGTAGTTAGTGGTGAAGGAACTTTACTCTTTGATGAAAACGGGAAATCGTACATCGATGCGAACTCATCTTGGTGGGTAAACACACACGGTCATGGTCACCCACATATTGGAAAAGCACTTTCTGATCAGTTTAATGCGATTGATCACGTGATTTTTGCCGGAGTTACACACCCGAAAGCGGTAGAATTGTCGGAACGATTAATCGACTTACTTCCTGAGCATTTTCAAAAGGTATTTTTCTCTGATAATGGATCCACGGCGACGGAAGTTGCGCTTAAAATGTGTTTCCAATATTTCTTCGATCGCAAGGCAACGCGTGGTCGATTTATGGCAATGCATGGAGCGTACCACGGAGATACTTTTGGGGCGATGTCGGTAGGAGAGAGGGATCGTTTCAATCGACCTTTTGAACCTTATTTCTTTGATGTTGACTACATTGATTTTCCGGATGGAACGAATGATGAGTTGGTTTTAAAACAAGCGGAAGAATTACTAAAAACGGAGGAGTTTGCTGGATTAATCGTTGAACCTTTGGTTCAGGGTGCTTCTGGAATGCGCATCTATTCTGTTGAGTTTTTAGATCGACTTTCAGCCTTGGCGAAGAAATACGGAACTTTTGTTGTTTTTGATGAGGTAATGACGGGTTTTGGGAGAACAGGAACGATGTTCGCAATGGATCAATGTGAAGTAAAACCAGATATTGTTACGATGTCGAAAGGATTGACTGCTGGTGTTTTACCGATGGGATTGACGATTGCTTCACAGGAAATGTTCAATAGCTTCTTATCAGATGATACTGCCAAAGGATTCTTGCACGGACATTCTTTTACTGGAAATCCACTTGCATGTGCAGTTGGCTGTGCTAATTTGGATTTATTCGAACAAGAAGAAACAAAGCAAGCACTAAAAAATATCGGTGAGTGGAATCACGCTTTTCTATCAGATCTTGCTCAGCATGAAATGGTAGAAAATGAACGTCAAATGGGGACAATTTTGGCCTTTGATGTCATCAACGAAAAAGGAACGACTTACTTCTCGAACCTACGTGATATCGCTTACGATTATTTCGTGGAACACGGAGTTTTAATTCGACCTTTAGGAAATGTAATTTTCATCAATCCGCCTTATTGCATTACGAAAGACGAGTATCAAACGGTGAAAAAGACCATTTTTAACTTCTTAGATCAGCTAAAAAAAGGATAATTATTCCGCTGTTTCGTTAATCGAATCGAGAATGATTCTTCCAGCTTTTCGGATTTCATCTTCACTGATAGTCAATGGTGGAGAGAGTCTAAAACTGTATGGATGCGACAAGAACCAGAAGCTTAGAAGTCCTTTTTCGAGACATCGTTTAACCACTTTTTCTACACGCTCAAAAGAAACCATATCGAAAGCGAACATCATTCCAACACGTCTTGTTTCTTTAATTTCTGGATGTTCTCCGATCATTTCCTGAAGAATTGCTGCCTTTCTTTCAACTTCATCAAAGTCGATTTTTTCAAATTCTTGCAGACAAGCATCGGCAGCAGCACACACTACTGGGTGACCACCAAAAGTGGTAATGTGACCGAGCATTGGATTTACCGATAACTGTTGCATGAAATGATTCGAAGAAACAATGGCTCCGATTGGCATACCACCACCAAGAGCTTTTCCTAAAACAAGTACGTCTGGCACTACATTAAAGTGTTGAAATGCAAACATTTTTCCCGCACGTCCCATTCCGCATTGAACTTCATCGAAAATAAGTATGGTTCCAGTTTCTGTACAACGATCACGGAGCGCTTGAATGAACTCCTGAGTAGGTCTTCGAACTCCAGCATCGCCTTGAATAGTTTCAATGATAACACCAGCTGTTCTTTCTGTAATCTGATTTAAATCCTCAAGTGAATTATGCTTCAAAAAACGAACATCAGGAATTAACGGACGGAATTTAATCTTTTTCGTTTCATTTCCGCTTACGCTCATTGAACCGTGAGTACTTCCGTGGTAAGATCCTCGGAATGAAATTAACTCACTTCTTCCAGTAACTCGCTTCGCCAATTTAAGTGCAGCTTCGTTAGCCTCCGTTCCAGAATTGACAGGATAAACACAATCTAAACTCTCAGGAAGCAAAGCTGTCAGCCTTTTCGCAAAATTCGACTGACTATCTTGGATGAATTCACCATAAACCATAACGTGTAGATGGCGATCCACTTGATCTTTGATAGCTTGATTAATCGTTGAGTTGTTATGTCCAAGATTGCTAACCGCCACACCAGCGATCATGTCCATGTACGACTTTCCATTTTTGTCGTAGATATAAATTCCATCAGCTCGATCGACATCGATTAGATATGGAAATGGAGTTGTTTGACCTAGTTTATTTAGAAACGTGTCAATTCTTTCGTGCATTGCTGCCAATTTAGTTGGTTGTACCTTGTCTATTTTCTCTCACTTTGCGCAGTAATTCCTTCTTAAATTCCTGTTCAACGGTGAGCAATTTAATTGTTTTTTTATAACCAACAATTGCTGCGATCTTATCAAAATGCTCTTTTCTTAACTCAGCTTCTTTTTTCTCACTATCCATGATCTTGTGTGCCTTGGATTTAGCGTCTTCTTCACTTAAATTTTCGTAATCTGATTTAAGTTCATTTGCAAGTTGACGACGTTTCTTTTTTTCGGCTTTTAGAGCATCGTCCATTTCGTTATAGGCTGGCCAGAATAACTTGGCTTCTTCCGTTGTTAGATCCAACTCTTTAGTGATGTATGCAATCTTGAGTTGTTCAATTTTTTCTCTTCTACTTGCATCACCTGGTTGAGCCAAAGATTGATTACTAAATCCAAGTGCGATGAATAGGACAAATAAAGGTGTTAAATAACGCATAATTGAGTGTTAAATGAATAATTCAGATTCGTCGATGTCTTCTAAATCAATGAGTTCTTCTTCAAAGTATTCTAGAATTTCTTTCGAATCAATATTTTCTAGGTTGATTTCTTCAACTTTTTCAATTTCTTGAACAGTTTCAGTGGTGTTTTCTATAGCTAAATCATCTTCGAGATCTTCCATAGCATCCGCGGATACTACATCTTCAATTGAAGTCAGATCAAAATCTTCAATATTATTTTCAATGTACGAAGTAATCTCTGCTTGAGAGAGCTCGCTGAAGGCCAACTGAATCGATTCTTCTTTTTGACCATACATATTTGAAGCAACAAAGATCAATGCAATGGCTGCCGCAGCACCAATCCACATCAAAGGACGTTGATACAATGGAACAATCTTGGCCTTCTTTGAATCATTAATAACCTGATTCGCCAATTGTTCAAAGTAAGCAGCATCAGGTTTGTCCTGCTGAACAGGTTGAATGAAATCCAATATGTTTTTTTCTTCGCTCATTACAATAGTTTAGATAGATGAAAACATCAATGGTTTAATTGTTCTTTTAAATAAGCTTCAATTTTTTGCCGCGCTATATGAAAACTAGCCTTCAATGCTCCTTCGCTCGTTCCTAATTTCTCTGATATTTCGCTGTATTTGAAGTCTTCAAAATATTTCAATTGAAATACGACAGCTTGTTTTTCAGGAAGTTGATTTATAGCTTGTTCTAGCAATTCAGAAATACGATCGCCACTGATGTCTTCCAAAAGGTGGTGTCCAGCCTTAATTTCGAGAATAGGTTCATCAATATCTACTGTTTGGCGACGATTTTCTTTGTCTAAGAAGTTTAAACTTTCGTTTCGAGCAATACGATACATCCATGTGTACAAAGCAGACTCGCCTTTAAAACTGGCAAGATTCTGATAGACTTTTACAAATACATTCTGAAGAATATCATTGGTGAATTCGTGATTCTTTGCGATACGGCGAATTTGTCCATAGAGGATTTCTCCATATTTGGATACAAGAATTCGAAATGCCTTTTCAGCAGAATTTCCACCCTTCGAAAATAAATCGATGATATGTTGATCTTCAGGGTGTTTTTGCATGCAAGTTTACTTTCTACTAATCGCTTTTTTAGCTGCTGCGATTACATCTGGTGTGTCGATGTGGTATTTGGTCATCAACTCGTCTGGTTTACCACTTTCACCGAAAGAATCATCAACTCCAACATATTCCTGTGGAGCAGGATTGTTTCTAGAAAGCACCTGAGCGATTGAATCACCTAGTCCACCGTTGATCATATGCTCTTCGGCAGAAACTACACAACCTGTCTTCGCAACAGAGCTTAGAATAGCTTTCTCGTCCAAAGGTTTAATCGTGTGCATATTTATTACTTCCGCAGAGATTCCTTCTTTTGCTAATTCTTGCGCTGCTTCGATAGATTTCCAAACAAGGTGACCACATGCGATAATCGTTACATCCGTTCCTTCAAGAATTGTATCTGCTTTACCAATTTCGAACTTCGCATCTGGTTGTGTAAAAATTGGAACTGAAGGTCTACCAAAACGCAAGTAAACTGGACTATCAAGATCAGCGATAGCAATTGTAGCTTGTTTTGTTTGATTGAAATCACAAGGAACAATAACAGTCATATTTGGCAACATCTTCATCATTCCGATGTCCTCTAAAATTTGGTGAGTTGCACCATCTTCTCCCAATGTCAATCCGGCGTGAGAAGCACAGATTTTCACATTTTTCTTCGAGTAAGCAATTGACTGACGGATTTGATCGTAAACACGACCAGTTGAAAAGTTCGCAAAAGTACCTGTGTAAGGGATTTTTCCACCAACAGTCATTCCTGCTGCGATTCCCATCATATTGGCTTCTGCAATTCCAACTTGGAAGAAACGCTCTGGAAATTCGTTTTCGAAGGCGTTCATTTTCAATGATCCAGTAAGGTCGGCACAAAGTGCGACAACATCTTTATTCTTTTTTCCTACTTCAAGAAGTCCCTCACCAAACCCGGAACGTGTATCCTTTTTTCCAAGTACTTCAATTTCTTTGATCTCGATCATAACTTAATAGATGTTGTTTTGTTTGAATATATTCTAAAATCGTTTTGCATCGTGTAGGTCGATGACTTTAGTTCTTTTACGCGATAAACTATGCGGTATTCACCAGGTTGTAATCGTACTTCTCCATAATGAGAACCATCTTCAAGGTTAACTACCCAATCCCATTTCCCTTGAGAATTAAGCACGAAAAGTTGTCCTGTTATAGACTTTGTTCCCGAGTAACGGAAGAAGCCAGGTGCTTTAATGTTTATATCAGAAGTAGCACTTTGATTCACATCTACGGTAACATAGGTGCGTGGCAGTGTTAATATTTCTAAGTCGTATTTACCAACAATATATTTATCGGTTTCACCAATTTTTTGGACATTAATTGTCGTGTTTTCATTGTGCTCCATTATTCGAGCATCAATTTGATAGGGTTTGGTTGCATTTGTGTATCGTACTTGAATGTAACCTTGCGGTGCAT
Organism: Henriciella pelagia; assembly: GCA_964219255.1. Lineage (GTDB taxonomy): Bacteria > Bacteroidota > Bacteroidia > Flavobacteriales_D > Crocinitomicaceae > UBA4466. The sequence goes on from CAXPPC010000011.1 coordinate 100,418, forward strand.
CGACCTCAATTGTGTTGTGTGTATTACGTTGAATTGTAATATTCTCTTTGCCTGTTCTTGGAATAGTGTTTACAACTAAGTCGTACTTTAATGCAGGATCTATTATCAGCGTATCAGGATTCCCATACTGATTGATTGTATGGGTAAAAGTATATTTCAAATTATTCGTTCCAGCTTCATACAAGAACATAGTTACATCAGTTTCAGATGGAGTATGTGAAATATCATTCAAGTTAATCTGCACAGTTGTATTGAGAAGAGCTTTCGCAACAACGTTTTCTAATACGCGCTCGAAAGATTCTTTTGTCTCTGCGTCCTCATAAGTACCGATACATTTAAACTTTTCCAAGTAAGAAAGGTCCATACCCAAACCAATGACAAAAGGTGTTACAGAAACTCCTTTATCCTTCAGTTTTTTGGCAATAACACACGGATCGTTATCACACGCTTCAAGTCCGTCGGTAATTAAGATTATGACATTTCTTGAAGTTTGATCCGGGAAATCATCTGCTGCTGCTTCTAATGAGCGAGCAATTGGTGTTGTTCCTTTAGCTTGAATTGATTTAACGCGATTCTTGACCTTGGAAAAATTATCTGCAGCAAAAGGAACTTCCAATTTTGTATCGTTACAATCCTGAAAAGTCGCAGTTATAGGTGACTGATGACCATAAACTCTCAATCCAATCTCCAAGTTTGGGACTCCTGCGAGATCATCAGCTGTTTTTGCCAATAATTCTTTTGCAGCTTCGATACGTGTTTGTTTACCCCAACGTGCGTTCATACTGTTCGAAGCATCCAAAATGAAGAGGATACGTGTTTTTTGCTCTTGCCCAAAAGTTGGAACAAGAAGTGATAAGAACAATATGGTAAGTAACGCTTTCAAATTTTAATAATCTCCCAGAGTCTCTTCAAGTTGAGCTAACGCTGCCTCAAGTTGCTCTGGATTTGGGGCTACACCATGCCATTTATGTGATCCCATCATGTAATCAACTCCTTGACCCATTTCGGTTTTCATAATAATCATGATTGGCTTTCCATTTCCAGTTAACTCTTTTGCTTTAGCCATTGTTGCTTGCATTTCTTCGATGTTATGTCCATCCATTTCAAGTACTTCCCATCCAAAAGCTTGCCACTTTTGTTTAAGGTTACCCAATGAAAGAACATTATCGACATCACCATCAATTTGGCGTCCGTTGTAATCAATTGTTGAAATCAAGTTGTCAACTTTGTTTGCTGCTGCATACATGGCTGCTTCCCAAATCTGACCTTCTTGAAGCTCTCCGTCACCATGTAACGTAAAAACAAGCGATTTGTCACCATTTAATTTTTTTGCTTCTGCAGTCCCAATAGCATTCGATAATCCTTGACCTAATGATCCAGAAGCCATGCGGACACCTGGTATATTTTTATCGGTTGAAGGGTGACCTTGTAAACGAGAAGAAATTTTTCTAAAAGTTCCTAATTCGCTTACAGGGAAATATCCTGATCGAGCTAAAACACTGTACCAAACTGGAGAAATGTGTCCATTTGAAAGATAAAAGACGTCTTCATTAATTCCATCCATCGTAAAATTTGTTGGATCATGTTTCATCGTGTCGAAGTACAACATTGTCAGAAAATCCGCACATCCAAGTGATCCACCTGGGTGTCCTGAACTTACTGCAGATACCATTCTAACGATATCTCTTCTTACTTGTGATGCGATGCGCTCTAATTCGTTTGCCTTCATTCTTTAATTCTATACTGTTAAACCGATATTGGAAGTCGTTGCAAAGCTAACTTTAATTCTTAAATTTGGTCGTTAAGATTTGATACAGTTTTCCGCGAAATGCAACTTTTTATGAACAATTCGCGTCTACCGATCACCTCACATTATGCTAAACTTATGAAAAAACAATTATTGCTAACTATTGCGCTGCTATTTAGCGCTTTGACTGGGTTTGGACAGAGCTATTCTGTCGATTCGAAAGAATACCAGCAACAAAAGGAGTCGGGTACAATCGATTGGGATCAAGTTACATACGATCAAAATTATTTGTTTCCAAAAGATTATAAACCAAAGCCCAGTGGTGGTTCAAACTCAGGTGGCGCTAAGTCAATTTGTGATTGTTATGTAGAGCCAGATGCGAGTTACACATTAGCAATGGGGCCAAATGATGACGGGTCAACGGGGTTAATCAATATTCCGTTTAACTTCTGTTTTTATGGACAAACCTATACTAGTTTTTATATTAATAATAACGGTAATATCACCTTTACCGGGCCACTAGCGGCTTTCAGTTCTACAGCTTTTCCTTCTACTGGAAATCAGATTTTAGCACCATTTTGGGCGGATGTAGATACGCGTAACGGTAATGGACAGGTATTGTATAAGATTACTCCAACTGCCGTTTATATTAACTGGGAAGATGTTGGTTATTATAGTCAGCATGGTGATAAATTGAATACTTTCCAACTAATTATTACTGATGGAACAGATCCAGTTGTTTCTTCAGGAAATGTTGCGTTTTGTTACCAAGATATGCAATGGACAACTGGGGATGCGTCAAGTGGATCTAACGGTTTTGGCGGAATCCCAGCAACTTGTGGTGCCAATAAAGGTGACGGTATCGGTTATTTCTTAGTCTCTCAATTTGACCATGCGGGAATCGATTTTGACGGAGCTTTGGGGAATCCGGATGGTATTAGCTGGTTGGATAATAAAAGCTTTTTCTTTGATGTGTGTAATCCAAATAACGTTCCTCCAATTCCTCAAGGAGTCTCAAATTGTGATACGTTTAAAGTTTGCTCTTTTGGAGATACAGCAGATATTTCACTAACATTTTTGTCTCCCGAAGTGGGTCAATCTACAAGTATAACCTATAATAATGGGGGATTAACAACTCTGCAGCAAATAGCAAATGTTTCGGGAAATACTGCAAATTTAGTACTGCGAATAATTGGTGATCCGGCAAGTGCTGGTACATATACGGTCACTGTTACAGCAACCGATAATTATAGTCCTACACCAGGAACGACAACAATTTCATTTGTGATTGTTATTGAGAACTCACCAGTGCCAATAAACCCTGTGCTAGATCCTACTACTGGTTGTGATAGCATATTGGTAAGTGTGTTAAATGGACCATATGACACTTACTTATGGGATAATTATACAACACAAAGCACAAATTATATTTCTCAACCGGGGATTCAAGGAGTGACAGTTAGTTTATTAGGGTGTTACAAGAGAGTAACGGATACTTTTAATATTTCTTCTCCTCCTGTGTTTAACCTTCAAGGAAGTTTAAATATTTGTCCGGGAGATATGGCCAATCTTTACATTCCAGATTCGACAGGATTAGATAGCGCAGTATGGACTCAAAATGGTGTTACCATCAGTAATAATTACAGTGCGAGTTTACCCGCGGGAACTTATTCAATTACATTGTACGATTCATTGAGTCTTTGTCAGTCTGATACTACTTTCACCGTAACATCATCTGTTTTGCCCACAATATTTGCAGATCAGACTTTATGTAATGGTGATTTATTTTTTCAAGTGAGTGGATTAGGAGGGAATGTACCAGGAGTATGGACTTCAGTTTCACCTGAAATTTCTTTCTCAAATCCAAACGCAACAGATCCGTTAATTACAGCTAGCGCACCAGGAACATACATAGTTGATTATGTAGATGGTTGTAATGATACGGTGTCTGCCTCATTAACGTTTACTCAGCTGCCAGAAATATTCCAAGACACTTTTGTTTGTGGACTTTCGTATAATGTAACAGGGACGATTTCTGATCCAAATGGTGGAGTTTGGAGTTCTGCGAGTACGGGTGTTTCTTTTGCTTCAGCTACGGATTTGAATCCAACTATTTCGGCAACTACATCTGGAGTTTACCAGGTTAGCTTTACGGATAATTTATGTGGTAACATAGCAAGTGCGACAGTTGAATTAGCTGGACCTCCATCGATTATGGGTGATACTGTAGCATGTTATTATGGTCTACAAATTGTAAACACAGATACATATAATGGTGGGATTTGGACGGCAGTGGATACGGCAATCCACATCGATCAACCTACAATTCATAATCCATATATCTATACATATACGGATGGAACGTATACAATTGTCTTTACAGATACTGTGTGTAACGTAAGTCAGGAATTTGACGTAGAGTTTCCTCCTTATGTTTGGACGGATGTTCCAGATACCGTGATTTGTTTAGGTTCTGAATACTTGATTCAAGCGAACGAGAATTATACAACGGAATATTTCGAGTGGAGCACAGGCGCTATCGGTCCAAATTTACTGGTGGATGAAGCTGGCGTATATACATTGACAGCGAGTAATGAATGTCATTCCATTACAGTAACTTCAACAATTGGAACTAAGGTGTGTGATATCATTGTACCGAATATTATTTCTCTTTCATCTGGAGTAGGGAATGATGTTTGGAGTCTGAACGCTGAAGGTGTTACAGAGTTAAATTGTATCATAACCAACCGTTGGGGGAATTTAATTTATGAATTTAATGATCCAAATGGTTTCTGGTTGGGACAAACACAGAATGGTAAATTGTGTGAAGAAGGAACATATTTCTACATCATAAACGCAACTTTTGAGAGTGGTGAAGAAGTTCAAAAACAAGGGTTTATTCAACTTGTGAAATAAAATATTCTATCGAAGAATATAAAAGGTCCTCAAATGAGGGCCTTTTTTTATGTTTTTAACTTTTAATTGTTCGATGAACTGCTAACTTTATATAAAATCGAAATTAAGAGAAATGAAAATAGTTGGAGTAAATGGATTCGGTCGAATTGGAAGATACTTTACAAGAATGACCTTAGATAATCCAAATGTGGATGTAGCAGTGGTGAATGATTTAGCGGACATCAATACTCTTGCTCATTTGTTCAAATATGATAGTGTTCATCGTGGACTAGCGCACTCTTTTTCCATCGAAGGAAACAGTTTAGTTTTTGAAAATGGAAAAAAAATCACTTTCATTTCAGAGCGAAACCCAGAAGAAATACAATGGTCAGATTACAATGTGGAAATTGTATTAGAATCAACGGGGATTTTTAGAACAGAGGAATTAGCTTCAAAGCACTTAGTTGGTGGAGCGAAAAAAGTTGTTCTATCTGCTCCTGCAAAAGGGGGAGAAATTCGCACAGTTGTATTGGGTGTGAATGATCATCTTCTGAAATCAACAGACGTTATTATTTCCAACGCATCTTGTACAACGAATTCTGCAGCACCAATGGTAAAGGTAATGAAAGAGATTTGTGAAATTGAAAGTGCATTCATCACTACAGTTCATAGTTACACTTCAGATCAACGATTGCATGATGCCCCTCACAGAGACTTAAGAAGAGCGAGAGCGGCTGCCGAATCGATAGTTCCAACAACTACAGGTGCGGCGAAGGCACTAGCAAAAATATTTCCTGAATTAGAAGGACATATTGGTGGTTGTGGTGTTAGGGTGCCTGTTCCTGATGGTTCAATGACAGATTTGACGTTGGTGGTTAAAAACCCTCCAACGGAGGAACAAATTAATGCTGCAATGAAACGAGCTTCCGAAAATGAATTGAGAGGAATTTTAGCTTATACAGAAGATCCAATCGTTTCTGTGGACATTATCAGTAATCCCCATAGTTGTATTTTTGATGCACAACTAACAAGCGTTATTGGTAATATGGTAAAGATTATGGGATGGTACGATAACGAATCAGGGTATTCTAATCGCTTGGTCGATCTGGTTGAGAAGTTATAGAAAAATTAAGGGGACTTATTTCAGTCCCCTTTTTTATTAAATATCGAAGCGATCTGCGTTCATCACCTTATTCCAAGCCTTCACAAAGTCGTTGACAAATTTCTCTTTGTTATCATCTTGTGCATAGACTTCAGCGTAAGATCGTAGAATTGAATTTGACCCAAAGACTAAATCTACTCTAGATGCTGTCCATTTAGTGTTCCCTGAACTGCGTTCAATAATCTTGTATGAATTGAATCCAGATGGTTGCCACTTGTAATTCATATCAGTTATATTAACAAAGAAGTCATTGCTCAATACTCCAACATTATCGGTGAAAACACCTTGAGAATTATTCCCGTGATTTGCTCCAAGAACACGAAGTCCTCCAACTAAAACAGTCATTTCAGGAGCTGTAAGTCCCATTAATTGGGTGCGATCTAAGAGTAATTCTTCTGGAGAAACATCGTAATCTTTTTTCAACCAATTTCTAAACCCATCATGAATAGGTTCGAGTACTTCAAAGGATTCAACATCGGTCATTTCTTCCGAAGCATCGCCTCTTCCTGGAGTAAATGGCACGGAAATTTTGTACCCTCCAGCTTGTGCCGCTTTTTCTATTGCAACGTTACCTCCGAGTACAATGAGATCGGCAATACTTATTTCACCGCTAAAATTGGCTTGTATTTCTGATAATTTATTTAGGACTTTTTCGAGTCGAATTGGTTCATTTCCTTCCCATTTATTTTGTGGTGCCAATCGGATTCTGGCTCCGTTTGCTCCACCGCGATAATCGGATTTTCGGAATGTTCTAGCACTGTCCCAAGCTGTGGTAATTAATTCTACACTCGTTAGTCCACTTTCAAGAATTAGCTTTTTAAGTTCGGAAATTTCGTTCTCTGAAATGTTCTTGTTACCTGACGGAATTGGGTCTTGCCAAATTAAATCTTCTTTGGGAACATCTGCTCCTAGGTATCTGCTTTTTGGACCTAAATCTCTATGAGTTAGTTTAAACCAAGCTCTTGCAAAGACATCTGCAAAATAGTCTGGGTTTTCGTAGAATTTTTTGGATATTTCGCGATACACTGGATCTTTAATCATAGCCATGTCTGCATCGGTCATAATGGGGTTGTTTCGCTTGCCTGGAATATGCGCGTCTAATGGTTTGTCTTCTTCCTTTATGTTGATTGGCTCCCACTGCCAAGCTCCTGCTGGACTCTTTTTCAGTTCCCAATCGTAGTTAAATAATAAATAGAAATATCCATTATCCCACTTGTCCGGGTGAGTAGTCCACGCCCCCTCAATTCCACTACTTACTGTGTCTTCTGCGTTTCCTTTCCCTTGTGGATTAGTCCATCCAAATCCTTGTTCATGTAATTCAGCTCCCTCAGGGCTTTCCCCTAAAATTGATGCATCACCATTCCCGTGACATTTTCCAACGGTATGTCCACCTGCTGCAAGTGCTACTGTTTCCTCATCATTCATAGCCATTCGCTTAAACGTCATTCGAACATCTTGAGCGGTTTTAAGTGGGTCAGGTTTTCCATCAACTCCTTCAGGATTTACGTAGATCAGTCCCATTTGAACTGCTGCCAACGGATTTTCGAGTGACTCCCGATTTTCATCACTTTCATAGCGATTATGTGTAGCAGCAAGCCATTCTTTTTCAGATCCCCAATAAATGTCTTTTTCAGGATGCCAGATGTCTTCGCGACCACCTGCAAATCCAAAAGTTTTTAAGCCCATTGACTCGTAAGCCATGTTTCCTGCTAAAATCATCAAATCAGCCCAGGAAAGCTTGTTTCCATATTTCTTCTTTATTGGCCATAGAAGTCGTCTAGCTTTGTCAAGATTGACATTGTCTGGCCAACTATTTAGAGGGGCAAAGCGTTGGTTTCCGGTGTTACTACCGCCACGTCCATCAGATACACGATAAGTTCCTGCCGAGTGCCAGGCCATTCTGATCATCAACCCTCCATAATGCCCCCAATCTGCTGGCCACCAATCTTTACTATCGGTCATTAAGTCTTTTAAGTCAGATTTTACGGCTTCAAGATCTAGTTTTTTAAACTCTTCAGCGTAATTAAAGTCACTTCCAAGTGGATTGGTTTTAGTGTCGTGTTGATGTAAAATGTCAAAGTTGAGTGACTTTGGCCACCAATCCATTACATCATTATGTTTCTCAGTATTTGCACCGTGCATCACGGGACACTTTCCAGTACGCGCATGTTTTTCTTCCATATAAATTGAATTGTTTGGTTCTGCTAAGCTACGATATCGCAGGTCCAATAAGATACAATAAAATTTATACTTTGATAGATAAAACTTATGTGAAAATCAGCGCTATTATGGTCTGTACATTAGCCAAGCACTTGACGAAATTGCTTTTAGAGAACTCATTTCTGCATTGGCAGCTTCTGATGTTTGGAATGATTTCATGACAACTACATTTAATCCATTTGAATTGACAAATGTTTCAGCGGGAAGTCCTTCTGATTTAAACTTTTCAACTTGACGATTTGCATTTTCAATCGATGAGAAAACTCCAGCTACAACTTTATACGGTCCGCCTGAACTTGTATTGCCTGAGTATGTTGGAGTAGGTGTTGGTTCTTGTTTCTCTTCTACGACTTCTGTTTCCTCTTGTACAGGCTCTTCAATAATTTCCTCTTCTGTTAAATCAGATTCGGTCTCTTCATTAGTGACCTCCGTTTCATCAACAGATTCGTCTTCAGAAACTTCTTCTTCTCCCAACAATTCTTTCATTTTATCGAGTGCATCATTTTCCATTTCTTCAGAAGATGAATTATCTGCTAGGAAAGGGACGTGCTGTTTCAGTTCGTTGTAATTTAATCCAAAATAAGTCCCACCAGCAACTAGAAGTGCAATTACAATAATTAGAATCCAAAACCCTGCTCCGCGCTTTTTCTTCTCTTCTTTTTCCTTTGGTTGAGCTTTTTTAATCGCTTTAGGAGCTTCCTTTTTTCTTAAAGTTTCTTTTTTCGGACTAGATTCTTTTAGTTTGTCTAGCTTCTCAACATTTTTATTCAACTCCTCTTGCTCGGCAATATTAAGTGGTCGAACTTTAGTTTCTTCTTTTACTTCTTCAACTTTTTCCTCCTTAGGTTCGATTGTTTCCGAAATTGTGTTTTCAATTTTACTTTCTACTTCAGCAATCGTATTTTCGATGGTCTCTTTGATTTCCTCTTCTTCTTTTTCTGCAACCGTTTTTTCTTCAATAACTGGAGTTACTGGAGTATCAGAAATAGATTGAGCATTTTCATAAGTGAATTCGATTTCTCCATCCGGACCTTTTACGAAAGAGCCTAATCCGAAAACATCAAAGCTATCTCCTTGGTCTGTTGTGGATTGAATTTCACGAACATATTTTGCGATTGTATTTTTTGCTTCTGTTTCATCAACACCGTCTTTCTCGGATATGTACGAAGAGAGTTTTCCATCGTCATGCTTGAGGTAAGACATGAACATAATTTCCCCTTTATCTTTGTTAGTCACCGTTAAAGCTCCCAATCCAGGAATAATAATTGTGTTCGTTTCTTGTAGAATTTCGAGTAGGTACTTATTCATTGTGTTGATTTTGTGGAGTTAAAATAGGAAAAATCAGAATAGTTCATTGAAGTTAAACGTATCTTTTAGACGAACACCCTTTTCTGTCATCTGAAGGGTAGCACATTCATTGACGATGTCGTGTTCCAAAAACAAAACATAGTTTTCCTCCGTCGCTTTGTTGAGGAATTTTTCTTTTTCCGATAAAGTCAACAACGGACGAGTATCATACCCCATCACATACGGTAGAGGAATGTGCCCAACACTTGGCAATAAATCAGCCATGAAAACCAACGTTTTTTCCTTGTAGTGAATGTGTGGAATCATCATTGATTCGGTGTGACCATCAACAAAAAGAACATCCATATTTGGGAAGACATTCTTCGTAAAATCTCCTTCGCGATTAATGAACTTCAATTGCCCACTTTCTTGAATCGGCATAATGTTTTCCTTCAGAAAAGAAGCTTTTTCACGCGGATTTGGCTCTGTCGCCCATTGCCAATGATTTTCAGTGCTCCAATAAGTTGCATTTTTAAACACCGGCTCAAATCCAGTTCGATCTTTATTCCACTTAATCGCCCCTCCAACGTGATCGAAATGCAAGTGTGTCAAGAAAACATCTGTAATATCATCCAAAGAGAATCCAAGCGCTTTCAAATTTGGCTCTAACGAGTTGTGATCTGAAAGATAGTAGTGAGAGAAAAATTTCTCCGATTGCTTATCACCAATTCCTGTATCAATAATCATTAAACGATCTCCGTCTTCAATTAACAAAGAACGCATAGTCCAATCACACATATTATTGTCGTCTGCAGGATTTGTTCGTTGCCACAATGTTTTAGGAACGACTCCAAACATAGCTCCTCCGTCTAACTTAAAATTTCCTGTGTTTAATGGATAAATCTTCATAATTCAGTGTTTTGATGTGCAAATAATAAGATCAAAATTGCCAATACAGCTGAAAATAAGCCGATTAGCTTTTTTGCCGTACTCTTCTCCTTGAAAAGTACAAAACCTATCAGAGCTGACAATAGAACAACGGAAACATTTGTGATTGCCAGTACCGTTGAATCTGGCCATCCAGTACTCTTGTATGAAACGATTAACAAGTAGATGGAGAAGTAATTTGGGATTCCCAAAATGATTCCAGCAAGGATGTTTTTACCACTCAATTTGGTTTTTTTCGTCGCAATTTGAAAGATTAAAACGAGTACACCAATCAATCCTGCAAGACCAAGTCCAATAGCCGAAAAGAGAGCAGGTGAAAGTTTATTCAATACACCATTTTTAACAAGGTTAAGTATGAAATCGAGTCCGCCACTACCTAAAAATAGAAGGACTAACATCCATTTTGCTGTGTTTTGAGTCGATTTTTCTGATTTTGAGGTGATCAGATAAACTCCCACAAATGCTAGAATTATACCCAATACTTTCAATAAATTGACTGATTCATTGTACCAGAAGATCATCATGATTAATGAAACCGCCATACTCATTTTTACAGCAATAGATGTCGATGCAACACCATTAATCTGACTACTCTTTGCCATGATGAAAAAGAGAGAAATGAATAAGATTGAACAAACAATTGCGTAGGGAATCCAAGTTGGATTTTCTAAATGAACAGGACTCCACTGATCTCCATAAAGTGCAAAACCAAGTCCGAATGCCGTGAAGTAATTGAATACAATCGCTTGAAACGTATCAATTTTAAAACGAGCAAATAGTTTGAAGATCACAAAGATGATACTCGAACTAAAAATGGATAGAATTAAAGGAATCATCGATTGTGATAGTAAAATAATTGATCACCAAAAAAGTCTTCACTTGAGCTTGGAACTTTGTTAATCGCTGGAGCTGAAGTGCCCGATGAAAATTCATTTTGACCAACAATCACCAAGGCTTCATCCCAAGTATTCGCTTCGATAAACGAATTCAATGTTTTTCGTCCACCTTCCACTAAAATCGACTGTATATTTTCCTTATGAAGAGCTTCTAAAATCGAATCAACATTCATTTGATCCATTTGAATTCCTTTAATATTTCCGTCTTGAAAATCAGATTTGGTATTTAAAACGATCGTTTCAGCTTCGTTGTTGAAGACACTAAAGTCACGGTTCAATTCTAGGTTTGAATCCAGTACAATTCGAATCGGATTATTTCCAGAAACAGCCCTTACTGTTAAACTTGGATTGTCAGAAATCACCGTGTTTTTTCCGACTAAAATTCCGTGTAAATTACTTCGTAATAGGTGCGTTTTAACTTGCGTTTCTTTGTTTGAAATCCATGTGACTTCACCAGTATTTTCATCACCGGCATCAATAAATCCATTGGGAGTTTGTGCCCATTTGAGAATAATGTACGGTCTTTTTTTCTCGTGAAAAGTGAAGAAATGCTGGTTGATTGCTCTGCATTCTGTTTCCAAAGAGCTCATATCGACTTGAATTCCTGCTTTTCGCATCCGTTCAATTCCTTTTCCACTGACCTCAGAAAATGTATCAAGACAACCTACAACCACTCTTTTGAAATTATGTTTTACGATCAAGTCCGAGCATGGTGGAGTTTTTCCAAAGTGAGCACACGGTTCAAGCGAAACATAAATCGTCGATTCAGAAAGTAGGCTTTTGTCCAAAACTGAATTAACAGCATTTACTTCCGCATGTGCCTCACCACATTTTTGGTGATAACCTTCACCAATGATATTTCCATCGTGTACAATAACTGAACCGACCATTGGATTTGGAGCAACATTTCCCCTTCCTAATTCCGCCAATTGAAGGCAGCGATGCATGAACATTTCATCTTTCGACATGGAGCGAAGTTAAGCAATTTCAGTTTTTTATTTCTTTCTATTTTAGGCGAATGAATCAACTAACTCGTCAACAAAAACTTAAATATTTGTTCAGCCTGCCAGTTATCGTTGCGGCTCTAGGGTATTTCGTGGATATTTATGATCTCGTTCTCTTCGGAATTGTCCGTATGGAGAGTCTAAGAGATCTCGGCTTGGATCCAGATACAGTTGGAATTACAATTCAAAGTTGGCAGATGATTGGTTTGCTTCTCGGAGGAATTCTTTGGGGTGTTTTTGGTGACAAAAAAGGTCGATTGTCTGTATTGTTTGGTTCGATTTTAGTTTATTCTCTCGCGAATATCGCCTGTGGATTTTTACCACAAATGCAGTTTATGGATACTGCAGTTTTATATAGTATTCTCCGTTTTATCGCTGGAGTTGGTTTAGCTGGAGAATTGGGAGCTGGAATTACATTAGTTTCTGAATCGCTTCCGAAAGAACTAAGAGCAATTGGAACTTCTTTAGTAGCTGGATTTGGTCTCCTAGGAGCAGTCGTTGGAAAGTTCACCGTTGGTTTGAGTGGAGATTGGACAGTGGCCTATTTTATTGGAGGAGGAATGGGAATTGCATTGCTTCTGCTACGGGTAGGTGTTGTTGAGTCAGGAATTTATAAAGAAGTTGAGAAGAATATCGAAGTCCAAAAAGGAAATTTTATTTCGTTTTTCACGAATAAGGATCGTTTTGTGAGGTATATGAAAACCATTTTTATTGGACTGCCAACTTGGTATTGTGTAGGAATTTTCGCCTATCTAGGCAATCAATTTATGGAACCTTTGGGGATAACGGAAGAAATTGACCCTGGACTTTGTATCATGTGGGTGTATGTCGGAATTTCTGCTGGTGATTTCGCAAGCGGGTTTATTAGTCACCTTTTGGCTTCTCGAAAAAAGGCCATCTTCTGGATGCTCACTTTTACATCTATTGGCGTGATTTTATTACTCGTTGGAGCTCCGAATTCCGCCAATGCATACTACGCGTTTTGTGTTTGGCTTGGAGTTGGAACAGGTTACTGGGCTATGTTTGTAACAGTAGGAGCAGAGCAATTCGGTACAAATATTCGATCAACAGCGGCTACGACAATTCCAAATATGGTGCGTGGAATGCTGCCACTGATGTATGTTTTCTACGAAACATTAAAGCCGTCATTAGGAATTATACCAACAACGGCTTTATTGGGTGTGATTGTCTTCGGACTTGCTATTTATTCTTCATTAACTATCCGAGAAACGCACAATACGGATTTAGATTTTATAGAATAATTAAAGTTTTTCGATATTTTCAGTCGGCCGAGCTACAACAGCTTTTCCATTTTTAATTACGATTGGTCTTTCAATTAATTTAGGATATTGAATCATCGCTTCGATCCACTCATCTTCACTTAAATCATTGCCTTTAAAATTGTCTTTGTAGTCAGCTTCATTTTTTCTAATCAAATCGAAGGCTGGCATATCCAACATTTTTAAAATGCTTTTTAAATCTTCTTTTGTTGGTGTTTGTTTCAAATATTCAACTACTTTGAAAGTTTCATTTTTATCTTCAAGGAAAGTCAAAGCATTTCTACTTTTCGAGCAACGCGGATTGTGATAAACTGTATATGTTGACGTTTTCATTTGTTAGTTTTTTTTGTGATAAAAGTATGATGATTAATTTCTAACTTGGCTCTCGTAATTATTAACAACCAATCACATGAATTTAAAATTAATACTATTATTTGTTTTAGCTGCGCCATTAAGCTTTGGGCAGACTTATACTTTTTCGCATTTGAATCAAACGTATGCAGATTTAACAGGATCAACTTCATTAAATAACGGAGTTGCCTGGGATGATCCAGACTTTACAGTTCCTATCGGCTTTAATTTTGAGTATTTCGAGGAGACAATTAACACAATTAATATTACTTCTGATGGACTAGGAGGGCTTCTGAAAGTAGGAGATTGTAACGGAACATCAACTTCTGAGTCACTTTTGTTTGCATACGGTGCCGATATAATTGACAGAGGTTATGATGGAATGGCTTCTTTATCAAACGTTTCGTACAAAACAGAAGGACTGATTCCTAACAGAATTTGTAAAATCGAATGGAATAATGTTGGATTCTACAGCGGATTAACTGATGCGAATGGTAATAAAATCGATTACCTCAATTTTCAGTTGTGGTTATATGAATCAACAAATGTTATTGAAATTCATTTCGGACCAAAATCGATAACGCAGCCGACGATTGACTTTGAAGGGGAAACAGGAACATTTATATCCCTTGTAGATAACGTTTCATGCGCTAGTCAAACGATCAATGGGCATCAAATGCTATTGGGTGGAAGTCCATCAAATCCAGATTTTTATGATAATGTTTATAGTTTGGAGGATACAATTGTTTATTTAGATGGTGTTATTCCAGCGAATAAAGTGTACCGATTTACACCTGCTTCAACAGCTTCTCAAGAAGAGTTGAATTCTATTGATGGATTTAGCATCGTTCCAAATCCAGCTGACGAAAACTTTCACTTGGTGTTGGGAGAAGGGCTAGTTGATCAAGTGAATAACATTTCAATTTTGGATATCAACGGTAAAGTTCTTTACAGCAATTTAAGTCCGTTGGAGGAAATTTCTGTGAGCGACCTAAATCCCGGAATCTACTTTGTTAGAATTGAGACGAGCAACGGATCTGTGTTCTCGGAAAAGTTATTGAAACAATAAAGATTAAGTCAAACAAAAAATCCCGATTTCTGATCGGGATTTTTTTATATGTTGATTCGGTTTGAAACATAAGTCAATCGACTCTATTCAAACGTCGCGATTTTCTATTTGTCCAAATATGCCTTGAACATCCAGTTTGTTTTTTCTTTTTCACGAATTAAATCACTCATTAGTGAATTTGTTCCTTCGTCATCCAATTTGTCTGAAGCATCGAGAAGATTTCTTTCGAGTGCTAAAAGCTGGATCTGATCTTCTAGAATTGCAGTTACACCCGTTTTCCCGTCAGAGATAATTCCTGCTTCCTTGATCACACTTTTTTCGATATAATCACTGAATCGCGAAAGTGGAGTTCCGCCAACTGATAAAATTCGTTCTGCTACATCATCCACAATCACTTGAGCTCTTGTGTAGAGTTCTTCGTACTTAACGTGAAGCTCAAAAAATGAGTTTCCTTTGACGTTCCAGTGCAGTGATCGCAAGTTCTGATAATGCATTTGGTAGCTGGCAAGCAAAATATTTAATTGTTCGAGATATTCTTTGTTGTTTTCCATGTCGTTTGTTTTATTCAAAGATAAGGTTGTTTATCTATAATAAGTATTGATTAATTTTATACTTTCATAAATAAACTATATATGATTTCAATTCAACAAATGACATACATAATGGCGTTGAGTGAAGAAGGACAATTTAGTCGAGCTAGTGAGCGCTGTTTTGTAACTCAACCAACCTTATCAATGCAGCTAAAAAAGGCGGAAGAAACGTTAGGATTTACCATTTTTGATCGCTCCACAAATCCACTTGAAGCAACAGATTTTGGTCGTCAGTTAATTGAAATTATTAGAGATGTTTTAAGTGAAAATGAGCGGATTGAAGGACTTGTGAACCGCTTAAAAAATGGAGTCAAAGAGCACATGCGAATCGGTATCATCCCAACAGTTTCTACTTATTTAATTCCTGATTTATTTTCTTCATGGCAAGATAAATTGCATGATATTCGAATAACGATTGAGGAACTGAAAACAGAAGATGCGTTGCTTGCGCTTGAAAACAAAAAGATTGATATGGCAATTTTGGCCGGACCAGTGGTTAATCCGAAATTGCGTGTTACGAAATTGTATCAGGAAGAAATAAAAGCTTATTTGCCAGAAATACAAGATGAAGTAGTATCAACTGAAACGTTGGTTGATTTTCATCCGTGGTTATTGACGAAGGGGAATTGCTTGAGGACTCAAATGGTTCATTTTTGCGATTTGCAGCAAACAGATACTGATGCCTGGAATTATCAGGGGGGAAGTGTTGAGCTATTACAGCGTATGGTAGATATGAATGGAGGGTATACTTTGGTTCCTGTCAATTATTCAGGTACAGAAAGCGCTGGTTACAAAACAATACGCTCTGAAAGTGGAGAGAAACCTGCTCGAGAAATTATTGCGCTTACCCCAAATCGATCTTCAAAGTGGAAGTATGCAGAGCAAATAATTCGTTCCATTCAATTGAAATACGTTTCAGAAAATGATCGAGAAGATTTTAAAGTGTTGAGTTGGCAATAAGATAGTTCAATATACGTTCTGAGGCGCCGGCATTCTTTTGGACAAAATCTTTTTCTGCCAAACTGATCTCTTGATAATTAGCATCGATTTTATTGTAGGCTGTCTCAAATTCTTCTGTAGTTGAAACACTGAATCCAAATCCACCATCAATAAATTGTTGTGCTTCAGGAAATCTAGAATGTTTTGGTCCAAAGATCACTGGGAGTCCGAAAACAGCGGGTTCGAGAATGTTGTGAAGAGATCCAGAAAAACCTCCGCCGACGTAAGCAATTTTTCCAGATTGATAAGCACTAGCCAAATGACCGATTGTGTCCAGGATCAATACTTCACAATCAGATTGATCTTTCCATTGCGTATAGCGAACAAACTTTCGGTTCAATTTTTCGACAATCTTTTCGATATGAGGTTCATCAATTTGGTGAGGAGCAATCAGAACTTTGGTGGTTACTTTGTTAATCCAGTCGGTTATGATTGCCTCATCTGCTGGCCAGGAACTACCTACAATCAATATTTCTTCATCACCTTTGAATGCTTCGATAATTGGATTTCGAGTTGCGTTTTTACTATTCTCAATTACACGATCGAACCTATTGTCTCCAGCAACTGTTGTATTATTTATGTTGATTTTCATCAAAAGCTCTTGTGAGTTGCTGTCTTGAACGAATAGATGATCGAAATGCCCCAAAATCCCCCGGAAATAACTACCATACCATTTGAAAAAGCGATGATTTTCTCTGAAAAGGCCACTGATGACATAAACTTGAGAACCTTTTTTCTTTGCTTCTTTAATGTGATTTCCCCAGAACTCGTACTTCACAAAAACGGTTAGACTGGGTTTGAAGTATGCGGCAAACTTTTTAGCATTTGAAGGAGTGTCGAGGGGTAAATAGCAGACATGGTCGGCCAAATGATTTCTCTTGTGATGGTGTAAGTATCCTGAGGGAGAATAAAAGGAGACGAGCAAAAAAGCTTCTGGTTGTTGTTTTTTTATTAGATTCATCAACGGCAAGCCTTGGTCGAATTCTCCTAAAGAGGCACAGTGAAACCATATCACTTGACGCTTCTTCGTAAGCGGTAGTTTTGACCAATAATCTTTACGCCCATCAATCCAGGCTTTAGCTTTTGGATTGAAAATGGAGGCAATTCGAATTACGAATCCATACAATCGTACACCAAGGTTGTATAGAATGTGCATCAATTATAGTAGTATTCTTTTGGTTGGCGTTTGTAGATTGGAATTAACCATCCTACTTTTATTCCGTATTGAATATCTAGTCTCATGTCCTGAGATACAGGTTCATCAGGAGTATCAAAGTTGATTGTTCTTCGATTGTAAGTAAATCCTTCTTGAACGTAAAAACCTCCATAGAAATTCAAAAATCCTTGATCCGCCATATAGGAATAACCCAAGAATTGTGAAGTGTTAATTCCTGATGTTAATCGGTCATAACCTTTTCTGTAGTCAAGTTCAAGAGTTGGTACTACATGGTCTTGCGTTTCAACTCTCAAGCGGTGAACAAGGTATCCAACTCCAACTGAAGCATAAATTCCAGAGTTTGGATTTGAGCCAAAAACTGGGAAGATTTTTCCGGCAGTTGCATTGGCATATAGTCCTCTTGGAAGCACCTGCACAATGGCAATGTCTCCGTTAATGTCAGTAATATTTCCGTATGAATCTACGAGGTGATCAAATAAGCCAGTCATTCTGACATCTCTTCCAAAGATGAAATTAGCGTCGAGGCCAAATACATAGTTTTTCTTCGTTTTGTATCCAGCGAAAAGTCCAATGTGATTCAGGAATCCGTATCGATCTGCAAGATCACCTGAAGTCATATTTGCTCCGTATTGAAGGCCGAGCCAAGTTGCTCCAACACAGGAGTCGCCCATGTTACGTTGACTAATTGCAGGCATCGCTATTCCAATAAATAGAACTATAAAAGCTAATTTTCTAAGCATCGATGATCGATTTTTACAAGTGTACACTGAAGTCAACGAAAATACACATGAATTATTGGAAAGACTAAACTTTTAGAATTTTTGTGATTCAAAAAAAAAGTCCCCGATTTCTCGAGGACTTTCTATCAATGAATGAATTTTAGTTCACTTTATACATTGTTGTCTGAACGATAACACGTCTGTTTTTCGCTCTTCCAGCTGCTGTACTGTTGTCAGCTACTGGTCTTGTTTCTCCGTAACCTTCAGAAGTTAAGTGATCCGCAGGAACACCTTTTTTGATAAGGTAGTCTTTAACTGCTTTAGCACGTGCTTTAGAAAGATTAAGGTTCATTTGGTCGTTACCTTGGCTGTCAGTATGACCTTCAATGCTCGCTTTTACTTCAGTGTGTTCAGATAGAATAGCTGCTAATTTATCTAGATCAGCGTATGACTCACTTTTGATAACTGCGCTACCAGAGTTAAAGTAAATGTGCTCAGATGCACTTTTAATTTGATCAAGTAACTCTTGAGACAGTGCACATCCCATGTTTGCTTTTGTTCCAGCTAGCATAGGACATTTGTCTTGCCCATCGTTAATTCTATCTCCATCAGAATCTGGATTATTTGGATCGGTACCCAATTTCTTTTCCTCTGCGTTCGTCAAGCCATCACCATCAGAATCGCAATCATCACCTTTTTGAAGAGGATCACATACATTTTTTGGATCTGATTTCTTCGTTGCAGCAATTGCAGTATTTGGTGAATCTACACCTAAGTATTCTTCTCCATCATTTAGTCCGTCACCATCCGAATCAGGGTTGTTTGGATTAGTACCGATTTTTGCTTCTAAAGCATCCGGTAATCCATCTTTATCAGAATCTACACCTGACATATCGATTTCTGGACATCCGTCAACAGTTCCAGCAACCTCAGGGCACTTATCAACGTTGTCAGCTACTCCGTCACCATCTGAATCAGGGCAACCATCAATAGTTCCGTAAACAGTTGGACACTTATCTTTTGAATCTACAATTCCATCACCATCGCTGTCTTTTTCTACAGCTCCACCTTCACTCATTGAAATTCCATCGATGTAGTAGTAGGCACGTTTTCCATTGATACCACTTCCACCTCCTACTGTTTGAATGCTCGCAGGTTTATTGAAGACACCGATTGTTACATATTGTTCACCTCCTTTAGCAGTAAATGTTCCACTGATTTTAGTCCAGTTTGATTTTGAGCTAATAACGTCATTAGAAACAATTTGTGGAGTTCCAGTAATAAATGAATTTGAAGATTCGTTCATTGCGTTCGAAGAAAAATGTGCTCCAAGTCCACTTACTGCGTACCCGCTATTTTCTGCTAGCGAAGCGTAAAAAGTGAAAGTGTACGTTTTTCCGGCAGTTAATGAATTTGAAAGTTTAGTAGTAATGTACTCACTATACTTACCATATCCATCACCTTCCATCACTTCCATATTACCAAAAGTTGAAAGGTAATCAACTGTTTTGTCGTTGTAATACGTGATGATTCCAGCGTATCCACTTCCGTTAAAAGCTTCTTGACCTCCAACTCGGTTTGCTGGTACACCCATGTTCGTGCAGCTTTTAGCATCTTTATGATAAAAATCGGCTGTTCCACCGTTACCATTAGACCACCCTTGTGCCCATTCGATCTGTCCAAAGTTTCTTGGCGCTGTAGTAGCTCCAGAGAAATCTCCATTGTTCACTTGAGCGTTCACTGTTGTTGCTGTAAAAATCAGTGAAAGCCCGAGTAAAGTCATTGAATTTTTTTTCATTTCTATTCGTTTTGGTTGATAATATTTCGACAAACAAGCCGAATCACATTATGAATATAACGATTTATTCGATTAAAATAATTCTAAATTACAATTGGTCAAATGATTTTAGTTCAAATTTTCTTAATTGAGATAGGTTGAATTAATTACCTTATATTGGTTATCTTTGTTCCCTTAACTATTTTAACAACATCATCTAGATGAAGAAAATACAGATGGTCGACCTAATGACCCAGTACGAGAAGATCAAGCCAGAAGTAGATGCCGTTATTCTCGATATATTAAAATCAGCTCAATTTATTAATGGTCCTGAGGTTAAAGGATTTCAGGAGGAATTAGAAAAGTATCTCGGAGTTAAACATGTAATTCCTTGTGCTAATGGAACTGATGCTCTTCAGATTGCTTTAATGGCATTAGGTTTGAAACCGGGGGATGAGGTGATTACACCTTCTTTCACGTACATAGCAACCACTGAGGTGATCGCTTTACTCGGTTTGAAACCAGTTTTTGTTGAAGTTGATAAAGACACTTTCTGCATTGATCCTTCTGCAATCGAGGAGGCAATTACAAGCAAAACTAAAGCAATTGTTCCGGTTCATTTGTATGGTCAAGCCGCAAATATGGATGCCATAATGGAGGTGGCAAATAAACATAATCTTGCTGTAGTTGAAGATAATGCTCAAGCGATTGGTTCGGATTACTATCATAAAGATGGATCAGTTTCGAAGACTGGAACGATCGGTCATATTGGTTGTACATCTTTCTTTCCATCTAAAAACTTAGGATGCTACGGAGATGGTGGAGCAATGTTCACAAATGATGATGAGTTAGCAGCTCAAATTCGAATGATCGCTAATCACGGTCAAAGTAAGCGTTACTACCATGATGTTGTCGGTTGTAACTCACGTTTAGATAGCATCCAAGCAGGAGTTCTAAGAATTAAATTAAGAGAATTAGATAATTACATCGCAGCACGTCGTTCAGTTGCAGATTATTATGATAAGTTTTTTGAAAAATATGATGGAGTGAAAACTCCGGTTCGTGGAAGTGAGTCGAAACATGTTTTTCACCAATATACATTAACGTTAGAAGGAATCGACCGCGATGCTTTAAATGCATTTTTAGCGGAGAAAGATATTCCTTCAATGATTTATTACCCAGTGCCTGCGCATCGTCAAAAAATGTTTGAGTCATTTGGTAGTGAGTCGACTGACTTGCAGATTACGGATTGGTTAACTGAAAGAGTAATTTCACTTCCAATACACACAGAAATGGAAGAGGAACAATTAGCTCATATTTGTAACGCGGTGGCAGAATTTATTGAAAAGTAAGAATGAAGAAAATAGCAGTTGTAGGAACAGGATATGTAGGGTTGGTAACAGGGACTTGCTTCGCTGATACTGGTAATCAAGTAATTTGTGTCGATATTGATGAGAAAAAAGTAGAGCGCATGCGCAACGGTGAGGTGCCAATTTACGAGCCTCACTTAGATACGGTTTTTCACAGAAATATTAAAGCTGGAAGAATCTCATTTACTACTGATTTGAAAGCTGCAGTGGAGTTTGCAGAGATTATTTTCTTGGCACTTCCAACCCCGCCAGGCGAGGACGGTTCGGCGGACTTAAGCTATATTCTTGCAGTTGCTGATCAGTTGGGGGAAATGATGACAGAGTTCAAAGTTATCGTAGATAAATCGACTGTTCCTGTTGGTACTTCTGAAAAAGTTAAGGCGAAAATTCAAGAAAAAGCTTCAGTGGATTTTGCTGTGGTTTCAAATCCTGAATTCTTACGTGAAGGATTTGCTGTAGATGATTTTATGAATCCCGATCGCGTGGTTATCGGTACGGAGGATGCTAAAGCAATCCAAATCATGTCGGAATTGTACAAGCCATTCACTGATAACAACAAACCACTCATCGTGATGGATGAAAAGTCAGCAGAGTTGACAAAATATGCTGCAAATGCATTCTTGGCGACAAAGATTACGTTCATGAACGAGATTGCTAACTTCTGTGAGTTAGTAGGAGCTGATGTTGATAAAGTTCGCCAAGGAGTTGGATCTGACTCTAGAATTGGTCACAAATTCTTGTATCCAGGTATCGGATTTGGAGGAAGTTGTTTTCCAAAGGATGTGAATGCATTGGTTCGAAGTGGTCAAGAAGAAGGATATGAATTCAAGATTATCAACAGTGTATTAAGTGCAAACGACAATCAGAAAATCCGTCTTTATGATAAAGTAAAGGATTTTTATGGTGACTTGAAAGGTATGAAATTCGCTCTTTGGGGATTGGCTTTCAAGCCAGATACAGATGATATTCGTGAAGCTTCGGCGTTGTATTTAATCAATAAATTGCTAGCGGAAGGAGCTGAAGTTGTAGCTTTCGATCCAGAGGCAGCAGAGAATGTTGAAGGAATTCTTGCGGATAAAATCAAATACGCTAAAAATCAATATGAAGCGTTGGAGGGGGCAGACGCCCTTCTTATCGCGACTGAATGGTCTATGTTCAGAAATCCTGACTTCGATAAAATAAAATCACTCTTAAAAGAACCAATGATTTTTGATGGTCGAAATATTTATGGACTTGATCAAATGAAAAATCTTGGATTCTACTATAATTCTATTGGTAGAAGAACGGTAATGCCTTTAACGAAGTAATGGAAAGAAAAAGAATATTAATAACGGGAGCAGCTGGGTTTTTAGGATCACACTTATGTGATTTCTATATCAAAAAAGATTTTCACGTGATTGCAATGGATAATTTGATCACGGGTAGAATGGAAAACATAGAGCACTTGTTTCCGTTAGAAAACTTCGAATTCTACAATCACGACGTAACAAAGTTTATTCACGTACCTGGAGAGTTAGATTATATTCTGCATTTCGCTTCTCCAGCTAGTCCAATCGATTACTTGAAGATTCCCATCCAGACTTTAAAAGTAGGATCTTTAGGTATTCATAATTGCTTGGGATTGGCAAAGGCAAAAAATGCACGCATCCTTATCGCTTCTACTTCTGAAGTTTATGGTGATCCTGAAGTGCACCCTCAAACAGAAGAATATTGGGGACATGTTAATCCAGTTGGACCGAGAGGTGTTTATGATGAGGC
Source organism: Henriciella pelagia (assembly GCA_964219255.1). Taxonomy (GTDB): domain Bacteria; phylum Bacteroidota; class Bacteroidia; order Flavobacteriales_D; family Crocinitomicaceae; genus UBA4466. Next base: position 123,667 of record CAXPPC010000011.1, read on the forward strand.
AAAACGTTTCCAAGAAGCTATCACAATGGCTTATCATACTTTTCATGGTGTGGAAACGAGAATTGTTAGAATATTTAATACCTATGGACCTAGAATGCGACTGAATGATGGTCGTGTGTTACCAGCATTTATCGGGCAAGCATTGCGCGGAGAGGATTTGACAATCTTTGGTGATGGATCTCAGACACGTTCTTTTTGTTACGTAGACGATTTATTGGAAGGAATTTATCGTTTGTTGATGAGTGACTATCACATGCCGATGAATATTGGTAATCCTTCAGAAATATCAATTAAGGATTTCGCTGAAGAGATCATTCAGTTAACAGGAACGAAGCAAAAAGTGGTTTATAAAGAGCTTCCTGTCAATGATCCAAAACAACGTCAGCCGGATATTACAAAAGCCAAAGAGATTTTGGGTTGGGAACCGAAAGTTGATCGAAAAGAAGGATTAAAGAGAACATATGATTACTTTTGTAGTCTACCATCTGAAGAATTAGAACTCAAAAACCACTATAATTTCGAAAAGTATATCACAAGATAATGGAATATTTTGCGCATGAAACTGCTGTTATTGACGAAGGATGCGTCATTGGTGCAGGTTCAAAAATTTGGCACTTTTCGCACATCATGCCAGAGTGTGTGATTGGTGAAAAGTGTAACATTGGTCAAAATGTTGTAATTTCTCCTCAAGTAATATTAGGGAAGAATGTAAAAATTCAAAACAACGTATCTATCTACACCGGTGTAATTTGTGAAGATGACGTGTTTCTTGGACCGTCAATGGTATTTACCAACGTGACAAACCCAAGAAGTGCTGTAAATCGTCGGAACGAATACGCCAAAACTACAGTTAAAAAAGGAGCAAGTATCGGTGCTAATGCGACCATCGTTTGTGGTCATGATATCGGAAGATATGCATTTATTGGTGCAGGTGCTGTGGTAACGAAAAACGTACCAGATTATGCATTGGTCGTTGGTAATCCTGCTCGACAAATGGGTTGGATGAGCGAATTCGGTCATCGTCTAGAATTTGATAAAAATGGTCAGGCAATTTGTCCTGAAAGTGAAGAAGTTTATTTATTGGAAAACGGAACTGTTAGAAAAGTAGAGAAATAATGGAAGAAAAATCAGTTGTAAAATTTGCAGTAGTTGGTGCTGGGCACATTGGTAAGAGACATGCCGAAATGATTCGTCGTGAAGAAGAAACAGAGTTGGTAGCACTTATCGATGTGCGCTCAAAAGAGGAGTGTGGAGCAGAAGATTTTGATGTGCCTTTTTTCTCATCCATAGAAGAGCTTCTTGATTCAGGTATTGAAGTAGATGTAATTAATGTTTGTTCTCCAAATGGATTGCATGCTTCGCAAAGTTTGAAGGCTTTGGAGGCTGGAAAACACGTTGTTTGTGAAAAACCAATGGGACTTTCGAAAGATGAGTGTGAAAAGGTGATTTTCAAATCGCTGCAAATGTCCAAAAGCGTTTTCTGTGTAATGCAAAATAGATATTCTCCACCTTCTGAATGGATTAAATCGGTGGTTGATCAAGAGATTCTTGGAGATATTTTCATGGTACAATTGAATTGTTACTGGAACCGAGATGATCGCTATTACAAAGCTGGTGGTTGGAAAGGAACTAAAGAATTGGACGGTGGAACTTTGTTTACACAGTTCTCTCACTTTATCGATATTATGTATTGGTTGTTCGGTGATATAAAGAATATCCAAGGGAAATTTGCTGATTTTACTCACCAGAACTCAACGGACTTTGAAGATTCAGGATTGGTGAATTTCGAGTTTATCAATGGTGGAATGGGTTGTTTGAACTATTCGACTGCCGTTGCTGATCAAAACCTTGAAAGTTCACTCACAATCGTTGGTAGCAAGGGTAGTGTAAAAATTGGTGGACAGTATATGAATGAGGTGGAAGTTTGCAACATCGAAGGATATGAAATGCCAAAATTAAAAGAGGCGAATCCAGCGAATGACTACGGTCCATACAAAGGATCTGCAGCAAATCACAATTACGTGATCAGAAACGTGATTGATACATTAAAAGGAAGAACTACGGCAACTACTAACGCTCTTGAAGGGTTGAAGGTTGTAGAAATTATTGAACGAATTTACGAAGTAAGAAATGAGCAACTCAATTTACGATAAACTAGTCAACAAAGAAGCTAAACTTGCAGTAATCGGTCTTGGTTACGTTGGATTGCCAATCGCACTTGAGTTTGCAAAGAAAATTAAGGTTGTTGGATTTGATATCAATGCAGAGCGTGTCGAAATGATGCGTAACGGAGTTGATCCAAGTAATGAATTAGATGCATCTGATTTTGAAAACAGCGACATCGAATTCACAGCGAATATTAACGACTTAAAGGATGTTGAGTTCTTCGTTGTTGCGGTTCCAACTCCAATCGATGAGGCTAATCTTCCAAACTTAAAACCATTGTTAGGTGCTTCATCAACAGTGGGGAAAGTGCTGAAAAAAGGAGACTACGTTGTTTTTGAATCAACAGTTTATCCTGGATGTACCGAAGAGGATTGTGTACCTGTTTTGGAAGCTGAATCAGGACTTAAATTCCAAGAGGATTTCAAAGTAGGATATTCACCTGAACGCATCAACCCAGGAGATAAAGAACACACGCTTCAGAATGTAATCAAAGTGGTTTCTGGTTGTTGTGACGAGTCACTTGAAGAAATTGCGAAGACTTACGAATTAGTTGTTGGAGCTGGAGTTCACCGTGCATCGTCGATTAAAGTGGCAGAGGCTGCAAAAATCATCGAAAACACGCAACGTGATG